>CACPPV010000008.1 GCA_902635895.1 uncultured Bacteroidota bacterium
GAGGATGCGAGTTATTCTTATACTGTTACAGTCGATGGACAGGACGATCCGATCTCACTAGGAGGAGAGACCAAAACAGCTTCAGTAACTGGTCTTGGTAAAGGTACTTATACGGTTTGTTTTACTGTGGATGGTCAAGAGAACTACGAACAATGTTTTGAAGTTAATGTAAGTGAGCCAGAACCACTATCTGCCTTTATAGATGTTAACGACGATACTAGAGAGACAAGTTTCCAGTTAAGCGGATCTTCGTCTTACACGATAGACATTAATGGAGAACGTTTTGATGTTAAAGGCAATAACTTTAAAACAACGCTTTCAACAGGTCTTAGTGTGATTACTATTACCACAGACTTAGATTGTCAAGGTATAATAGAAAGAGAAGTATTTGTCTCTGAAGACATACTGTATTATCCTAACCCAACAAAGGGAGAGGTTGATGTGTATGTACATGGAGAAGACACTGAGGTAATGATGACAGTATTTAGTTCTAAAGGAGATTTGATCTTCTCAAGAGAACAGTTGATACAGTCGACTAGAAAGACGGATTTAGATCTTGGTGGAGTACCAGCAGGAACGTATTTAGTAACCTTGGATGGACCAACGGTTAGAAAAACATTTAAAATTGTTAAGAGGTAATATTAATCTATAAATTGGCCTGGTTTATTAAATTTAGATATATCACATTTATCGAGTTTTCCAAAGATTTTAAATCTATTTTTAGCGACTTTTGAATATATCCAATCATTAAATCTTCTTGGTAAGAGGTTAAAAACTAAAAATAATTTTATAATACCTCCAATAGAATTTATGATTTTAAAAACAGCTGTTGATTTAGTGTAAACCTGATCATTCACTTTAAACAACACTGTGTCAAATTCTTCTAGATCTAGGTTCAACTTATTTAATAGACTTTTTCCTGATTTTCCCTGTAACGATGAAAATTTTAGTTTCTTTTTTTTGTCAAGTTTTACCAATAGTTCGACAAATCCGTCACATAGACCACAAACTCCATCATAATAAACTATTCTTTCAATATTTTCTTTCATTTGACAAATTCTAATTTGGATAGGTTAGTTTGAGTAGTAAAGGTATCATAATTTATTACCGCTTTATTCTTTTCAATGGAGTCAATCACACCAACGGTTGAACTTCCTTCAATTTTAACTTTATCTCCTATTTTGAAGTTTACAATACTTTTTTTGTTTGATTTTTTTTCTCTTTTTTTCTCTGATCTTATTTTTTTTAATTCTGTTTCAAGTATTTCTTTTGTCTTATTATTTTTCTTTCTTTTAATTTTTGCTTTAGAAAAGTTTATATTTTTTCTTTTTGAATTCAAAGTATCCACTAGCTTCAATAATTCAGAAACTAAAACTCTTTTTTTCCCTGAATTAAAATATCTCTCTGAGATATCATTTAACTTATTTCCAACCGTTATCATCCTTTGATTTGAATCAAAAAGCTCCTGATAATTTATAAGCTTTGATTTTATTTTATCATTAGTTGCATTTAATTTTTGATTTTCTTTTCTAAACTTATCTTCTTCAATTTTTAAAGAATCAGTTGTTTTATCTAATTCTAAACGTTGCTTTTGAAGTTTAGCTATAGTAGCATCGAATCTTACTTTTCCTCTTTCAATTTTCTTTTTGGCTTTATTAATTAAGCTGTAAGGAATTCCATTTTTTTGAGCAACTTCAAAAGTAAAAGAGCTTCCTGCTTGTCCTAAAACTAAATTAAAGGTTGGTTCTAGTGTTTTATGGTTAAATTCCATATTGGCATTAGACATGTGAGGAAGTTCGTTAGCTAAAAGCTTTAAATTTGAATAGTGTGTTGTTATTACTCCAAAACTTTTTCTTTCATAAAAAACTTCTAAAAAAATTTCCGCTAGAGCACCACCAAGCTCAGGATCAGATCCAGTTCCAAATTCATCAATTAAAAAAAGTGTTTCTGAATTACATTTTTTTAAAAAAGAATTCATGTTCTTTAACCTGTAACTATATGTGCTTAATTGGTTTTCTATTGATTGATTATCTCCAATGTCTGAAATAACATTTTTAAATACACACATCTCACTAGAATGATGAACAGGTATTAAAATTCCAGCTTGTAACATAACTTGCAACAAACCTATTGTTTTAAGTGTAATACTTTTTCCTCCTGCATTTGGGCCTGAAACAACCAGAATTCTATTTTCAATTTCTAAACTTACTGTTTGAGGATAGGTTTTAAGATTTGAATTTTTATTAGATATTAGAAGAAGTGGATGGTAAGCTTTAATTAAACTTGTTGTTCGTTTTGAAGTTAAATTAGGTTTGATTCCATTAATTAAGAAAGCATATTTTGATTTTGCATAAATTAAATCTATTTCAGTTAAATAGTTTTGATAATCTGATAAAACATCAATATAAGGTAAATGAAAAGCTGTAAGATCTCTTAGTATCTTTTTTATTTCCTGACTTTCATCATATAACAAGTCTTGTAGTTTTCTGCTTTGCGTTAAAGTTTCTTGTGGTTCAATATAGACTATACTCCCTGTCTTTGAACTCCCCATCATTTGTCCCTTAACTTTTCTTCTATACATTGCTTTGACTGCTAAAACTCTTCTATTATCAATCAGTGATTCTTTAATTTCATCAAGGTATCCATTGCTGTTACAAGAATTTAAAGCAGTAGAAAAAGATTGTCTTATTTTTGATTTCGTTTGATTAATATTATTTCTAATATTTAAGAGTTCATTGGTGGCGTTATCCTTTATAAAACCATATTTGTCAATTATTGAATTTATTTCATTAATTATCTCTTTACAAACAGACAAGTCTTTAACCAATTGAAAAATGTTAGCATAATAAGTTTTAAACTTCTTTAAAAACTTAATATGTAATAAAGTTAGATCTACTACTGTTTTAATTTTTCTAAAAGATTCTATTTCAAGTTGACTATTAGATATTTGAATAATTTTTATTTCACTTGAAATAGACTCAAAAAAATGATTTGGGAACGTATTGTCATTCTCAATTGAAGATAAATACTCAGACACTAAGTTTAAAGAAAAATCTATATCATTAAAATCTGTCGATGGTCTTATGGATTTTGCTTTAGTTTTACCTAAACTAGAAACACAATTTGAAACTATATTGTCAATAACTAAATCAAACTCTAAGTCTTCCAATGTTTTCTTAAGAATTGCCAAAGTAATTGTATATTAAAACTATAAAATTAATCAAATTAATTGAAGACAAACATAAACAAAACATGGGCCAAAGTTTTAAAATCTGAATTTGAAAAAGATTACTTTAAGAAACTCAAATTAGATATTGATAATTTGTACAAAAACACAAACTGCTTTCCAGAAAAGAAGAATATTTTTTCATCATTTAGAAGTTGTCCACTAAAATCATTAAAAGTTGTAATTATTGGTCAAGACCCATATCATGGAAAAGGACAAGCAAATGGTTTGGCTTTCTCTGTTTGTAATAATCAAATCCTTCCACCTTCTTTAAAAAATATTTTTAATGAAATATCATCTGACTTAAATTTTAAATTAAGAACAAATGGAGATCTTATTGATTGGTCAAAACAGGGGGTTCTTTTATTAAATTCTGTTTTAACTGTAGAAGAGGGTAGACCAGGGAGTCATTCAGGAATTGGATGGGAAAAATTTACAGATGAAGTGATTAAAATAATTTCTAAAGAAAAATCAAAAATTGTTTTTATGCTTTGGGGTGGATATGCACAAAAAAAAGAAAAATTAATAATTAAAAAAGATCATTTAATACTTAAAAGCGGTCATCCATCTCCACTGAGTGCTAACAGAGGTTATTGGTTTGGAAACAAACATTTTAGCTTATGTAATAATTTCTTGAACAGTATAGGGGAAAAACCTATCAAATGGAATTAATTAAATTATAATTAACTTTAAAACAAAAACATATGATAATAAGTACTACTGAAACAATTCCATCAAAAGAAATTTCAGAAATTTTGGGAATTGCAAGAGGATCTACAGTAAGAGCAAGAAATGTAGCTAGAGATGTTTTTGCAAGTATTAAAAATTTAGTTGGCGGTGAAATAGAAGAATACACTAAACTACAAGCTCAATCTAGAGAACAAGCTTTATCAAGAATGATTGAGGATGCAAAAAAATCAGGAGCAGATGCTATTGTTAATGTTAGGTTCATGACCTCTGTAATATCTCAAGGAGCTGCTGAAGTTTTAGCTTATGGAACAAGTGTTAAATTAAAATAATAAATGACCTTAACTTGGCTAATTATTGGAGGAATTCTTTTAGTTTTCGCTATTATTAATAGAATCAATAAATCCAATAAAGAAGATTTTGAAGATAGAGATAATTAACGTTCTAACAAGAATGTTTTTTATTTTTTTTATATTTATAGGAAATAACACATTAAATGTTTAATTATTATTAAGACATAAATAAAATAAAATGAAGAAATTTTTTCAGTTTTCAGGAACTATAAGTGGAACAACATACTTTCTAAGAATACTATTTTCAATAGTATTATCTATTCCCGCAATGATTATAATATTTGCTTTTTTTGGAATGTTTGCTATTGAATATGCTGAGATAGATATGCAAAACCCTGAGGGATTTGATCAAAAAGCATTTGAAGAAAAAATTGAAAGCAATCCGGATGATTTTTTAGAAGCGTTGAAGACTTCATTTACACCTTTTTGGATTATTACAATTATAGTCTCATTAATCCCTGTAATATGGTTTGGAATGGCATCTTATTATAAAAGAGTTTCTGCTTTATTTTATGACAATAGACTAAATGTATTTGCTGGCTTAATAGTATTTGAAATTGCAGCTGATATAATCGTATTAAATAATGATAATTGGATTGGTAATGTTTTTATTGGTGCACAGCTTTTAGTGTTATTATTTATGCTATTTAAAAATTCTGGAATTGAAGAGCATGAGGGTTAACCTCCAACTCTTTTTACTTTATGACCTTGACTTTCTAAAATTAAGGTAATTTTTTCTCTATATTTTCCCTGAATAATTATCTCATTATTTTTAACAGAACCACCGACACTACATTTATTTTTAAGAAGTTTAGCAAGATTTTTCAGTTCATCTTTAGAACCATTGAATCCTTTAATTACTGTTACAGGTTTTCCAGCTCTACCTTTAACACTAAAATGAGCTTCTAAGCTTTGTGGTATAACTTTTGTTTTAGTGGAGGGATTAATTATTCGCTCTGATTTCTTTAATTCTTCAGAATCAATTAAAGATTTAAGATCACTAAGAGATGAAAATTTTTTCATTAGTTTTTCATTACACCTATATCAATTAACCTGTTAATAAGAAAATCATGAGCTGTAATATCATCATATTTTTTTGGATTTTCCTTATCAATACAATTTTCTAAAACATTTAATTTCATTGATCCTATAGGATGTAAAAAAAACGGAATTGAGTATCTTGATTTACTCCAATATTCTTTTGGAGGGTTAACGACTCTATGAATGGTAGATTTTAATTTATTATTTGTATATCTAGACAACATATCTCCAACATTAACAACAATTTCATCTTCTTTTGCAATTGCATCAATCCATTCACCTTTGTTATTTTTTACTTGAAGACCTTTTCCGTGCGCACCCATAAGTAGAGTAATTAGATTAATATCACCATGTGCAGCAGCTCTAACAGCGTTATCTGGTTCCTTTGTGATCGGAGGGTAGTGAATAGGCCTTAAAATACTATTTCCATTTACTACATATTGGTCAAAATGAAATTCATCGAGATCTAGAAATAATGCTATTGCTCTAAGCACATATAAGCCAGTTTTTTCTAAGGCTTTGTATGTATTTTCTCCTGCTTTATTAAAATCTGGAACTTCCTTAACATAAGGATTATCAGGATAATTATATATTTTTTTATCCTGAACACTTAAATATTGACCAAAATGCCAAAATTCTTTCAAATCGCCCTCTTTTTTTCCTTTTGCATGTTCTTTTCCAAAAGATGTGTAACCTCTTTGGCCTTTAAACCCTTCAAACTCATATTTTGATTTAGAATCAAGTGGTAAATCAAAAAATAACTTTATTTGCTTGTACAAATCATCAATATTATTTTTTGATAAAAAATGACCTTTCAGAGAAAGAAATCCAATTTCTTGATAGGCTTTTCCGACAGCAGTAACAAAAGATTGTTTTCTATTAGTATCATCTGAAAGAAAATCATTTAAATCAAGTGAAGGAATATTACTCATTTCAAATAATTTCATTTATATTTTTATATTCTAAACTAAAAGCATCAGCAACAGCTTTATAAACAATATCACCTTTAATTATATTTAAACCGTGTTTTAAGGAATTATCATCCTGACAGGCTTTTATCCATCCCTTATTGGCAATATCTAAACCTTGTTTTATAGTTGCGTTAGTCAGAGCCTCAGTAGAAGTAGCAGGAACAGCACCTGGCATGTTTGCAACGCTATAATGAAGTACATTATCTATTATATAAGTTGGATTTTCATGAGTAGTAGGGTGAGTTGTTTCAAAACATCCACCTTGATCTACAGCGACATCAACTAATACAGTTCCAGGCTGTAGAGTTTTCAACATACCTCTTGTTATTAAATTTGGCGCTTTTCCACCAGGAATTAAAACAGCTCCAATTATTAAATGAGCAGATTTTATTGCTTGAGAAATATTATAATTACTTGAAAATTGAGTAAAAACATTTTTTGGCATTACATCATCTAAATATCTTAACCTATCTAAATTTATATCAAAAATAGTAACATTAGCCCCTAAACCTGCAGCCATTTTAGCAGCTTCAGAACCAACAACGCCTCCTCCAAGGATTATAACATTTGCAGGTTTGACACCAGGAACACCACCAAGTAAAATACCAAATCCATCTTGGGGTTTTTCTAAAAATTTAGCGCCTTGTTGAGCAGCCATTCTTCCAGCAACTTCAGACATTGGAGTTAGTAGGGGAAGAGAATTGTCATGATTTTGAACAGTCTCATAAGCAATGCATATACTCTTAGAATCAATCATAGCTTTTGTTAGCTCCTCCGAAGAAGCAAAATGAAAAAAAGTATAGATTATTTGACCTTCTTTAATTAATGAATATTCTGATTTTAATGGTTCTTTAACCTTAATAATCATCTCTGATTTTGAATAAACATCTTCAATAGTATCACAAATTACAGCACCAACTTCTTTGTAATCACTATTACTATAACCACTACCAAGACCTGCGTTTTTTTGTACAAAAACTTTATGTCCGTTATTAACAAAAGAATTGACTCCAGAGGGAGTCATTCCAACTCTGTATTCATTATTTTTTATTTCTTTTGGAACACCAACTATCATGATTTTAATTTAATTCTGCATAGTTAATTACAAATTATTTAATAACAAAATCACTAAACAATTTAAAAATATGATAATTATTGAAACATTTTGACATTAATGTTTGGAAAAAGCTTTAATGCATTTTTGTAATACACTTTCTTTAAAACTTCGTCAGGAAGATTAAGTCCATACATTTTCCAAAGACCATGACGTTTTCTATAATAGTCAAAATATTCGTCAGATGTTTCAAGCACTCTAAAATATACATCAAATTCACTCTTTTTGTAGGTATCTTTACCAAACATTATTCTGTCTTGATAATCTAGAAAAAACTGTCTTGCTCTTCTAGGTTGTCTTCCCAATTCTCCAATAACAGCTCCAATTTCAGTATATACATTAGGAAATTTATCTAAATGTTTTCCTAGAGCATCTAAATCATTTGCCATCCATCCCATATGTGCATTGATAAAAGTTGTGTTTGGATGTTTTTCAAACATATTTGACTGTTCGCTCATTACGGTTTTAAATGAAGGAAATTTTTCAGGAGGACGAAAACTACCTGGTTTTTGCCTAGCATGTAACCATCTTTCATTGTATTTATCGATGGGGTCAAAGAAAGGGGAGGGCTCACCAGAGTGAATCAAAACTGGTATTTTTAATTTTCCACATATTTCCCAAATTGGTGATAATCTTGGATCATCTACTTTGACTCTTTTACCTGAAGAATCTTTGATTGATAAACCTAAGTCTTTGTAAACTTTTAATCCAATCACTCCTTGATTAACAGCATTTTCAATTATTTTAACAGAGTTTTGTGCAAAATTATCATCATCTATTTTCTTAAAATCAATATTGACAAAAACACCAAACCTTTCAGGATAGTTTTGTTTGACATTAGATAATGATTTTTCTAAGTTTTTATCCATCAAAGCTTGGTTTCCCAAAAAGGTACCAAAACCAGATCCACTCAAGTTTATCATATATGCCATATTTAAACTATCCATTTCAGAAACCAATTTTTTTAGGTTTGAATAAGACATATCCCATTGATGGCTATGAACATCAATAAAAGGATATTTTGATTTTTTAACGATATTTTCATCAACAACTAATGATGCAATAGGGGAATACTCCTCTATATCCATTAAATTATTTTTCTTTTGTACATAATCTATGGCATAGTAAGATATTCCAGT
Organism: uncultured Bacteroidota bacterium; assembly: GCA_902635895.1. GTDB lineage: Bacteria > Bacteroidota > Bacteroidia > Flavobacteriales > Flavobacteriaceae > MAG-121220-bin8. The sequence continues at coordinate 8,532 of CACPPV010000008.1, forward strand.
AACTAACAGTATTAAAAAAAGAATTGATAAAATAAATGCAGATCCTTTTAAAAAATTTTTAAAAGAAAACATTTTTAATTAAAAGGAATGACAACTTCTGTTAAATCCCATCTTAATCTTATTCCAGTTGAAGGAGGTCCATCAGGGGGAGATGGAATAAAATCAATAGTAAATTGCTCAATAGATTGATCAAGAGAATTTGAAGGGGTAGAGATTGTAAATAAATCTTTTTCAGGGTCGGGTTGCATAATACCCCAAAAACTGTTGGTTTCATTAAAAACAACATCCCATGAATCTTTCCCAGGAAAAGTATATATAGAATAAAGTCCTGAATTTAATGTGTTGTTGTCAATTATTATTGAATTTTTAAGTTCAATAGTAGTATGATTATTAGCACCAGTTCTCCAATATTTATTAAATGGAACCAAAGCACCATCAGATTCTTCTCCAAAAATAAGCCTGTCTTTTTTGTAAGGTCTGCTGTAAGTTATTGAAATATCATTACCATTTTCTTGAAAAGTAACAGTTTCTAATGGACTTGCTGGAGGAGTTACTGTTATATATATATAACCAATTAATCCTAGTGTAACAAGCGATAGTAGAGTATATAGAATAAATTTTTTCATTTAACTAATGTTTTTATTAAAAACAAATTGGATTTAACATAATATAAATTATAGTTCAATTAACCAATTACTTTAACCTTAACAGCGTTTAAACCTTTAGTACCTTTAACCGTATCAAATGAAACTTTATCACCTTCTTTAATTTCATCGATACATTCAGAAATATGAACAAAGAATTGTTCTTGTGTTTCGGGATCAACTATAAAACCAAAACCTTTTGAATGATCAAAGAAGCTTACTTTTCCGGTATATCCGTCTTTTTTTGGATCTGATGATTTTGGAACACCAATAACTATGCTTTCAGCACTTATTCTTTCTTTTTCAGCTGGATCTGGCGGAGTATCTGTAAAATTTCCGTTATAATCAACATACACAAACTCATTAACTTGATATTCACCATTAGCTTTAGCTTCTTTTCGAGCTAGCATTTTTTTTCTTTTATCCTCTCGTTTTTTTAAACGTTTTTTTTCTTTTTCAAGTTTATTAAAAGTTTGTTGAGATTTTGCCATATATGATTTAAAATTAATTTGTTTAAAAATAAAGATAATTATTTAAACATAGTTTACATTAATTGATAAAGTCTCATTTAATTTTTAACGAATTTATAAATCTTTGTCTTTTTAATATTTTTTCCCAGAATCGTATTTATTTCAATGACGTAGACACCAGAAGTTAAACTGCTTAGATCAAGTTGTCTAAATCTTTCAATTGAGTCAAAAGACTCTTCGTGTACCATTACTCCAATAGTGTTGTATATTTTTACATCAATTATATTTAAATCATTTACAATTGAACCTAATATATTTAAGTTATTTTTAGTAGGATTTGGATATACCTTTAAAATCTCATTTTCTTCATCAAAGAAACTTTCGTCTTTATATTTTGCTATCAGAGGCAATCCATCTGGTGTTGCTGCTTTAATATCAGATATTTCGTATTCTTTGAGCTTTTTATCAACATAGCTTAATAAAACATTAGAATAATCTGCAATTGACTGATTATCATTTGAATATATTATATATGTAATATTATTATCATCTTCTTTGAAACTAATTATATTTAGATTTTCATTTAAATCTTTGTTAATTAAATGATCAATTGATTTATTGATAGTAAACTGTAATCCTGAAATAACTTCTTCACTTTCAAAATAAACCTTATTTCCACTGTAAATTAATTCCATTTCACCAACTGGGACAATCGAGAAGTAATTAAGATTTCTTACAGGATCAACGCCATATGCTAAGCCAGTTTCATTAGAATTTAGAATTAAATTAACCACCCCAGAAACATCTAAAACATCTATTACACCATCATTATTTATATCTGATGTAGTATTAATCCATACAGACACATCATTTCCTAAAATTTTATCTATAATATTTGTAAGATCTAAAATGTTTACTGACTGATCTCCGTTTGAATCCCCTAGTTTAAAATCTGAGCTAGCCAAAAATTGACGAGGTTTACTAAACTCAGATCCATTAAATGAAGCATCAATAGCTTGAACTGACCAATAATAAACACCGTCAGGTAGACTAACTTTCCATTTTAGGTTATGCTCGGCATTTCCTTTTTCGGCTGTTTTCCTTTGTCCATTTGAATTTGAATTAGCAGACATAATCTCTTCTCCGTTTTCAGTTGTTCCAATTTTTAAGGCATATGTTAATCCCTCAACTGGAGTCAAATCATCGGATGAAGCATTCCAAGAAAATTCAATAACCAAGTTTCCTTCAACTGTTTGCTCTGACAAAAGGATTTCTGTTGATATTATTTCAGGTACTGACGGTGGCGCATTTTCAACATATGAATTAGAAACAGAAGCTCCACTTCTACTTCCACTTTGTGGCTCTGAAACAGCTGCTGATTCATTTCTTTTGTTTAGATAGGCTCTAAATATATATTTTGAATTATTCCAAGGATCATAGTTATTACTCAATCCGTCCTTATCTTCACCAGACAATACAAAGTCTAAATCTCCATCTCCGTCGATATCTCCAAATTCAACACTGGCTTCAATAACATCACTTACATCAAATGCACTATCAACATAAGAATTAGTTGCAGAAGTATATTCAGCAAGTTTAGTTACTTTTCCAGATCCTTCTAGCAAACCAGAGTATATTATATCAGTAAATCCATCACCATTAAAATCTCCTAAATCTGTTTTTCCGTTTCGCATTCCAGTAAGACCTAAATCAATTCTTGGCCAATTTTCTTTTCCCTCATTCAAATCATTTTTATATATTTCAAAGATATCTCCCTGAAGACCAGTCCCTGTAACTGCAGCATCTAAATCTCCATCACTATCAAAATCGATAAAATCAACTGTTCCATCTCTAATTGCAGCTATATTATTAGTAGTTTTTTCGAGTTTATAATCTAAACCTGCATTACCAACATTTTTATATATATAAGCCTTCAATCCTTGAGATTCATCAAAACCACTTATAAGAATATCTATATCTTGATCATTATCTACATCACCTAGATCGTATGAAGCTCCAGTTAAATCGTCAATTTGTTCAGAAATATCAACTTTTACAAATGATCTGTCAGAGTTCATTTCATAAATATAAATTTTAGGTTTTCCAGATGTATTGTCTGCAGTTAGTCCTATTAAAACAACTTCTGACTGACCATCATTATTCATATCAATAATTTTGACTTTGCCTTTATAAAGACCTGAATCAATACCTCGTTCTTCCATATTACCAGTCTCACTTCCAAAGTAGACTCTAAGTTGACTATTATTTGTATTTGCAAATGAATTGATAACAATATCAGATAAACCATCGCTGTTAATATCATCAATATCAATATCAGTGATATTTCTAGAATTTCTAATATTTCGTGCATAACCATTTCCATCTTCTTGAACTAGTCTAACTCCGTTGTAAGTGTAAACTCTAGTTTCTGATCCATCATTTGTTCCATATATTAAATCCAAATCATTGTCATTATCGATATCCCCTACTTTCATAACCGGATTCTCATAACTTTGAATTTTTCGATCAACTATTCCTCCTTGATTAAGCAACTTCCATTCGTATTTCAGAGTATATGAAGATTCATCAGAAAACTCCCCTGCTTTTAATCCACCGTCAATAGCCTGAACTGCAAAGTAATAAGTGCCCGGTTCCAAACTAGTTTCATATGAATTTGAATAAATTGGAGGCGGAAGAGTAATTAATCTATTACCTGTTTCTAAGTTACTGAACGTATTTGAAAGTTCTGTCCCTCCTGGTGTTGTTCCTAAACGCAATACATATCCTATATTGTTTGAAAAATCATCGGATGGAGTATCCCAGCTAAATTTAATTTTTCCATTACCTAAGTCTTCAGCCTTTAGTCCTGTTACTTTGGGTGGGGCTTGATTATCTTTATTTGTAATTTCTGTTTCATAAAGAATAGTTCTAGCAGAACTTGAATCCAAACCAGTTATAAAAAGATCTAAATCTCCATCCATATCATAATCTACCCAGTCAGCTGTAGATTCTCTAAGACCTACCAGTTCAATTGAAGACTCAACCCAATTAAATCCACCATAACCGTTTGAAATTCCCTCAAATAACTTAGTGACAGGAACTCCATTTTTGTCTTCCCCTGTAAATACTATATCATCTAATCCATTATTATCGTAATCCCCAATAGCTATATCTCCATTTTTTAATTTCAAATTAATACCCCATTGAGAAGCATTAGATTGTATATTGCCATTTCCATCCTCACCCATTTGTATATACTCCAAACGTTGTGCGCCAGAGGTTTTGAAAAAACCTAAACTAGAATTTTTATTACCTCCTCCATCATTATACCAAGGATTGTATTCAGATCTAAAAAATGAATTAATATTAATACCACCTGGAAATTTAATATCATTATCTCCATCAAGATCAATATCAACTATTTCTAAAAATCCATTTGATGCTACACTACCATTAAATTGAGTTTCTTTTACAAAATTATCTTTGCCATTTTCTCTATAATAAATATGAAATACATTGTTGTTTTGGGCATCAATTCCTGATATAGCTAAATCAATATCTCCATCATTATCTAAATCACCCCATGCCATTTTGGAGGCAAAAAGCTCAGGTAATCCATAAGTATTTTCTGATCTTTCAAAAAATTGAGCTTTATTTTTGCTTATATAAACATTTATTTGAGGTGTTTCATTGTAACCGGAAACTACTAAATCTAAGTATCCATCTTTATTTAAATCAACCCATGAAAGATCGCCATCATAAAGATTTACAAAATTTTGGTTCATTCTTGCAAATGATCCATCGTTGTTTCTGTAAATATCATTGAAAGCACCGTCAACATTACTTACTCCCATAATTGCAACATCTTTATCTCCATCATTATCAAAATCACCCCAGGAAACAGAACTTTTAGAAAGACCTAAAAAAGGATCATCTTTTTGAACAAGTGAAATAGTATTGTCTAATAATGATAGGGTGGTTGCATCATTAATTTCAGTAATTACATTAGTTGCTAATAAGCTTGGTGTAACTATAATTGTTTCGTCTCCCTCATCTACCCTATCCTCAAAACCAGTAATTGTAAAATCTCCTTTAGTTGAACCAGATTTAATCATAATTTCTGGACTTAACTGAACCTTAATAATTCGATGATTATTTTCATCTAAAATATTTAAATTATTATCACTATCAATTAGAACATCTTTAGGATAATTAAGTTGATTTAAATTATTTCCACTACCGTTTCCTCCAGCAATAACTGTCCTTTTATATTTTCCATCATCAAGTGGAATAAACCTGTAAACTCTATTATCATATAAATCTGTAGAATATATTACCCCAGAATCTTGATCTACTTCAATAGACATATAATTTCCGTAATAACTACCATTATCATAATATATTATTTCACCTTCGTTTGCATCAGCCTCCCATTTAACTATTCTTCTATTATCCCAATCTGAAATAAAAATAGTTCCATTAGAGTCAACAGAAAGATCTGATGGGTATCTAAGCTGATTTAATTCGTTTCCTGGTCCATTTCCTCCAGCTACAACGATTCCTTCAGTAGCTCCAGGAGACCATTTAACAATCCTATGATTTTGAGAATCAACAACATACAAATTATCAGAACTATCTAAATAAATTTGTGAGGGATAGTACAGTTGGTTTAAATTACTTCCACTATTATTTCCTCCAGCAACAACAGCATCAAATATGTAACTATCACCATTGAGAGTATATTTTAGAACTCTATGTTGATGATGTTCTGTTACATATATATATCCATTAGTATCTACTTGAACACCATAAGGACCACTAATTCCAGTAATTACAGCTTCACCTTCACTTGAGCCTGATTTAATTTTTATTATTCTGTTGTTATCATCACCAACATAAATATTTCCAGAATCGTCATTAGTAAATGATTTTGGTCTAGTTAATTGATTTAACCCCCATCCTTGACCTTGTCCAAAAAGAAGGGAAGGAACTTCTTTTGAAAAAAATTCAACTGAATAGTCAACATCCAATTTAGATGATCCAGACAAGGAAATAGGGATTGTAATATCTTTTGAGTGAGATTCGCTAATAGTAGCACTAATTTTAACAGACTCGTGTTCAGCAAAAGAAGTTTTACTGTATTCTACACTATTTAATGTTGGGTTATCATCACTTAAAAGATTTAAAGTAGTCTCAGTTTCTGTTGAATTTGCATTAACGATAGTTCCATAAGTAAATATTATAGTTTCTACAGTTTCAACAGTTGTGTCGTCTAATCCATTTGTAGAAATACTAATGGATCCTTTATTTGAACCTTCTAATATGTTTATTGAATTTGAAGACACTGTATATTCTGTAGTTTCAGTGGCAGTTCCACTTAAAGTAAAAGGAATTTCAATAGGTCTACCAGCTACAGAGGACATTGAAGCCGTTAAAAGTACATCAGTTGGTGAGTTTTCATTAATATACGCTGAACTTAGAGAAAATGTAACTGTAGGAGGTTCACTATCGTCAACTATTGTGACGTTATATGGGTCAGAATATGAGCTTGTTGCATTTGTAGGCGATGTGCTTGGAGTTACAATAATTGTTTCGTCAAACTCGTAAGAAGAATCATTAATTGAAGTAAATTTAATATCAGAGGATATAGACCCAGCTTTAATTACAATTTTAGAATTTAAATCAACTTTTTGTATTCGATGATTATTTCGGTCTGCAACATATAAATTTCCATCTGAACCAACTAAAGCTGCCCAAGGAGAATTTAATTGGTTCATATTATTTCCATTACCATTCCCACCAGCTATAACTGTTCCTGAACTTTTACCAGGAATCCACTTAATAATTCTATGGTTTTCAGAATCAGTTATAAACATAACTCCATCAGAATTTAAGTCTACTCCTCTTGGATATCTAAGCTCACTTAATCCATTTCCATAATTACCACCAGCAATAATAACACCTTCACTTGAATTTGGAGCCCATCTCATTATACGATAGTTACTTTCGTCAGCAACATAAATATTATTTGAACTATCTAATGAAACATCGTATGGATAATTTAACTGATTTAATGAGTTCCCCCGACCATTTCCTCCAGCAACAACTATACCTTCACTAGAACCTTTAGGCCATTTCATAATACGGTGATTCTCACGATCGGTTACATAGACATTTTCTGAATCATCAACATAAATACCAAATGGTCTATTTAATTGATTTAAATTACTTCCGGAATTATTTCCACCAGCTACAACACTTGGAGTGTAAGAACCATCTGATAGAGTATATTTTAGAACTCTATTTGAATAATAATCTGACACATAAATATTATCTAAATCGTCTACATGAATACCCAAAGTATAAATTCCTGTAATAATACTAATTCCTTCACTTGCACCTGGCGTCCATTTCATTATTCGACTATTATCAGTATCGGCAACATATATATTTCCTGAACTGTCCATTGCTAAACCATGTGGATATCTTAGCTGATTTGCTGAGTTCCCATTACCATTTCCTCCTGCAACAGTTGTGACTAATCCTTTGTCAGTAAACTCTGTTGTATAATCAACGTTAATTGTTGCTGTTCCAGTAATTGTTAGTGGAATAGTTATATCTTTTGAATGTAGAGCACTTATGGTTGCAGTTAGTGTACTAACTCCCCCATTTTCTGCAATTGATCCGGTATCTAAGGTAAAGCTATCAACAGTAGGTTTATCGTCACTTAAAAGATTTAATGTGACATCAGTTTCAGTAGTTGTAGCGTTTACTAGCGTTCCAAAAGTTAAAATTATGGTTTCAATAGACTCTACATCACTATCGTCTAAACCATTTGTCGATATAGTAACTGTTCCAGTTGTTAATCCTGCAGGTATTGTTATTGGGCTTGAAGACACTGTGTATTCAGTAGTTTCAGTCGCTGTGCCACCAACTGTATATGGTATCTCAATTGACTTTCCACTAACTATATTCAAAGTAGCAGTTAAAGTAACAACTGAAGATGAATTTTCATCAATACTTGGTGAGCTTAAAGAAAAAGAGACAGTTGGAGCATCATCATCATCGTTGATAGTTATTGTTTTGGCATCAGTTATTGAACTAGTAGCATTAGAAACAGATGTGCTTGGAGTTACTATGATAGTTTCGTCGTCCTCATCAGAACTGTCTAAATTTGACTTAAATGATGCTGTTCCTGTTGTTGAACCAGCAGAAACAACAATTTCAGGACTTAGTTGGAGTTTTTCAATTCTTTGATTTTGTCTATCAGCAACATAAATATTGTCAAATTCGTCAATATAAATTCCATTAGGATAATTAATATTTCCATTATTAAATTCAGAACTCAAATCAGAATAAGATGAATTAGAATAGGTTCCATTTGAAAAAGAATACTTACGAATATTTTGATTGTAATGTTGAACAACATAAAGATTCTTATTAGAATCAAATTTAATTTCTCTAGGTTGGTGCACATAACCAAATAAATCAACACCAACGTTAGAGTTAGGAGCCCATTTAACTATTCGGTTATTATCAGAATCAGAAACATATATATTTCCAGAGGAATCTAAATTAACACTACGTGGGTATCTTAATTGATTTAATGCATTTCCTTCATTATTTCCTCCCGCAACTAGAACGCCTTGACTAGCTCCACTAGACCATTTCACAATTCTGTGGTTATAAGTGTCTGCTACATAAAGAGTTTCTGAACTATCTAAATAAATTCCCCATGGTCTATTTAACTGATTTAAGGAATTTCCAGAGTTATTTCCACCAGCTACAACGCTTTGAGTATAGGAACCGTTTGATAGAGTGTATTTTAAAACACGATGTCCATTATAATCTGAAACATAAATATTTCCTGAATTATTAACATGAATTGCCATTGGATATACACCTGTAATAATAACTTCTCCCTTGGTTGCACCTGGGGCCCATTTCATTATTCGCGAATTATCAGTGTCGGCAACGTATATATTACCGGAACTGTCCATGGTAATGCCTCTTGGGTATCTAAACTGATTTAATGAATTCCCTTCACCATTTCCTCCAGCAACAGTACTAGCTCCTCTTGAAGCAAATCCAATTGAATAATCTGAATCCTTTTGTGCAGTACCAGTAAGAACTAATGGAATTATTACATCCTTTGAATGAACAGCACTAATGGTAGCGGTTATTGTACTCGTACTTCCATCTTCATCGATCGTTTCACTATCTAAACTAATGCTTTCAACAGTTGGTTTATCATCACTCAAAAGATTTAAAGTGACATCGGTTTCAGTAGTTGTAGCATTTACTAAGGTTCCAAAAGTTAATATTATAGTTTCTATAGGTTCTACATCTGTATCGTCTAGACCGGTTGTAGATATAGTCACAGTTCCAGTTGTTGATCCTGCAGGTATTGTTATTGGACTATTTGAAACCGTAAATTCAGTTGTCTCAGTCGCAGTTCCACCAACAGTGAAAGGAATCTTAATTTCTCTTCCACTAGGTTCGTTTAAAGTAGCGGTTAAAGTAACATCAGTTGAGGAATCCTCATCTATGTTTGGTGAACTAAATGCAAAAGAAACAGTTGACGCAACATCGTCATCAGTGATGGTTATTGTTTTGACGTCGGTTATTGAACTAGTTGCATTAGAAACAGTTGTGCTTGGAGTTACTATAATGGTTTCGTCATCTTCATCAGAAAGATCTGCTAAAGATCTAAATTTAATAGCTCCCGTACTTGATCCTGCTACAATCTCAATTTCTGGTTTAATTTGTTGTTTTATTATACGATGATTATTAGTATCAGCTATATAAATATTTCCATTATCATCAACAAAAAATCCATTAGGTCTATTTAATTCATTTAATGCACTTCCACTTCCATTTCCTCCAGCTATTACACTCTGAGTATAAGAACCGTTTAAAAGACTATGTTTTACAACTTTACTATGACCATTAAGTACTGTGTAAATGTTATCAAATGAATCTATATAAATACCCACTGGAGAAGCTATAGATAGAGATAAACCATCTAATATTTTTGTTCCCTCTGATGAACTTGGGGACCATTTCATTATTCGCGAATTACCAGTGTCGGCAACGTATATATTTCCAGAGGAATCTAAAGAAACTCCACGAGGATAACTTAACTGATTTAATGCACTTCCATTTCCATTTCCTCCTGCAACAACTAAACCTTCTGATGATCCTGGCTCCCATTTTACGACTCTATGATTATATGTATCAGCTATATAAATATTACCAGAATTGTCAACATGAATACCTCCATTTGGATGATTAAGTTGATTAAGTGACTCTCCGTATTGTCCAGTACCAGCTACAATACTTTCTGTGTAAGAACCACCTGATAGAGTATATTTTAGAACTCTATGTCTACTATAATCAACAACATAAATATTCTCAGAATTATCAACATGAATTCCTTTTGGATAAACATTTGAAATAATAACAATTCCTTCAATTGCACCTGGAAGCCATTTTACAATACGATTATTTTGATAATCAGAAACATAAATATTGCCAGAAGAATCAATAGTAATATCATCAGGACTATGAAGTTGATTTAAAGCATTTCCATAGCCATTTCCTCCTGCCAAAACAGAAGCTCCTTTCGAGGAAAACTCAGTTTCGTAATCTTGATCTAATGTGGCTGTACCTGTAATAGTTAACGGTATAATAACATTTCTTGAATGAACTTCGCTTAAAGTAGCTGTTATCGTGCTGGTGCTTCCGTTCTCTTCAATTGTCGTTGCGTTTATTACAAGACTATCAACTGTTGGTTTGTCATCACTTAATAGATTCAAGGTAACATCGGTCTCAGTAGATGTTACGTTAACTAAAGTTCCAAAAGTTAAAATAATGGTTTCAATAGGTTCAACATCTGAGTCGTCTAAACCGTTTGTGGATATGGTCATAGTTCCAGTTGTAGATCCCGCTGGTATTGTTATTGGACTTGAGGAAACTGTAAATTCAGTGTTTTCAGTAGCTGTACCTCCAACAGTGTATGGAATCTCAATAGATTTACCACTAAGTCGTGAAAGAGTTGCAGTTAATGTAACATTTGATGAGGAATTTTCATTAATAGTTGGAAAACTTAAAGCAAAAGATACTGACGGAGGATCGTCATTATCTGTAATTGTTATTGTAGAAGCATCTGTAATGGTGCTTGTGGCGTTGGTAACAGATGTGCTTGGGGTAATAATAATAGTCTCATCCTCTTCATCGTCAAAATCACTCAAGGATGAAAAGGTTACAGTACCTGTTGTATCTCCAGATGCTATTTTTATCTCAGGATTTACTGTAAGTTTTTGGATTCGATTATTGTCATTGTCAGCTACATAAACATCACCACTATTACTAACATGTACAAACCATGGGAATTTTAGGCTAGATTCTGAGCTACCTTGGCTACCACTAGTGCCTATAATATTTAAATAGGACGATTTTCCTTTAAGGTATTTTCTAACAACATGAGAATGGTGTTGTACTACATAAACATTGTCCAAATCATCTATCTCAACAGACATCGGATAATATATATATCCATAAATCGAGGAACCTTCATTTTCTCCCGGTATCCATTTCATGACTCGTTGGTTATTCCAATCTGCTATGTATAGGTTTCCAGAGCTATCAACAGCAACGTCTCTTGGATAATTTAACGTACTGTCATTTCCTTGTGCAACAATAACACCTTCAGTTGCACCTGGAATCCATTTCATAATTCTGTTGTTAGAGGCATCAGCAATATATATATTACCTGAACTATCTAAATCAATTCCTTTGGGATTATTTAATTGATTAAGTGCATTTCCTCCACCATTTCCTCCAGCCACTGTGGATGCCGAATAAGAACCGTCAACAAGTGAATATTTAATAACAGAGTTACCACTAACAACATAAATATTACCAGAGTTATCTACATGTAAAGCTTCAAGATCAGAAATTGATGATATTAATTCAACTCCCTGTGATGCATTAAACTCCCACTTAACAATACGACCATTATTATGGTCAGCAATGTAAATGTTTCCAATATTATCTGAGTGAACATCATAAGGGTTGTCCAATTGGTTTAATGCATTTCCTTCGCCGTTTCCTCCAGCAACGGTTTTAACACCCTTTGTTGCAAAATCTGTTGAATAGTCCTCCAAAGATGCAGTTCCCGAAATAGTTAGAGGAATTATTACGTCCTCAGAATGAGCTGTGCTTAATGTAGCTGTAAGAGTACTGGTTGCTCCTGCTTCATTTATAGTTGTTTCATCTAAACTAATGCTAGAAACTTTGGCTTTAACAGTGATTGTTCCAACCATGCCAGCATGAGCAGAACATTGATAATAATATGTCCCAGAAGCTGTTGGGGTCCAAACCACATCACCACTTTCAGCTCCATTATTGGTCACTCCAGAGGCTTGATTATCAGTTCCAGTTCCAGATTGTGTTTTAATATAAAAAGGGTGTCCACTAGCATTAACAGAAAATGTAATGGCATCACCAACTATAAAAGTAAGTGATGGATCATCTCCAGAAACCGAACCGTTTAAATCTGTTCCAGAAAGAGTATAATTAGAGCTATCTGATGCCGTAACATTTATAGAATAGCCTGCTGATAATGGATTAATTAAATCGTTTGAAAAGGAAAGGTTAAAAAATAATAATCCTATTAAAAACTGAAATTTAAAAATTTTCACAACTAAATATAACTAAAATAAAAGTTCGTTTTTATAATATTATAAAAAAAAATAGTTCGATTAAAATACATCTAATTTCTTGACTTTAAAATATTTACAACATCTTCAATCTTATATCCTTTTTCTTGAAGAAGAATTAAATAGTGAAATAATAAATCCGCAGATTCATTCAAAAATAGCTTACTATTGTTATCCTTTGCTTCAATAACCATTTCAATTGCCTCCTCTCCTACTTTTTGAGCTATTTTATTAGTTCCTTTTTTAAATAAAGATGATATGTAGCTTGATTCTGAGGGGTTTTTCTTTCTATCTTCTATAATATCTTCTAATTTATCTATAAAATTTTCAGATTTATTAATTTCTTCAAAACAAGTATCATCGCCTTTGTGACAAACCGGACCAAATGGATTTACTTTAATTAGCAAAGTGTCAATATCACAGTCTTCTTTAATGGAAACAACACGTAATTCATTACCACTTTCCTCGCCTTTTTTCCATATTCTTTTCTTAGTTCTACTATAAAAATGAACAACATTACTACTTAAAGTTAAACTTAAGGATTCTTTATTTAAATAACCTAACATCAGCACTTTAAGAGTTTTGTCATCTTGAATAATAGCAGGCACTAAACCATCTTTATTCTTGTTGTAATTTAGTTTCATAATCTTACGGGTATCTCGTTATTATTTAATTCTTTTTTTAATGTATTTATGTCAATTTCATTAAAATGAAATACACTTGCTGCCAAAGCCGCATCTGCACATCCCTTGTTAAAAACATCAATAAAATGCTCTATTTTTCCAGCACCACCAGATGCAATTACTGGAATATTGACCATATTAGACAATTTACTTAATGCTTTGTTTGAAAATCCATTTTTGGTTCCGTCGTGATCCATTGATGTAAACAAAATTTCACCTGCCCCCCTATTTTCGACCTCCTTAGCCCAGTCAAATAATTTAATTTCGGTTTTAACTCTTCCTCCAACTAAGTAAACATACCAATCGTTGTCCTCGTATTTAGCATCAATTGCAACCACAACACACTGACTTCCAAATTTAGATGCCAATTCGTTAATAAAGTCAGGGTTTTTAACAGCGTAACTATTTATTGACACTTTATCTGCTCCATTTTTTAAAAGAATATCAACATCCTCAACGGATTTAATACCTCCGCCAACTGTGAAAGGAATATTTATATTCTTAGCTATTTCATTTACCAATTTTGCAAAAGTTCTTCTATCTTCTTTTGTTGCTGTAATATCTAAAAAAACCAATTCATCAGCACCTATTTTAGAATACACTTTAGCCAATTCCACAGGATCTCCGGCATCGATTAGATCAACAAAATTTACTCCTTTAACAGTTCTAGAATCTTTTATATCAAGACAAGGTATTATTCTTTTAGCAAGCATTAATTTTCAATGAATTGTGTTAAACTTTTAAGATCAATTTTATTTTCATAAATAGCTTTTCCAATTATAGCGCCTTCACATCCTATAGACTTTAATTCCTCTAAATCTTGAATTACAGAAATCCCTCCTGAGGCAATCAAGTAAACACTTTTAAAATTGTTTAAAATTTCTTTGTAGATTGATAGTGACGGCCCATCTAGCATACCGTCTTTTGAAATATCTGTAGGAATTATATAATTAACCCCTTTAGAAAGATAATCCTTTACAAAGCTTATTAAATCTTTTCCAGAATCTTCAAGCCAACCATTTGTTTTAATTTTTCCATCTAAAAAATCTGCTCCCAAGATTATTTTTTGAGGACCATACCTATTTAACAAGTCAAAAAATAAGCATGGGTTCGAAACAGCTAAACTTCCCAGAGTAATTTGATTCGCACCAGATTCAAAAGCTATTTCTATATCTTTAGAAGACTTTAAACCACCCCCAAAATCTACTTTTAAGTTTGTTTTTACAGCGATTTGCTCCAAAATATCATGATTAACTATTGAATTTGATTTAGCGCCATCAAGATCAACTAAATGAAGATAATTTATTCCAGCATCCTCAAATCTTTTAGCCATATCCAATGGACTAGCTACATATACAGTCTTTTGGTTGTAATTGCCCTGAGATAACCTAACACATTTACCGCCAATAATATCAATAGCTGGAATTATTCTCATCTGTTTAATTTTTAAGAAAATTTTTCAAAATTAATTCACCAATATCTCCACTTTTTTCGGGATGAAACTGAACACCAATAAAATTATCTTTTTTTATGGCGGTACTATATCTGATTCCATATTCGGACACTGCTGTAGTTTCATTAATTAAAGGCACATAATAACTATGTACTAAGTACATGTACTCGTTTTCAGAGACATGATTAAATAATTGACCTTTTAAATTACTAATCGTATTCCAACCTATTTGAGGGACCTTTAATGAAATGTCAAATTTCTTAACATCTGTTGAAAATATTTTTAAACAGCTGGTATTTCCTTCTTCAGAATAATCACACATTAATTGCATCCCCAGACAAATACCCAAAACAGGCTGGGTTAATCTTGGAATAATAGCATCTAAACCAAATGATTTGAGTTTACCCATGGCACTACTCGCCTCCCCTACACCAGGAAATATAACCTTATCTGAAGTTTTAATTTCTTCTTCATCAGATGTTAAAAAACCTTCGCACCCTATTCTATTCAAAGCGTATTTTACACTTTGAGTGTTACCTGCACCATAATCAATTATAGCTACTTTCATTATAAAACACCTTTTGTAGAGGGTAAGATTAATTTGTTTTGATTTTTAGAGACTGCTGTTTTAATACACTTGGCAAAAGCTTTGAAAATAGATTCTATTTTGTGATGCTCATTTGTTCCCTCAACTTTAATATTTGCATTAAGTTTTGCACCATCACAAAAAGATTTAAAAAAATGATAAAACATTTCAGTGGGCATATCTCCTATTTTTTCTCTCTTAAAATCAGCATCCCAGACTAACCAACTTCTTCCTCCAAAATCAATAGCAACCTGAGCTAAACAATCGTCCATTGGAAGAGAAAAAGCATATCTCTCAATTCCTATTTTATTGCCTAAAACAGAAAGAAATGACTCTCCAAGCGCAATTGCAGTATCCTCGATTGTGTGGTGTTCATCAACATTTAAATCTCCATTAACTTTTATATTTAAATCTACAAGTGAATGCTTAGAAAGCTGATCTAACATATGATCAAAAAAGGATAGTCCTGTATCAATATTACTTCTTCCTGTACCATCTAAATCAAGGTCGATTTTAATTTTCGTTTCATTTGTATTTCTTTCAAATGAAGAAAACCTATTTAATCCACTTAGATATTCATAAATTGATTTCCAAGATTCAGTTTTTAATTTAATTACATCTTCAAATGAAGTTTTAGAAGACTGTCCAAAAAGAATACCCGAACAGTTCAAATTTTTTGCTAATTCCATATCTGTCAACCGATCTCCAATTACAAAAGAATTGGTCATATCAATATTATTATCTTCAATATATTCTGTTAGCATTCCAGTTCTTGGTTTTCGATAGTTTGAATTTTCATTTTCAAAGCTCTTATCAATGTGTATTTTGAAAAAATTTATGTCCTCGTTTTTAAAAGAGTCGATAATAAAGTTTTGAACAGGCCAAAAAGTTTCTTCAGGAAAAGAGTCTGTCCCTAGCCCATCTTGGTTGGTCACCATAACGAGATTGTAGTCCAATTCATTAACAATTTTGTTTAAATAGTTAAATACTCCAGGGAAAAAACTTAGTTTTTCAAAACTATCAAGTTGTTTATCTATCTCAGGCTCAACCACAAGAGTACCATCTCTGTCTATAAATAGAATTTTTTTCATAGCTCTCTAAAATTTTTAATTAATAATTTATTTTCACTAGGAGTTCCAATGGTGATTCTTAAACAATTATCGCACAAGAGCTCTTTTGAACGGTTTCTTAAAACAATTCCTCTATCTATAAGCTGTTCGTATCTCAAATCAGCATCATCAACTTTAATTAATATAAAATTAGAATCTGAGGGATATACCTTTTCAACAAATGACAATTCATTTAATGAATCAATAAGCTTATCTCTTTCTTCAAGGATGATTTTAATATTTGATTTAACAAAATCAATATTTTCAAGTTCTTCTAAAGCCCTTTTTTCAGTAAGCAAATTTATATTATATGGAGGTTTTATTTTATTTAAATAATTTATGATTTTTTTATTCGCGAAACCCATGCCTAGTCTTATTCCAGCCATTCCAAAAGCCTTTGACATAGTTTGAGTAACAATTAAATTATTGTATTTACCAATTAAGTTAACAAGAGATGAATTTGATGAAAAATCAATATACGCTTCGTCAATAACTACAACTCCGTTAAAAGACTCAATCAAATCAATTAAATCTTTTCTTGAAAAAGAATTTCCAGTAGGATTGTTGGGAGAACATAAAAATAATAATTTAGTTTTTTTTGAAAATGATTTTTTTATTTCTCCTAAATTCAATGAAAAATTTGATTTCAAGGAAATCTTAATATTTTCAACATTATTTGTTTTTGCAATTACATCATACATTCCATATGTTGGTGGAATAGTTATTATTTTATCACATCCAGGATCACAAAAAACTCTAATAATTAAATCTAATATTTCATCTGTTCCATTTCCAAGAACAACCTGTCCATTACTTAATTGATTTAATTCTAATAATCTCTGTTTTAGATAAGTATGTTTATTGTCTGGGTATCTGTTGATATCATTTTGAAATGGAGATTCGTTAGCATCAAGAAAAACTAAATTTTCCTTTTTGTTTTCAAATTCATCTCTGGCAGATGAATAAGAATTCATGTCTAAAACATTCTTTCTAACCAATATATCTAAGTTAATATTACTCATTTTTAATATCATTAATTCTAATTGTTACAGCGTTTTTATGAGCTTGCAAGCCTTCAGCTTCTGCCATAGTTTCAACTGTCTTAGAAATATTAATCAATCCCTTTTTGGAAATTTTCTGAAAAGTTATGGTTTTCATAAAGCTATCTAAATTCACCCCACTATACTGCTTAGCATTTCTATTAGTTGGTAAAGTGTGATTAGTTCCAGATGCATAATCTCCTGCACTTTCAGGAGTATAGTTTCCGATAAAAACTGATCCAGCATTCACAAGATTTTCTATAAAATAAGTTTCATCCTCTACATTAATAATGTAGTGTTCTGGAGCATATTCATTAATAAATTCAACTGCTTCTTCTTTATTTTCAAAATAAATAAGTTTTGAATTTGAGATTGATTTATTAATAAAATCAATTCTGTCTAGTTTTTTAGATTGATTTTTTAACGATTTTTCAACTTTTTCAATTAAAGCCTTACATAGACTAACAAGAATTACTTGACTATCTGGACCGTGTTCTGCTTGAGATAATAAATCCGAAGCAACATAGTCAGGATTAGCCTTACTGTCAGCTAATACTAATAATTCACTTGGTCCTGCAGGCATATCTATTGCTGTATTGTAATCAATTGAATTAAGTTTTGCACTAGTAACATATTGATTTCCTGGTCCGAATATTTTATTGACTTTTGGAACGTTTTTAGTTCCTAAACTCATTGCAGCAATAGCTTGAGCACCACCAATATTAATTATTGTATTAACATTACATAATTTAGCACTGTATAGTATTGCTTTGTTAATATCTCCATTTTTTTTAGGTGGTGTACACAAAATCACTTTTTTGCATTTTGCTATCATAGCTGGAATAGCTAACATTAATACTGAGGAAAACAATGGAGCTGTTCCTCCAGGAATATATAAACCAACATTTTCAATCGGTCTTTTATCTTGCCAGCAAAATACCTCTTTTGATGTTTCTATTTTTTTTGAAACAAAAAGTTGACTTTCGTGAAATTTATAAATATTATTAAATGCATTATCTATTGATTCCTTTAATTCAGGATTTATATCAATCTCTGAAATATCTATTCTTTCTAAATCAAAACTTATTTCTTTAAGATCAATATTATCAAACTTTTTTGTGTACTGTATTAGTGCTTTATCTCCATTAACCTTAACATTATCAAAAACATCATTTACAATTTTTTTAATTTGAGTGTTATCAAAAAGAGGACGTTCACAAATTGACGCCCAGTTATCTTTTTTAGGATTATAATATTTTTTCATTAAAGAACCATTTTTTCAATTGGACAAACTAAAATATCTTCAGCACCAGCTTCTTTAATTTTATCAATTACTTCCCAAAATGTATTTTCATTAATAACAGAGTGAAGTGAGCTCCAACCCTCTTTATTTAAAGGTAAAACTGTTGGACTTTTTAACACAGGTAAAATATTTGAAATTGCTTCTATTTTATCATTTGGAGCATTCAATAGTATATACTTGGATTCTTTTGCTTTTAATACTGCATTTACTCTAAATGTAAACTTATCTAGAAGCTCTTTATTATTTTGAATAACGTTTTCGTTACCCGCCAGTACAGCTTGAGACTCGTGTAAAACATAAACTTCTTTTAAGTTATTCTTATACAATGTACTTCCGCTAGATACAATATCACAAATGGCGTCTGAAAGCCCTATGTTGGGTGCTATTTCAACAGATCCGTTAATGACATGAATCGATGATTTGATCTGTTTTTTTTCCAGAAACTTTTTTAAAGTGTTTGGGTATGATGTTGCGATTTTTAGGCTGTTTAAATCATTAATTGAATTAAACTCTTTTGATTCAGGAAGTGCAATTGAAACTTTGCATTTTGAAAATCCTAATTTTTGAAATATCTCAATATCATAATCCTTTTCGATTAATAAATTTTCTCCGATAATTGCCAAATCAACAACACCATCGTTAATGTATTTAGGAATATCACTATTTCTTAAAAAATATACTTCAATTGGAAAGTTTGAAGAAGAAGCTTTTAATTGATCCTTATAATTATCAATTTTTATTCCACATTTTCCAAGTAATTCTAATGAATCTTTGTTTAATCTTCCAGATTTTTGAATGGCAATTTTTAATTTATTCATTTTAGTTTTATTTAATAAAAAAACCCGTTTGAATTAACAAACGGGCTTATATAATAATATAATCATATCATCACATCGCTCGTTTGAGGAAGTTAAAATGATGATGATGATTACGTATTGTTTTCATTTTTAATATTAAGTCTGCAAATATTATAAAAAATTTATTGATTTCCTAAAATTATTGGCAAACCATCTTTTCCACTTCCAATAACAATAACTTTTGCATTAGGAGACTCAGAAAGCTTAGTAGTCGCCTCAATACCTTTATCTCTTAAAATATTTGTAGTAAGTGAAGAATTAAGTATTCTGTTTGCATCAGCTTTTCCTTTAGCATCAATTCTCACTTTTTCAGCTTCTTTTCTTGCTGATTCAAGCTTAAATTCATATTCCAACGCCATTTGTTCTTGACTAAGTTTTCTTTCAATTGCTTGTTTTATCGTGTTTGGTAGAGTAACGTCTCTAACTAAAACATCGTTTATTTGAACATGTTGATCTTCCACTCCATTCTTTAATTCATCAAAAATTTCGCTTTCAATAGCGTCTCTTTTTGTAGAATAAAGCTGTTCGGGTGTATATCTACCAACAACACTTCTTGCTACAGCTCTAATATTAGGAACTATAACTATATCTAAATAATTAGCCCCTTTTGTTTGATGTAAGAGTCCTAATTCATCAGCCTTTGGTTGGTATAAAACAGAAACATCAAGAGATATCTCAAGTCCGTTTGAAGATAAAACTTGCATTTGACTTTCAAAAACTTCTTGTTGCTTGACATTATACAAGTATACTTTGTTCCACGGGGCTATAATATGAAAACCTTCTCCTAAAGCTGGTTCATCAACTACAGTACCTTCCCCAAATGTTCTAAAAAGAACTCCAGCTTCACCATAACCAATGTTTACAGCTGATTTCATTATTCCTATAATAGCAAACATTACAAGAAGAACAACAGGCAATCCAATTTTGTTAATTCTATCCATTTTTTTTAATATTTAAATTTATTTAAGTTAACATTCCTCCGTCAACATTTATTACCTGACCAGTTATAAATGTTGAAAGATCAGACGACAAAAATAAGCAAAGATTTGCAACATCTTCAGTTGTACCGCCTCTTTTTAAGGGGATACCATTAATCCATTGATTTACAACTTCTTCATTTAATTGATCTGTCATTTCAGTTTGTATGAATCCGGGAGCAACAACGTTTGATCTAATATTTCTAGATCCTAGCTCTAATGCAATTGATTTTGAAAAGCCAATAATTCCAGCTTTTGAAGCAGCATAATTTGATTGACCAGCATTTCCTTTGACGCCCACAATTGAACTGATATTGATAATACTTCCTGATCTGTTCTTTAAAAAAGTTCTTTGTACAGCTTTAACCATATTAAACACTGACTTTAAATTCACTTCGATTACTTTATCGAAATCATCCTCAGTCATTCTCATTAATAAATTGTCCTTAGTTATACCAGCATTATTTATTAACACATCAATATTTCCAAAATCTTTTATTATTTGATCAATAAGTTTTTGAGAATCTTCAAAGCTTTCAGCATTACTTTGATATCCTTTACACTTAACACTAAGTTTAGCAATTTCATCTGAAAGTGAAATAGCAGCATCAACAGACTTTGAATAAGTAAATGCTATGTTAGCTCCATGTTTAGCTAAAACAACAGCAATTCCTCTTCCAATTCCTCTACTTGCTCCAGTGATAACAATAGTTTTATTTTCTAATAATTTCATTTAATAAGTTTAAAGTTTTATGAAATAACCTCGAAGACTTTTTTTCCAATCTCCGCTGGAGAATCAACAACATATATTCCGCACTCTCTCATAACTTTCTTTTTTGCTTCAGCAGTATCCTCAGTTCCTCCAACAATTGCTCCTGCATGACCCATTGTTCTGCCTTTTGGAGCAGTTTCACCAGCTATAAATCCAACCACAGGCTTTTTATTACCATTTTCAGAAACCCATTTAGCTGCTTCAGTTTCAAGTTGGCCACCTATTTCTCCAATCATTACAATACAGTCCGTATCAGAATCATTCATAAACATTTCGATAGCATCTTTAGTAGTAGTTCCGATAATTGGATCACCTCCAATACCAACTGCAGTAGATATACCTAATCCTTGTTTAACAATTTGATCAGCTGCTTCATAAGTAAGGGTTCCAGATTTTGAAACTAATCCTACCTTTCCTCTTTTGAAAACAAAACCGGGCATAATACCAACTTTTGCTTCATTAGGCGTAATAATACCAGGGCAATTTGGTCCAATTAGAACACAGTCTTTATTTTTTAAATAATGATTAACTTTTGTCATATCTGAAACTGGAATTCCCTCAGTAATGGCTATAATTGTTTTCAAACCAGCATCAGCAGCTTCCATTATTGCATCAGCAGCAAATCCTGCTGGGACAAAAATTATTGATGTATTTGCTTTAGCTATATAAACAGCTTCTGAAACCGTATTAAAAACAGGCTTACCTAAGTGTACTTGACCTCCTTTTCCTGGAGTTACACCTCCTACAACATTAGTGCCATACTCTATCATCTGTTCAGCATGAAAAGTACCTTCACTTCCTGTAAAACCTTGAACAACAATTCTAGAGTCTTTGTTAACTATTATACTCATATTTACTATTAATTTTTAACTCTTTCTAAATAAGAACCTTTTTCAGGATCAATTTTTACACTATCCCCTTCATTTATAAATAATGGGACATTAATTTTTGCACCAGTCTCTAAAATTGCTGGTTTAGTTGCATTTGTTGCTGTATTTCCTTTCACACCGGGCTCAGTTGAAGAAACCTCTAAAATAACGCTTTGAGGCATTTCAACAGAAAGTGTGGAACCATCTTCAGTATTAGTTAAAACTGAAACTGTTTCTCCTTCTTTTAAAAACTCTGGAGAATCTAAAAGAACTTGCTCAACTGTGATTTGGTTGTAATCGGCAATGTTCATAAAATGATAAGTTGTAGAGTCTTTATATAAATATTGAAATTTATTAGTTTCGACCCGAACATCATCAATCTTGTGTCCAGCTGAAAAAGTATTATCAATTACTTTTCCATTGGTTACACTTTTTAGTTTTGTTCTTACAAAAGCTGGTCCTTTTCCAGGTTTGACATGAAGGAACTCAATAATTTTAAAAATATCATTATTGTACCTAATACACAATCCTTTTCTAATGTCTGATGAGGTTGCCATAAATTAATTTTGAAAATACCCTTTCATTATACCTCTTTGTGAGTTTTTGATAAATTGAATTATTTCGTCTCTTTCCTTGGTAGCTTCCATTTCAGCTTCCATTATGCTTACTGCTTGGGTATTATTATATTTTTTTTGATATAGTGTTCTATAAATTGATTGAATTTGCATAATTACTTTACTATCAAAACCTCGTCTTCTCAGACCAACTGAATTAATACCAACATATGAGATTGGTTCTCTGGCTGCTTTAACGTAAGGAGGGATATCTTTACGAACAAGTGATCCTCCAGCAACGAATGCATGATTTCCAATAGAACAAAACTGATGAACAGCTACCATACCTGCCAAAATCACATGATTTCCAACAGTTACATGTCCTGCAAGAGTCGAATTATTTGAAAAAATACAATAATCTCCAATGAAACAATCGTGAGCTACATGGGAATAAGCCATTATTAAGCAATTTTTTCCAATTTTTGTCTTATTTCTATCAGATGTTCCCCTGTTTATTGTGACACATTCTCTAATTGTTGTATTGTCACCTATGACAGCTGTAGTTTCTTCACCTTTAAATTTTAAATCTTGAGGAACAGCAGAAATTACAGAACCAGGAAAAATAGAAACATTTTTTCCTATCCTTGCTCCACTCATTATAGTAACATTAGATCCAATCCATGTTCCTTCGCCAATGACAACATCTTTATCAATCGAAGTAAAGGGTTCAACAACAACGTTTTTTGCAATTTTTGCTCCAGGATGTATATATGAGAGTGGTTGATACATTATGCGTCAGATTTTTTAATCATTTTAGCTAATAATTCTGCTTCACTTGTTAATTTACCATCAACAAATGCCTGTCCTTTCATGTGAATAATTCCTCTTCTCAAAGGAGAAAGTAATTCTAATTTAAAAATTAAGGTATCACCAGGTACAACAGGTTGTTTGAATTTAGCGTTATCAATTTTAGCAAAAAAAGTAAGATAATTTTCAGGATCAGGAAAATTATTTAAACACAAAACTCCACCAGCTTGCGCCATAGCTTCAATTTGCAACACACCTGGCATAATTGGTTTACCTGGAAAATGTCCTTTAAAGTAATCTTCATTCATAGTCACATTCTTTTGAGCTATAATATGATCTTTTGACATCTCTAAAATATTATCAACTAATAAAAATGGAGGCCTGTGAGGTAAAATCTTCATAATTTGATTTACATCCATTAATGGTGGAACCGATAAATCAACATTAGGAGCTAAGTTTCTTTTTTCACTTTTAATAATTGAGGAAAGTTTTTTCCCAAACATCGTGTTGATGTAATGGCCTGGCTTATTAGCTATAATTTTTCCTCTTATTCTGGTACCAACAAGTGCTAAATCTCCAATAACATCAAGTAATTTATGTCTCGCGGCTTCATTTGGGTGGTGAAGTGTTAAATTATCCAGTATTCCATTTGGCTTAACTGAAATTTTGTCCTTATTAAAAGCTTTTTTAAGCTTTTCCATAGTTTCATCAGATAATTCCTTGTCAACATAGACTATTGCATTATTCAAGTCTCCACCTTTAATAAGACCATTATCAACAAGCATTTCAATTTCATGTAAAAAGCTAAAAGTTCTAGAATCAGAAAATTCGTCTTTAAACTGTTTCAGATCAGTCATTGTAGCATTCTGAGTTCCAAGAATTTTAGTTCCGAAATCAACCATGGCAGTAACTTCATACTTTTCAGAGGGTAAAACTGTTATTTCACTACCAGTATCTTCGTCCAGATATGAAATTATTTCCTTCACAATATATTCGTTTCTATCTTTATTTTGTTCTTTTATACCAGCTTGAATTAAAGCTTCAA
The DNA here is from genome assembly GCA_902635895.1 of uncultured Bacteroidota bacterium. Lineage (GTDB taxonomy): Bacteria > Bacteroidota > Bacteroidia > Flavobacteriales > Flavobacteriaceae > MAG-121220-bin8. Next base: position 33,424 of record CACPPV010000008.1, read on the forward strand.
CAAAAAATTTAGAAGAACCATCCATAATTGGTGGTTCTGGAGCGTCAATTTCAATTAGGACATTGTCTATCTCAAGTCCAACTAAAGCAGCTAACACATGCTCAGACGTTTGAATATTTACTCCATTTTTTTCAAGAGTTGTTCCTCTTTTCGTACTAACTACAAAATTAACATCAGCTTCAATTATTGGTTTTTCTGGTAAATCAGTTCTACAAAATGCATAGCCAAAATCTTCTTCAGCTGGTTTGAAGGTTAAATTCACATCATTTCCAGAGTGAATACCTACTCCCTTTAAAGAAACAGATTTTGAAATTGTTTGCTGTTTACTCATCATTATTTTTTTTAAAGAACTTATCTAATTTTTTAATTATTTCTGGTAAGTTTTTGAAATGGACATAAGATTTATTGTAATCACGATATTTTATTGCAGGATATCCCATAATTGACACATCAGATTCAAAACTTCTTAATACACCTGACTTTGCTTGTATCATTACTCTATCTCCAATTTTTAGATGACCTGAAATTCCTACTTGTCCCCCAATCATACAATTTGATCCAATGGATGTTGATCCAGCAATACCAACTTGAGCAGCAATTACTGTATTGCTTCCGATTGTTACGTTATGAGCAATTTGTACTAAGTTATCAATCTTTACACCTTTTGAAATCTTGGTTGATCCTAATGTTGCTTTATCAATTGATGAGTTTGAACCAATTTCAACATTATCCTCAATAACAACATTTCCATTGTGAATTACTTTTTTTTGGTTCCCATTTTCATCGACATTAAATCCAAATCCATCAGAACCAATGACTGTACCAGAATGAATTATACAATTTTTACCTATTGAGGAATTATTATAAATTTTAACACCAGGATAAATAACTGTATTGTCATTAATTTTTACATTTTCTCCAATATATACTTGTGAATGAATTTTAACATTTTTTCCAATAACTGAATTTTTATCACAAACAGAAAATGGGCCAAAATAAACTCCATTATCAACTTTGACTGATTCATGAATATTAGAGGTTTTATGAATTCCATTTTTAACAGAAACATTATCTCCAAAAAGGCTTAATAGCTTTGAAAAGGATTCGTTTGGGTCTTTAACTCTAATTAATGTTTTTGAAACAGGAGACTCAAGAACATAATCATCTTTTACTAAAACTATGGATGAATTAGAAGTATACAAATGTTTGTTATATTTTGGATTTCCTAAAAAAGATAAAGAACCTTTTTGACCATCCTCAATTTTAGATAAATGGTCAATAGAAATCTGATCATCTCCCTCAACATTTCCACTTACAATATCAGCTACTTGATGTGCTTTTAAGTTCATCGACGCAAAAGTATGAAAATTAATTAATTTTGTAGAATATCATTTGATGTGAAAAGAAGACTAATTATTTTTGTTAAAAATTAATATAATTTGGAATTAACCTACGGAATCGCTGATTTAATCAAAGCAAGTCAATTCATTTTAGAAAACTCAAAATCAAACTTGTTACTTATTTCTGGAAATGTTGGTGCTGGCAAGACAACATTGATTAAAAACTATTGTAAACTAATAGGAGTCAGTGAGAACGTAAGTAGTCCCACTTACAATCTTATAAACGAGTACGATTCTGAGGAAGGATTAGTTGTTCACATGGATCTTTACAGATTAAAAAATGTTGAAGAATTAAATAACTTGGGAGTAACAGAGTATTTCAATAATAGACAAGTTATTATTGAGTGGCCAGAAATTATTATAGATGAGATATCCACTAATTATACACATATTAACATCTCATATTTTGATGATAACACCAGAATAATTAATATTTCAAATCATATGATATGAGTTTTTTAAAAAGATTATATTTTTTTCTGTTTGGATTAGGACTTGGTATAATAATTCTAGTTTTTGTAACTAATAAAAAAGGAACTAAGTTTAATTATATGCCAAATAAAAGAGTAGTTAATGATATTTATAAAAAAAATGGATTTTTAATGATTCTAATAACAAAATTTCAAAAGAGGAATTCATCAAAAACTATGAGGTTGATTTTCAAAAAAGTAATACTAAGCTAGATTCTTGTAAAACTTACTATGTAGAATATAAAAACAAAAAATTTAACGTTGTAAACTGTAATAAAAAAGCTTCGTTTAAAAAGATAAATTAGCTTTTTTTCTTCGCTTTTTTTCATTTAAAATCAATTGTAATTCTCTTCCTGTCTGCCCTTGTACTGAAGTATTTTCTTGTGCTCTACGAATGAGATAAGGCATTAGGTTTTTAACTGAACCAAAAGGTAAGATTTTAAAAGTATTGTATTTTTTTTGACCTAAGTTAAAAGATATATTATCACTCATTCCAAAAAGTTGACCAAACCATACTCTTTGGTCATTATGTTTTATTTTTCTTTTTTTCATTATATCCATTACTTTTAAAATAGAATCTTCATTATGTGATGCACATACGAAAGAGATTCTATTCAAATTATCAAAAACAAAATCAACTCCTCTGTTAAAATTATTATCGGTTTCATTTTTAGAGTCACAAATTGGAGATTCAATTCCTTTATTCATTGCAATTTTTCTTTCTTTTTCCATGTATGCTCCTCTAACTAATTTTAAACCAAATTGAATATCCTTGTTTTTCTTATTTTTCAATAATTCTCTCATATATTTTAACCTGTCTTTTCTGTAAAGCTGTACCGTATTAAAAACTATTGGGTTGGACTTATTAAATTTTCTCATCATTACAATAGCTAAATCGTCAATTGCTTTCTGAACATCAACCTCCTCTGCATCAATAAGAATTTTAACATTTTCAGAAAATGCTTTTTCACAAACTTTTTCAAACCTGTCGACTACCCTAGACCATGAATCATTTTCAGAATCAGTTAGAGGTAATCCAGATGACATCTTGATAAACAAATCAGTAGAACCTAAACAAGTTGGTTTAAATACTGCAAAAGGAACTTCGTTTTTATTTTTAATAAAATCAATGATTGAGAGTTTTTTGTTCAAACAATTATCAAACTCTATTTCATTAATAAAACCCTCAGTTGAGAAATCTAGAACTGAACAAACATTTTTTTTATAAAGTTTTTCTATAACAGAAATACAATCTTCTTGAGTGACACCTCCACAAAAATGATCAAAAACAGTTGCTTTAATTATGGGAGTCACTGGCAAGTTAAACTTTAAAGAAAAATTTGTTAGTGAAGTCATTAACTTAACAACTGACTGATTTCCAATAATTTTAAAAAGAAAATAAGCTCGATTTAATTCAAAATTAGATTTTAAAGAAAAGGCTTCTTTAGTATTGGAAAAAATATTATTCAAACAAGTAAATTTTAATCTAATTTACATAGTTTTTTTAAAAAAAAAATATGTTATTTTGTAGTGAATGAATGAAGATATTATATCCACTAATTACCCCGTTTCCTTTAAGGACAAAGGATATGATTTTTTAAAAGAAATTATAAAAAATAATAACTACTCAAAAATCTTCCTTCACGTTGATGAAAATACGAAGAAATGTTGTTTAGATTATTTTTTAAAACACTTAAATAATTTAAAAATTATCGAAATTGAATCAATTAGTGGTGAAGAAAATAAAAACATCAATTCATGTCTTAAACTATGGCAAGAAATTTCTGAAAAAGGTGGAGATAGAAGTAGCTTATTAATTAATTTAGGTGGAGGTGTTGTTACAGATATGGGTGGTTTTGTCGCTAGTACTTTCAAAAGAGGAATTGATTATGTTAACATTCCAACCACATTATTATCAATGGTTGATGCATCAGTTGGAAGTAAAACTGGAATTGATTTTGGGGTTTTAAAAAATCAAATAGGGACATTTTACGATCCAAAACTTGTAATAATTGATCCTAATTATTTAGATACTCTTCCCGAAAAAGAAAAGTTAAGTGGATACGCCGAAGTTTTTAAACATTCCTTAATAAGCAATAACCATATCTTTAATCAATTAATTAAATCAAATAATATTTTTATTGATTCTAAAGTTATTCACGATTCAATTTCTGTAAAAAACAACATAGTAATAAAAGATAAATTTGAAAAAAAAGAAAGAAAATCTTTAAACTATGGACATACACTTGGACATGCTATTGAATCTTTTTTATTAAATTCTAATAAAAAATTGTTGCATGGTGAAGCTATTGCTATTGGTATAATTTTAGCTACGTTCCTCTCATATAAACTATATGATTTTTCTAAAAAAAATCTTGAATTAATTAAAAATCATTTAAAAAATTTGTTTGGAAATACGAATTTTGAACCAAAAGAAATTGAAAAAATAATCGATCTATTAAAACATGATAAAAAAAATAGTCATGGAAAGGTTAATTTTATTTTGCTGAAAGAAATTGGTAAACCTGTTTATGATGTTGAAATAGGTAAAGATCTAATACTTGAATCTTTTGATTTTTACTTAAGCTGAATTTCTACTTGCATTAATATTTCCAAATAAAGATCTAGTAACCATTTTTTCATAAACTTCTAAATTCTCTGACTTGTCTTTTTTATTCTCTATTTCTTTAATTTTTCTTAATGCAAATTGTTGAATAGTAATTAAAGGAAGAACAATTTTTTCTCTTATTTCAATGGAAGCTTTATTAGCTGGTTCATTTTCCATCAATGAGTTAAAACCGGATAGTCTTAAAATAAGTTTTTTAGTCAGTTTATACTCATCATAAATCAAGGACCAAAATTCTCCATATTCTGGATCATTTTTCATGTAAGCAGTTAATTTAAAAAAAGATTTAGTTAAACTCATCATACTGTTAGACATTAGAGTTCTAAAAAATGGAGAGCTTTTATATAGTTTTTTGATTTTTGAAAATTCTTTTTTATCACTGTAATATTTTAATGCAGTTCCCACCCCATAAAAACCAGGAACATTTTGCTTTAATTGACTCCAGCTTCCAACAAATGGTATAGCTCTTAGAGATGAAAAATCGAACTTTGAATCGACACTTCCTCTTTTTGAAGGTCTACTTCCAATATTTGTTTTAGCATAATACTTTATAGTACTAACATGTTCTAAATAAGGAACAAATTTTGGGTGACTTTTAAAGTCACTATATGCCTTATAACTGATGTTTGCGAGTTTATCTAGGATTTTCTTATCGTCTTTTCCAGATTGAACATTTGAATCGTTAAATACTCTGTTTTGAATTCCAGAGCTCAAAAGTTGTTCTAAATTATATTGACAAGACTGAATAGTTCCAAAATTTGAACTAATAGTTTGACCTTGAACAGTTAATTGAATTTCATCAGATTCAACAAATGTTCCCATGGAAGAATAAAATTGATGAGTATTACCCCCACCTCTAGCTGGTGGTCCACCTCTACCGTCAAAGAAAACTGCTTTAATTCCATATTTTCTAGAAATACTAGTAAGAGCTTCTTTTGCCTTAAGAATGCTCCAATTAGCCATCAAATAACCACCATCTTTAGTACCATCAGAAAAACCTAACATAATTGTTTGTTGATTTTTTCTTGAAAGTAAATGTTTTTTGTAGATAGGATTATTGTAAACAGTTTCCATAACCATAGGTGCAACTTTCAAATCAGAAACAGTTTCGAATAACGGAACAATATCTACAGTTGGGTTTTCCCAATCACTTAATCTAAACATAGTAAACACCTCTAAAATATTTAAAGCAGATTGATTGTTACTAATAATATATCTGTTACATGCCTTTTCTCCGTTATTTGCTTGAATTTCTTTCATAGCTCTAATCGAGCCAAGAGTAGAGTTTGCTAAACCGTCAAATAATTCTGGAGATATATCACCTTTAATTTTAGACAATGTTTTTATTTTATCAGATTCATTTAATTCTAAATAATTTTTAGGAAATAGTTTGTTAAGTTTTTTTTGTGCTATTTTAAAAATTGAACTGAAAGCACTGCTGTGAATTCTAGAGTCCTGCCTTATATCTAAGCTAGCAAAATGATAACCAAATATTTTAACTTTATCAATAATATCGTCAAGTTCATCAAGAAATAAAGAATTGTGCTCTGAAATTAAAATTTCCTTTATTTGATGTAAGCTATCATTAAGTTCTGAAAGACTAATTTTTGGAGTTTTGCTTTCATTAAAAATGCTTCTATATAGTCTGTTTTCTATATCAATTACTTTACTTTCTACGTTTTTAAAAGTTAACCTTCTTCTTAGATTTCTTATATCTCTGTAATAATTCTTTATTATGTCACTTCTTAACTTGTTTGCTGTTTTTAAAGTGATTTTAGTAGTAACAAAAGGATTTCCGTCTCTGTCACCACCAGGCCAAAAGCCAAGGTTTATAATATCATTGTCAAAATCATTTCCATCAAAAATGTTTGTTTTTACATATTTGTAGATATTACTAACTGAATTGTAAAAAACGTTTTCTAAATACCAAGTTAAGCTTACAGCTTCATCATAAGGAGTTGGCTTTTTATTTTTAAAAAAAGGGGTTTTTCCTAGTTGAGAAAGCAAAACCTTAATTTGAGCTAAATCATTAATTTTTACAGCTTCAGTCAAATCAGTAATAATTCCTAAAACAGATCCAGGATAAAACTGTGTTGGATGTGCGGTTAGAACTGGTCTTACTTTAAATGTTGATAAATATTTTTTAAGCTCTGGCTTTTTATTCTTGGACTCAACTTCTTCCTTAAGACTCCTAAGAGTTCCCCTACCATCTAAATTATTAATTTGAGAAAATGAAGCGTCTTCGACGGCATCAAACAATACAACTTGTCGCTCGATATACTGAATAAAACGAAATAAGAGTGAAATTTTTTCAGACTCATCTGTTTGATTCATATATAAATTGAAGAAATTTTCAACAATTTGAGACGGGTTAAGATTTTTTTCATAACCTTTAACGCATTCTGCCTCAAAAAGAGGAAGCATTACACCTGTGTTTGCAATACTTTCGTAGGGTAAGGTTGAAAAAATACTATTATATAAATTGAATCTTGAAAGAACTTTATCGTTAAATCTTTCTTTCTTTGTAATCTCTCTCACTTATATTATTGTAATTCATTAAAAATTCTGTGCATAAGTCTCTTCTTATCATTTATGCTTTCTTCAAGTGATATCATGGTTTCAGTTCTTGAAACACCTTCAACATCATCAATTAGAAAAATTATTTCCTTTGCATGATCAGTACTTTTAGCACGAACTTTACAGAAAATATTAAATTTTCCAGTAGTTATGTGAGCAACGGTAACAAATGGAATGGATTCAAGTTTTTGTAAAACAAATTTCGTTTGATGAGTTTTTTCAAGAAAAATTCCGATGTAAGCAATGAATGTATAACCTAATTTTTTGTAGTCCAAGGTTAATGAAGATCCTTTTATAATACCGGCATCTTCCATTTTTTTTACACGTACATGAACAGTACCAGCTGAAATGAGTAACTTCTTAGCAATGTCAGTAAAAGCTGTTCTTGTATTGTCAATTAGAAGATCAAGTATTTGGTGATCTATCTCATCAAGTTTAATTTTAGCCATTCTTTTGTATTTTAAATTAAAGAATTGCAAATATATTGAATTATTTTTAACTAAATCAATACTTTAATGAATATTTCGCAATTTATTAACATATCTTATAATTTCGTCAATACAAGAGGGTGTAGATAAATTGAATATTTTATCAATATTTAGGAAATCAACTAATAAGTGACCATTAATATCATTAAGTTCTCCAATTTGAGAAAGTTCTGGAATAAATTCAATTTTCTTCTCTTTTAAATTTAATTTTTCCTTGTACATTAAAGAGATATTATTTCTTTCAAAACTAGAATCCTTTTTAATTTTAATGTTAATTATTTTAATGTCGCATAATTGTTTTTTGTTTTCAGGAATTTGATAATATGTTTTATAATCAATATTAGTGTTTAAGATTGCATTTACGGCATAAATAAGTGAAAAACAAACATATTTTCTTGAAATTTCTCTTTGATAGTCTTCTTCTAGATGACCTGATTCAAATAAAATAGTTGGAGTTTCTAAAGATTGAAATGTATCTCCTACACAATTTAAATTAAAATCGTCACTGTATCTACCAATGTTCCCAGGGATAACAGTGCTCATTTTTTCAAATACACTTGAAATAACCTGCATTGATGAAATTCTGGAATTAGTTTCTGATTTTATATCATCAGCAGAGGGAGATAAGAAGGAAATTACAGAACTATTAAAATTATTTAAAGAATAAATAGTTCTTTGATCGTGTAAATTAAAACAAAAATCAGGATTATATTCATCATAAATATTTCGTAAAAGTTTACTTTCAGGTTGACTGAGATCTACAGCATCTCTGTTTAAATCAATATTATTTGAATTTTCTCGAGTGTAGGCCTTAGCCCCGTCAGGATTTAGAATGGGAATAATTTTTAAATGAATTCTGGATTTTAATTCTTTTCCATAAGATTCTAAATAAGACAAAAAATCAAACAATGCTTTAGTTGAAGTAGATTCATTTCCATGCATCTGAGACCATATTAAAATTTTAACGTCACCTAAACCATAAGACAAGGAATATATTGGGAGGTTTTTCACACTAAAACCCAAAATATTGAAATCGTATTCTTCCAAAAGTTTTTCAATAGAGTTGTTTGTGATATAACGCCCAAAGAGGGTTTTAACTTTATAATTATTGTAAGATTTTATTTCTTTCATTTAGAACAGGACAAATTTAATAATACTATTGATTACAATTGTGAACTTAAATTAATAATATTTATGAGGATTTTTTTAATAATTGTTACATTGTTAAACATAATTTTAAATAAAAAACATAAAATACTGATTTTAAACATTTTATATATATTTATTTCAATCTATAGTTTAATATAAAACTTTGTTATATTAATGTTTTGTTATAATAAAATTTAAAATTATTATATTTATATTTACAAATGTATACATGAAAAATTTTGTTGAAAAACTAAAAATTATAATTGATAATGAAGGATTGACTGCTTCAAAATTTTCTGAAAAAATTGGAGTTCAAAGATCAAGCGTGTCTCACATTTTAAGTGGAAGAAATAAACCAAGTTTAGATTTTATTTTAAAAATCAAAAATTCTATTGAAAATATAGATTTAGAATGGCTTCTTTCTGACAAAATTGAAGATAATTACGAAAAACAAGAAGAAACCTCCCACTCTACCGTAATACAAAGTGATAAAAAAGATTTAAAAAGTAAAAATATCGATAGAATTGTAATTTTTTTTAAAGATGGTTCTTTTAATAACTACGATAATTAATATTTTTGTAAAAATGAGATATTTTATAGTTTTATTTTTTATTGTTTCTTGCCAATATCCTGAGAGAGATTGTTTAAATTTTCAAACAGGAACATTTGAATTTGAATCCATTTCCTCGGACGGAGATACCCTAAAAACAAAATTTACTAGAACTAAAGATCTTGAAATAGGATATTTTGATAACAAGATTGACTCCAACTCAGTAAAATGGGTTTCTGACTGTGAATGCATATACAGAAAAATAAATCCCAAATCTTTGAATGAAAAAAAAGCAGTTCAGATGAAAATACTCAGCACCAATGAAGACTCCTATGTGTTCGAGTACTCATTTGTTGGAGATACAAAAAACAAACAAAGAGGGTTTGTTAAAAAAATTAATTAAAATCTAACTCAGTTTGACCATCATTGGAGGTATTATCAATAGCGTCTTCTATTATCTCCTCTGATTTAACCTCTAATTCATCAACAGTTGGTTTTTCCGGCGGATTATACTCAATTGGTTCAAGTTGATTAATATTTTTTATTTTATGAGAGCTTAATTGATTTCCTATGGCTTTAATACCTTTTACAGCAATCAATTCCTCAATATTTTTAACTTCATTATCTCTTTGATTGTTTTTACTTTTAGAAAAAGAAAGTTCAATCACCGGTTTCCAATCTGTTGAAACCATTTCTAGCTGTATCTTAGATTTCTCAGGAATAAACTTTTGTTCAGTATTCTGAGAGCCAGCAAAAAATCTTTTTATAAAGTATCGATCTTTTTGTCCATTATAATAAATCGCAGAAATTGGCTTTTCAGGTATCCATTTTTCAAGAAAAATCATGTCTTCTGGAAAATGCATGTTTACATCTGGTTTTATTGTTTTCAACACTCCATTTTGTTGAATAATCAAAAGACTATCATCGCTCTTAAATTCACCCAATAACTCACCTCTTGCATCGACATTTAACCTTTGTACAGTTTCATCAAACCAAATTTTTCTTGGTTTTAATGTGGATAAGCCCTTCTCTTTAAATTCTATTTTATTAATAGTGTATTTAGATACAATATTTCCTTTAGAGGCCCTTCCTTTTATGACTAAATCAGCAAAATCAAGTTCCCATTTTAACTTTTTAATTGATCCGGTTTGTCTTAGAATTACATTTACTATTTCAGATTCACCATTTGGATTTGCTGTGAAGTATAAAATTTTTGAATCTTTATTACCTATGGTTAAATCGTAAATTTTGTCTCTGGTAACTCCAGTTACGAAAAATCTTTTTATATAAGATGTTCCTTTTTTCCCATCTCTGTAAATTACATTATAAACAGTTCTTTTATCTTTTCTTTTAAATACTGCAACATGTATTATCTTTTTAGCAACAAATTTCTTTTTATCTATTTTGGTTACAACCATTTTACCATCATCGGTAAAAACAATTACATCATCAATATCCGAACACTCTTGAACAAACTCATCTCTTCTAATTGAGGTCCCTATGAAACCTTCTAATCTATTTACATATAATTTAGAATTTTTAACTACAACTTTTTTAGCATCAACATCGTCGAAAATCTTTATTTCAGTTTTTCTATTTCTATTTTTACCATAATCTACTTTTAGCTTCTTAAAATAATCAATGGCAAATGCTGTGAGATTTTCTAAATTATATTTAATTTGTTCTAGTTCCTCCTCTATAGATTTTATTTTTAAAATAGCCTTATCAATATCAAATTTTGAGATTCTTTTAATTTTAATCTCTGTTAAACGAACTATGTCATCTTTTGTCACTTCTCTTTTTAGATTTTTTGTATGTGGCTTCAAACCATTATCAATGGTATTTATTACCCCTTCCCATGATTCTTCATTTTCTATTAACCTGTAAACTCTATTTTCAATAAATATTCTTTCTAGAGAAGCGTAATGCCATTGATTTTCATAATCTGATTTCTTGTATTCTAATTCTAACCTTAACAAATCTTTTGTTCTTTCAGTAGATTTTTTTAGAATTTCTGAAACTCCAATAAATAATGGCTTGTTGTCTTCAATAACACATCCAAGTGGTGATATTGAAGTTTCACAAGCTGTAAACGCATACAAACCATCTATACTTTTATCAGGGGAAACTCCGTTAGGTAGATGAACTAAAATTTCGACTTCATTTGCAGTATTGTCTTCGATTTTTTTGATTTTAATCTTTCCTTTGTCATTAGCTTTTAAAATAGACTCAATCAAGGAGGATGTAGTAGTTGAGAAGGGGATTTGAGAAATAACTAACGTATTTTTGTTAAGCTGACTTATTTTAGCCCTAACTTTTATCCTTCCACCTCTCAATCCATCATTATAATTTGAAACATCCATAATTCCACTTGTTGGAAAATCTGGATACAAAACGAATTTTTTATTTTTTAAACACTTAATTGAGGCGTCAATTAATTCAACAAAATTATGAGGAAGAATTTTTGTTGATAAACCTACAGCAATCCCCTCACCTCCTTGAGCAAGAAGTAAAGGAAATTTAACAGGAAGATTAACGGGTTCTTTTCTTCTACCATCATATGACAGTTGCCATTTTGTAACTTTTGGACTGAACAATACTTCGCTAGCAAATTTTGAAAGCCGCGCCTCAATATACCTTGATGCAGCTGCACGATCACCAGTAAGAATATTTCCCCAATTCCCTTGTGTTTCAATCAGAAGATTTTTTTGACCAATTTGAACCATTGCATCAGAAATGCTTGCATCTCCATGAGGGTGATATTGCATAGTGTGTCCAACGATGTTTGCGACTTTGTTGAATCTTCCATCATCTAAATCTTTCATTGAATGTAAAATCCTTCTTTGCACTGGTTTAAAACCATCTTCAATTGAAGGAACGGCTCTTTCTAAAATTACATACGATGCATAATCCAAAAACCAATCCTTATACATTCCAGATACTCTAATTAAAGAATCATCTGTTGAATCAAGATTATTTAACTCTAGATTTTGATTTTCCTCTTCCATTTTTTAATCAACTGTATCTAGTTCAACTTTTAAATTATTTATGATAAATTCTTGTCTTTTAGGAGTGTTTTTACCCATATAAAACGATAAAAGATCCTCGATACTGAAGTTGTCGTCAAGCATAACTGGATCAAGTCTAATGTCATCACCAATAAAATATTTAAATTCATCAGGTGAAATCTCACCTAGTCCTTTAAATCTTGTAATTTCAGACTTAACACCTAGTTTATCAATTGCCTCAGACTTTTCTTTTTCAGAATAACAATAAATTGTTTCTTTTTTATTTCTAACTCTAAATAGCGGGGTTTGCAATATGTACAAATGACCTTCCTTGATTAGTTCAGGGAAAAACTGTAGAAAAAAAGTAATTAACAAAAGTCTTATATGCATTCCATCAACATCGGCATCAGTAGCAATAACAATGTTGTTATATCTTAAATATTCAATACTATCTTCAATGTTTAATGCAGCTTGAAGTAAATTAAATTCTTCATTCTCATAAACAATTTTTTTTGTCATAGAATATGAATTCAAAGGCTTACCTCTCAAACTAAAAACGGCCTGAGTATTGACATTTCTAGATTTAGTTATCGAACCACTAGCAGAATCACCCTCAGTTATAAATAAAGTAGAATCCAATCTGTTATCTTTATTCATATCGTTTAAATGCACTCTACAATCTCTTAGTTTTTTATTGTGAAGACTTGATTTTTTTGCTCTATCTCTTGCCAATTTTCTAATTCCCGAAAGTTCTTTCCTTTCTTTTTCAGCTTGAACTATCTTCTTTTGGATTGACTCTGCTACCTGAGGATTTTTGTGAAGAAAATTATCTAAATTCTTACCAACAAAATCATTAATGTAAGCTCTTACTGTTCCAAGACCCCCACCCATTTCAGTAGAACCAAGTTTTGTTTTTGTTTGCGATTCGAAAACTGGTTCCATTACCTTGATACTTATTGCAGAAATAATGGATTTTCTTATGTCACTTGCATCATAAGATTTTCCAAAAAATTCTCGAATGGTTTTAACAATAGATTCTCTAAAAGCAGATTGATGAGTTCCTCCTTGAGTTGTGTGCTGTCCGTTAACAAACGAAAAATATTCTTCACTATACTGGACTTTACTATGAGTTAGAGCTATTTCAATATCATTTCCTTTTAAATGAATGATCGGATACAATAGTTTATCTAATTCGTTATTATCTTCTAATAAATCTTTTAGTCCATTTTCTGATTTAAATTTTTCACCATTAAAAACTATTGATAAACCAGGATTTAAATAAACATAATATTTGAGCATTTTAGAGACATACTCGTTTCTATATTTATAATTTTTAAAAATTGAGGTATCAGGAACAAACGAGACTTTAGTGCCTTTTCTTTTAGTTGAATTTTCAATTTCACCTTCTTCTACTAAATTACCTTGTTCAAAAATTACTGATTTTGACTTACCATCTCTTACTGATTGAACCTTGAAATTTATAGATAGTGCATTTACAGCTTTAGTTCCTACTCCATTTAAACCTACAGATTTTTTGAAAGCTCTAGTATCATACTTACCTCCAGTATTCATTTTAGAAACAACATCAACAACTTTTCCTAGAGGAATACCTCTTCCATAATCTCTTACAGAAACACCATTTGAGTTAATCGAAATTTCTATTGTTTTTCCTGCTCCCATGACAAATTCATCGATTGAATTATCAAGAACCTCTTTTAATAAAATGTAAATTCCATCGTCAGGAGATGATCCATTACCTAATTTACCAATATACATTCCTGGTCGCATACGAATATGCTCTTTCCAGTCTAGGGATTTAATATTTTCTTCTGTATAATTTGATGAATTCGACATAAACGTGAAAAAAGCTAATATAGCTCTTCGGAAAAAAATAAAAAATAATGGATTAATAAATTAATTAACAAACAAAGAAAGAAACTTGTTGAAATCTTTTAAACATTAAATCTAAAGTGCATAACATCTCCATCATCAACAACGTAGTCCTTCCCTTCTATTTTGAGCTTACCAGCCTCTCTTACTTTTGATTCAGTTTTATATTCAAAAAAATCATTGATTGAAATTACTTCAGCTCTAATGAAACCTTTTTCAAAATCGGAATGTATAACACCTGCAGCTTGAGGAGCTGTCATTCCTTTGTTAATTGTCCACGCTCTTACTTCTTTTTTACCAGCTGTAAAATAAGTTTGCAGATTCAATAATTCGTAGGCTTTCTTAATAAGTTTGGATGATCCTGGTTCGTCCAAACCGATATCATTTAAAAAAGCTTTTCTATCATCATAATTATCCAACTCATTAATGTCAGCCTCAGTTGCAACCGCAAGAACTAAAAGGTCAGAATTTTCATTTTTTATAGCTTCTTTGACTTGATTTACATAATTATTTCCAGATACTGCAGATGTTTCATCGACATTACAAACATATAAAACAGGTTTGTTAGTAATTAGATCCAAAGTTTTTACAAATTCTTTTTCCTTTTCAGTAAAATCAATTCCTCTTACTGGACTAAAGGATTGTAAATGATTTATTAATTTTTCAATAATTTCTCCATTAAAAACAGCCTCTTTATTTCCAACTTTTATTAATCTAGATATCTTATCTTTTCTTTTTTCTAAAGTTTCAAGGTCCTTTAATTGTAATTCTAAATCAATTATCTCTTTGTCTCTTACGGGATTAATTGAGTTTTCGACATGAACAATGTTATCATTATCAAAGCATCTTAAAACATGAATTATAGCATCAGTTTCTCTAATATTGGCTAAAAATTGATTCCCTAAACCCTCACCCTTGCTTGCTCCTTTAACGAGTCCAGCAATATCAACAATCTCTACATTTGCTGGAATAACTTTTTCTGGGGAAACAAGGTTTTCTAATGTATTCAACCTTTCATCTGGAACATTGATTATACCAACATTAGGTTCAATTGTACAAAAAGGAAAATTTGCACTCTGGGCTTTTGTGTTAGATAAACAATTAAACAAAGTTGATTTACCTACATTTGGAAGTCCTACTATTCCTGCTTTCATATTTTTAACCCTCTGGATGCATAAATTTTTGCTTGGATAGTAAAACTTGTTCAGATTCGACATGATTATCGTCAGGCACACAACAATCTACAGGACAAACTGCAGCACATTGAGGTTCTTCATGAAAACCTTTACATTCAGTACACTTATCTGGTGAAATAAAATAAAACTCATCAGAAATTGGCTCTTGATCAACATCAGCGTTAACATTTTTACCATTTGGAAGAACCAAATCTCCGCTTAAACTAGTTCCATCAGAATACTTCCATTCGTATGCAGCTTCGTATATGGCTGTGTTAGGACATTCAGGTTCGCATGCCCCGCAATTGATACATTCATCAGTTATTTTTATAGCCATTGTAAAGTTTTGAATCTTTAATTAGATTTGCGCAAAAATAATACCAATTAAAATCACACACAAGTTTGGATTCTAATTTAGACAAAAGACTCAAAGCATTTTCAGATTTAGGAAAATTATTTTCAGAAAACGTTAATAAAATTGACAACAAAGAATTTCCTGAATGGAATTTAGCTTTAGATCAAGCATTACTAAAAGCAAAACAATTCAACTCTTGGTTTACAGATTATAATTTAAATCTAACTTTAAAAAACTGGTCTCTTAACTTAACTTATAAGAAATTATGCGATTGGATTTCAGATTATAATATTGAGAACAATAATTCAAAAACTGTAGCAATTATTATGGCAGGAAATATACCCATGGTAGGTTTTCATGATTTATTGTGTTCATTGGTGCTAAACTTAAAATGCAAGATTAAATTATCATCTGATGACAAATTTCTAATTCCACTAATTATTAGATTTCTTGAGTCGAGAAACAAAAATTTTAAAGATAGAGTGTTCTTTGAAGATAATCAATTAAAGAATTTTGATGCTGTTATTGCAACTGGAAGCAATAATTCATTCAAGTATTTTGATTACTATTTTAGTAAATACCCAAATCTTTTAAGAAAAACAAGACATTCTATCGCTGTTTTAGATGGAGAAGAAACAGATACTGATCTTATTTCCTTATCTCATGATATTTTTGATTATTTCGGGCTAGGATGTAGAAGTGTTTCAAAAGTATTTTTTCCTAAAGGTTATGACTTAGATCTATTATTCAATGCTTTCTATAAACATAAAGATGTTATAAATCACAATAGTTATGTAAACAATTATGATTACAATAAAGCAGTTTTTTTAATGAGTAATGAAAAGTTTACAGAAAATGGATTTATTATTTTAAAAGAAGAAAAAAAACTTGGCTCACCAATTGGATGTCTTTATTATGAATATTATGAAGAAATTATAGATATTGAAAAAATGATTAA
This sequence comes from uncultured Bacteroidota bacterium, assembly GCA_902635895.1. Lineage (GTDB taxonomy): Bacteria > Bacteroidota > Bacteroidia > Flavobacteriales > Flavobacteriaceae > MAG-121220-bin8. Next base: position 50,070 of record CACPPV010000008.1, read on the forward strand.
CAATAATAAAGATAATTTACAATGTGTTTTGAGTAATAATAAAGATATTGGAACGATCCCCTTTGGTTTAAGTCAATACCCAACTTTAAAAGATTATGCTGACAATGTAGACACTCTAAAATTTTTGTTGAAAATATGATGATATCTTATTATAGGTATTGTTTTTGATAAACTGTAAATGATTAATTTCACCATTTTAAAATTTTTATGAAAAAACACAACTTTAGTGCAGGACCGAGTATATTGCCCAAATCTGTAATAGAACAATCTGCAAAGGGAGTTCTTAATATTAATAATTCAAACTTATCACTTATTGAAATTTCTCACAGAAGTAAAGATTTTGTTGAAATAATGAACAATGCTACAACCCTAGCACTAGATTTATTAAATCTTCAAAATAAAGGATATAAGGCTCTTTTTTTACAAGGTGGAGCTAGCATGCAATTCCTTATGACTGCATATAACTTATTAGAAAATAAAGCAGGATACATCAACACTGGCGCTTGGTCTACAAAAGCCATGAAAGAAGCAAAAAATTTTGGAGAAGTAATTGAAATTGCGTCATCTAAAGATGCAAACTTTAATTACATTCCTAAAGATTATAAATTACTTGAAGATCTAGATTATTTACACATAACCAGCAACAACACTATTTATGGAACTCAGTATCATAAATTACCTGAAACAAAATCAGATTTGATTTGTGATATGTCATCTGATATTTTTTCTAGATATCTTGATTTTTCTAAATTTTCTTTAATATACGCTGGTGCCCAAAAAAATATGGGCCCTGCCGGAACAACTTTAGTTGTTGTAAAAGAAGATATTCTTGGAAAAGTTTCAAGAACAATCCCATCGATGTTGAACTATAAGGTTCATATTGATAAAGAAAGCATGTTCAACACCCCGCCAGTCTTTGCTGTTTACACATCAATGTTAACTTTAGAATGGTTAAAAAACAATGGCGGTATTAAATCAATTGAAGATAAAAATATTCAAAAAGCTGAGCTTCTTTATGACGAAATTGATTCAAATGAACTTTTTGTTGGTTTTGCAAACAAAGAAGATAGAAGTTTTATGAACGTAACTTTTAACCTAAAAGATGAAAATCATAAAGAACAGTTCGATAAATTATGTTTAGAAGCTAATATTAATGGAGTTAATGGACACAGATCTGTTGGAGGATATAGGGCCTCAATTTACAATGCTTTAGACATTAGTTCAGTCAAAGTATTAATTGAAGTAATGAACGAACTTAAAAGAAAAATATAGATGATTAATATTTTAGCCAACGATGGCATTTCAAATTCTGGTGTTGAAGCTCTTAAAAAATCAGGTTTCAACATAATAACTACTAATGTAGCTCAAGAACAGCTGGAAAGTTATATCAACAAAGAAAATATAAGCGTTATTCTAGTCAGAAGTGCTACAACAGTTAGAAAAGAGTTAATTGATAAATGTCCAGGTTTAAAAATAATTGGACGAGGTGGAGTTGGAATGGATAATATCGATGTTGATTATGCTAGGTCTAAAAATATTCATGTAATTAATACTCCTGCCGCTTCCTCAGGATCAGTCGCTGAATTAGTTTTTGCTCATTTATATAGTGGAGTTAGATTTTTGCACGAATCAAACAGAGCAATGCCACTTGAAGGAGACTCAAATTTTAAAAAGCTTAAAAAATCCTATGCAAAAGGAGTTGAATTAAGAGGCAAAACTATTGGAATCATAGGTTTTGGAAGAATAGGTCGTGAAACTGCTAAAATCGCCCTAGGGGTTGGCATGAATGTCTTAGCTTACGATAAATTTTTAGAAAGTGCTGATATCAAATTAGAATTCATGGGGAATAAATTCATTGATTTTAATATTAAGATATCAAAATTTGAAGATCTTCTACAAAAATCTGATTTTATAAGTCTTCATGTTCCTGCTCAAAAGGATTATGTAATAGATAAAAATGAGCTTAGTAAAATGAAAGATGGTGTTGGAATTATAAATGCTGCTAGAGGAGGTGTAATAAATGAGGTTGAACTTGTATCTGCTCTCGAGTCTGGTAAAGTATCTTTTGCAGGTCTTGACACTTTTGAAAACGAACCAAAACCTGAAATTCAGTTATTAATGAACTCTAAACTTTCTTTAACTCCTCATATTGGAGCTGCTACTAATGAAGCTCAAGACAGAATAGGTTTAGAATTAGCTGAACAAATTTCGAATCTTTTAAAGTAAATGATTGAAAGAATTAAAAAAAAATGGGAAATTGAAAACAACTTTCAATTAATTATAATTTTAGTTGTTTTTGCAGTTACTGGTTCTGTATCAGCTAAGGTTTCCGGTCCAATTGCTGAATTTTTTGAGTTAGACAGTTTACACGTTATTTTATACTGGCCTTTACGACTATTAATTGTTTTTCCTGTTTATCAAATATTGCTTGTTTGGTTTGGTTTTGTTTTTGGTATAATTGTAAGTATTATGACCTTTCAAAAAGATAAGTTTGTTTTTAACTTTTTCTTTAAGATGTCTATTCTATTCTCGAAAAAATTATTCAAGTTCCTTTCCTTTGGAATTTTATTTAAAGACTAATTCTTTTTCAAAAATGAATTATTTGAATTCAAAAGTTTTTTAATTTTTGGTCCAATAACGACAGAACAATAAGGAACATTTTTATTAAGATTGTAATAATTATGGTGATAATCCTCTGCTAAGTAAAATTTAGACTCCTCCTCTATTGTTGTTACTACTCTATTATTTAA
>CACPPV010000009.1 GCA_902635895.1 uncultured Bacteroidota bacterium
AGGTTTTAAGACATCTTATTTTAATAAAAAATGGCTTGTTAGAATTTAAAAGGTCCTTACATCCAAATGCTATTTTTCCACTTAGACACAACAATCATGTTGTTGAGAAGCCAATAATTATTCATGTCTTAGCTTTCTTTATTTTATACTTGATTTTATTTATTATAGGTGCTGGTGTTTTAAGTTTACTTGGTTTAGATTTTGAATCTTCAATTGGAGGCGCTGCATCATCTTTAGGAAATGTTGGTCCAGCTTTAGGCACATTGGGTCCAACTAATACTTTTGATAGCCTTCCATCAATTGGAAAATTTTGGTGTGCTTTTCTTATGTTAGTTGGTAGATTAGAACTGTTTACAGTTTTGATATTTTTTACTCCAAACTTTTGGAAAAGTTAATTACAGGTAACAGCTCTCTTTATTCTTTCGATAGCTTTGATAATGTTTTCTTTTGATGCAGCATAAGAGATTCTAATATTATTAGGTGCGCCAAAAGCATCTCCAGTTACTGTTGCTACGTGAGCATTTTCTAAAAGATATATTGCAAAATCAGAGGCGTTATTGATTTTTTTACCCTTTAAGGTTTTACCAAAAAAATAAGAAATGTCAGGAAAAACATAAAATGCGCCTTTTGGTTTATTTAATGAAAAACCATCGATTTCTCTAAGTAAGTCTATTATCAACGTTCTTCTAGATCTAAACTCATCAACCATATATTGAATTTTTTCAACAGAGGCATCAAGAGCTGCAATAGCTGCTCTTTGTGCTATACAATTGGTTCCGCTCGTTATTTGTCCTTGCATTTTTGTGCAAGCCTTAGCAATCCAACTTGGAGCACCAATATATCCAATTCTCCAACCAGTCATTGCAAATGCTTTTGCCAATCCATTAACTGTTATAGTTCTGTCGTACATTGATGGAATTTTTGCGAAACTAAAATGTGGAACTCCATAATTTATGTGTTCGTATATTTCATCAGAAAGAATATAAATACCAGGGTAGTTCTCTATAACTTTAGCTAGAGCAAGATATTCTTCTTCAGAATAAACTGATCCACTAGGGTTGTTAGGAGAGTTTATGATAATAAGTTTTGTTTTATCTGTAATTGAATTTTCTAACTGCTTTGGAGTAATTTTGAAATCAGTGCTTATATCTGATCTAATTTCAATAGGATTTCCTTCAGCTAATGTGACAATAGCTGAATAGCTAACCCAATATGGAGCTACCAATAAAACATCTTCTCCGGGATTTACTAAAACTTGAACAGCATTTGCAATGGATTGTTTAGCTCCTGTAGAAACCACAATTTGATCGGGTTTGTAGTCCAGTTGATTATCTCTTTTAAATTTATTACAAATAGATTTTTTTAAATCTCCATAACCATCAACTGGTGTGTATGAGTTGTAGTTATCATTAATAGCTTCGATTGCTGCTTCTTTAATAAAATCAGGTGTATTGAAGTCTGGTTCTCCAAGACTCAATCCTATAATATCGACTCCATTTTCTTTTAATTCTCTAGCTTTTGCTGCCATTGCCAAAGTGGCTGATACAGGAAGATTATTAATTCTATTTGACAAGTTCTTACTCATGATGAATAGTTAATTTATGGAAATTATTTTTTAAAAAATTTTAAATAAAGATATTTATTTTGATAAATTATTTGATGTATTTTTATTCAAATAATCAAAAGTTTTGAACAGGCTTATTCATTATTTTCCTGAATTAACATCTTCTCAAATTTCACAGTTTGAAACTTTAGTTGAATTATATAATTATTGGAATTCAAAGATTAATTTAATTTCAAGAAAAGACATAAACGAAATTGAGGTCAGACATTTTCTACATTCCTTGAGTATTGCAAAATTTTTTTCATTTAAACCTGAAACTAATATTCTTGATATAGGAACTGGCGGCGGTTTTCCTGGTATTCCTCTTGCAGTAATTTTTCCTGAAGTAAATTTCCATTTAACAGATTCAATTGGAAAAAAAATTAAAGTTGTAAATGAAATAAAAAATAATCTTGGACTTAAAAATGTTTATGCCGAACATATAAGATCTGAAAATGTAAAAAACAGTTATGATTTTATTGTAAATAGAGCAGTTACCAATATGAGTAATTTAGTCTCTTTAATTGGGGATAAAATTTCTAACATAAACAATCACGGTTCAATCAATAATGGAATAATTAGTTTGAAAGGCGGAGATTTAGAAAATGAACTAAACCCTTTTAAAAATTCTAAGATATATCAACTTAATGAGCTTTTTGACGAACCTTTTTTTGAAACCAAAAAAATAGTTTATCTACCTATTCCATATATGGGTAAGGATAACTAGTTGGAGGATTAAAATTTTCTTTTATTAATCTTGGCGAAACCCATCTAAGTAAATTTAATTTTGAACCGGCTTTGTCGTTAGTCCCAGATCCTCTTGAACCTCCAAATGGTTGTTGTCCAACAACTGCCCCAGACGGCTTGTCATTTATGTAAAAGTTTCCAGCACTGTATCTTAATGTTTTTAAAGCATAAGAGATGCTGTCTTTATCTTGAGAAATAAAAGCTCCAGTTAAAGCGTAAATTGAAGTATTATCAACAATTTCCAGAGTGTTTTTCCAATTTTCGTCTTCATATACATAAATAGTTACAACTGGACCAAAAATTTCTTCTTTCATTGTTAAAAAATTTGGATTAGTAGTCACAACAACTGTAGGAGAAATAAAATATCCTTCAGATTTATCGTAATCACCTCCGATTATAATTTTTGCTTCAGAAGATTCTCTAGCTTTTTCAATGTAATCTACAATTTTATCAAATGATTTTTCGTGAATTACAGCTGTCATAAAATGTTGAAAATCTCTTGGAGACCCCATTGTTATAGAACTTATTTGATCTTTTAGATATTCAAAAATTTTGTCAGATTTTGAACTAGGTAAATAAATTCTTGAGGCTGCTGAACATTTTTGCCCCTGAAACTCAAATCCTCCTCTGACAATAGCAGTTGAAACTACTTTTGAATCAGCTGAGGGATGTGAAAAAATAAAATCTTTTCCTCCGGTTTCTCCAACAATTCTTGGATAATCTCGGTATAGATTAATGTTTGAGCCAACTTTAGACCAAAGATTTTTAAAAACTTCAGTTGAGCCAGTAAAATGAACTCCAGAAAGATTGGGATTGCTTAAAGCTATTTCAGTAATCATCACAGGATCTCCAGTGACTAAATTTATAACACCGTCAGGTAATCCTGCCTCTTTGAAGACGTCCATAATGATCTTTGCACTATATACTTGATGATCACTAGGCTTCCATAAAACAACATTTCCCATTAGTGCAGGACTAGCGCATAAATTACCACCAATTGCTGTAAAATTAAATGGGGTTATAGCATAAATAAATCCTTCTAAAGGTCTGTACTCAAGTCTATTAGACACATCGCCTACATTAATAGGTTGTTCTTGATATATTTCGTTCATATAAACTATGTTGAGCTTTAGAAAATCAACAAGTTCACATGCTGCATCAATTTCAGCTTGAAAAATTGTTTTAGATTGACCAATCATTGTAGCTGCATTGATTTTTGACCTGTAGGGACCTGCAATTAGTTCTGCTGCTTTCAAAAAAACAGATGCTCTATCTTGCCAAGGAGTGTTGGTCCACTCGTCCTTAACTTTTAAAGAATTTTCAATTGCAAGTTGAACGTGCTTTTTATCACAATATGAGAAAGTTCCCACGGTTTTTTTATTGTCATGGGGAGGATTAATTTCTATCCTTTTTTCAGTCAACACCTCATCACTTCCAATGTATAATGGAATATCAATATTTTCATTATACATCTTATCATATTCATCTTGGACTTCTTTTCTTTCATGAGAACCTTTCTTATAATCTTTTACATCTTCATTGACTAGCTTGGGTAATATAAAGTTTGAACTTTTCATAAAGTATTATGTTATTAGTTTAATGCTTGAGGAGCATTTAGTTTAAAAGTAGGGATGTAAGCTCTAAATTTCTTTCCATTATTTATGTTAATCATAGAATAAAACCCTCTCATTGCACCAACTGGAGATGTAATTAAACATCCAGAAGAATAAATAAATGAATCGCCTGGTTTTATTGTTGGATTTTCACCAATGACACCTTCACCATCAATAATTATATCCCTATTTAAGGAATCAAAAATCCTCCAATGTCTTGATTTTAATTGAACAGTGTTTTTACTATGATTGGAAATAGTTATGGTATAACTAAAAGAATAGTTTAAAATATAATTCTTAAAGTAGGACCCATCAAATGATGTGTCTACTGAGACCTTTATTCCCTTTGAAATATGACTTATCATTGTAGCTAAGTTATAATTTTTGTAATGAATATAATCGTTTATTTTAATTTTTTATCAGATCACTTTTTTGTTCTTTAAAACCAATTAAACTGTAATATTTGTCAGTATTTTTTTTGTGATATAGAAGAACTGTGTAATTATTCTCAGTTTGCCAGAAGCTAGGCTCAATTAAATTAAATTCACCAAGCGAATTAATACTACAATACTTGTAATTGTAAAAACCTTGTTTAAATAAAAAATTTCCATGGTAAATTCCATTTTCTAATTTAAGTTGATATTTTTCTGAGATTTCGTAATTATTAAAATCTCCAACTATAAAAATTTTATTTTCATCAAAAACTTCAGTTGGTTTAAATGAAAAAAATACTCTTGAATAGTCGTTTTCAGTTTCATAATTTTCAATGCTCCGATTGATTAAATATTTTCCATTTATGTCTGGGCTGTAATTATAGGTATCATTTGTTTTTTCAATATCTTTTCTTAAATAAGAATTATAAAAGTCTTTTAATTCCGTTTTATATATTCTTAGATTGGTTGAATTTATTTTTGAATTATCAAAATAATAAAATTCATTTCCAGCTCTATATGAGATATTTTTGTAAATCAATTTATTGTCAAAGAAAAAATCAGGCTCATTTAAAACTATTTTGTTGCTCCACTGATTGTTTTTAATTATCACAAGTTTTAGTTGACTAGACGATCCTGTCAGATTATTACAGTTGCTGCAATTTACAGTAATATCAAGATTTTGATGAGAATTATAATTTTTTAAATCTTTACTTTTTAAAAATTCAATATTGATTTTCGTTTTTTCTTCAAGAATGGAAAACTTTCTTTCAAATAAGAAATTTCCATAATCATCATGAACACTAATTGAATAATTTCCTGAAATTTTAAATTTTAAATTTTTATTTGGAATCGTAATTTTAAAATTTTTATAATCTACTAATGTGTTAAATGAATTGCTATAATTTGTAATCAGATTATCGTCATATCCATCAATATAATCCGATTTAAATAAATTAGATTTTTCCCAAACATGATTGAAATGATTGATTTGATAGTAATAATCAGAATTATTGATATTTAAATCGTCAAAACTTAATGTTATAAACTTATTTTTTTTAATTACAGTGTATGAAGAGTTGAGTTTTTCTGAAGCAAAATTAGCGCTGTAAATGTCTGTTGAACTAATTTTATTTTGACTAAATATTATATAAAAATTAAGTAAAAAAAAATTACATAAAAAATGGATCCTAGATATTTTCATATTCATAATTAAAGCTAGTTTTTTTTGTGAAATTCATATCAATTAAAATCATTATTTAGAATCATTATAAATAATAAATTTAATGTCAAATGAACTTTTAGAAATAGCTTTTAATTAATAAATTTGCGCTCTATTTTATAGCATATAATTATGTCAAATGACATTCGAATTAAAAATGGTTTAACCATTAATTTAAAAGGTGCTCCGGAAAACATTGTAAAAAAAGCTCCTTTCCCAAAATCCGTTTCTTTAAATCCCTACGATTTTCATTCAATCACGCCCAAAATGCTAGTCAAAGTTGGTGATAAAGTTAAAAGAGGAGATGCTGTTTTTTTTTCAAAAAATAATCCAGAAATTAAATTCTGTTCCCCAGTTTCAGGTAAAATTCTAGACATTGCTCGTGGTGCTAAAAGGCGAATATTAGAGATAGTGATCAATTGCGATGCAAAGCAACAAGCTGTAAAGCATAAAATATCAGATTTTTCAAATTTCTCTGGTGATGAGATTAAAGAAAATATGCTAAAATCTGGATGTTGGCCTTTTTTAAAACAAAGACCTTATGATATTATAGCAAATCCAAATGACGTGCCTAAAGCAATTTTTGTTTCAGCTTTAAATACAGCGCCAATTTCTGCTGATTTAGAAATAATTTTGAATGAACAAAAAGAAGAATTTAAGACTGGAATATCATTATTAAAAAAATTGACTAATGGTGATTTAAACATATGCCTTGAAAAGAATCACAATTCTTTTATAAATAATATTGAAGGTGTCAAAGTTCATCACATAAATGATTTACATCCTGCTGGAAATGTTGGAGTTCAAATTCATCATATTGATCCGGTCAACAGTGGAGAAAGAGTTTGGGTTGTAGGTGCTGAGGATGTTGCATTAATTGGTAAATTTTTTATTACGGGAGAATACAATCCAACAAGAACCATCGCAGTTTCAGGCCCTCCAGTAAAATACCCTCAATATTATAAAACTATTGCTGGATCTAGTCTAAGTGAAATTATTCAAGATGCTGGAATTGATAGCTCAGAAGACTTAAGATATATCAATGGTGATGTTTTAACAGGTAGATCTGTTGAAAAAGATAATTACTTAGGGTTTTATAACAATACTTTCTCTGTTTTGAGGGAAGGAAATCAGTACAGAATGTTTGGTTGGATACCTTTTGTTAACAACAGTGTTCCAAGTAAATACAAAACTTCGTTTTCTTGGTTATTTCCCAAAAAGAAATATGACCTAGACACTAATTTGAACGGAGAAGAAAGAGCTTTTGTTGTAACAGGAGAAATGGAAGAGGTCTTTCCAATGGATATTTTTCCAATGCAACTACTTAAGGAGTGTATGGCTGGTAATATTGAAAAAATGGAAAATTTAGGTATCTATGAAGTAGCACCCGAAGATTTTGCTTTAATAGATTACTCATCATCATCAAAAATTGAAGCACAAAAAATAATTAGAGAAGGACTCGATTTAATGATTTCAGAAGTTGGTTAAAAATAATTTTAAATGAATATTAGACAAATTTTAGATACTATTAAAAAACCTTTTGCAAAAGGAGAAAAATTTGAAAAGTTTGCACCTGCTGTTAATGCATTTGATACTTTTTTATTTGTTCCAAATCACACAACAAAACATGGTGCTCACATTAGAGATGCTGTTGATTTGAAAAGAACTATGATTACCGTAATAATCGCATTGTTACCTGCTCTTATTTACGGAATATACAACACAGGATTCCAGTATTTATCACAGTTAGATTCTGATTTTACCACTTTGGAAGCAATCCTACACGGATCATATAAAATTGTACCTATGATTGCCGTATCATACATAGTTGGACTTACAATTGAGTTTGCATTTGCAATCTTTAGGGGTCATGAGGTTAATGAAGGTTACTTAGTCACAGGTTTATTGATTCCTATGATAATGCCTGTTGATATTCCACTTTGGATGGTTGGGCTTTCTGTAGCATTTGCTGTTTTGATAGGTAAAGAAGCATTTGGAGGTACTGGAATGAACATATTAAATCCAGCCCTAACTGCAAGAGCATTTGCATTTTTTGCATATCCAACTTACATGTCAGGAAATAAGGTTTGGGTTTCAGAGGCTTCCAATATTGATGGAGTTTCTGGAGAAACTATTCTAGGAATGTTAGCTGCTGGAGAAACTAATATTCCTTTTGATGTTCCACAAATGTTTTATGGCGCGATACCAGGATCCATTGCCGAAACTTCTACTCTTATGGTTTTAATTGGTGCTGCAGTACTTATTTATACAGGAGTTGGAAGTTGGAGAATTATGTTAGGAAGTGTAATTGGTGCAGCTGCTACAGGATTTTTATTTAATTTATGGGGAGCCAACGAATTAATGAGTTTTAATTGGTTTAATCACCTTATTGTTGGAGGTTTTGCATTTGGTGTTGTATTTATGGCAACAGACCCTGTTTCAGCAGCTCAAACTACTAAAGGTAAATGGATTTATGGAATTTTGGTTGGATTATTTTGTATCCTAATAAGAGTATTTAACCCTGCTTATCCTGAAGGTGTTATGTTAGCAATTCTTTTAATGAATGTATTTGCTCCAACAATTGATCATTACGTTATCGAGGCAAACATCAAAAAAAGATTGAGTAGAAAAACTAATTTAAACGTAGCTTAAAATGAATAGAGACTCAAATTTTTACACATTTACATTTGCTGCACTAATGGTTTTAGTTGTAGCATCAGTTTTAGCCTTTACTGCCCGTTCTTTAAAAGATTTACAAGATGATAATATCAAAAAAGAAAAAATGCAAAATATTTTATCTACAGTAGGAATTAATACAGATAGAGAGGGAGCAGAAAATTTATTTAATAAATACATTACTGAGCAATTAGCTGTTCAGAGCGATGGCTCAATCGATAATTCAGTAAATGTTTTTAAAGACGTTAAACTAGCTTTAGAATTAAAAAAAATCTGCAGAGGATCAGGATTTTCCATTATACGTAGCTCAAATAGAGAATGACAAATATTATATAATTCCAATAAGAGGAAATGGATTATGGAATGCAATATTTGGATACATTTCAATTAAAGAAGATTTAAATACTGTGAAGGGAGTTGTTTTTGATCATGTTGGTGAAACTGCTGGTTTAGGAGCTGAAATCACCCAGGACTGGTTTAAAGAAAGATTTATTGATGAAAAGTTGTTCGATTCTGAATATAATTTAATGGGTATCACTGTTTCCAAAACTAATAATGATCCGTCTAACTTGGACAAATCTGATCATGAAGTAGATTTCATTTCAGGCGCAACAATTACTTGTGATGGTGTTACGGATATGATTAAAGAAAGGATAAGTCATTATGTGCCTTATTTTAATTCTATTAAGGAATCCAGTAATTCCCTTGCGCTATCAATGCAAGAAATTTCAAAAACTGAAATTAAACTTAATTAATATGTCTAAAAACAAAGTCCTATTAACAGACCCGCTTGATGACAACAATCCTATTACTGTTCAAGTTTTAGGAATATGTTCAGCCCTCGCCATAACAGTTCAATTAAAAGCTGCAATTGTAATGAGTTTATCAGTTGTTGCAGTTATGGCAGCGAGTAACGTAATTGTATCTATTTTAAGAAACTTAATTCCAAACAGAATAAGAATCATTGTTCAACTAGTTGTAGTAGCATCTATGGTTGTTTTAGTAGATGAGGTTCTAAGAGCTTATGCATATGATGTTAGTAAAGAACTTTCAATTTTTATTGGACTTATTATTACAAACTGTATTGTTATGGGTAGGTTGGAAGCATTTGCTTTGGGAAATGGAGTATGGAGATCCTTCCTTGATGGAGTTGGAAATGCTTTCGGTTATGGTGCAATTCTTATACTAGTTGCTTTTTTTAGAGAACTTTTTGGTTCAGGAAATTTATTAGGTATTCAAGTTATTCCAGATGCATTATACGAAATGGGCTATGTTAACAACGGACTAATGTTATTATCTCCCATGGCATTGATTACTGTAGGGTTAATTATATGGGTTCAAAGATCAAGAAATAGAAAACTAATCGAAAAAGGTTAAAATTATGGATTACGCCAATTTATTTATAAAAAGCATTTTTATTGAAAACATGGTTTTCGCCTACTTTTTGGGAATGTGTTCATATTTAGCTGTTTCAAAAACTGTTAAAACTTCTCTAGGTATGGGTTTTGCAGTAATTTTTGTCCTAACTATAACAGTTCCATTGAATTTTCTAATTGATAAATATTTACTCCAAGATGGAGCACTGGCATGGTTAGGTCCTGAATACGCTGAATTAGATTTAAGCTTTTTAAGTTTTATCATGTTCATTGCTGTAATTGCCTCTATGGTTCAATTGGTAGAAATGATTGTTGAAAAATTTTCACCTGCACTGTATGGTGCTTTGGGTATATTCCTTCCTCTAATAGCAGTTAACTGTGCGATTCTAGGAGGTTCTCTTTTTATGCAAATTAAAGACTTTTCCGGAATAGTAGAATCAGGTATATATGGTTTTGGTTCTGGAATTGGATGGTTATTAGCTATTGTAGCTATTGCAGCTATTAGAGAAAAAATAGCTTATTCAAATGTTCCTGCTCCACTAAAGGGCTTAGGAATAACATTTATAATTACTGGACTAATGGCAATTGGTTTCATGAGTTTTATGGGAATTAAACTTTAAATTTTTATGACAGTTTCAACTTATATTTTATTTAGTATTGTAGTTTTTTTAGGAATATTATTTCTTCTAGTAGGTATGCTTCTAGGTGTGAAAGCTAAATTAGTTCCATCTGGTCCTGTAAAGCTTCTTGTTAACGGTGAAAATGAAGTCGAAGTTTCATCTGGAGACACTTTACTTTCTACATTAAGTAATAATAAAATATTCTTGCCTTCAGCTTGTGGTGGAGGTGGAACTTGTATTCAATGTAAGTGTATAATTAATGAGGGGGGAGGAGAAATACTTCCAACTGAAGCACCACATTTTTCCAGAAAAGAAATTGCTGAGGGATGGCGACTAGGTTGTCAAGTAAAAGTGAAACAGGATATGGTTATTCAAGTTCCTGAGGAAGTTTTTGGTATCAAGAAGTTTGAAGCAACAGTTGTTAGAAACTGGAATGTTGCATCTTTTATTAAGGAGTTCGTAGTTGAAATTCCAGAAGATATGGGTTACAAAGCAGGAGGTTACATCCAAATTGAAATTCCTGAATGTGAAATCGATTTTAAAGATATCAATATTGAATCTCACCCTGATGAACATCCGGGCGAACCTAATAAGTTTCAGTTAGAATGGGATAAATTTAAACTTTGGGATTTAAAAATGAAAAATTCTGAATCTGTTGAAAGGGCTTATTCAATGGCATCTTATCCTGCAGAGGGTAAAGAAATTATGCTAAATGTTAGAATTGCAACCCCACCCTGGGATAGAAATACTAACGATTGGATGAAGGTTAACCCTGGAGTAGCTTCTTCCTATATTTTTTCAAAAAAACCTGGAGATAAAGTAACGATTTCTGGTCCTTTTGGAGAGTTTTTTATAAATGAATCAGAAGCTGAAATGTTGTACGTTGGTGGTGGTGCAGGAATGGCTCCAATGAGATCTCACTTATATCACTTGTTTAGAACCTTAAAAACTGGTAGAAAAGTTAGTTTCTGGTATGGAGGAAGATCTAAAAGAGAATTATTTTATACAGAACACTTCAAAGCTTTGGAAAGAGATTTCCCAAATTTTAAATTCTACATCGCACTTTCAGAACCTCTTGAAGAAGACAACTGGAAAGTTAAAGAAGGTTTAGATGGAGAAGGAGATGGGTTTGTTGGTTTTGTTCATCAAACAGTGATAGATAATTATTTAAATCATCACGATAGCCCAGAGGACATAGAAGTTTATTTCTGTGGACCTCCTTTAATGAATCAAGCTATTGAAAAAATGGCTGATGACTTTGGAGTTCCGCCAGAAAATGTCAGATTTGACGACTTTGGAGGATAATTTATTACCTATTCCTTTAAATGATTCTGAACTTCATAGTTTAGCTATGAATATAGTTGGAAAAGAACTTGAAAAAAATAGTTTTGAGTTTTTATCCATCAACAGTTCACTGAAAAAAAATCCACAATTCGTTTGTACAAAAAACAAACAGCTTTATTTTGTTATTGTTAAAGTTGTTACATATCCAAACAACCCCAAAACATTTCAGATTAAAAACTTAAAAAAAATATTGGATCATTCAAAAAAATTTGATGCAAAATTGCTAAGTGCTAAAGTTGGTTTGGCAAATTCTGAGGATTATGAATTACCTTTGTTTAAGAATTCAAGTTATGTTGTAAATTATCATGGATTTGAAGAAATCAATTAGTTTATTTTTTTTAACCTTTTTTATCTACTCATGTGAAAAGAATATTAGTACCTATTCATTTAATGGATATGCACTTGGAACAAACTTTAACGTTCTGTACAACTCTGAAAAGCCATTAAAAAATTTTAAAAAACAAACTGACTCTCTTTTCTTTAAATTCAATAAATCCTTATCTACTTACATTCAAAGTTCTGATATTTCTAGAATAAATAATGGAGAAAATTCAATAGTAGTTGATGATTATTTTATTAAAGTTTTTAAAAAATCTAAGTCAATTTGGAAAGATAGTGATGGTTATTTTGATCCAACAATTGGTTTACTTACCAATGCATATGGTTTAGGACCAAATAAAATTCCAAATTATTCAATCAATATTGATAGTCTTTTAAATTATACAGGTTTTGAAAAAGTCAATTTAGTTAACAACCAAATTCAAATGAAAAATGGAATGTTTTTAGACTTTAATGCAATAGCAAAAGGATATGCTGTAGATTTAATTTCTGAAATCCTAATTGAAAATGGAGTCAATAATTTTCTTATTGATATTGGTGGTGAAATGTATGCAAATGAAATCAATAATGTTAAGAATACTAATTGGAGGGTAGGTATTACTGATCCACTAAATCCAGATAAAAAAAATAATAGAATTTTTCTTGAAAACAAAGCTATTGCAAGTTCAGGAAACTATAGAAAATTTTTAATTGACCCTAGAACTGGAGATAAAATTGTTCATACTATTAATCCTAAAAATGGTAATGCAAGTCAAACTAATATTTTATCCACATCTGTAATTGCTGATGATTGTATAACAGCTGATGGCTATTCTACAGCATTTATGGCAATGCCACTTGAATTATCAAAAATGGTCGTTCAATCAAATCCAGAAATCGAAGCAATGATAATTTATGTTGACAAAAAAAATGAGGTTAAAACATTTTATAGCCCCGGTTTTGAGAAATTACTTTTTTAGGAAAGTTTTTTACAAACTGGAATAATTTCTTCTTTAATTAATCCAAATTTATTTATTTCATCTTCACTAAAAGTTTTAGAATATTTAATTGGATTAACATTAAATCCAACAGATTTTAAATCATTAAAAAAATCTAAACCATAAATTCTTACATGGTCGTATTGACCAAATTTTACAATTCTTTCTTTTTTATCTGTGATAGAATTGTCTTCAAAAGTTTTTTTTGAATTTTGATTTATTGGGACTTGAACTATTGCAGTACCATTTAAATTTAAAACTCTAAACAATTCTTTCATAGCTTTTGTATCATCTATTATATGTTCAAGAACATGATTACAAAGAATGAAATCAAATGAATTTTGTTCAAAAGGCATATTACAAATGTCTCCTTTAACCATAGCTAATGGAGAGTTTAAATCGAAAGTTGTGTATGTAATATTGTCTAAAGATTTAAATATTTCATAAAAACATTGTTCTGGTGCGATATGTAAAACTTTAATTTTTTTTTTAAAAAAGTCAGTTTCTTTCTTTAAATATAACCATAGCAGACGATGTCTTTCAAGAGATAATGTGCCAGGGCTTAGTGCGTTTTCTCTTTGATTTACGTAACCATAAGGCAGAAACTTTCTGTAAGACTTATTATTTATTGGATCCTTAAATTTATTTCCTCTGTAAAAAATATCAATCAATGGTTTGAGTGTATTACTCCACCATATCAAAAAAGGCCTTGGTATAGTATTTATTAAAAATTTTATTAATCTTTTCAATACTTTTTATTTAAAGGGATCTTCTTCATCACTCTCTATACCTAACGATTCATAGATATAGTCAAATGTTGAGAGAAGTTTTGGTTTACCGTCAACAATCGCAATGTTGTGTTCAAAATGAGCGCTTGGTTTATTGTCATTTGTTAAAATAGTCCAACCATCATTCAATTGGTTTATTTTATGAGTTCCCATATTGATCATTGGCTCTATGGCAACAACCATTCCTTCAATAAATTTTTTTCCAGACCCTCTTTTTCCGTAATTAGGCATTTCTGGTTTTTCATGCATTTCTTTACCTAAGCCATGGCCTACTAATTCACGCACTACTCCATATCCTCTTAATTCATTGTAATTTTGAATTGCATAACCAACATCACCGACTCTGTTACCGACTTTAAATTGTTCAATACCAACATATAGTGATTCTTTAGTTGTTTTTAAAAGTTCAGCAGTGTTTACATCAATTTCACCAACTGGAAAAGTATAGGCATGATCTCCATAAAATCCATTTTTTAAAACTCCACAATCTATTGATAGAATATCACCCTCGTTAATTATATCCTTATTAGGAATTCCATGAACAACCTGATGGTTTGGGCTAATACAAAGTGTATTTGGAAAGTCATACAATCCAAGAAAACCAGGTTCAGCATTGTGATCTCTAATGAAAGTTTCAGCTAGTTGATCAAGATAAATAGTGTTTATTCCTGGCTTGATCTCTTTTGCCAGCATTCCTAGTGTTTTTGATACTAACTGAGCACTTTCTCTTATCAATTCTATTTCCTCTGTAGATTTAATCAAACTCATACTAAAAATCATAGGGATTTTGATAGTTATTAGTAGTTAGTATTTCTAAAATATCTTTTTCAATAGTTTCTATTGGAAACTCAACAATTCTATTTATTTCTTTACCATCTCTTTTGAAAATAAAAGTAGGGACATTGATTATATTCTGATTTAGTTCAAGACTATCTGGTGTTGTTTTTTCCAATGTCATACCAATCATTTCGATTTTATCATTTCCAATATTTAACTTATCCATAATTTTAAAAAAAACAGGAATTTCTTTTCTACTGTCGCTGCACCAAGTTCCCATGAAAATCTTGATATCAATTTCTTTGAGTAAAGGTTCTAATTTATTAACTGTTGTAATGTCTAGATCGTAGTCAGAATAGTTTTTCTTAAACCATTCAGAGTGAGGCTCAAAATCAAGCTCCTCTCTATCAAAAAATCCAATAATATCTTCGTATTCTTCAGAATCTAAACTCTTTTTTTTTGATGAAGTATTACATCCAATAAAAAAAGACAAACATAAAAAAATCAATATTTTTTTCATTTTAACAAAGATTTACAAGTCATTTTTTCAGGTTTGACAATATTCATAATTTCTAAAATTGTTGGAGCAATATCACCCAAAATTCCATTATCAATATTCTTAATTTCATTATCAACCACAATTAATGGTACTAAATTAGTTGTATGAGCCGTGTTTGGAGACCCATCTTCATTGACCATCGTATCTGAATTTCCATGGTCGGCAATAACAAGAGTGGTATAATCGTGTTTTATTGCTTTTTTAATAATTTTTTCACAACAATCATCTACAGTTTCACATGCTTTAATTGCTGCGGACATATCTCCTGTGTGACCAACCATGTCAGGATTGGCAAAATTTAAACATATAAAATCAGTATTTCCATTTTCAATTTCTGGAATAATTGCTTCAGTAATTTCATAAGCACTCATCTCAGGTTTTAAATCGTATGTAGCAACCTTAGGAGACGGACAAAGAATTCTTTTTTCATTTAAAAAAGGTTCTTCACGTCCTCCGTTAAAGAAAAAAGTAACATGTGGATACTTTTCAGTTTCAGCAATTCTAATCTGTTTACGTCCATTTTTTGATAATATCTCACCTAGAGTGTCAGAAATGTTTTCTTTTTCGTAAATATTTTTTATTCCAACAAAAGACTCGTCATAATTGGTCATTGTGATGAAATTCAATTTAAGTTTTTTCATATCACCTAAGTCTTTTTGTGTTAAAGCTTCAGTCAATTGTCTTCCACGGTCTGTTCTAAAATTGAAGAAAATAACATAATCTCCACTTTCTATTAAACCATTAGGTTTTTCATTACTGTCAACAATTAAAGTTGGTTCAATAAATTCATCCGTTACATTTTTATTGTAGGAGTCTTTGATATGATTGTTAATATTTGAAACTTTTTTACCAATTCCATTAACAAGAAGGTCGTAACATTTTTTTGTTCTTTCCCATCTTTTGTCTCTGTCCATTGCATAGTATCTTCCAATGACTGATGCTAATTTTCCGTTGGTTGATTTTAATTTATTTTCTAATCTTTTAATATGACTTATTCCAGATTTGGGATCTACATCTCTACCATCGGTAAAAGCGTGAACTAAAACATTATTAATATTCATTTCATGGGTTAAATCTAAAATCGCTTCTAAATGGTTTATGTGAGAATGCACACCTCCATCAGAAATCAATCCCATTATATGAATTTTTTTATTGTTTTCTTTGATCTCTTTCAAAGGATCAACTAAGTTTTTTAAATATTTAAAATTATTTTCAGAGATATCTTTATTAATTTTTGCGAAATCTTGATATACTATTCTTCCAGCACCTAAGTTCATATGTCCAACTTCACTGTTTCCCATTTGACCTTCTGGAAGACCAACACCAGATCCATATGTTATAAGTTTGGAGTTTGGATATTGTTTATATAATGAGTCAATGAAAGGTGTTTGAGCACTATCAATTGCGGAAACTTGAGGATTGTTTGAAATACCCCATCCATCAAGAATCATTAATAAAACTTTTTTGTTTTTTTTCAATTGTAAAAGTTATATAATTTGAAAACAAATATAAATATAATATGAGGATCACTTATTTTAAATCAGGATTAATATCCATAATATTTTCAGCTATATAAGCATCAATAAAAGACTGATCAAAATAATCTGAACCATTAACATCCAAACTTTTTATTATTTTTTTTAAATCCATTTTAATTAAAGCTCTGAAGTATTTTACCGAAACGGGTTTATAGCTATAGTGCCAAGGTTCAAATTCAAACCCTTTTCTATTTTTATCATTAGTGTAGGTTAAGAAAAAACCAAAGTTTTCGGAATTATTATCTAACCAGTTTTTCACCTTATAGAAAAGACCGTCTTTTTCAAATTTTTCAGAAACCAAAACATTTTCTTCATCAGGGAAATTACCGTCAATTATATCGATGTCTGTTCCCCAATGATGTCTAGAAGTTCCTGGTACAGTAGAAAAACGAATAATTTCTGAAATGGCTTTTTCTGGTTCTAAAGAAAAATCATTTGTAAATTTTTCATATTTATTGTTCCAGATTAATCTTTGTCTTTCAAATCCTCTGTAGGCTGAAACTATTTTTAAATATATTCCATCTCTTTTAGCTGCAGCTTCCATTTTTTTAAATGCTTTGTAAGTATTAACCTCAAGTCTAATAGAATCACCTACTAGATTACTTTGAGATTTCCCAATAATAACATCTAAATCCACAGTTGCTTGAGAGTAAAATTCATTACAAATTAAAAAAAATAGAAATACAATTAATTTCCTCATCATTTATTTAAATTTTTGTAAAGAAAGTAATGCTCACCGATCCCTTCAATATTAAAACTATTCAGTTCGTTTTTGTATCCGTTTTTAACATAAAAATTTAGAGCTGATTTTCTTGCATTCATCCATAAGTAGGTGTATTTATTTTCTTTAGCAATCGATTCAGCTTTTTCAAGTAGTCTTTGCCCAATATTATTATTTTGATATTTTTTATAAACACACATTCCTCTAAGTTGAATTACTTTTAATTCTTCTAAATTTTTGGTATAGTTTTCAATTAAAGAAACTCCGCCAACGATGTTAATTTTATTAAAGGCAGCAAAGTGTAAAGAACTTTCAAAATCATCTCCATCAAATTTGCAATAATCATATCCTTTGTTGTCTCTTAAAACTTTATTTCTAACTGGATATAGATCTTTTGAATCAACTTTTTTTATTATCCAATTCATTTAAACTAAAATTAGTAATATATTTAATTGATTTTATAATAAAATTAAAATAATAAGCGGGAGTAGCTCAGTTGGTAGAGCGTCAGCCTTCCAAGCTGAATGTCGCCGGTTCGAACCCGGTCTCCCGCTCTACAACTTTGCTATGAGATTAGTTATCTTCTTATTTTTCCTCTCAAATTTTGTCTTTTCTCAAAATGATGATAGAACTTGGATAAGAGGAAAAGTATTGTATAAAAATAGTAATGTAATTTCTGCTAATGTGGTTAATAATACATCTGGTGATGCCACAATAACTGATCAAGATGGGGAATTTGAAATGAAAGTAAAACTTAATGATAGAATTGTTTTTTCCTCAGTTCAATATCAAATAAGATCGGTAGTTATAAATAAAGACATTTTACAAAAAAGTAGATTGGTTATAGATGTTAATGAGAAGGTAACTGTTTTGGATGAAGTTGTAGTTGGCCCGGAGAACACAGAAAAGTTTTTAGACTTAAAAGAGGAAGAGTTTAAAAAGTTTGATTATTTATCAGATAAGTCAACAAGATTGAAAGATGAAATTCTAAAAGCTGGGACATTTAATAATGGATTGAATTTTATTAATTTATATAAAGCTATTGCTAAAAATTCTAATAAAAATAATGTTGATAATAAAAACATGTCTAGTTTAAATTTTAAACCGAGTGATTTAATCAGAGAAGTTTATGATGACGGTTTTTTTATAAATACACTTGGTATTGATAAGAAGCATGTTGCAGAATTTCTTTTGTTCTGTGACGATAAATTTCCAAACAAGGTTTTATTTAAAAAAAGTAATGAATTCCAGCTATTAGATTTTTTAATTAAACAGAGTGATAAATTTAAAAAGGTACTTAAGAGAAGTTAGTTTTATTATTTGTTTTTTTTTAGGATTAACAAGTATTTATACCCAGACTAATCAAAATTTTAAAATTCTTAAAGGAGAGATTGTTAACGATTCCATTAATTTAAGCGGAATACACATTATTAATAAAACTAGTGGATCAAAAACTATCACAAATTTTGATGGAGAATTTGAGATAGGAATACAAAAAAAAGACACAATTATTATTTCATCAGTTCAAATAATTCCTAGAGTTTTAGTTATTGATGATTTATTGCACAAACAAGAATTTTTTAAAGTTTATGTTGATCAGTTCATAAATGAGTTGGACAATGTAGTGGTGAAACCCCACAATTTATCTGGAAATATTTTAGCAGACATGGAAAACTCAAACGTTAAAGTTCCTATCAATTTTGATGATGTTGGAATTCCAGGATTTAAAGGTGAGAGACAAGAAAAAATTGTGTCAGAGAAGACATTAATTCTAACCACACTTTTACTGCCTCTTACCGGAGGATTAGATATTGAAGCAATATACAAGCATTTATCTGGTTATTACAAAAGTTTAAGAAACAGACGTGCTTGGAACAAACAAGACCTTTTAGCTGTTCAAATCATTGAATTTTATGGTGTTAATTTTTTTACCAATACTTATTCAATTAAAGAAAGTGAGGTTTATGAATTTGTTTTAGGAGGAATAGAAAACACCTCAATTCCGACTGATTTCAAATCTTCAAATCATGGCTTAGTTTTAGAATCTTTTGATACATTTTTTAATTCGTTGAAATGAGAATAATTAATTCAATTATAATTTTTTTAATCTTTAGCAGTTTTACTGAGCATAAATATTATGTGAGCACCTCTCTTTTTAATTTCACAGAAAAAGGTTCATTGCAAATTACTCTAAGAGTCTTTAAAGACGATATGTCTAATGCAATTAGCTCAGGTTATTTAGACGAAATTTCAGGTATTTTAGATTTAACAAAAGATGTTTATTTTAATGATATTGAAGACTATTTCAATTCTAAACTTCATGTATTTTTTGATTCAAATAAATTTGAACTTGACTTTATTGGTCTTGAAAGTAAAAATGAAATTTATGTATGTTATTTAGAAGTTGAAAAATTACCAGATTTCCAAGATTTAACAATTGATAATCAAGTTTTATTTGATCAATTTAATGATCAACAAAACATAATTCATGTTAAAAAAAGTGGAAAACGTGATAGTTTTATTTCAAGAGTTAATAATTCATCACTCAAAGTTAATATTTAAACTTTTTACTTAAATTTAAACCTCAATAAAAATTACAATATGAAATTAAAACACATATCTTTATTCCTATTAAGTTTTATTATATCCCTTCCAATTTTATCCCAAGAAGCAAAGGAAAGAAATCAAGAAAATATAAATGTAAATAAGTTTCGTCAACTCTATCAAGAGTTTTCAACTCCCAATATGTTCAGAACTGCTTCTGGTGCTCCAGGACCTGCTTATTATCAACAACAAGCTGATTATAAAATGGAGATTGAATTAGATGATGAAAATAAAAGAATATATGGCTTTGAAACAATCACATACACAAATAATTCACCTGATAATTTAGAATACCTGTGGGTTCAATTAGATCAAAATGTGAGAAAAAAAGATTCTCCTTCATTATTAATTAATGAAGATCGTATTAGTGTTGCTTATCCTCCCTCAGGTTTCACAAAAGAATTTATGACTGATCCATTTGATGGAGGTTTTAACATTGAGTCTGTAGTTGATGAGAATAAAAACCCTATTAAACACATCATTAATCAAACCATGATGCGAGTTGACTTACCATCTGCATTGAAAAGTGGTGAAAAATTTTCTTTTTCAATCAAGTGGTGGTATAACATTCAGGATCATGTCAACCAAGATGGTAGATCAGGTTATGAAACTTTTGAAAAAGATGGTAACAGAGTTTACATCATAGCTCAATTTTTTCCAAGAATGGCTGTTTATAACGAAGTTGAAGGTTGGCAAAATTATCAATTTTGGGGAGATGGTGAATTTGCTTTACCATTTGGAAATTATGATGTTAAAATAACTGTTCCTTCAGATCACATTTTAGATGCTACAGGGGAACTTCAAAATAGAAAAAATATTTTTTCAAAAGATATGATGAAGCGCTTTAACAAAGCAAAAAAAACATATGATAAGCCTGTTATGATAGTAACTCAAGCGGAGGCTGAAGAAGCTGAAAAAGGGTTTTCAAAAAAGAAGAAAACTTGGCATTTTCAAGCTGAAAATGTAAGAGATTTTGCTTTTGCAACTTCAAGGAAATTTATTTGGGATATGATGGCTGTTAAAATTGGAAATAAAGATGTAATGGCTGTTTCAATGTATCCAAAAGAGGGGAATCCTTTATGGGAGGATTATTCAACTGTTGTTGTAGCTGAATCACTAAAAACATATTCCGATTATACTTTTGATTATCCTTACCATAAAGCAATTTCAGTTCATGCAAAGCAAATTGGTATGGAATATCCAATGATTTGTTTCAATTTTGGTAGACCCAATATCGATGGTTCTTATTCTGATGATGTAAAATTTGGGATGATTGGAGTAATTATCCATGAGATTGGACACAATTGGTTTCCAATGATTGTAAACTCTGATGAAAGACAATGGGCTTGGATGGATGAAGGAATAAATACTTATGTTCAATACATAACTGAACAAAAACTTGGTAAAGATTTTCCAGATATTATATATCCATTAGAGAATTTTCCCTCTGACAGAGGGCCAGCTGAAATGATAACTCGATACATGAGTGTTGATCAGAAATTTTTAGCTCCCATTATGGCTAATCCTGAAAATGTTTATAGCCTTGGGCCTAATGCTTATGGAAAGCCAGCTACCGCTCTAAATATTTTAAGAGAAACTATTATGGGTAAAGAATTATTTGATCATGCTTTTAAGATTTATTCAAAACGTTGGATGTTTAAGCATCCCACTCCAGAAGATTTTTTTAGAACTATGGAAGATGCATCAGCGGTAGATTTAGACTGGTTTTGGAGAGGATGGTTTTACAGTACAGACTATGTAGACATAGGTATAAAAGAAGTTAATCAATATTTTATTTCAACTGAGCCTGGTGAAGAAATGAAAAAAATCATGGAGGAGAGAGGTATTCCAAAAGATAGATTACGACCTTTAGTTTTTTTAGAAAACTCAAAAAATGACAATGAAAATATTAAAGAAAACAGTCCTTTGGAAAATTCTAAGTTATTGAACAATTATATTAACGAAAACTTCACTGAAAGTGAAATTTCAAACTTAGAAGTACCTAAATATTTTTATGAGATTACTTATGACAAGCCTGGAGGTTTAGTTATGCCTATTATTGTTGATTACGAATACGAAGACGGATCAGTTGAAAGAGTTACTTATCCCGCACAAGTATGGAGAAAAAACGATAAAGAGGTAAAAAAACTTGTTACTTCAAATAAAAAGATTATCAGTATTAATTTGGATCCAGATTTAGAAACAGCTGATATTGATACTTCAAACAACTCTTGGCCAAAAAAGCAAGAAGATTCAGAATTTGATAAGTTTAAAGCCAAAGTAAAAGGATAAAAATAAAGGCCAATTTTTATTGGCCTTTTTTTATATTTACAATCATGTATTCTTTATTATTATTTATTAGCGGCCCTGAAATACTTTTTATTGGACTTATTGTATTACTTGTTTTTGGTGCCGATAAAATTCCTGAAATTACGAGAGGACTTGGACGAGGAATTCGTCAGGTTAAAGATGCTACAGAAGATATTAAATCAGAAATAAAAAAAAGTGCTGAAAAGCAAGGGATAGATACGAAATCTATAAAAAAAGAAATTGACGATGTTAAAGATAAAATGGACGAATTGACTGGCTCAATAAGAA
This sequence comes from uncultured Bacteroidota bacterium, assembly GCA_902635895.1. Classification (GTDB taxonomy): domain Bacteria; phylum Bacteroidota; class Bacteroidia; order Flavobacteriales; family Flavobacteriaceae; genus MAG-121220-bin8. The sequence continues at coordinate 22,534 of CACPPV010000009.1, forward strand.
GAAAATAGTTTATAATTTTCTAATCAAAGAAATTCCGTCTCTAATTGGAAGTAAAATAGTTTCAACTCTAGAATCTTCGTTTACCAATTCATTAAATTCTCTTAAAATTCGCGTAGTTAGATCATTATCTGTTAAATCAATTACTTTTCCACTCCATAGTACATTGTCAGCCAGAATAATTCCCCCCTTATTCAATTTATTAATTATTAGATTGAAATAATTGATGTAATTTTCTTTGTCTGCATCCAAAAAAATCAAATCAAAGTTTTCATTAATTTTTGGTATTATTTCCAATGCATTTCCCGTGTGTTGAATAATTGAATTTTTAACACCTGCCTTTTTAAAGTATTTGTTTTGAATGTTTATAAGCTCTTCGTTTTTATCAATTGTATGAATTGTTCCATTAGAACTCAATCCCTCTGAAAGACATATTGCAGAATATCCAGTGTACGTTCCTATTTCTAATACTTTATTTGGTTTTAAAATTTTACTAATCAAGGAAATAAGTCTTCCTTGAAAAAAACCGCTTAACATTCTTGGATTTAAAACTTTTAAATGAGTTTCTCTATTAAGCTCCTTTAAAACCTTGGGTTCTTTAACAGACTGTTGTTCAGAATATTCTAAAATTTCTTTAGTAATAAAATTATTCATTTTTTCTTTTTGCGTATTCAAATCGATCAATTAAGGAGGGGAGAGCATATCCATCAAGTCCATTAACCGTTACGCTTTTAGCAATTTCTAAATTGAGCCATCCATCGTCTTGAATAATAGCTTCATCAGCGAAAATATCGTTAATTTCAGCGACCATTAATAGAGTGTTGTTTTCTTTAATTTCATACTGGTTTAGGAATTTACATCCCAATTTGATTTTTGATGTTTTAACAAACGGTGCATTATATCCTTTGATAAATTCTTTTTCCAATTTAGTCATATCAAATTCAGATATAATTGATGGGTACTTTGCAGATGTATGATGAGCTTCTTTAATATCATTTAAATGAATATGATTAACTGTAAATTCTTTGTTTTCTATAATATTTCTATAAGTATCTCTTGGAACAGTAGTTGGTCTAACTATAAAAGTTAACATTGCAGGATCACTACCTAAATGAGTTATTGAACTAAAAACGGCTACATTGTAAATTTTTTTTGATGAAACGCTTCCTATAAGATTCGCTGATTTATAGCCTGTACAACTGTTTATAAGATTTAATCTATAAATCCTGTCCATTGCATTGATATCATTTTTAGAAAAATGTTTCATACTTTATTTTTTGCAAAAATAAAAGACTATCTTATAAATCCTAAAATATTATTTTTAAAATTTATATATGAAGAAAAAGCTTCCTCTTGTTTTTTTTATTTTAAGTATCAGTTGTTATATTCTGTTTTTTTTAATCGGATCAGAGATCGATGACAATGGTTATTTAAATGAGCCATTTGGATTGTTACCAATTGGAGCTTTATTTTTTTTTCTTTCAGTTATGATCTTTGCTTGGAATAAATTAAAATCCTAAAAAAATCCAGGTATGGAGCTTTTAAGTTTGATTGAAAACAAATAATTATTAACCTCTTTTATCATCCCCCTTTTGACCCTTTCCACGTTTACAATATTCCCAAAGTAACTTTAAATCTTCAAGAGTTGAAATTTCTTTTGTAGAAACAGTTTTGTCCTTAGAAATCGTCAAAATTTGAACAGGTAAGTTTAAAGTAGGTTTATTTTCTCTACTTTTTCCATTTTTGTCAAAGTAGGCTTTCATTTGTGTGTGAATTTCTTTTCTATTGTCACCAGAAATTATTGAATTATCAGCCATGGTGTATGAAATTGGATAAACATATTTAAAACAGGGTCCTCTTTTTTTCTTTCCATCTTTTTTTCCTTTTGTTGATTCTAGTTTTCTTCCCTTAGTTGTAAAATATTTATTATCATCTCTTTCAAAATCTAATTCAAATTCAAAAAAGTTCCAACTTTTTAATTCTATTTCAAATCCAAGATCTGGAGCTAATTCAGCTGAACGAATGACATCATTTGGCATGTCAAAATTTAAGCTTGTTAAAGTTGATTGAGGAAGGTCTTCTTTTGTTACAGAAATTCTGTTTTCAGATTCAATAATTGCTTGAATTAACTCATCGTCAGTCATTTCTTGATCCATATTTTCACAAGAAAATGTAAATGCTATTAATAACATTGAAATGATATATGTAAAATTTTTCATAATAGTGAAATTTATAACTAAACTAACTAAAAAAAATTTAAGGGTAGTGCTAATTAACTTATCTTTAGTATCTAAAATTTAGACGTGCACAAATTTCTATATTTATTTTTATTCTTTTTTCTTACAAATATTTTAACATCTCAGGAAAATAATATTCCAGAAAAGGAGTTTCCAGTATTTAAAATTTGTAGTTTGGTTCCTGTCAAAAATCAAAAAACATGTTTTAACGAAACACTAAACGAGTATATTGAAGAAAACCTTGTATTTCCTGAGTCTGCAAAAGAATTGGGTTTGCAATCCGTTGTTAATGTGTACTTTGAGATAGATTTAGAGGGAAGAGTCAGTAATTTGATAGCTAAGTCTTCATTGGTTGGTGTTAAGTTTACTGATAAAGAAGCATTGGATACTGCTAATAAAATTTTTGAGGATGCAGCTTCAGATCTTTTCTACAAGCTTCCAGTAATGAAGCCAGGAAAAATTAATGGAGTTACATCATCATTTCCACTAAGAGTTCCACTGACTTATCAATTGAATACACAAAATTTCGATTACAATGAGCTGTTTAGTATTGATGAAGTTGATTGGGCTCCCTTATTTCCTAAAACTAATAATATAACCTCAGAACAGTCTATAGAAATTTTTAAGGATAACATCAATTCATACATTAAAAGATACCTTAAACATCCAAAAAATTCAAATAATGCAAACGATCAAGTAATTGTATTTGTTGAAATGATTGTTGAAAATGATGGTAGTGTCTCAGAGATTACTTCTTTTGGTCCTGATCTTTACAGAAAACAAGCTGAAAAAGTAGTTAAAAGATTTCCATCTTTAGAACCAGCTTTAAAAAATGATTATCCTGTGGCAATGACGTATTCCTTTCCTGTAATTTTTAATAAAAAATAGTATGTATAAAAAAATCTCAAATCACTCTGGATGGCTTAAATCCTTGTTGTTTGTTCCTCTAATTTTAATTTCTCAAATAATAGCTGTAATTATTATGAGTGCATCTGGATTTGACATGAGCTCTTTTGGAACAGGTAAAATAGATTTAGAGCTCATGATAATTTTAGAGTATACAATGACTTTTTTTATGATCATTATGTTGTGGGCTTTTATGAAATATATTGACAAGCAACCACTTATTAATATTGGATTACAAGTCAAAGGAAGATTAAAAGATTTCAATTTTGGTTTATTGATAGGATTACTGATAATGGGATTTGCTTACTTTTTTTTATTATTAATTAATGAGATAGTTTTTGTTAATATTGATTTTAACTTTAATAAAGTTTTATTATCAATTGTACTTTTTATGGGAGTTTCTGTTTTTGAAGAAATTATTTTTAGAGGATATGTCTTGAAAAATTTGTTAGAGTCTTTTAACCCATATGCTGCTCTGTTTGTTTCGTCCTTATTTTTTTCTTTGATTCATGGAGCAAATCCTAATGTTACTCTTTTAGGTTTATCTAATATTTTTTTAGCTGGTATATTTCTTGGGGCTTCCTATGTATTTACTAAGAATTTGTGGTTTCCTATAGCTTTACATTTTAGTTGGAATTTTTTTCAGGCTATGTTTGGATTTAAAGTAAGCGGTTTAGATTCTTATTCAATTATCAAATTCGATATTATTGAAAATAATTATATAAATGGTGGTGAGTTTGGCTTTGAGAGTTCCGTTTTATCATTAATTATTATCATAATTTTTACTATTATAATTTGGAAACATTTTAAGTCTACTGTTAAAGAAAATATATAACTTTATTATTATTATTATTAAGGGTCATTAACTCAGTTGGTTCAGAGTGTTACCTTGACAGGGTAGAAGTCACTGGTTCGAATCCAGTATGACCCACATTTATTTATGAAAAAAATCGTTGTATTTGGTGCTAGTTCCTCAAAAAATTCTATAAATAAAACTTTTTCGATTTATGCTTCAAAACAAATTGATAATTGTGAAATAATTATTTTGGATTTAAATGATTATGAAATGCCTATATATAGTGAAGACCGTCAAAAAGAGTTAGGAATTCCAAAAAAGGGATTACTCTTTTATGATGTTTTAAAAAATTGTGATGGTATAATCATTTCATTTGCTGAACATAATGGATCTTATACATCTGCTTTTAAAAACATTTACGATTGGATTTCAGTGATCGGTAAAATAGTTTGGTGGAATAAACCAATGCTTCTTTTATCAACAAGTGAGGGTGATAGAGGAGCTATTTCAGTACTAAATGCAGCCCATGAAAGATTTTCATTTGATCATAAATTTACTATTCCAAAGTTTTCATTGCCAAATTTTTCTAAGAATTTTAAGTCGAATATGGAAATTATAAATCAAGAAATGAAAAAAGATTTTTTAAAGGCAGTTAATTTATTTAAATTGAATTTAGATTTATGAAAAATTTTTTTACTATTATTTTTTTGTTTGTAGGAATATTATCCTTTTCTCAAGAGCTAGATAAAAAAATTAATCAACTGATTTCTGATTATGAGAATGATGTAATTGAATTAAGACATTGGTTTCATGAAAACGCTGAGCTTAGTAATAGAGAGTTTAAAACAGCTAAAAGAATTGAACAGGAGCTAATTAAAATCGGTTTAAGTCCTCAAACTGGTATTGCTAAAACAGGAGTTGTTGCTGTTTTAAAAGGAGGAAAACCAGGGCCAGTTGTTGCTCTTAGAGCAGACATTGATGGTCTTCCTGTTAAAGAAAGAGCAGACTTACCTTGGGCTTCGAAAATGACAGGGATTTATAATGGAGAAAAGGTTCCTGTTATGCATGCATGTGGTCACGATACTCATACTGCAATTTTACTTGGTGTAGCTAAAGTTTTATTTCAAGTAAAAGATCAAATACCTGGAACTGTTAAGTTTATTTTTCAACCAGCTGAAGAAGGTGCTCCAGCAGGAGAGGAGGGTGGTGCTGAACTAATGGTTAAGGAGGGAGTTTTAGAAAATCCAAAAGTTGATGCAATTTTTGGATTGCATATTTGGTCACAAATTAGTGCTGGTCAAGTTCACGTCAGACCTGAAGGAATTATGGCTGCTGTTGATGAGTTTAGAATAGATATCGAGGGCGTTCAAACCCACGGTTCAACCCCTTGGACTGGAATTGATCCCATAGTTACTGCATCACAGATGATTAATTCTTTACAAACAATTGTTAGTAGGAATTTACCATTAACAAAGGCTGCTGCAGTAGTAACAATAGGAAGTATTCATGGTGGTGTTAGAAGTAATATAATTCCTGAAAATTTATATATGCTTGGGACGATAAGAACATTAGATCCTAACATGAGAAAAGTAGTTTTAAAAAGGCTTGAAGAGATTGTTTACAATATTTCCAAGGTTAATAATGCAAAATCAAAAATAACCTACTTAGTTAGTTATCCTATTACCTACAATGACACTGGTTTATACAATAAAATGTTACCAACACTGGAGAGAGTGAACGGAAAAAACAATGTAAATTTCATGGATGCTATAACAGGTGCAGAAGATTTTTCTTTTTTTCAAGAAAAAGTTCCAGGTATGTATTTTTTTATTGGAGGAGCAAAAAAAGGAACAGATCCAAAATTAGCAGCTCCCCATCACACACCAGACTTTTATGTTGACGATTCAGCAATGATAACAGGATTAAAGTCTATGTCTTTTCTAGCACTAGATTATCTCAATAACAATTAAATTTTTTTTCAGTTACCTAAAAGTTTCTAGAAATTTTATGTTTGAATTCAAAATAAAAGTATTTTTTATCCCAATTTATTAATATTGTCAAAATTTATTTAATGTCAGTATTAATTTATAAAAAACAGGATCAAGTAAAAGGTGAGTTTAATAATGGTGAAATATTAGAAAACAAACCTATTGGATTTTCTCAAGACGGCGGAGACTTAAAGCCCTATTCAAATTTATTTTATTGGGCTGATGCGTGGACCCCTGGAAAAAGAAGTACAATTGGACTTCATCCTCACCAAGGATTTGAAATATGTAGTTTTATAATAAAAGGTTCAATAAAACATTTTGATACAAATCAAAATACTTGGATAGAATTGAAAGAGGGAGATGCTCAAATTATAAGGTCTGGAAACGGAATTTCACATGCTGAAGAAATAATGGATAATTCTGAAATGTTTCAAATTTGGTTTGATCCCGATATTTCTAAAACTATCTCTAAGCCTTCAACATATAATGATTATAAATCTGAGTCTTTTCCAAATACAAAAAAAAATAATTTATCAATTACAACAATAAAAGGCAATGGGTCAACTTTTGAAATGGATAGTGAGGGAGTAGAAATTTTTAAAATTAGTTATGATGATGGGGACCATTTTGAAAATATAGATCCAGAAAAAATTTATTCTTTATTTATTACAAAAGGCAGTATTGTTTATGAAAATAAAAATTATGAAATGGGTGCCTTTATTAAAATAGAAAACGAATCAAATTTTAATTTTAAAGCAATTGATAGGTTACAGGTTTTTAAAGTTTCATCTCCAAAAAGACCAAGTTATTTAACTTACTTCGAACGTTTTAATTAAATGGATTTTTTCTAAAATTCGTCTCTTTTTCAAAAGCATATCCAATTTCTAATAATTTATTTTCTGTAAAGGACTCCGAAATGAAGGTTAGATTATATGGTTTTCCATTTTTATCATATCCCATAGGAACTGTTAAACATGGATAATAAGCAGCAGCAGCATATCCTGCATGAAAATTATTAATTGATAGAACTACATCTAATTTATTTTCTTCCATAGACCTCTTAAAATATTTTTGACCCTCAGATTTTATTCTGCTTTTAATTAGTCTTATATCATTTAAACTTGTCGAATCTTTGATTATTGATTCAAAAATTTTCTGACCATATGGTGATCTTTTAATTGAATCGATAAGATTAAAATTATAAACATCCTCAACACTTGAAAAAGAAATTTGATTCTCATTAAAATATTTTGGAAGATCTTTTTTCATGTCGTAATCTAAAATTTTTCTAAAATCATTAAAATTAATTTCTTGTGGTTTAAATTTAATAATAACTCCTCCTAGGCTTTTTATGGTGTTTATTGCGTTCATGTAAAGAGAATCTTTCATGAAGCTTTCAAATACTCCAAAGCGCTTATCTTTTATACTTGAATTCATAATTGATTCAAGATTTATTTTTAATACAACAGCAGATTTGTTATCGGATGGATCATAACCTTGAATTGCTTTTAGAACTATAGCATTATCAATAACATTTTTTGTCATGGGACCTGAAGTATCTAAGGTATTTGAAATTGGAATTATACCAGATCGACTTACTAATCCAATGGTAGGTTTTAATCCTACAATTGAATTAGCTGAGGATGGAGACAAGATTGAACCTGAAGTTTCAGAACCTAGGGAAACGGCAGAAAAATTAGCTGAAATAGCAGCTCCACTTCCAGAACTTGAACCACCGGAATCAAACTTTTTTCTTCCATAGGGATTTAAAGTTTGTCCCCCAAGTGCACTGTAACCTGACGGACAGTTGTTACAAAAATAATAGGCCCATTCACTCAAGTTTGTTTTTCCAAGTATTAACGCTCCGTTTTGCTCTAACTTATTAACTACAAATGCATTTGAAGAGATGTTATCATTAAGTGCGAAAGAGCCCGCGGTTGTTGGAAGATTTTTATAATTTATATTGTCTTTTAATAAAACAGGAATTCCATGTAAAGAATAAATAGACTCTGGTTTAATTTTATCCTTTTCTCTAGCCTGTTCAATCACATTTTGATTAATACTAATAATAGAATTTAAATATTTTTCTTTGTCAAATTCGATTGATCTTATTCTATATAGATAAAAAAGAACTAGTTTTTCATAGGTTAAAGAATCATCTAAAATGTGAGCTTGGATTTCAGGTATACTTTTTTCAATTATAAGTGGTTTTAGTTTATGATATTGGTTTTCACCAAAATCATTTAGTTCATTTTCAATTTTATCAAACCAGTTATTTTTAGTTTCATATTTTGACTGAATTAATTTAAAACGCATTCTTTTATTTGGATGATCTTGGTTTTCATAAATTTCAGAGGATTCATCGTAATTTAACCAAGAAATGTGCTCAGAGCAGCTGAAAAAAATTGTGATTAAAATAAATAGAAATGTTTTTTTCATAATCATAGATGTTCAATTAGATCTTCCATTTTCATACCCCTTGATCCCTTTAAAAGGATATTATCAGATTTTAATTTAGAGTTTTGAAAATGTATTAAAAATTCTTTTTTGTTTTTAAAAAAAATGGGAGAATCAAATTTATTACTGTGTTTGAAAAATTCGTTTCCTACCAAGAATATGTTTTCTATTTTTTCTTCAATACACTTTTTAATTAATTTATAATGTTCTAATTCTGATTCTTTTCCTAGTTCAAACATATCTCCTAAAATGACTGTTTTTTTTCCGTCTCGTTTCTTAAATGAATTTATCGCTGATTCCATGCTAGAAGGGTTAGCATTGTATGCATCCATTACGATACATTTATTTCCCCTATTTAAAATTTGAGATCGATTATTGTCAGGATTATAGGTAATTATAGAGTTTTTTATTTCATCAATTGGAATATTGAAATAAAGACCAATTAAAGTAGCAAAGGCTATGTTGTTGTAGTTGTAATCTCCAGAAAGATTTGATTTTATAATATGATTTTTAAATGCAAGCGTGCTGTATGAACCAGAACTAGTTTTTGTAAAATTGTATTTTAATTTTTTTGATTTACCATAAACTACTTTATTACCATCAAATTTTTTTTGAATTTCATCATCTTCATTTATAAATGCAATTTTGTTTTTTTTAGCTAAAAATTCATAAAGTTCACTTTTGCCTTTGATGACTCCTTCAATACTTCCAAAACCTTCAAGATGAGCTTTTCCGAAATTAGTTATTAACCCATAGTCAGGATTTATCATACTGGTTAAAAATTCAATTTCTTTAAGATGATTTGCACCCATCTCAATTACTGCAATTTCAGTATTTTGATTTGTTTTTAATAGTGTTAAAGGAACTCCGATATGATTGTTTAGATTTCCAATTGTGGAGCTAACTCTAAATTTTGAGCTTAATACATTTGATATTAATTCTTTTGTAGTTGTTTTGCCATTACTTCCAGTTAAGGCAATAAACTTAGTTTTTGTTAGCTTGGATCTGTGAATTTTAGCTATTTCCTGTAAAGATTCGAGACAATTTCTGACTGTTAAAAATAATGGATGATTTAGTGATGTATCATCAACAACAGCGTATGATGCACCTTTTTTTATTGCTAGTTCTGCAAATTTATTTCCATCAAAATTATCTCCTTTAAGAGCAAAATAAATATCTCCCTTTGTTAATGTCCTAGTATCGGTTGATACAGAATTAGATTTGGAAAAGTAATTGTATAATTCAAATGGACTCATTAAATAAATATAATGAGAAAAACTAGATTAGTTTCTATTTAAAATCTATCTTCTTTTTCTAGATTTTTTACTATTTCTAGACTCTCCTAAATAAGACATTGCACATCTAAAACCAATAAAATTTGATGTCATAGTTTCAGGGTAATATCTCCTTTGTGCAGGATCTAAATAGTATGCTCTATCAAGCCAGGAACCTCCTTTAAAAACTCTAGCCTCATTATTTATCAAAGTAGTAGATTCTTCAAATGGATTTTCGTTGGTTGGAGAATTATACATTTTTGAAGTTTCTCCGTCAAGTTTAAAGTCTCTAACTGAATTCCTGTCACCGTCATTGAAATCTCTATTGTCTCCAGAACTGTAATTAGTTCTGTCAATAGATTCTTCATCCTCAATTACTTTTTTTAGTGATCCAGGTAAGTTATCATAATTAGCATCTTGAGATGTATAGGTGATTACTTTTCCGTTTTCATCAATTGATGGTTTGTAATATAAATTCCCTCTGTAATAATTAAAATCATTCATTTCTTCATCAATAATAGGTCTGTAAACATCAGCTACCCATTCAGCAACGTTTCCAGCCATTCCATAAAGACCAAAGTCATTGGGAGGATATGCTCTGACATTAGATGTAATTCCTGAACCAGTCTCTGACCATCCTGCAATTCCACCATAATCTCCTTTTCCTAATTTAAAGTTAGCTAACTGGTCACCTTGATTTTTTCTTTTACCAGATCTTGTATATTCTCCATCCCAAGGAAACTTCTTTTTACCTCTGTATAAATTTTCGTCACTAATCTCGCTAAGAGCTAATGCAGCGTATTCCCATTCAGTTTCAGTTGGGAGTCTATATTCGGGTAAGAGAAGTCCACTTTCTCTAGAGGCATAGTTAAATGTCTTTTGACCGTTTTCATCTGTATTGATTTGCTTTGAGCTAGCCATATCATTCATCTTACCATCGTAAGAATTAGCTGGATCTAGAAAATAGGCTTTGGTGTTAAAAGAATATCCATTAGTTAAGCTGTCAGGACTTATAGCTCCTGGTCTGATATACCCATTGGAAACTAAAATTTGTTCGTTTACTCTATCAGTTCTCCACTTAGCATAGTTAACAGCTTGTTTCCAGCTCACACCAACAACAGGATGATTTTCAAAAGCAGGGTGTCTGAGATAATTGTTGACCATATCTTCATTGAAACCTAATGGATTTCTCCAAACAAGTGTGTCAGGAAGAGCTGCTTTATATATTTCCGGAAAATCTTCTGCAAATACTTTATTCATCCAATGTAAATATTCAACATACATTAGATTAGTAACTTCAGTTTCATCGATAAAGAAAGATCTAACATATTGTTGAGTTGGAGTATTATTCCAGTCGTGCATAATGTTATCTTGAACATTTCCTTTAGTGTAAGTACCTCCTTCAATAAATATGAGTCCAGGACCTGTTTTTTGGCCTTTGTAAGATTTTTTGTTTTTAAATCCTCCGTCCTTTGTACTTATTTTCCATCCAGTAGCTTGTGAAACGTTTTTATTATTTTTAAATGGATTATTGTTATTACATCCAATTAGTAATAATGATAAGATAAGAGTTGAATAAAATAAATTGTTAATTTTCATAAAATATATTTCATATCTTGAAGTCGCAAGATAGTAAATTGTTTAAAAAGAATCTTTTTTTTAAACTGATCAAAAAAAATGCCATACATGAGAAACATATTTTTAACTTTAATTATAATATTTAGTTCTTTTAATCTTCATTCTCAAGACAGAAGAGTAATAACAACTGCTGTTCCATTTTTAATGATTTCTGCAGATGCTAGAGCGTCTGGACTCGGTGAACAGGGAGTTGCAACTACACCCGATGCTTTTTCACAACATTGGAATCCAGCCAAATATGTTTTTATTGAAAATAAATCTGGAGTTGGGGTGAGTTACACACCTTATTTAAGTAAACTTGTCAGTGATGTTTTCTTGGCTAATTTAAATTACTATAATGTTATTAACGATAGAAGTTCTTGGTCTACAAGTTTTAAATATTTTAGTTTGGGAGATATTGACATATTACAAAGTCCTCAAGATGTTCCATATTTAGAAAATCCAAACGAATTTACTTTAGACGTATCTTACATTCTTAAACTTAATGATAATTTTTCAATGGGTGTAACAGGAAGATTTTTGATGTCTGATGTTAAACTACAAAGTGTAGATTCAGATTCAAGTTCTGCTAGCTCATTTGCCGTTGATATTTCTGGATTTTTTCAGTCGGATGAAAGAGCCTATGAAAATTTTAATGGAATTTGGAGAGCAGGGTTTAATATTTCTAATATGGGACCCAAAATGAAGTACGAAGAATTAGGTAAAAATAATTTTATACCAACTAATTTAAAAATTGGATCTGCCTTTGATTTTATTTTTGATTCTTCCAATAAACTTTCTTTGAATTTAGAACTAAACAAATTGTTAGTACCTAGCCCAAGTATTCCTGTATATAATTCAAATGATCAAATTATTGGATACAACCAAGAAGATATTAGTTTTCTCTCAGGACTATTTAAATCTTTTGGAGATGCTCCAGATGGATTTAGTGAAGAGATCAAAGAGATTACTCTGGCTTTAGGTTTAGAGTATTTATATAATGATTCTTTTGCATTGAGAGTTGGATATTTTGGAGAAAATGAAGACAAAGGAGCTAGAAAATATATAACTTTTGGCACCGGATTTAGATTAGATGATATTAATATTGACCTTTCATATCTGTTATCAACATCGAACATAATAAGTCCTCTCGAAAATACATTAAGGTTTTCTTTTACCTACAATTTTAATTAGTATATAATTATTGATTTATTTTTTAATGTATTGATAAGATATATTAAATTTGCCAAAAATAAATGCAGTAATTTAAATGCTGTTTTTATTACACTAATTCATTAAATGAAAGAAATAACCAAAGAAACTTATTTGAAATGGTATGAGGACATGCTATTTTGGAGAAAGTTTGAAGACAAACTTGCTGCAGTTTATATTCAACAAAAAGTAAGAGGATTTTTACATTTATATAATGGACAAGAAGCAGTTTTAGCAGGAGCACTACATGTTATTGATCATTCAAAAGATAGAATGATTACAGCTTATAGAAACCATGTTATGCCTATTGGAATGGGAGTTGATCCCAAAAGAGTAATGGCAGAACTGTATGGTAAATCTACCGGTACTTCTATGGGACTAGGCGGATCTATGCATATTTTTTCAAAAGAACACAGATTTCATGGAGGACATGGAATTGTTGGAGGTCAAATTCCTCTTGGAGCAGGTATGGCTTTTGGGGATAAGTATTTTAATACTGGTGCAGTAACTTTATGTTATATGGGTGATGGAGCTGTTAGACAAGGTTCTTTACATGAAACCTTAAATTTAGCCATGCTGTGGAAATTACCTGTAGTTTTTATTGTTGAAAATAATGGATACGCCATGGGTACCTCAGTTGAAAGGACAGCTAACCATACTGATATTTGGAAATTAGGTCTCGGCTATGAAATGCCTTGCGGGCCTGTTGATGGAATGAATCCTGTTAAAGTAGCAGAAGCTCTACACGAAGCTATTTCAAGAGCAAGATCTGGTGAAGGACCAAGCTTTTTGGAAATGAAGACTTACAGATATCGTGGACACTCTATGTCTGACGCCCAGAAATACAGAACAAAAGATGAAGTTAATGAATACAGAAAAATCGATCCAATAACTCAGGTTAAGAAAGTGATTTTAGAAAATGAATTTGCTTCTGAACAAGAAATAGGAATCATTGATTCTAAAGTTAAACAAATGGTCAGTGAATGTGAAAAATTTGCTGAGGAATCTCCATATCCTGAAAAATCTGTAATGTACGATGCGGTTTATGAACAGGAGAATTATGATTTTATACCACATAAATTGAATTAAATGGCAGAAATAATAAACATGCCAAGATTAAGCGATACCATGGAAGAGGGTGTTGTTGCAAAATGGCTAGTGAATATCGGAGATAAAGTAAGCGAAGGAGATATTTTAGCAGAAATTGAGACTGATAAGGCTACTATGGAGTTTGAATCTTTTCATGAAGGTACATTATTACACATTGGAATAAAAGAAGGTGAAACTGCTGCTGTTGATACTTTATTAGCTATAATAGGAGAGGAAGGAGAGGATGTTACTGAACTGTTGTCACCATCCAAAGGTCCAGTTCAACTTGATTTAGTGGATCAAATAAATGAGACGGTTGCACCTGAAAAAGAAGAAGTTCAAGAAGATTCTGAGTTGGAAGCTGAAAACAATTCTTTTCAAATTGTTACAATGCCAAGGCTTAGTGACACTATGGAAGAAGGTACAGTTTCTACATGGCTAGTAAATGTTGGTGATAAAGTTAGTGAGGGAGATATTTTAGCTGAAATTGAGACTGATAAAGCTACCATGGAATTTGAATCCTTTCACGAAGGTGTTTTATTATACGTTGGCATAAAAGAGGGAGAAACAGCAAAAGTTGATAGTCTATTGGCTATTATTGGAGATCCAAACTCAAATTATCAAACAGCTATTGATAATTTTGGTGCTAAAGATGATAGCAAAGAAAATCCTGCTGTGATTTCAACAGAGAATGTTGTTGAAGAAAACATTCCCGAAGAATTTGAACCTGAAAAAACTTCTGAAACTAATTCGAAAGAAAGAATTTTTGTTTCTCCATTAGCAAAAAAGATTGCACTAGAAAAAAATATTGATTTAAAAGATATAATAGGATCAGGAGATAATGGAAGAATTATCAAAGAAGATGTAGAAAACTATTCACCCAAAGAAGTTTCTTCTAAAGTGGAATCTTCAACTGTTTTATCTTCAATAACTACATCACTTTCTGAGAATTATGATGATGTTGATAACTCTCAAATGCGAAAAGCTATTGCCAGAAGATTAACAGAATCTAAATTTACTGCTCCTCATTACTATTTAAGTGTTGAATTTGAAATGGATAATGCTATTGCTTTTAGAAAACAATACAATTCAATTCCTGAAACTAAAATTTCATTTAATGATATTATTGTAAAAGCTTGTGCTATAGCGTTAAAACAACATCCTAAGGTAAATTCTCAATGGTTTGATGATAAAATGAGACTAAATCATCATGTTCATATTGGGGTTGCTGTTGGTGTTCCAGATGGATTAGTTGTTCCTGTTATCAAATTTGCAGATTCTAAAACTATTCCTGAAATAGGAAGTCTTGTTAAAGATTATGCAGGAAAAGCCAGAGAAAAAAAATTGACACCTGATGAAATGCAAGGCAGTACTTTTACAATTTCTAATTTGGGTATGTTTGGTATTCAAGAGTTTACCTCAATTATAAATCAACCAAATTCTGCAATTTTATCAGTAGGAAGTATAATAAAAAAACCAATTGTCAAAGAAGATAAAGTTGTAGTTGGTCACACAATGAAGTTAACTTTAGCTTGTGATCACAGAACGGTTGATGGAGTAACAGGTTCATTGTTTTTAGAAACTCTTAAAGGATATGTTGAAAATCCTGTTACTATGCTAGTATAAAATTACTTTATGAAAAATATTGTTATCACGGGTGCAAGTAGAGGAATTGGTTTCGAACTTGTCAAAATTTTTAGTAATAACAATTACAACATCATAGCTCTTTCAAGAAATATTTCTCCTACATCTGGAATTAAAAATGTTGAGTCGTTTAGTACTGATTTATCTTCCCCAAATTCAATAAAAAAATCAATTGATTTTATTAATTCAAAATTTAAATCTGTCGACATTTTAATTAATAACGCAGGGAAGCTTCTAAATAAGCCATTTTCAGAAACGACATTTAATGATTTTAAAGAAGTTTATTCAGTAAATCTTTTTGGATTAGCAGAATTGATTAGACTACTCCTTCCAAAATTGAGTTCAAGCTCTCACGTTGTCAATATTAGTAGTATTGGTGGTTTAGCTAATACAAGCAAATTCCCTGGATTGTCTGCATATTCAAGTAGTAAAGGGGCTTTAAATATTTTAAATGAAATGCTTGCTGAGGAGTATAAGGAAACCTCAATTAAATTTAACACTTTAGCTTTAGGTGCCGTTCAAACAGAAATGCTTGAAGAGGCTTTCCCTGGATATAATGCACCAATATCATCTAATGAAGTTTCAAAATTTATTTTTGATTTTGCAATAAATGGTTCTAGTTTTTTTAATGGAAAAACTATTCCAGTTTCCGGTTCAAATCCATAAAATGTGTTGTTAGTTTATGATTATATTCCAGAGAATTCTCATCAATTAATTTCAGATCTTATTGATAAAGAAAATCTAATTGTAAAAATTGTAAATACTAGAAAAACAAAACATGGTGATTTCAGAAAACAAAAAAACGGAAAATTTCAAATCACTATAAACAAAATTGATAATAAGTATAGATTTTTAATAACTCTTATTCACGAGCTTGCACATTTTAAGGTTAGCAGTGAGTTCAAGTATCCAACAAGTCCCCATGGTATAGAGTGGAAAAATACTTACAAAAAAATGATGATCCCTTTTTTGAATAGTACTATTTTTCCAGAGAAAATACTGAGACCATTAGCAAAACATATGATCAATCCTCCAGCCACCACTGATTCGGATATTGACCTTGTTTTAGGGTTGCACCATTTTGATTTAAATAATGACAATAAAAAATTTCTTTTTCAAATAAAAGATAATTCTAAGTTTGAGTTCAATGATAAAAGAATTTTCATTAAAATATGTAAAAGAAGAAAAAGATATATTTGTAAGGAATTAAAAACTGGTAAAAGATATTTATTCTCGCCAGTTACCAGAATATTAGAAAAATGAAAATTGTAGCTGTCAGTGGATATTTTGATCCAATTCACGTTGGTCATTTAGAATATTTACGTTTATCAAAAAAATTGGGAGACAAATTAGTTGTCATAGTAAATAATAATCATCAATGTGTTTTAAAAAAAGGTAAGCCTTTTATGGATGAAAAAGATAGGGTTGAAATTGTTCGTTCTCTAGATATGGTTGATGAGGTTTTTTTGTCAATTGATGATGATAAATCTGTTTGTAAATCTTTAGAAAAAATTAAACCCCATATTTTTGCAAATGGTGGAGACAGATCAACTGGTGAAGTGCCAGAATTAACGGTTTGTAAAAAATATAATATTCAAATGACAGACGGTCTAGGGGACAAAATTAGAAGTTCATCAGATTTAACTGGTTTAACTCAAATTTAAAAAGTGGAAAATAAATTTAATTTTTCAGATGAAGAAAATTTAGACAAATCTGTAAGTAGGAATGCCAAAGGTTTATTTCAGTCTTTATTTTCTTTTTTCAAAGAAGTTCTTGACATTAGAAAAGAAGCAGATAGAGACCACACAATAAATTCAATAAAAGCAGACATATCCATTAAAGGTCCAAATGCTTGGATTCTTATTTGTTCGATTTTAGTTGCATCTGTCGGTTTAAATGCTAACTCTATTCCAGTAGTAATTGGAGCTATGCTTATCTCTCCTTTAATGGGGCCTATTTTAGGTTTTGGCTTGTCAATAGCTATTAATGACTTAGAAACTCTTAAAAAATCTATTATCAATTTTTCAGTGATGGTAGTTTTAAGTGTTTTTACTGCATACTTATTTTTTTCTTTTTTTCCTCTTAGAGAAGAATCTTCAGAGTTGTTGTCAAGGACAGAACCTGATATCAGAGATGTATTAATTGCTTTTTTTGGAGGATTGTCTTTAATTATTGCCAAAACAAAAAAAGGTACTATATCCCCAGTTATATTTGGTGTGGCTATAGCTACAGCTTTAATGCCTCCTTTATGTACAGTAGGTTTTGGTTTGGCTGTTGGTAATGCTTCGTTCTCTGTTGGAGCAATGTATTTATTTATGATTAATTCATTATACATTGTACTAGCTACATATATAACTGTAAAGTTTCTTAGATTTCCTTTAATCAATTATGTTAATTCAACAAGAAGAAGATTGATTTCGAGAATAGTCACATCACTTTCAATTGTAATGTTAATTCCAGCATTTTTCACTTTCACTGATGTTTTGTTTGAAAGTAAGTTTAACAATTCTGTTGATGAGTTTTTTGAGCGTGAACTAGAGGGCTTAAAAAATAAAGATTATTTGAAATTAAATTCTAAAGTAAATTATAATATTAATAACGATGGTTTTCTTTTCCCTTGGAGGGATAAAACATCCACTATTATATTCAACAGTTATGGTTTAGAGCCACTTTCGAATGATATTATTTCTCTTTTAAAAAATAAAATCAAGAAATATCCCCATCTGTCTTTAACTACAATAAAATTTAATCAACAAGAAACCCAAAATGATTTTAAAGAACAAAAAAGATTTTTAGTTGAGTTAAGAAAAAGAGACTCATTGGATTTAGAAATAAAATCTAAAGAATTGGTAGTTTTAAGAGAGAAACTAAAAAAGTTAGAAACAAAAGAGTTTAATAATAATCTATACAAAACTTTAGTTGAAGATATTAAATTTAATTATGAAGAAGTTTCTGAAATGAACTTTCATATTAATGATTATTCTAATGATGATCAAAAAATTATTTTTTATATAAAATGGAATGATGATAGTGATGAGAATATAAGAATAAATTCTCTGAAAAAAATTCGAGAATGGATTTCCTTAAAACTTGATTCTGATTTATTTGAAATTCAAAAAGTTGAGTAATTACAAATGTTTTCTAACTTTTTTTAATAGTTCAGATGAGTAAACAAAGTTTGTAACGCTTTTATTGTCAGTTTTTAATATTTCTTTATTTGTTCCTTCCCAGTTTTTCTCTCCTGATACCAAAAAAATAATTTTCTCTCCAATTTCAATAACTGAGTTCATGTCGTGTGAATTTATTATTGTAGTAATGTTATACTCTTTTGTAATTTCCTGAATTAGTTGGTCAATTACAATTGCAGTTTTTGGATCTAATCCAGAATTTGGTTCATCACAAAAAAGATATTTTGGATTCATAACTATGGCTCTTGCTATTGCCACTCTTTTTTGCATTCCTCCTGATATTTCTGAAGGTAATTTGTCAACTGCTTTAGAAAGTTCGACTCTTTCTATCGCTTTTTTTGCTTTTTCAATAATTTCATCATCACTTTGTTCAGTTAACATGTTTAATGGAAACATTACATTTTCAATTACTGACATAGAATCAAAAAGAGCACTTCCTTGAAATACCATTCCCATTTGTCTTCTAAGCAAGGTCCTATCACTCTCTTTCATGTTTTTGTTAGAAATTCCATCATAAATTATCTCACCCGAGTCAGGTTCATGTAATCCAAGTAAACATTTTAAAAGAACAGTTTTTCCTGAACCACTTTGTCCGATAATGAGATTAGTCTTTCCTTTTTCAAAAGTTGTAGAAACTCCCTTTATGATACTTGTTCCTTCAAATGATTTTTCTATGTTTTTTATCTCTATCATCAACTTAACAATAACTGAGTTATAATAAAATTTACAATAATTATTATTATTGAAGTCCATACAAAAGATAATGTGCTGGCTTTACCAACTTCAAGAGCTCCACCCTTCATATAATAACCATGGTATGATGGAACAGTTGCTAATATAAAAGCAAATAAAATGGTTTTAATATAAGCGTAACTAACATGAAAAGGTTCAAAATCCATTTGAATTCCAGAAATAAATGCTTCACCAGGAATTCCTGCAAATGACATGGCAATAAAGCCTCCAAAAATAGCAACAAACATGGCTACTGTAATGACAAAAGGATAAAAAAGAAGTGCTATAATTTTGGGAAAAACAAGATAATTTAGTGGGTTTATTCCCATAACTTCTAAAGCATCAATTTGTTCAGTAACTCTCATAGTACCAATACTTGATGTTATGTAAGATCCTACTTTTCCAGCCATTATAATAGACATAAAAGTAGGGGCAAATTCCAGAATAACAGATTGTCTGGTTGCAAAGCCTATTAAAGATTTAGAAAGAAAAGGACTACTGAGATTCAAGGCAGTTTGAATAGCTACAACACCTCCAATAAAAAAAGAAAGAATTGAAATAATTGGAATTGATTCGATAATTAAATCATTTATTTCTTTAAATATCAGTTTTCTCTGAATTTTCCATTTACTGGGTTTAAAAAAAGACATTTTAATCATAATAAAATATCTTCCAATATCACCAAGATAAAACATAATTAAATTTTATAAGTTATTGCATTTATATTCATTCCAGCTCCAACACTTCCAAACAAAACTATATCCCCTTTTTTTAATCTGTGGTCATTAAGTTTTTCTTTTCTTACAAGATCAAACAGCGTTGGTATTGTAGCCACAGAACTATTTCCAAGTTTGTTAATTGACATTGGAAGAATATTTTCAGGTATTTCCATTTCAAATAAATCATAAAACCTTTTCACGATTGCTTCATCCATTTTTTCATTAGCTTGGTGAAGAAATACTTTTTTTACATCTTTTATAGATTGACCGCTTAACTCTAAACATTCTTTTAAAGCTTTTGGAACATTAACTATTGCGAACTCATATACTTTTCTGCCATGCATTTTAATATATTTTGTATTCGCAGCATTTTTATCATAAGATTCTCCAAAAAATAAATAAAAAGCTTCTTTATCTGTGTAGGTACACGTTTTGTGGGATAGAATTCCTGAATTGTTATCATTAACCTTTTGAATTATTGATGCGCCAGCTCCATCTGCATAAATCATTGAGTCTCTGTCTCTTTTGTCATATGTTCTTGAAAGTGTTTCTGCACCGATAACCAAACAATTCTTAGCCATTCCAGATTTAATAAATGAATTAGCTTGTATTACACCTTCAACCCAGCCTGGACACCCAAAAATAATATCATAGCAAACACAGTTTGGATTTTTAATTCCTAAATTAAATTTAACTCTGCTCGCTAAACTAGGTAACATATCCGATTGGTCTGTATCTTTTTTTATATCTCCAAAATTATGAGCAACAATAATATAGTCTATATCTTCCTGATCAATTTTAGCATCTAAAATGGCTTTTTCTGAGGCAAAAAAAGCTAAATCTGATGTATTTAAATGATCTTTAGCATATCTTCTTTCTTCAATACCAGTAATAGATTTGAATTTTTTGATGATTACTTCATTGTTAACTTTGAATAAAGACCCATCAGAATTTAAAAAATTTTCATGTAAAAATTCGTTGTTTTTTTTGATGAGAAGAGGAATATAAGAACCAGTTCCAGTAATTTTAACAGACATTTTTGGCTATTTATAATCTAAGTTATGAAAATCTTACTGATATGACTCTATTGGCTCGCAAGTACATACTAAATTTCTATCTCCATAGGCGTCATCAACTCTTCTAACTGATGGCCAGAACTTATTGTTTAAAACATATGAAGTAGGAAAAGCAGCTTTTTGTCTAGAGTATGAATATTCCCAATTTTCAGCTGCAATCATTTTCATTGTGTGAGGAGCATTTTTTAACAAATCAGGTTTTTCATCAATTTCTTTTCTAATTAGAATCATTGCGTCACAGAACCTATTAATTTCATCCAAATTTTCACTTTCAGTAGGTTCGATCATCATTGTTCCTGGAACTGGAAATGAAACGGTAGGTGCATGAAATCCATAATCAATTAATCTTTTAGCAATATCCATAACCCCAATTTCATGAGATTTAAAATCTCTACAATCTATTATTAGTTCATGTGCTGATCTACCACCCTCTCCTTTGTAAAGAATATCGTAGTGATTTTCAATTCTATTTTTGATGTAGTTTGCATTAAGTATAGCATACTGAGTTGATAATTTCAATCCTTCAGCACCAAGCATTTTTATGTATCCGTATGAAATTACACAGGCTAATGCAGATCCCCATGGAGCCCCAGAAATAGATTTTACACTATTTTTTGAACTAACATTAATTATTGGATTATTTGGGAGAAAAGGAACTAAGTGTTTTGCAACACATATTGGTCCAACCCCAGGTCCACCACCTCCGTGAGGAATTGCAAATGTTTTATGAAGATTCAAATGACAAACATCAGCGCCAATGATATAGGGATTAGTTAAACCTACTTGTGCGTTCATATTAGCACCATCCATATAAACTTGTCCTCCGTATTTATGAATGGTTCCAGTAATTTCTTGAATAGAAGACTCAAACACCCCGTGAGTAGATGGATAAGTTATCATCAATGCAGCCAAATTTTCTTTATGGATTTCTGCTTTTTCTTTTAATTCATCCACATTAATATTTCCGTGTTTATCCGTTCCAACAACCACTACTTTCATTCCAGCCATCACAGCTGAGGCTGGATTGGTTCCGTGAGCAGATGATGGTATTAAGCATATGTTTCTATGTCCGTTGGATATACTTTTTAAATATTCTCTAATTACCATAAGACCAGCATATTCTCCTTGAGCACCCGAGTTAGGTTGTAAAGAAGTTCCACTAAAGCCTGTAATTTCGTTTAATTGTCTTTCAAGTTTCTTAAGAAGTTTTTGATATCCTAACGCTTGATCTAATGGAACAAAAGGATGAATATTATTCCATTTACTCCAGCTTATAGGTATCATTTCTGATGCTGCATTTAGCTTCATAGTACAAGACCCTAAAGAAATCATAGAATGAGTTAGAGATAGGTCTTTTCTTTCTAAAGTTTTTATATACCTCATCAAAGCGGTCTCAGAGTGATATTTATTAAAAACTTCAGAAGTCATGAAGTTAGACTTTCTGCTTAATTCGCTTGGAATTTTTAATTCTTCAGAACTGGATTCTATTTCAAATAAGTCAATATCAAGAGATTTTGCAATTGTGTCTACAATTTTTTGAATATCTTTCGTTGATGTAGCTTCATTAATTGAAATTGAGATTTCATAGTCATTGATGTAGTTGAAATTAATTTTATTAATTAAAGCAACTTTTTTTATTTTTTTTGAAGGTAATTCAAGTCTTAAAGTGTCAAAGTAAAATTTGTTTAACTGTTTTATTCCAATTTTACTAAGATTATTTTCAAGTAAAATGGTTAGTTTATGAATATTTTTCGCAATTTTTTTTAAACCTTCAGCTCCATGAAAAACACCATACATACCTGCCATTACTGCAAGTAAAACCTGAGAAGTGCAAATGTTAGAAGTTGCTCTATCTCTTTTAATATGTTGTTCTCTAGTCTGCAATGCCATTCTTAATGATGGATCATCACCTGCATCTTTTGTGACACCAATTATTCTTCCAGGGACAGATCGTTTATATTCCTCTTTAGTGGCAAAATAAGCTGCATGTGGACCTCCATAGCCTAAGGGGATTCCAAATCTTTGTGAGGTTCCAACTACAACATCAGCACTAAAATTTGAAGGTTTTTCTAATAAGCAAAGTGAAAGTAAATCAGCAGCTATTACAATTTTAATATTATTTTTAACTGCTTCGGAACAATATTTTTTAATATCTAAAATGTTTCCATAAACACCAGGGTATTGAATTATACATCCAAATGTTTTTTCATTAAAATCAAAAGAACTTATGTCACCCTGAATGATATTAATTCCTAAAGGTTCAGCTCTAGTTTCAAGTAAACTAATAGTTTGAGGAAGAGTGTTTGACGCAACAAAAAAATTATTAATATTATTTTTTTTCTGATCTCTTGATCTAAGACTGAATAACATAGTCATTGCCTCAGCAGCAGCTGTGCTTTCATCAAGCAACGATGCATTAGCCAAATCCATTCCTGTTAAATCAGAAATAATAGTTTGATAGTTGAGAAGCGCTTCCATTCTTCCTTGAGCTATTTCAGCTTGATAAGGAGTGTAAGCAGTATACCAGCTAGGGTTTTCTAAAATATTTCTTTTAATTACTGAAGGTACAATCGACTGATTATAGCCCATTCCTATGTAAGTTTTAAAAATTTTATTTTTTTTTCCGAGTTTTTCAATGTGATTCAGATACTCATCCTCACTCATGGGTTTTTTTAGATTAAGGTCCTTTTGTAACCTAATGTTTTTCGGAATAGTTTCAGAAATTAGTTTTTCAATATTTTCAACATTTAAGTATTCAAGCATTTTATTTTTGTCCTTGGAATTGACTCCAATATGTCTTTGAGAAAAACTATTCATTGTACAATAAATTTTTGTTTAAAAATAACCAATATGAACTACAATAATTCATAATTTTAAAACTTTGATATAAAAGTTTTTAACTTAATGATTAACAGATTTTAGGGTTGTGTTTTTAAGTCTATGATTTTTCTAAAAAAAATCTTTGATTTTTATATAAAGTCCA
>CACPPV010000010.1 GCA_902635895.1 uncultured Bacteroidota bacterium
GAAGAAGCTTCAACTGAAGAGTAGTAATAATTTTCTCATATTTTTGTACGATGAATAAGCAAGATTTCTATTATCTTGGAAAGATCGTATCTAAGTATAGTTTTAAAGGAGAACTTCTTTTAAAAATAGAATCTGACGAAATTAATTTTAAAGAATTAAAATCTATCTTTATTGAAATCGACGGTTCACTAGTTCCCTTTGAGATTAATAAATTACAACTTCACAAATCCTCCCTTTTAAGGTTGTCCATTAAGGGAATTGATAATGAAACAAAAGCAAACAAAATTCTTAAAAGTGAAGTTTTTCTTCCAATTAATGACCTACCACCTCTATCGGGAAATAAATTTTATTATCACGAAATAATAGGATTTAAAGTTATAGACAATAATTTGGGAAAAATTGGAAAAGCAATTAATGTTAACGATCAAACATCTCAACCGTTATTAATTGTTAAGAAAAATGACAAAGAGATTATGATTCCTTTAATTGATGAATTTTTGGTTGAAGTTGACAGAAAAGAGAAAAAATTAATTTTCGAATTACCTGAAGGTATAACAAATTTGTAACAAGAAATGGATAAAAAAATTAGGATCAATAAATTTTTAAGTCAAAAAGGATTTTGTTCAAGAAGAGAAGCTGATAAATTCATCTTAGATGAAAGAGTTACAATCAACGGAGTAATAGCTAAGATGGGAGAAAAAATTGATCCTGAAGATGATGTTTCAGTAGACGGAGAAAGAATTTCAAAAAAAATCAATAAAAAAATCTACATTATTTTAAATAAACCTAAAGGAATTGTTTGTACGACGGATTCTAGTGTTGAAAAAGACAATATTATTGATTACATAAATTACCCTAAACGAATTTTTCCAATTGGTAGACTTGATAAAACATCTGAAGGTCTTATTTTTTTGACTAACGACGGAGATATTGTAAACAAAATTCTTAGAGCAAAAAATAAACATGAAAAAGAATATCATGTTACTGTTGACAAACCAATAAATAACGATTTTGTCAAAAAAATGAGCAAAGGTGTACCTATTCTAAATAGAGTAACTAGACCTTGTGAAATTAAACGAATAAAAGAATATGAATTTAAAATAATTTTAACACAAGGATTAAATAGACAGATTCGAAGAATGTGTGAACATTTTGGATACAGAGTAAAAAAATTGAAAAGAATTAGAATTATGAATATCAATTTAGATATTCCTGTAGGTGAATGGAGATATTTCAAAGACAATGAAATTTCAGAACTAAGTAAAATATTGTCAAAATCAACAGGTGTTCATGGTAAATAAAAAACTTGTAATGTTTTTCATGATCCAAATTATGTATGGATATTCACAAAATTTCATAAATGATAGTATTAATCTTAATGAAGTAGTGGTTTCGATAACCAAAATCAAAGATTCCTTAAATAGATCCCCTTTTTCTATTACTTCCACAGATTATCAGAATTTTCAGAAAAATGCTCAACAATTTTATTTAAGTGAATACATTGAAAGAATTCCTGGGGTTTTTATTTCTAATGACAATAATTTCGCACAAGATTCAAGAATTTCAATACGTGGGTTTGGTTCAAGAGCTAACTTTGGAATCAGAGGAATAAAACTTATTGTAGACGGAGTTCCTGAAACTACACCTGATGGTCAAAGTCAAATTGATAATTTAAATCTTGAAATAATTCAAAATATTGAAATAATCAGGGGAACTAGTTCATCATTATATGGAAATTCTTCAGCTGGTGTAATTAAAATTAAATCTTTAACTGAATTTGATAAAAATTTTTCTAAGGTTAGTTTCTCTTATGGATCAAACAATCAAACTAAAAAACAAGCTTTTTTTGGATTAAGAAAAGCTAACTCATTTTACACAGTATTAGTGGGAGAAACAAAAGCAGATGGTTATAGGAATTTTGCTGATTTCAAAAACTCAAACCTTAATTTAAATTTTAAAAAAAATATCTCTAAAGATACCTGGCTAAATTTAAATTTTAATATTGTTGATAGCCCATACGCCTACGATGCAGGAGGATTAAATATTGGTGAAGTTAAGACTGATAGAGAACAAGCAAGAGAAAGAAACTTACTTTATCAAACAAAAGAAGATATTAATCATTACAAATTTAGCTCTAGTTTTGATAAAAAAATAAACGAAAAAATTTCATTTTCAACGTATGCTTTTATATCCAAAAGAAATTTTAACGGAAAAATTCCTGTGAAAAATGGTGGAGCAATAAAATTAAATAGAGAATATTGGGGGGTTGGAGTCAATTATCAAATTGAATCCAAATTTAAAACTCAACTAGGCATTGATATTGGAAATCAAAATGACTCAAGAAAAAGATATATCAACAACCTTGGTGTTATCGAAAATTTAGTTTTAAATCAAAGGGAAAAGTTTATAAATACAGGGGTTTATTTAGTTAATAATTTTCAGTTGAATAGGTTTACTATAAGTTCAGGAATTAGATATGATATAAATAAAATTGAACTAAAGGACCAGTATTTAGACGATGGGAATTCTTCAGATATTATAAAACTAAACTCATTAAATCCCAGTCTTGGAATCAATTATCAATTAAATAAAAATAGCAGAATTTTTATTAATACAAGTAGCGGATTTGAAACTCCAACCTTAAATGAATATAGTTCTTCACCTATAGGAACTGGATTTAATAAAGAATTAAAATCTCAAAGAAATATGGGGTTTGAAATAGGAGTTTCACTTTTTAATAACAAAAGAAAGTCGAATATTGACTTCGTGTATTTTGAGACCGTTTCTAATGACGAAGTTTTATCATATGAAGATGAAAATTTTCCAAATCAAAAGTTTTACAACAATGCAGGTAAATCAAAAAGAGAGGGAATAGAAATATTAGGCTTCTATAAGATTAATAAAACTACTATCAGTGCATCATATACTTCAGGAAAATATATCTTCAAAGAATTTACAGATAATGATAAAGATTATAAAGGAAACAAAATACCTGGAATCCCTAATAATACTTTAACTGTAAGTCTTGAACATAAAACTAAAAACAAATTGTTTTTTAATTTAAATTTTAAAAACATAGGCTCTATGTTTGCCGATAATTCGAACTTGGTTAATGTTAGTAAGTTTAATACATTAAATCTTAAAATAGGAAAAGAATTTAATTTGTTTAAATCAACAGTCTATCCATTTTTAATTTTAAACAATATATTTGAGCAAGAATATTTTGACAACATCAGAATAAATGCCTTTGGAGGAAGATATTATGAACCTGCACCAAAAAGAACTATTTTTGGAGGAATAAGAGTCTCTCTATAATAAATTATGAACCTATCTTATTGGGAAATAAAATCATGGTTAAGTAATATTGACTATACCATTATTGGAAGTGGTATCGTAGGGCTTAATTGTGCGCTAAGTCTCAGAGAAAAGTTTCCTAAATCAAAAATATTAATAATCGAAAAAGGGAGCCTGCCAAGTGGTGCTAGTACTAAAAATGCAGGATTTGCATGTTTTGGCAGTGTAAGTGAAATTTTAGATGACTTAAAAAATCATAGCATAGACGAAGTAGTAACATTAATCAAAAAACGAACCGAGGGTTTAAGGTATTTGAGAAAGTTACTTGGAGATAATAATATTGATTATAAACAGCATGGAGGTTATGAAATTTTTCTAAAAAAAAATCATGATCTTTTTGAAAACTGCTTAAAAAAATTGAATGAAGTTAATGATTTATTAAAACCACTTTTTCCAGCTGATGTTTTTGAAATAAAAGACAATTTTTTTGGTTTTGATAATGTATTTAATAAGTTGATTTTTAATTCACACGAAGGTCAGATTGATACTGGAATGATGATGAAATCATTAATTGAAAAGGTTAGGAAAAAAAATATTACTATTATTAACAATATAAAAGTCAATTCATTTATTGAAAATAATAATTGTGTTGAATTAATTACAGATAATTTCAGTTTTAAGTCTTCAAAATTATTTATTGCAACGAATGGATTTTCAAACAAAATTTTAAATGAAAATATTAATCCTGCAAGAGCACAAGTTTTAATTACTAAACCAATAAAAGACTTACCCATAAAAGGAACATTTCATTTTGATAAAGGGTACTACTACTTCAGAAACATACACAACAGAATATTAGTTGGCGGAGGAAGAAACTTAGATTTTAAAAAAGAGGAAACTGATGAATTTGAACTTAATGAAAATATTCAAACTGAACTTGAAATAACTTTAAAGAAAATAATTCTCCCCAAAAGTAAAATCGAAATTGACTATAGATGGAGTGGTATAATGGGTGTTGGGAATAAAAAAACTGCAATAGTTAAAGCTGTCAGTAATAATGTGTTTTGCGGAATAAGACTAGGAGGAATGGGAGTTGCTATTGGTTCGACTGTTGGAAATGAATTAGCAAACAAAGTTTAACTAGTAAACTAAAAAACAAAAAAGGGAAACTATTAAATAATAGTTTCCCTTTTGTACTCGAGGCGGGACTTGAACCCGCACGAACATTACTGTTCATTGGATTTTAAGTCCAACGTGTCTACCAATTCCACCACTCGAGCAGTATCTTTTCAGAGCGAAAGACGGGATTTGAACCCGCGACCCTCACCTTGGCAAGGTGATGCTCTACCCCTGAGCTACTTTCGCAAATTGGATTGCAAATGTAAAATAAAAATTGAAAATAAATAAATAATATAGGCTAATAATAGTATTAGTTATGATTTCAAAATTCTTTTTATTTCATTTAATTTAATGAGAGCCTCAATTGGAGTCAATTCATCAGTATTTAATGACAATAAATCTTCCTTTAATTCTTCTAATTTTGGGTCATCTAAATTGAAGAAACTTAACTGCATTTTTGAATCATTTTTGTTTAAATTGATTTTTTTATCTCCATGAGAATTTTCTAATTTTTTTAATATTTTTTGAGCAGATCTAATAATTCCAATAGGCATTCCAGCCATTTTAGCAACATGTATTCCAAAACTATGATCGCTTCCACCAGGCTCTAATTTTCTTAAAAAAATTACACCATCTTTAGTTTCTTTAACAGAAACATTTACATTATTAATTCTTTCAAATGAATCAGCCATCATATTTAATTCATGATAATGAGTAGCAAATAATGTTTTGGGCTTATTGGGATGGTCGTGTAAAAACTCCGCTATAGCCCAAGCTATAGAAATACCATCATATGTACTTGTACCTCTACCAATTTCATCTAATAATATCAAACTGTTTTTTGAAATATTATTAATGATAGAAGCAGATTCGTTCATTTCTACCATAAAAGTTGATTCGCCAGCTGAAATATTATCACTTGCTCCAACTCTAGTAAATATTTTATCAACTACACCAATTTTCGCAGATTTTGCTGGAACATAACTTCCAATTTGTGCTAACAAAACAATCAAAGCCGTTTGTCTTAATATTGCTGACTTACCAGACATATTTGGTCCAGTAATCATCATTATTTGATTTTTTTTATCACATAATTTTATATCATTTGGTATGTACGGATTCTCATAATCAAGTTGATATTCTATGACGGGATGTCTTCCCATTTTAATATCTAAAATCTTAGAATTTTCTAAAATTGGCTTAGAGTAATTGGCTTTTAAAGCTAGTTTGGCAAATCCAGTTAAACAATCCAGAGTCGCAATCCAAAATGAATTTTCTTGAACGATTTTAACTTCATTTATTAGTTTTGAAATAAGTTCATTGAAAAGTTGAGATTCTAACAAACCTATTTTTTCTTCAGCTCCTAAAATCTTTGATTCATACTCCTTTAGTTCCGAAGTTATGTATCTTTCTGCATTTACTAGTGTTTGTTTTCGTATCCAATCTTCAGGCACTTTATCCTTGTGGATATTTCTAACCTCAATATAATACCCAAAAACATTATTAAAACTGATTTTAAGAGAACTTATTCCTGTTTCCTTTTTTTCTCTTTCTAAAATTTCATCTAGGTAGTTTTTCCCAGAAATTGATAAATCTCTAAGTTGATCTAACTCTGAATTAAAGTTTGATTTTATTACATTTCCTTTACTTAAATTAACTGGAGCCTCTTCATTTAAAGTTTTATCAATAAGATCAACAATAGACTTGCAGTCTAATAATGATGAATTTATTTTTTTTAAATTTTTAGATGACTTTAAGTCAATTAACTGCTTTATTTCTTTTATTTTTTTTAAAGAACATTTAAGTTGAACCAATTCTCTTGGACTAATTTTGTAATTGACAATTTTGCCCATAATTCTTTCTAAATCTGCGAAAGAATTAAGTTGGTTTTCTAAGCTAATTAGCAAATTATTAATTTTTAAAATATCCTCAATTGTATCATGTCTAAAATTTAACTCATCAATATCAATCTGTGGGTGTATTAACCATCTTTTTAATTTTCTTGATCCCATAGGGGTTAAAGTGTGATCAATAATTTCAATTAAAGATTTTCCTTCTTTTGAGTTGCTGTTAATCAATTCTAGGTTTGAAATTGTAAATTGATCCATCCATACATAATTACTATTAATGATTTGATTAATTTTAGTAATATGAGACAGTTTATTGTGTTGAGTTTCTTCTAGATAGTGTAAAATAGAACCACATGCTAATATTCCAATATTGTTCTCATTAACACCAAATCCTTTTAAAGTATTAACTCCAAAATGTTTTTTAATTTTTTCAATAGAAAAATCTTTTCCATACGCCCAATCTTCTAAATAAAAAACCGAACTAAATTCTCCAAAATTGGATTTAAAATTTGATTTTTTAGTTTTACAGACTAAGACTTCTTTAGCATCATAATTTAAAAGTAAGTTTTTAACATAGTCAAGATTTCCCTCAGAAATTAGTAGTTCTCCAGTTGATATATCGAAAAAAGAAATACCATATCTACCCTTGATATCATATACAGAAGCTAAAAAATTATTTGAACTTTTATCTAAAATTCCATCATTCAAAGCAACTCCTGGTGTTATAAGTTCAGTTACACCTCTTTTTACAATTTTTTTAGTTTTTTTTGGATCTTCCAATTGTTCACATATCGCTACTCTTTCCCCTGCTTTTACTAGCTTGTGTAAATATGTATTTAACGAATGATGTGGAAAACCTGCAAGTTTTGTTTCGCTATTACTCCCTGCTCCTCTTTTAGTTAAAATAATACCTAATATTTTGGATGTTTTAACAGCATCTTCATGAAATGTTTCATAAAAATCTCCAACTCTGAACAATAACAATGCATCAGGATGTTTATCCTTAATTTTATAATATTGACGCATTAAAGGAGTTATTTTCTTTTCCAAAACAATGTGAATTAAAGCTAAAATACCATTAATTAATATTTTAATCTATTACTTTGTATAACTTATTGATTGTGAGTTTAAAATTATGAGAAAATTAAAAAATATTGAACTTAACAGGAAGACTGTAAACGAATATAAAAATTCAAAAAAAACCAATCTTATTATAATTCTTGATGATATTAGAAGTCTAAACAATATAGGATCAGTTTTTAGAACATGTGATGCATTTTTGATTGAAAAAATTTATTTATGTGGAATAACTGCATGCCCTCCTCACAAAGACATTCAAAAAACAGCACTTGGATCAACAGAAAGTGTTGATTGGGAATATGTTAAAAATATTTCAGAACTATTAATAAAACTGAAAAAAAATAAAACTAAAATTTGGAGCATTGAACAAACCAACAATTCAAAAAAACTTACGGACTTCTCTATTGAAAAAGATGAAAAACATGCCTTAATTTTTGGTAATGAAGTTAAAGGTGTTTCAGATATTGCCATTGAATTATCTGATGATGTTTTAGAAATTGAACAATATGGCACAAAACATTCCCTAAATATTTCAGTATGTTCAGGGATAATTATCTGGGAATTTTTTAGAAGACTATCTTAATTTTTTTTTGACCCTGTAAAGAAGTTCAAAGTAATCTGTTTTTGATTCAACAAAATCTAAATCTGAGACGTCAACATAAATAATATTTAAATCAGAATTATTTTTTAAATAATTTAAGTAACCTTGATTTATTTTATCTAAATATTTTTTGTCAATTTTTTTTTCAAAACCCCTTCCTCTCTTTTTTATGTTTTCAAGTAATTGTTCTGTGGACTGTAATAAATAAATAATTAGATTAGACTTAAATAAATCTTTGGTCATATAAGTAAAAATATTTCTAAAAAGATTATACTCAATTTCCTTTAATGAAATTCCTGCAAAAACCAATGATTTAAATATATCATAATCTGAAACTAATCCAGAACTAAATAAACTAATCTGATTGTTAAAATCGCTTAACTGTCGACACCTATCTGTTAAAAATGTAAGTTCAACGTTCAACGCATACCTATCAGGATTTTCATAATATTTTTCCAAAAAAGGATTATCCATATATCCTTCAAGTATAAGTTCTTTATTTAAATCTTTTGATAATTTCTTAGATAAGCATGTTTTACCAACTCCAATATTTCCTTCAATTACAATATTTTTAATCGATTTTAGTTTTTCAATAACAGGAAGCACTAGATCATCATTTATTTTGATTATTTCAGTATCACCAAGATCCAAGTCAATTTCGGATATTGTTCGATTTAAAACAGGGTGAATTTTACTTTTAGCAATATCCAAAAGTGGTTTAATAACAAAATTTCTCTCGTTCATACGAGGATGTGGAATTGTTAAATTATGTTGATTAATTATTTTATCCTCATAAAATAAAATATCTATGTCAATGGATCTGGATTCATAAATATTTCTGTTTGATCTTAATCTGCCATTTTGAGATTCAATATTAATTAACTCTTTTATCAATATTTTTGGCTCCATTGATGTGCGAAGAGATACACAACAATTTAAAAAATCTTCTCCAACAAATCCTTCAGCTTTAGTTTGATATACACTTGAGATTAGAAGAACATCACCAACTTTCGAATCAATTAAATTTAAAGTAGTTTGAAGATTATTTATTTTATCTCCTAAATTACTCCCCAATGATAGGTAAACAATATTTAATTTCACATAAGCAAAATAAATAAAAAGTATCTTTATTATGGTATATTTATTTAACTTAAAGTTGAAAAATTAACTATATGTCTGAGGCAAAAAAAAATTTAGCAAAAAAAATTTATTTATACTTGGCAGCATTGTTTATAACCTCACTTGTTGTCTCAAATCTTATATTTCAAAAATTCTTTTATTGGTATCCTTTCGATCTTACAATTGGAGGAATTAAATTGTTTGAGCTATCTGTTGGGATTCTTCCATATCCAATTACTTTTTTGGTTACAGACTTAATTTCAGAAATCTTTGGTCAAAAAAAAGCCAATCAAGTCGTAATCGCTGGAATATTTGCTTCCTTTTTTTCATTGAGCATCATATTGGTATCAGATTTAGTACCAGCAATGGATTCTTCACCAATTAATGACGAAACATTTAGTAAAGTTTTTTCTTTGTCAGGACTTGCCGTATTGGCTTCAATGTTAGCATATTTATTTGCTCAATTCATTGACATAAAAATTTATCATTTTTGGAAAAAGTTAACAAAAGGTAAAATGTTGTGGTTAAGAAATAACTTCTCAACATTCAGTTCTCAAATAATTGATACTGTCACTGTGATTTCCTTACTGTGTATTTTCCAGGTTTTAAGTTGGGAAATTTTTTGGGGACTAGTTGTGTCTGGTGTAACGTTTAAAATTTTAATTGCATTTTTAGATACTCCATTGCTTTATTTTTTTGTTTTTCTTTTCAGAAAAAAATTTGATTTAAAAGTGGGTGAGGAAATTAAGATTTAATAATATTTAAACTAATAACTACACCTTCATTTGATCTAATATTAAATACCGTTTCATCTTTAAAAATTAGATACTGTCCTTTAATCCCAACTAATTCATTAGTAAAAGATTTTTCTTTAATAATGTTCAAACTTTTAGGTTTAACAGGATATTTTAAAACAGGGTAATTAATTTTAAAGGTTGAAAAATTATTTGATTTTGCCATCTCTGAAGACTCAACCGGAAGTTTTTCAAATGCTTTTTCTCTTTCATTTTCAAGCTCAACTGTGCTTTGGCTAGTTTTTAACATTTCTCTCCAATTGGTTTTATCGGCATAATATTTTTTCAATTCAACTTCAGAAACGCCAGCTAAAAAACGATTGGGAAATTCTGCAATCTCAATTGCATTTATGGCTCCTTGATCAATCCATCTATAGGGAATTTGAGATTTTCGAGTAACCCCAACTTTAACATTACTTGAGTATGCTAAGTATAGGATATGAGGCTTAAGTTGAACATCTTTTTCAAATTCTAAATCTCTATCTTCGATGTTTAGATGTGCTTTACTAAGTTCTGGTTTCATAACCCAATCTGCAGTAGATGGCAATTCAAAAAAACATTTTTTACAATGCCCTTGTCTATAAATTTGAATATCAGAACTACAATTTAAACACTGATAACCTTCAAAATTTAATTCTAACTTAGAATTTATAATTTGATTAAGATTGATAAAATCATCTCCAAGTTCTAAATAATAATTCACATTATCATTAATTTCAGTTTTCATTTTATTTAAAACTCCTTTGAACATATTATAAGAATTATATAATTTTAAAATAAAGATACTTAAAATGCTTTTCTCAATTATTAATACAATTACATCTTGGTTCTTAAAAAAAAGAATTCATCAAATTGAATTGTTTAAAAAATATCCAATTGAAGTTCAAAATGAAGTTTTATTATCCTTAATTAAAAAAGCTGAAAATACTGAAATAGGGAAAAATTATGAATTTAAATCTATCAAGGATTATAAATCATTTTCAAAAAAGGTCCCTATTACTAGTTACGAAGAATTTTACCCCAAAATTAAAAGATCTATTGAAGGAGAAGACAACATATTTTGGGGCTCAGAAATAAAATGGTATGCACAATCTAGTGGGACAACAAATTCAAAAAGCAAGTACATTCCTGTTAGTAAAGAATCATTGGAAGATTGTCATTATAAAGCTGGTAAAGACGTTTTATGTCTTTACATGAACAACAATGAAAATTCTAACCTTTTTACAGGAAAATCTTTGAGGCTTGGTGGAAGTAGAAAAATATTAAATGAAGGTGATAATTACTTTGGGGATTTGTCTGCGATTTTAATTGATAATTTACCACTTTGGGCAGAAATGATGAGCACTCCAAATTCTGAGATATCTTTAATGAATAAGTGGGATGAAAAATTAAGTGCAATTATTGAAACTACAACTAACGAAGATGTAACTAGTCTAGCAGGTGTACCTTCTTGGATGTTAATAATGTTAAATAAAATTTTAAAAGAAAAAAAGTGTAATAATATCTTGGAAATATGGAAAAACATGGAGGTTTATTTTCATGGCGGGATTGACTTTAAACCTTACAAAAATCAATTCAAAGAAATTTTAGGACCTAATGTTCAATTCTACGAAATTTATAACGCATCTGAGGGATTTTTCGCAATTCAAGATAGAAACAATAGCGATGATATGCTGCTAATGCTTGATTATGGAATATTTTTTGAGTTTCAAGAATATAATAGTGACGGACAGAAAAACAACAGGGTAGTTAATCTTTCCGATGTTAAACTTAACACAAATTATGCAATCATTATTACAACAAATGCAGGGCTTTGGAGATATAAAATTGGAGATACAGTTAAGTTTACAAGCTTAGATCCGTTCAGAATCAAAATTTCTGGAAGAACAAAAAATTTTATAAATGCATTTGGAGAAGAGCTTATAATTGAAAATGCAGAAAAAGCCCTAAATAAAGCATTAACTAAACATAAATCTACTGTAAACGAATACACAGTAGCACCAAATTTTATAGATAATAGTAAGTCTGGAAATCACGATTGGTTTATTGAATTTGAAAAAAAACCTAAAAATATCGATGATTTTAAAAAAGATCTAGATTTAAATCTTCAAAAATTAAATAGCGATTACGAAGCAAAAAGATTCAAAAATATTACTATGCAAGAATTAAAAATAATTCAAGGAAGGAATAATATTTTTTATGATTGGCTTAAAAATAAAAATAAACTTGGAGGACAAAATAAAGTTCCCAGATTGTCAAACGATAGAAAAATAATCGAAGAACTGTTAAAATTAAATTAAGAAGCTGCCTTTAAGACGCTTAAACTCGAATGAGATAATTTTTTTGATATATATGCTTTATCAACGTTAAGTTTTTTCCTATTGGTACTTGGTAACTCGAACATTGCATCATTTAAAATTAATTCACATATTGATCTAAGTCCTCTAGCACCCAATTTAAATTCTAATGCTTTATCTACTATATAATCCAGACCTTCTTCATTAAATGAAAGTTTAATTCCATCTAGTTCAAATAATTTTATGTATTGTTTGATTAGAGAGTTTTTTGGGTCTGTCAATATGGATCGCAAAGTACTTTTATCCAAAGTATTCATATAGGATAATACAGGTAATCGACCTAATATTTCAGGAATAAGGCCAAAATCTTTTAAATCTTTTGGAGATATAAATGATAAAATATTTTTACTATCAACTTTCTTAGAAGAAGGGTTTTTATACCCAACAACTTGCATGTTTAATCTTTTTGAAATCACTTTTTCAATTCCATCAAATGCACCTCCTGCAATAAAAAGAATATTTTGAGTATTTAACTCAATGAATTTTTGATCAGGATGTTTTCTTCCCCCCTTTGGAGGAACATTTACAACAGTCCCCTCTAAAAGTTTCAATAAAGCTTGTTGTACTCCTTCTCCAGAAACGTCTCTGGTAATTGATGGATTATCACTTTTTCTAGCAATTTTGTCAATTTCGTCAATAAAAACAATCCCTCTTTCTGCTTTTTCCTGATTATAATCAGAAGCCTGTAAAAGTCTTGTTAATATAGTTTCAACATCTTCTCCTACATATCCAGCTTCAGTTAAAACAGTAGCGTCAACAATAGCCAAAGGAACATCCAACATTCTGGCAATTGTTTTTGCAATTAGAGTTTTACCTGTACCTGTTTCACCAACAATTAGAATATTACTTTTATCAATTTCAACATCATCTTTTATATTTTTTTGATTCAATCTTTTGTAATGATTGTAAACAGCTACTGAAATTATTTTTTTTGTATGGTCTTGACCAATAATATATTCATCTAAAAAAGCTTTAATTTCCTTTGGTTTAGATATTTTATGATCTTGAGATTGTTTTGGAAATTCATCTCTTTTTGACTCCTCAATTATAATATTATATGCCTGCTCAATACAACTGTCGCAAATATGTGCTTCTTGACCAGCCACAAGTAGATTAGTTTGTGTTTTGGATAAACCACAAAATGAACACAACAAGTTTTGATCGGACATTAAATTATTTTTTTGATAAAACTTCGTCAATCATGCCATATTTCTTAGCCTCCTGCGCTTTCATCCAGTAATCACGATCACTATCCTCATAGACTTTGTCATATTTTTGACCAGAATGTTTTGCAATAATTTCATACAACTCCTTTTTTAACTTCCCTATTTCTCTAGCTGTTATCTCAATATCAGATGCTTGACCTTGAGCCCCACCAAGAGGTTGATGAATCATAACTCTGGAGTGAGTTAATCCAGATCTTTTTCCCTTTTGTCCTGCACAAAGTAAAACTGCAGCCATTGAAGCTGCAATTCC
The DNA here is from genome assembly GCA_902635895.1 of uncultured Bacteroidota bacterium. Classification (GTDB taxonomy): domain Bacteria; phylum Bacteroidota; class Bacteroidia; order Flavobacteriales; family Flavobacteriaceae; genus MAG-121220-bin8. The sequence continues at coordinate 13,691 of CACPPV010000010.1, forward strand.
AGTACAAATTGTGGCAACCTCAGGATTTATAAATTGCATTGTATCGTATATACCTAAACCAGCATATACAGATCCACCTGGTGAATTGATATATATTTGAATGTCTTTATCTTTATCTGTACTCTCTAAAAAAAGTAATTGAGCTTGAATTATATTGGCTATTGAATCATTAATACCAGTTCCTAAAAAAATTATTCTGTCCATCATCAGCCTTGAAAAAACATCCATTTGCGCTACGTTCAGCTGTCTTTCTTCAATAATATAAGGAGTCATACTACTGACTAATTTGTCATAATATAGAGAATTTATACCATGATGTTTTATTGAATATTTTTTAAATTCCTTCGAGTAATCCATAGATCAATAATTATAATTATTCTAAAGTTAGTTATTTTTTAGCATAAGCCATTTCAATGAATTTATCATAAGTGACTTTATTGTTTTTGAACTTTAATTTTGATTTAAATAATTCAATTAATTTTTTACTTAACAATTGATCAGAAATTCTTTTTACTTCTTCTTTATTTGAAAGAATTCTTTGGGATATCGATTCTAATTCCTTTTCATCAGGATTATTTTGACCATATTGTTTCATTTGAGATTTAATCAATTCCTTGGCGAAATTTTTAATTTGACTAGGATCAATTTTAATATCGTTCTTTTCAATTAACTTGGCTTCAATCAATTGATACCTTAAACCCTTTTCAGACTTTTCGTATTCCGATTCCGCCTCAACTACACTTAACTTTTTCTCTCCAGCAGTTTGCATCCATTTTTTTAAAAATTCATCTGGTAAATTAAATTTTGTGTTTTCAATTAAATATTCGGTCACATCATTTAATAATTTTTGATCAGTTTGATTAACAAAATTTGATTCAGCATCACTCTTTAACTTTTTCCTAAGCTCGGTTACAGTCTTTACACTGTCTTTCCCAAATAATTTATCAAACAACTCTTGATCTAAATCAGCAGGTTGTCTTTCGTTTATTTCATTTAAAGAAAAATTAACTGTTTTTATTTTGTCTTTGTTTTCATCGTTAAGTTTTAAATGAAATGATAAATCAGATTCGTTTTTAAACAAACCTTTAGTTTTTAAATCAACAGATTCTCCAAGTTTAAGATTTGATAAAATTTCTTTATTAGATTTACCCTTAACATTCTCTAATTTAAAATTAGATTTATTTTCAACCTCAAATTCTTCGTTACTAAATGTTCCGTTAATTTCAAAACCATCTTCAACTTTATCTCTGGAAACCAATTTTCCATATTGATTCTGTATGTTTTTAATTTGATCATCAATCATTTTCTTATCTACATCAATCTCGTAGGAGGGAATTGCTTTTTTATTTTTTAAATTAACATCGAATTCTGGAGATAAACCAATTTCAAAATCAAAAGCTAACACATCTGAATTCCAATCAATTTCATTTTTTTCAACTGGAATTGGATTCCCTAAAATTGCCAATTTTTCAGTGTTCAAATAATCTGATAAACCCTTCTGCATTAATTTGTTTATTTCATCAACTTTGACAGACATTCCATATTGTTTTTTTATTAAACCAATTGGAGTATGGCCTTTTCTGAAACCAGGGATATTCGCTCTTTTTCTGTAATCTTTTAAAACTTTGTCGACGTTAGATTCATAATCTTTTTTTTGAATCTCAACCGAAAGAACGGAATTTAACTTATCAATATCTTTTTTTGAAACCTTCATGATTTTTTAAAATTAGGTGGCAAAAGTAGCTCTTTTCTTAAAGTTCGACAACTTTTAAGATTCTAAAAACAATTCCGTTTCATTTATAAAACCGTCTAAATTTTCAGCGTGAACCCAATGTCCAGCTTTTTGAACTTCCACAATTTTATGATCAGGAAATACTTTTTTAAGTAAAGAGCTGTTAGTTTTATTTATATAATCTGATTTTTGACCCTTTATAAATAAAGTCTTTCCACCGTAATGAAGATTTGCAGGCAAAGACTTTTCCACTTCACTTAAATTATTTGAAATGATATCCAAATCAATTTTGAAAGCAAGTTCATCTTTATTAACTCTGTATAAATTCTTGAGTAAAAAAGCTCTAAATGCAGGTTCTTTAAATTCTGATTCTAATGCCTTGTCAATATTAACTCTACTTACCAATTTTTTAAGATCCAATGATTTTAAAGAATCTATGATTTTATTATAATCATTGCTGTAATATATTGGTAAAATATCAACTATAATTAATTTTTTAATTAACTCGGGATACATACTTGAAAACATCATGGCAGTTTTTCCACCCATTGAATGACCAATCAAAGAAAATTTTTTAATCTTATAATGGTCAATATAATTCTTTAGATCTGTTGCTAAAATTTCATAATTAAATAAATTATTGTGAAAACTTTTCCCATGATTTCTTTGATCCACCAAATGGATTTGGTATTTATTTTGGTCCATTCTTTTTGCAAAAGATTTCCAATTATCTAACATTCCAAGAAACCCATGTAAAACTATTAAAACATGATTTCCAGAACCACTAACTTGACTATTTAAGAGCATTGTTTATTTTTTCAAGGTACATGTTAATCACATTTTCCATTCCCAGATAAAGAGCTTCACAAACTATAGCATGGCCTATAGAAACTTCCTCTAAAAATGGTATTTCCTTAACGAAAAAATTAATGTTTTCAAGATTTAAATCGTGACCAGCATTGACACCTAATCCAATGCTGTTTGCATAAGATGATGCATCTATATATTTCTTAATTTCATTTAGATTGTTTTTTTCAAAATTAACAGCATATGATTCTGTATATAATTCAATTCTATCGGCTCCAACATCTTTTGCACCTTCAATAAATTGATGATTTGTATCAATGAAAATTGAGGTTCTAATATTATTGTTTTTAAATTCAGTGATAATCTCTTTTAAAAAAGATCTATTAGATATTGTATCCCAGCCTGCGTTTGAAGTTAGAGCGTCAATACTATCAGGAACTAAGGTCACTTGATCTGGTTTCACATTACAAACTAGCTCTACAAATTTTTCAATTGGATTTCCTTCAATATTGAACTCAGTAGTTATAACATCTGGAAGAGTTCTCGCATCATTGTAGGTAATGTGTCTTTGGTCTGGTCTGGGATGAATTGTAATTCCATTGGCACCATAAGATTGAATATCTTTGGCCATTTGAATTAAATTTGGATTATTACCTCCTCTAGCATTCCTTATTGTTGCTATCTTGTTTATATTAACACTTAATTTTGTCATAATTTTCCAAAATTAAAGATTTATTATCTGTTATTTTAATTAATTTGCAAACAAAAGAGATTAAAATGAAAATTGCAATTTATGGTCAATCTAAAGACGAAATATCTGTAAAAATATTTTCGGAACTCTTAACAATTGCAAAAAATAAAAATCATCAAATAATTGTTGAAGAAAACTTTAATTCAATAATTAATCAAAATCATAAAAACATTGTTTTTAATAATTTTTCTCATTTAGATAAATCTATCGATTTGATGATCACAATTGGAGGAGATGGGACTCTTTTAAGATCCATAACTTATGTTAGAGATTTAGAAATTCCAATCATGGGGATAAACTCAGGAAGATTGGGGTTTTTGGCTACTATTAGTCAAAAAAAATTAAATTCTGAACTAATCAAAGTCTTAGAAGGCAATTATAAATTAGAAGAAAGAAGTTTATTAGAAGTTGAGGTAGAAAACTATTCAAATTTTTCTGATTTCAATTTTGCGTTAAATGAGGTTAGTGTAGGAAGAGAAAACACTACATCAATGATTGAAATTAAAACCAATTTAGATGGTGAATATTTAAATACATATTGGGCTGATGGTCTGATAATTTCTACGCCTACAGGCTCAACAGGTTATTCTTTAAGTTGTGGTGGGCCAATTATGACTCCAACAAGTAAAACATTTTCTATAACTCCAATAGCTCCACATAATTTAAATGCTAGACCATTAATAATTTCTGATGAAACCAACATAGAATTATCAGTTGAAGGTCGTGAAGAATCACATTTACTTTCTCTGGATTCAAGAATTATATCATTAAAAAACAGTACCAAAATAAATATTAAGAAAGCTGATTTTAAAATTAAATTAGCTTCATTTTCTGAGAATAGTTTTTATAAAACTTTAAGAAGTAAACTTCTTTGGGGAGAGGATAGAAGAAATTTATAGCAAGATTGAATTTATTTATATTTGCACAAATATCATGATCAGAAAAAATATTAACCTACTATTCTTACTGATTTCAACCAGTATTTTTTCTCAAAATAACGAAATCGGATTTTTTGCTGGAGGAGCAAACTACATTGGAGATGTTGGGCCTACAACTTACATTAATCCTTTCTCTCACAATGCATCAAATAATTTAGTTGCTGGTATTATATATAGAAAGAATTTTAATGACAGAATTTCCGCAAGAGCAAAGTTTAATTATGCCAAAATTGGAAGTTCTGATATTTGGCCAAATACTGTCGATTACAGGCAAGCAAGAGGTCTCTATTTTAGAAACGAAATTAAAGAACTGGGTTTGGGAATTGATTTTAATTTTTTTGAATTTGATATTTTAGAAAATTCCATACAAATGACTCCTTATATAAGTACTGGAGTTTCTTTTTTTAGATATAATGCCTTAAGGTATCAAATAGGAGATTTAGAAGCTATAAAATATGGAGATGCATCAAATATTTCAATACCTATTACTTTAGGATATAAGATTAAGCCACTTAATGATTTTATACTTTCATTTGAAATAACAGCTAACCACAGTTATACAGATAATTTAGACGGAAGTCAACCTGGAGAAAAACAAAAAACTTCTTCATATTATTTTGGATCAACCTTAAGTCAAGATTGGTATGTATTTACAGGCATCAGTTTAACCTACATTTTTGGTACTAAAAAATGTTACTGTCCTAACTAGATTACTATGAATGATATTTTAAATGATAAAATACCTAAGCATGTAGCCATTATTATGGATGGTAATGGGCGCTGGGCTAAAAAAATTGGAAAAAAAAGAGCGTTTGGTCATGAAAATGGAACAAACTCAGTTAAGGAATGTATTGATGCATCAATGAAACTTGGAATAAAAAATTTAACATTATATGTTTTTTCAACTGAGAATTGGAATAGACCAAAATTTGAGGTAAATGCTTTAATGGATTTATTAGTTTACACAGTAAATAAGCAAAAAAAATCATTAATTGAGAATAATATAAAAGTTAATGTTTTTGGAGACTTAGGAAGCTTAAATAAAAAACCAAAAAATAAACTTGAAGATATTATTCTGAGCACAGAAAATAATAATAAATTGAATTTGAACCTTGCAATTAGCTATGGTTCACGCCAAGAATTATTAAAAGCAATCAGGGAAGTATCAAATAAAGTTAAAAATAACATAATTTCTGAAAAAAATATTGATGAAAAGATAATAAATGAGCATCTTTACACCCGAAATTTACCAAACGTTGATCTTTTGATTAGAACTGGAGGTGAAAGTAGAGTAAGTAACTTTTTGCTTTGGCAAATTGCTTATGCGGAATTGTACTTTACAGACATTCTTTGGCCTGATTTTAAAGAAAAAGATTTTTTTGACGCGATTGGAAATTTTCAAAAAAGAGAAAGAAGATTTGGAAAAATTAGTGAACAAAACAAAAAATAAATTGAAGCTCCACAATTACTTTAAAACTTTTGGATTGTTTTTAATGTTGATTTTAGGATTTAATTCTTATTCACAGGAAACAAATTACATTAAAGGAAATGAATATATTTTAGAAGACATTTCTGTTGTCGGTCTTAAAAATTTTAATGAGCAAACCGTAATTACTTACACTGGTTTAAAAAAAGGACAAAAAATTAGAATTCCTGGAGAACAAATTAGTGCAACCATAAGTAAATTATGGAAACTTGATTTGTTTAGTGATATTAATTTTTACTTAACAGATGTTAAGGATGGAAAAGCTTCAATTCAAATTGAAATTACAGAACTTCCAACTTTATCTGACTTTAAAATTACAGGACTAAAAAAATCAAAAATTGAAACTATTGTCTCAGATACTGAATTAAAAAAAGGTAAAAAAATAACTGAAAACTTTATTAAAACAACCAGGAATTATATTATAAATAAATACAAAAAAGATGGTTTTTTAAACACAAAAGTTTCTATCAATGTAGTACCTGACACATCTGAAGTAAACTTTAGTAAAATGATTATTAAAGTAGATTTAGGAGACAGAGTAAAAATTAAAAAAATAAACTTCAAAGGAAATGAATTAACTAAATCTTCAAAGCTTAAAAAGAAGATGAAAAATACCAAATCAAAGTTATTTGGTAGATTTTGGAAAAAATCAAAATTTATTGAAAAAGAATACAAAGAAGATTTAACATCTGTTTTAGATTTTTATAAAGAAAGGGGGTATCGTGATGCTAGGATAGTCGCTGACACTGTAATTACAGATAAAAACAATATTACAATTAACATTGATTTAGAAGAAGGAAATAAATATTATTTTGGTGACATAACATTTTTAGGAAATTCAGTCTATCCAGATAATGTTTTAGCCAGAGCCTTAGGTTTATTCAAAGGAGATACTTACAATGGGGTTCTTCTAAAAAAGAGAATTTCAGACAATACAAAGCCTGATGGAGATGACCTTAGTAACATGTATCAAAATAACGGATACTTGTTTTCAAATATAAATCCTGTCGAAGTTTCTGTCGAAAACGATACTATTAATTTTGAAATTAGAATTGTTGAGGGTAAGCCTGCCTATTTTAATAAAATTAGCGTTGTTGGTAATACCCGAACCAATGATCACGTAATTTACAGAGAGTTAAGAACTAAACCAGGCGACTTATACAGCAAAGACCAGGTTGTTAGAACAGTAAGAGAATTAGGTCAAATGGGATTCTTTGACCCTGAGCAAATTAGCCCAGATTTTAAAAATGTTGATCCAAATAATGGAACTGTTGACATTGAATATGGCTTAGTTGAAAAAGGGGCTAGTCAGGTTGAGCTTCAAGGTGGATATGGAGGTGGCGGCTTTATTGGTACATTAGGATTATCATTTAATAATTTTTCGGTTTCAGGATTAAAAGATAAAAGTAGATTCAAACCATTACCAATGGGAGATGGTCAAGCATTGTCTCTTAGATTACAGGCTAATCGTTTTTACAACACAGCAAGTTTTTCGTTTTCAGAACCATGGCTTGGAGGTAAACAACCTGTATCATTTTCAACTTCTATTTCACGAACTAAACAATATCGTTACGATTATTTCACTGGACAAGCAAACAAAAATCAATTCTTTGAAATAACAGGAGCTCAAATTGGTCTTGCAAAAAAACTAAGAGTTCCTGATGATTATTTTGTTTTAAGACAATCAATAGGCTACCAATATTATAATTTAAGTAACTACTATACTGGCTTATTTACCTTTGGAGATGGAAAATCAAATAATATTTTCTATGAAGTTAATTTACTTCGAGACAACACATTCGTAAATCCAGTATTTCCTTTAGGAGGATCACAATTTTCAATAAGTGCAAAACTTTCACTTCCTTATTCGCTTTTCAATGATATTGATTATGATGATTTAGAAAATCAGCCCGAATATCAAGATGAAGATGGTAATCCAGATCAGGCTAAAATTGATCAAGAAAAGTTTAAATGGTTAGAGTTTTACAAAATTAAATTCAATGGAACTTGGTACACTAGATTAATTGACAAGTTTGTACTTAAAACTCATGCTGAATTTGGATTCCTAGGAGCTTACAATAATAGTAGAGGAATAATTCCTTTTGATAGATTTTTTCTTGGTGGTGATGGTATGTCTCAATATGCAATGGATGGAAGAGAGACGGTTAGTTTAAGAGGTTATCCTAATCAATCTTTATCTAGTCAAGACGGCTCTACTATATATAATAAGTTTTCTCTTGAACTAAGATATCCCATCTCATTAAAACCAGCTGCTTCTATTTTTGCTTTATCATTTTTAGAATCTGGAAATGGCTACGATAAGTTTAGAGATTTTAACCCATTTAATGCAAAAAGATCTGCTGGTCTTGGGATTAGAATTTTCATGCCAGCATTTGGACTTTTAGGGATTGATTTTGGTTACGGATTTGATAGCCAATACGCTGGAGATCTCAATTCTCATGGTTGGGAAACACATTTTGTAATCGGTCAAAACTTTTAGAATACTTATATTTAACTTAATATATAGTTAAATGAATCTATCAAAGATATTTTTCGCAATACTAATAATGTTATTTTCTATTGATTCTTACGCTCAGAAAAGTGAACGTATTGGAATAATTGATATGGAATATATTTTATCTAAAATGGAAGATTACACTGCTGCTAGCGAACAACTTGAAGAAAAAATTGGTGAGTGGAAAAATGAAATTGAAAGTCAAAACAAATACATTGAAAATTTAAAAGATAGCCTAGAAATTGAACGACCTCTAATGACAAAAGAATTAATTGAAGATAGAGAGTCTGAAATTGATTTTGAAGTAAAAAAATTAAATGATTATAAAGAAAAAAGGTTTGGTGTCAATGGGGATTGGATAGCACAAGAGCTTTTATTAATAAAGCCCATTCAAGACCAGGTATTAAATGTTGTTCAGAGTATTGCAAAACAAAAAAAATTTGATAAAATTTTTGATCAATCTGCTGACGCAATTGTGCTTTATTCCGAAAAAAAATACGATATTAGCGACCTAGTTTTAAAAAGTATTCTAAGAGAGGATAAATTAGAAAAGTTAAACATTGAGTTTAACGAAGACAGTTTAAATCCTGAATTAGAGGAAAGAAAGAAACTTCTTGAAGAAAAAAAAGCACAAAAGGCTGAAGAAATAAAATCAAGAAGGGAATTAATTTTAAAACAAAAAGAAGAAAAAAGAGAGGCTTATTTAAAAAAAAGAGATAGTCTTTTAAAATTAAGAAGAAAAAAATAACCATTAAAAAATTTAAAAAATGAAAATTTTTAAGAAATTAACAGCTGCGGTTTTACTAATGTTTGTTTCATTTACAGTTACAGCTCAGAGTAAAGTTGCTCACATTGACAGTCAAGCACTAATAAGTGAAATGCCTGAAGTTAAAGAAGCTCAAGCTCAACTTGAAAAACTTCAAAAAACTTATTCTACTGAGATTGATGCTTCAATGAAAGAATATCAAACTAAGTTGCAAACCTATTCAGCTGACGCACAAAACCAAACTGAAGTTACTAACCAAGCTCGTCAAAAGGAATTGGCTGGTATGGAACAAAATATTCAACAATATCAACAAACAGCATCACAAGACATTCAAAAAAAGCAAGCTGATTTATTAAGACCTTTAATTGAAAAAGCTAGAGCTGCAATTCAGAAAGTTGCAAGAGCACAAGGTTTTGATTATGTTATTGACGGAACTCAAGGAGGAAGTCTAATCTTAGCAGATGGAAAAGATCTTATGGAAGATGTGAAAAAAGAATTAGGATTCTAATTAATCTAATAAAGACATTTTAAAAAACTACCTAATTCCCTTAGGTAGTTTTTTTTATTTTTATCTCATGCAAGATCAACCCATAGGTATTTTTGATTCAGGTGTAGGAGGGATTACAATTTTAAATGCAATAAAAAATTTACTGCCTAATGAAAATATAATTTATCTATCCGATAATTTTAATTCACCTTATGGAGAGAAATCAAATGAGCAAATTAATTATTTAAGTAAAAAAAACACAGACTGGTTATTAAGTAAAAATTGTAAATTAATAGTAGTTGCTTGTAACACAGCAACTACTAATAGTATTTCATATTTAAGAAATCTATATGACATAAACTTTATCGGAGTTGAACCAGCAATAAAACCAGCTGCGTTAAATACTAAAACAGGTTCAATTGGAGTTTTAGCAACTAAAGGGACTCTTTCAAGTCAACTATTTAATACCACATCTAACGATTATTGCGATAATATTAATATCATTGAGAAAAATGGAGATGGTTTAGTTGAATTAATTGAAAATGGTATTTATAGTGGAAATGAGTTACAAAAGCTATTAAATAAATATCTTCAACCAATGATTAAATCAAATATTGATCATTTAGTTTTAGGTTGTACTCACTATCCTTTAATCAAAGAAAGTATTGAAAAAATATTACCAGATTCAGTTAAAGTTCTTGAAAGTGGTGAAGCTGTAGCAAAGCAAACGAAAAAAATTTTAAAAGAAAATAATTTACTAAATCAATTAAAATCATCTAAATTCGAATTCTATTGTAATTCTTCTACAAAAACATTAGAAAATTTGTTAGATAATAGATACACTATAAATTCTATAAACTATGAATAACCATATTATTAAATTTAAAGAAACTAGCAGGGAAGAAGAACTTGAATTTTACTCAAATAACTTTCTTTCAGAAAAAAGAATTGAATTTAATAAAATTGAAGAAACAAACGATTTTCCATTAATTCAACAAATTTTTTATTTACCATTTATAAAAAAAGTTACTCTAAATAAGCATTCTATATACATTGAAAAACTTAATATTTTAGAATGGGTAGATGTTCAAGAAGAATTATGCTCTCAACTACAAGATTTTCTAAATAACGGAGGAGTTGTAAGTAAAAATCAAATTAAAAAAACATCTCCAGTGACTGTTTATGCTGAAAGCACTCCCAACCCAAACGCTATGAAGTTCGTGGTAAATAAAAGAATTGTTAATGATATTTATGAGTTTAAATCACTTGAAGATTCATCTGAATCTCCTTTAGCGAAATCATTATTTGGATTTGAATTTGTTAATGAAGTTTTTTTTGACTTTAATTTTGTTTCAATTATTCAAAAATCTGGATTCAAGTGGGAAGAAAATGTGATGGATGTAAGAGAGTTTATTAGGTCTTTCATTCAGGACAACAATACTATTGTATTTGAAGAAAATATTAAAAAAGCTTCAAAAGTTAAAACTGATATTCCTATTGATGATGTTTCAAAAGAAATCATAAAAATTATTGATGAGAACATCAAGCCTGCAGTTGCTTCTGATGGCGGTAATATTCTATTCGAATCTTATGAGACTGATACAAAAAAAGTGAATGTAATTCTACAAGGTGCATGTAGCGGTTGTCCTTCTTCAACAATTACATTAAAAAGTGGAATTGAAACGATGTTAAAAGACATGTTGCCTGGAAAAATATCTGAAGTTAATGCTATTAATGGCTAAGACTGTCTAGTATAAAATTCTTTAAATAAGCAGGTTCGAAATATGCAAGGTTTTCAAAATCTGCATTTTGATATTTCTTAAAAGATATGAGAGACATCTCCTTTGAAGAAGGGTAGGTATTTGTATCAAAAAAAAATAAATTTTTACTAGCAGTGATAATATCCTTACATTTATTCTGTCCACTACCAACCAAGTTTACCTTGTTATTTTTTAAATATTTTTTAAATGAATCTTTTTTAAGTGTTACAGGCGAATCATTTTCAATCAGATTAAATTTGTGATCATATACAGCACTGTAAACTTCATTACTTCTGGAATCTAATACTGGCAGTATGTAACCACTATCAATTTTTACTTGTTTGGCTAAAATTAAAAGAGTTGAAATTGAAATCAGTGGAATATCTAACGAAAAACATAGCCCCTTTGCAGCTGCTACTCCAATCCTAAGACCTGTGTAAGATCCAGGGCCTTTACTAACTGAAACGGCTGAAAGTTCATTTACATTGATATTCGACTCCTCAAGGACATCCTTTATAAACAGGTGTAATTTAGTTGAGTGAGAATATTTTTCATCATTTTCCTCCTTTATAGATATTAACTTTCCATTTTTTGATAACGATACAGAACAATTAGTTGAAGAAGTTTCTATGTTTAGAATATGACACATTTAATTAACCGAAATTGGAACTCCAAAATAAAATTCTAAAACTTTAAGTTTAAAAATATAATCATATTTTGTTCTAATTAATTCAAACTGAGCAAGTTCATATCGCTGTTTAGCTTGGGAGAAATCAAATGAGTTCATCGTTCCTATTTCAAATTTATCAGAGGCATACTCAAAAGCTTGTTTTCTTGCTGCTAATAACTTTACGGATGCTTGATAAGCTTTAATAGCACCTTTTGCGTCATTATAAGATTGGTTAACTGTATTTTCTAAATCTAATTTTTTTTGTTCAAGCGAATTAACACTTCTTAAAATATTAATTTTAGACCTATCAATATTATTTCTGGTACTAAAGCTATTTAATATAGGTATTGACAAACTAAGTCCAAAATTTTGACCCTTATTTAAATCAAACTGATCTGAAAAAGATAACGGTTTTTCTGTTTTATATATTGGATAAGGAGCAACAACTTTTTCATTAGTACTTTCTACAACTCCAATGGTATTTAATCCAAACTCTCCTGTTGGAACAATCCTATCACTGTAACTTATTCTTGAACTGTAAGAATAAAAAGCTGATAATCTTGGCATTGACAAAGCTTTAGAAATTTCTAAATCCTTTTTAGCTATTTCAACATTAGTTTCAATAAGTTTTATATCTTTTTTATTTTCTACAGCATAACTGAAAATCTCCGTTGGTGTTTTAGATAAAATATCTGAAACTGGGATATCGTATTTTTCGTTAGCAATTTTAAAGTTTTCATAATCATCAATCAAAATAAGTTGCGCAAGCGCAATTTTTGAAAGATAATACGCATTTTGTGCATCCACTACACTTTTTTCTTGAGAAGCTAAGTTTGCCTCGACCTCATAAACATCACCCTTTGGAATCACACCAGAACTTATCAACTTTTTAGTTCTATCTAATTCTCTTTTGGTAATTTCTAATTGTAGCTTTTGAGCAGCCAATGCTTCTTTACTAAATAGAACTTGCAGATAAGAATTTGCAACAAGAAGAGCAACATTTTCAGCCATGTCTTCAAGCTGATATTGACTCGCTAGTAAAGATAAATTTGCTCTGTGAAGTCTTTTGACATTTTGTAATCCGTTGTAAAGGTCTACATTTAAATTTAAATTCATTGAAGAGAACTGTGTTGTAACATTCTCAAGTAAACCAGTTGTAATATTCTGATTTAATCCTACATTCCAAGAATGATTTCCTCCTACGTTTACATTTGGTAAAAAATTCCCAATAGCTCCCTTTTTTTCTATTTCTGAATTTACATAATCAAGTTGAGATTGTTTAATAGAAATATTCATTTCCAGGGCTCTTTCAACACATGCTTCTAATGTCCAGGGCTCTTGTGAATATTGATAACCCGAAAGCAATAGTGTTAAAAATGTTAATATAATTTTTTTCATAATTTTTGTATTGCTTTAATTATCATATCCAGCATCTTCACTGTCTACATCACCTCTTTTATCAGGTTCAGTTCTGTTCCAAACTTTAATTTTATCTGTTTTGGACACCCCACTTAAAAGTTCTGCATTTACTCCATCTGAAATTCCAAGTTTAACATCTTTTCTTTCAAACTTTTGAGAAGAAGTTTCTATTTCAACATAAGGTTTTTTGGTTTTATTGTCGTATTGTAAAAGCGCTTCGCTTATGGCCAAAACATCTACTTTCTTTTCAGCTACAATTGATGCATTTGCACTGTATCCAGCTCTAACTACATATTCGTCATCCAAATAAACTTCTCCCTCAATTTTAAATTGTATTGCCCCTGCTACTTCAGTCCCTTTAGGAGCAATTAATCTGAGTTTTGCATCGTATTCTTTACCCTCAATAGCACCAAGAGTTACTATCAATGGCATATTCACAGAAAGTTTTCCAACTTCACCCTCGTCAACTTGACCTTCGAAAATCATTTTGTTAAGATCTGCGATGGTAGCTATTATGGTTCCTGCATTAAATGTATTAGCTTGAATAACTTGATCTCCTTCTTCTACAGGAATTTCCAGTATTGTTCCTGAAACAGTTGCCCTTACATTTGTGTTGGTTATGGTGGAACCTCCAGAAGATCCTAATTTAATAATCTGTAAATCACTTTTTGCATTGGATAAATTTTGCATGTCCTGATTATATCTCAAAGTTGCAGAATTGAAATCTTGTTCAGAAATGATTTCTTTTTCATAAAGAAGCTTATTTCTTTCAAATTCAATTTTAGAATTGTTCATAACAATCTGAGCACTTTTTACTCTTCCCTCAGCACTATTTAAAGTTTGTTCGTTTGGAACAACTTTAATTTTTGCAATTAAATCTCCAGTAGATACCTCGTCACCCTCTTCCACATAAAGTTCCTGAATTATTCCAGCAATTTGAGGTACAACATTTACTTCATCTTCTGGTAAAACTTTTCCTGTAGCTACTATTTTATCTTCAATTGTAGCGGTTATTAAAGTTTGAGTTTCATACTGAATTGCAGATGTACTATTAGATTTTACAAAAAATGCAATTGAAAATAATATTCCAAAGCCTAAAGCAAATAGTCCTACGTATTTTAAATATTTCATTGTTATTAATTGTTTTTAATTATTCTTCTCTTAATGCGTCTATTGGTTTTATACTTACTGCTCTTTGAGCAGGAATGATTCCTATTAGTGTCCCAAGTATTATCATAAATGAGAGAGCGCCTAAAACATAAGGAATTGGTACAGTTGGATTAGTATACGGAAAGTCTGTCATATCAATTGTAGCGGCATTAATACCATACAAAACAAAAGATCCAAGTATGATTCCAATCACACCAGCTAACGTTGTTAAAAACACAGATTCCAATATTATCTGAGCTCTTACTTCTGACGGTGTTGCGCCTAGAGCACGTCTTATTCCGATTTCTTTAGTTCTTTCTTTTACAGAAATCAATAATATATTACCTATTCCAATAACTCCAGCCAAAATTGTAGTTATACCTACAACCAAGGACAAAAAGGTTAATCCATTGGCAAAGTTCATTGTTTTTTTAAAAACTTCTCCCAAATTAAATCCTGAGATTGCTCTTTCGTCATCAGGATGTATTTTGTGTATTTCTTTTAAAGTAGCTTTGATTTCCTTTTCAACTCTTACTCCATCTACATCATCTTCTGCTGCTATCATGAAAAAATTAACATTTTCTCCTGTGTTAAAAATTTTCTTAAAAGTTGCAAAAGGAATATAAATATCACCATCATCACCAAAACCTCCTCCTTGCACAAATTTGTGAACTCCCACAACTCTAAAGTTCATTTTATTTATACTAATAAATTTTCCGATAGGATTTTCGTCTTCCTCAAACAACTCTTGTTGTGTTCTTTCTCCAATAACACAAACTTTTCGTTCGTATTTAATATCTGATTCGTTTATAAATCTTCCACCATCGTAAATTTTTGATGTTGCAATCTTAATGTATTCAGGAAACTCTCCATAAATAGCATATGTACCTGTTTTATTTCCTCTTACTATATTGCCTCCAGCTGAGCCAAAGACTCCTGCAACATTTCTTGGAGCAATAAACTTGATATCTTTTACTTTTTTCTTAATAACATCTACATCACTTAATTTAAGTTGAATTCCTCTTTCTGCTTTATAGCCAGCATAGGGAAGGCTTGTATACTGAGCCCAAATAAATATACTATTTGAAGCGATAGACTGAAATGCTCTCTCAAATCCATTGTCCAGACCTTTAGAAGATCCCGCAAGTGTTATATAGATAAAGATTCCCCATAAAACTCCTATCATAGTTATTATAGTTCTTGTTCTGTTTTTTTGGATTGATCCAAAAATCTCTTGCCACGTATCTTTATCAAGTAATCTTTTCATATTATTCGTCTCTTAAAGCTTCAATAGGTTTAATTTGAGCAGCTCTTTTCGCTGGTAAATATCCAGCAAATGCTCCAAAAATGATTAATAAAATCGTAGCAGCAATTCCAGTGGAAATATCAATACTAGGATCTGTGATATAGTATTCTTCCTCCAATTTATCTCCAATAAAATTTAATAATCCAACACCAATCAATAATCCAAAATATCCAGAAATTGTTGTAATAAAAATTGATTCATGAAGTATCATACCAACTATAGATTTTGGAGTAGCACCTATAGCTTTTCTTATACCAAGCTCTTTAGTTCTTTCTTTAACTACAAAAACCATAATATTAGAAATTCCTATAATCCCTGCAAGAAGAGTTCCAATACCAACAAATGAAATAATATACTGCAACACTGAAGCAAATTGGTCGTTTTCTTTCAAGTCGCTTGAAGCACTTCTTATAAAAATCCCTCTTGGATCTTTAGGATCAATAAACTTTTTCTGTTTCATGTATTTTTTTAACTGCTTTTCAAAAGCTACCGCTCCAGCAAAACCAATTTCAGGTTTGTAAGAAATTATAATTTGATCCACTTTATCAGTACTTTTTCTAATGGACTGAACTGTTGTGTATGGAGCATAAATTATTCGTTCTTCTCTATCACCTCCGTCATCTTGAAAGACCCCAACTACTTTCCATGACCTTCCGCCACCGCTAATAAATTTTCCAACACCATCTTCTCCTTTAAACAGATCTTGCTCAACAAGTCTTCCAATTACTACATTTCTTTCTTTATTTTCAACATCTAAACCATTAATATATCTTCCCCTCATTATAATAGTCATCTCATTTTTTTGATGAGATGGTCCAACACCTCTTATGGAATAGTTATTAGATTCCAATTTATAACCAACGTTTCCGCTAAAAGAAATTCTTGGAGTCATTCCTTCAATATAAAAATCAAATCTTTTCTGAATATCCTCCATATCGTCATTATCAAACTCAATTCTTCGATTAGCTTCATAACCCATGTAAGGTTTTGATGTTCTTGATGGATTTAACCATATTGTGTTTAATGCATCGTCTTTAAAGAATTTTTCAAAAGTATTTCTAAGTCCGTTTCCAAAACCAAAAAGAACCACAAAAATTAGAATACCTAAAGCCACAGTAAAACCTGAAAGAAAAGTTCTAAGCTTATTCTTATTTATTGTTTCAAATATTTCTAACCAGCGGTCTCTACTAAACATTATATTGCACTTTTCATTTTATTTTTTTTGTCCTCCATGATCACTCCATCTTTTAACCTAACTATTCTAGAACACATTTTTGCAATATCTTCTTCATGGGTGACAATCAAAATAGTTTTTCCAGATTTATTGATTTGCTGAATCAAAGCCATAACTTCTTTAGATGTTTTAGAATCTAAAGCTCCTGTTGGTTCATCAGCAAGTAGAACTTTTGGCTTTGAAGCCATAGCTCTAGCTATAGCAACTCTTTGTTTTTGACCTCCAGACAATTCGCTTGGCAGATGTGTTGCCCACTCTTTAAGTCCAACATCCTCTAAATAATTTAAAGCTGTTTCTTCTCGATCTTTTCTTTTTAACCCTTGATAATATAAAGGGAGTGTTACATTTTCAAGTGCCGTTTTATAATTTATTAAATTAAAAGATTGGAAAACAAAACCTAAAAACTTGTTTCGGTAATTAGCTGCTTTGGTCTCATCAAGATTTTTAATAGGAACTCCATCAAGCTCGTAAGAACCTGAATCTAGTAAATCCAACATTCCTAAAATATTTAAAAGGGTCGATTTACCTGATCCTGAAGATCCCATAATAGCAACAAGTTCGCCTTCTTCGACATTAAAATTTATTCCTTTTAAAACGTGTAGAGAATTTGAGCCCATTTTATAGGACTTATGTAAATCTTTTATCTTAATCATAATTATTAGTTGTTATTCTATTTAGATCAATAAATGTGCCCAAAGTTTAATTAATTATTTGTTTTTATTTATACGTTAATAATTGGTTATAAAATTCTTCAAATGATTTTTTTCCTTTTTTAGTAATTGAATAATCTGTTGTAGGATAACTTTTTTGAAAATATTTTTCAATTTTAATTAATCCCGCTTCATTTAACTTCTTTAACTGAATACTTAAATTTCCTTTGGAGGAATCAGTAACATCAAGAAGCGCCTTAAATGTACAGGTCTCTACTGTTATTAAAAAAGATATTGTTTTGAGCCTTATTGGGTTAAACAATAATTTTTCTATTTCCTTATTCATCTTTATAATTCTTCTTCTTCCTCTACTACGTGAAAATAATGCAACATCACATCAGCTTTGGGATAATAAAGAGACAATCCTGGAATCAACATACCAAAGGTAATACCTATGACATTAACTAATAATAAATTTAGACCTGGATTGTAATAAGTATATACAGTAAAAATTAGAAGCCCAACTCCTCCAATAGTAATGTTATGAAATTTTATAATTAGCCCTGTCATAATCAAAACAATTGATAACAGAAATAATACATCTTGAACAGGATTTACATTATATACTAAAGAGATTCCAACTGTAAAAATCCAAGCTAATCCAAAAACTGACCAGATAATTCTAATTACTCTATCAAGCTGAGTTTCATATCCAATTTTAATACCAGATCTAATATTATAATAAGTCGTATACACCATTCCAATTAATGGAATTGACACCCAATAAATTGCTGCTGAATAATAACTGTATTGAACTATTTCAGGGAAAAAATAATGAAATAAACTCATTGCAATTATTACTACTGACCAAAAAATCAAGTTAAAACCCATAGGCTTTAAATTGGTTTTTGTTTGCTTTATTGCATTATTAATAACATTTAGTTGTTCTTCTTTAGTCATAATTATTTTTATAAAAATTTTAACAAATATAAACTAGTTTATTTTATAAACCTAATATATCCATTTGTAATAGAATGAATTATTTTCAAAGCCTGAAATCCAAAAAGGTAAAAGATCTAAATCTTGTAAAATAAAAATAACACTTGGTATTGAAACAATTATGAGAATTAAAAATGTAATCCAAATAAAAATCAAGAACATAAAAAAATACAAATTAGATTTTCTTTGAAATAAAACATAAAAAGATATGATCAAAGAGATAATTATAGTTAGTATCAAAAAAATGATTGAAAATATTGTAAAATAATCAGGAACAGCATTTAATAGTTCATAAAAATCTGGATCATTTTCTCTGTTGATGTCTTCAAAAAGTATTCTTGAAAACACTAACAACAAAATAGAATAAAAGACAATAAGAGTTGAAGAAACTATAAAAAATACTCCTTTAAAAACAAAAACTCCAATTTTTAAAAAAGCATTAATTAAGGGAGCTATAAGCCTAAACGGAAATAAAAAAATCTTAGTTAACGTATTTTCTGGACTATTTAGATTTTTGGTTTTTTTTTTAATGAAGTCCTCAATATTAGATAAATTCACATTAAAGCCAGACATATTCATTTTCTCTCCTATTGTTTTAGCTTCTTTGGTAAAAAACCATAACAGCAGGTAAAACAATAGTCCCGCTCCTCCAAAGAATAAACTAGCAACAAAAATAACTCTAACAACGGTTACATCTATTTTTAAGTAATTAGAGAGTCCTTTTGAAACTCCTCCAATTATTCCGTTCTCTTTATCTCTATATAATTTTTTTCTAAAATTAGGATCAAAATCTTTAGATGGGACTCCAATCCATAAAATTATGTAGACAAGTAACTGTAATGGAGCAGCTATAAAAAATATAGTTCTAACAATAATTGGGTCAATCTTAAAGTATTGTGCAATACCTGAACAGACTCCGGCTATAATTCTATTACTACTGTCGCGATAAAGTTTTCCTTTAGTATTTTCATTTTCTTTGAAAGACTCATCTTCTAAATCATCGTATATCTCCTTGAAATCATCTAAAGAACCCATAATTTGTATGACTTCTTTAACATCAATCAAATTAACATATTGTTTTCCTGAAGATAATTTAGAAGAAAAGTTTTCTGCAATTCTAAGTTCAAAGTCACTAATAATTTCAGAATCATTTTCCATTTTTTGAAAATAATTTTTTATTGAATCTAGATATGTTTTCAAAATTTGATATGCATCTTCTTCTACATTGAAAATTGAATATCCTAGACTAATTGTAAATGTTTTTTTCATTTTTATATATAATTAACTTTTTAACCATTTTAGAATTTTCATTAGAATTTTAATTTTAAATTCTAGTAATCTTAGAAATAGTTTTTTCATTTTTTAGTTTTAAGTAGTTTTTTAACTGAACTATTTATATCACTCCAAGAAACTACTAACTCTTTTAAATGTTCTAATCCGTGATTAGTAATTGAATAATACTTTCTTGGTGGACCTTGAGTTGATTCCTTCCAAACGTGTTGTATGTAGTTTGATTTTTTTAATCTACTCAATAGAGGATAAACTGTTCCCTCAACTACAATTATTTCAGAATTTTTCAATTCTTCAATTATTTCTGAAGCATATACTTCTTTAATTGAAACAATCTGTAAAACACAAAATTCTAATAATCCTTTTCTTATTTGTATTTTAAAATTTTCTGTACTCAATTTTATTTTAAATTGATAGTTAGTAAAAAACCGAACCTTGTATTGGTCCTTTTAAATCAAAATAATAAATATGTGGAATAATTTCAGATTCGGCTTTATAGTGTTATTCTAATTCAGTTTTTTTGATTGTTATAACGATAATCTCCTTTCCATCCTCCCTTTTTTCCTCCGAAGTTATTGTCCATTCACCTTGTACTCCCTCCAAGTTTTCGTCGTCAATTGTTAAATTAATATCACTTTTAACAGAAACATTTGGTTTTACATCAAATCCACATGAAGTTAAAGTAAAAGCCATTAGTAATAAGTAAATTGTTTTTTTCATTTTTTATTTTTAATTGATTTGTAACTAACTAAGGCAAAAACCAGCATTATAATTAACACCATAACTTCTCGCCAACTTATAAGTATATCCATTTTATATTATTTATTGCATAGTACTATGCATTACATAGTAGCAAAACTAAAAAAAAATGTCAACGCGACCAATTATTTTTTAAAAAACTTAATATATAAAAAATATAAGGTCAAAGCACCAAGTACATATGGGATCATCATAAGATAAACTATACCATCATTTAAACTTTCGGCTGTTTTTTGATCAGCTCCAGACTCTAAAACGGCCCGACACATCGCACATTGAAAATCCATTAAATAAGCTACTACATTCATATGTAATAAGGAGAAATCATTAAATACACTATGACTCCAGTTACAGCTACATAAAGCCATATTGGAAAGGTGATTTTGGAAATCTTTTTATGAGGATCAAATTCTTTTTGAATAGCCCTTACATAGCTGGTCAAAACTAAAGGAATTAAAACAATGGATAATAGTATATGAGATATTAATATAAAATAATATAAATAAGCAATTGCACCCTCTCCACCAAATGGTGTAGGATCAGATGTCATATGATATGCAATATACATTACTAAAAAAACAAGAGATAATGCTATACATGTTTTCATTAGTCTTTCATGAAGTAATCTTTTCCCAGATTTAATTGCCTTAAGAGCAACAATAAGCAATACAGCAGTTAATGCATTTATTGTTGCATAAATAGGAGGTAAAAATGACAAAGGTTCAACATTTGGAATTCTTACTGTAAAAAGAACAGCAACTACCACAGGAATTAGAATTGATACAATTTTAATCCAAATACTATATTTATTTTTTGCCATAATCTTCATTTAAAAGTTTCTCAATATCCTCTTTTATCATTTCAATTCCTTGAATACTCTCATTTTCATTACTAATACCTGAATAATACACAAGAGGTGTGCCATAATCATTTAACCTAGACCTAATGTATCCATTTTGATCAACTAAGGCAAAAAATCCTTGGTGCTCAAAACCTCCTGCTACTTTTTCATTAATAGATGAGAATATATTAAACCCTTTATTGGACAATGCATAAATTTCGTTAATATCTCCAGTCAAAAAATGCCAATTTTTTGATTTGACATCGATTAGCTCAGAATATTTTTTTAAAGCAGTAGGGGTATCGTTTTCAGGATCAATAGTAAATGAAGCTATTCCAAAATCTTCTCTGTCTCCATACAATTCATCAAGTATCTTCATGTTTTTGTTCATTTCAATACATATAGAAGGACATCTAGTAAAGAAAAATTCTGCAACGTATACTTTTCCTTTAAAGTCTTCATTTCCTATAAGTAAGCTATCTTGATTTAGAAATAAAAAATCCTCAACTTTTCTGTTTTTTCCATCGAGTTTTATAAAACTAAGGTCATCTGAAAGTGATAATCTTTTAGTGTCATTGATGGATTGATTTTCAATTCTATCCATAATCTTTGGGAATACTATGATACCAAAAATCAAAATGACAAACGATATTCCTACATATGAATATTTCTTCATTCCAAATTATCTTTAAATCTATTGTTCTTTTTTAAAGCCATTCTGTATTCAGCTAAAATTACCTTAACATCATCAAGCATGTTGTTATTAATATCTGCAACTGATCTAGAGTCGTATCCATATTTAATTCCATCTTCATCATCCCTCCCTCTTAAATTAATATCTCTATCGACAATAAATACATAAGGCGTGCCGTAATTGGAATCAAGTTTAATATTAGTATCAAGACTTTTAAATACAGATTCCAACTGTTTGTTTTCTAAGCTTATAAATTTCCAATTTACTAAATCAGTGTCAGTACCTGACTTTAAATCGAATTTTAAATCCATAACTAAGCTATCTGTTCCCTTTGGTTGGATCATTAAGAATTGAAAATCTTTAAACTGATAAAACCTTTTATATATTTTTTGGTTTAAGTTTAAAGCATCACCATGCTTATCTTGAACATTAGTGCCAAAAAAACCAAGAATGGTAATTTTATTTTTGAATGTTTCATTTGAATAATCAGAAACGTCTTCAATATCGTTTGTTAATACTGGAAGTTGGGCAAAATGATTTATTCCAGATGCAAAAAAAAGATAAACTACAAGTGGTAATACAAATAATATGGTGAGAACAATGTATTTTCTCATTAAAAGATTTTAGTTATTAAAAGTTCCAACTAACAAACCCTTCATACATCACATCAAAAATATAATTTCCTTCAACTAAGAGTATAAAGGCCAAATAACCTATCAAAAACATCAAAGTGATTACAACTGAAGCCTGAAGACCCCTAAGCTCATCTCTTAGGTGCATAAAATCCCACATGATGTAATAGGCCTTGACTATAGTAAGAATTATAAAAATCCAGTTGATCAATTTCATTCTTAAGAAAGAATTCTCGATCAAAATTTCTGGCTTAACAATCCCAAGCGCAACCTCAATAATAGTTACAATTGACAAAAAGATTAACACTCCCCAAATCTTAGTTTGGTTGGATTTAAACTTCAAATACCCTCTAAAAATTTCTAATTTATGTGTGTTATTTCCCATCGTAATATATTAAACTAAGTAAAAGAATGTAAATACAAAAACCCAAACTAAATCAACAAAGTGCCAATACAAACCGACTTTTTCTACCATTTCGTAATGACCTCTTCTTTCATAAGTGCCAATTAAAACATTAAAGAAAATTATAATGTTTATTACCACACCAGAAAAAACGTGAAATCCGTGAAATCCAGTAATGAAGAAAAAGAAATCAGCAAATAATCTGTTACCATATTCGTTATTGACAAGATTTGCTCCCTCCACAACGCTAACGGCTTGATTTATTTTAATTAAAGATTCTTCTCTGGATAAAACTATTTTATGACCGGTCTCGTCTATTTTTTCGGTCTTGATAACAATATCTGGATTAGCATTAAATCCAGCTATAACTTCTTCAGTTGTAAAGGACGGCAAGCTTCCTTCATCAACGTACCATATTCCATTTTTACTTTCATGTTGAACTCTGTGAGATGGTAACTCCAAAGCGAACTCGTCTAAAGCAACCCTTTTACCAGTTTCAAGACTTTTAAATTGATAAATTTGCCCTCCTCTAGTTTCAACAGCTCCGTACTCACCTCTAATAAAATTATTCCATTCCCATGCCTGAGATCCAACAAAAACAGCTCCTCCAACGATAGTTAATAGCATGTAAAAAGCTACTCTTCCTTTTTGCATATGATGACCAGCATCTACGGCAAGAACCATAGTTACAGATGAAAAAATCAAAATGAAAGTCATTAAAGCTACATAATACATTGGAGCGTCAACTCCGTGCAGAAAAGGGAAGTGAGTAAATACTTCGTCTGCAATTGGCCAGGTATCAATATTTTTAAATCTTGAAAATCCATAAGCAGCTAAAAAGCCCGAAAAAGTTAAAGCATCAGAAACAATGAAAAACCACATCATTAGTTTTCCATAGCTAGCATTTAGTGGCTTATTTCCACCGCCCCAAACGTCATTATTTTCTTCTGCTGTTGTTGAAATTGTTGAACTCATTTAAATATTTAATTTAAGGTTACAAAGTTACATATTTTTACTATCTAAAGAAATATAAAAAGACAAACAAATATAGCCATAGAAATCCTAGAAAATGCCAAAATGTTTCTGCTAATTCAAAGCCTAAAGTTTCATCTTTATATTTCATTTTTTTATTATTAATAATCACAACTATCAAAACTATTACTCCAGCCAAAACATGAACTAAATGAAGCAATGACAATACATATAAAAAGGATGTAGTCACTGTGCTTTGAGCTCCTGTGAAATAATACCCATCATTAATTAATTCTTGATATCCAGCAAATTGAGAAAAAATAAAAAATAAGCTCAATAGAAAAGTAACGCCAAGCCATAAAGAAGTCTTAGAAAAGTTATTTTTTTTCACGTTTATTTTAGCTAACCACATAGATAAACTACTCATGATAATTATTACAGTACTAATAAAAAAGTAATTTGGAAGCTGAAAGTCAGTTAACCAATCCGGTCTGGCTTTACTAACAATGTAAGCACTAGTTAGTCCTGCGAAGGTCATAGTTATACTAAGCAGAGAAAAAAGCAACATCATCTTTCTTGCTCTTCGGTGTTTTTTTCTTAGTTCTTGTTTTTCTAAATCCATATGTAAATTTTATCAATCAAATATGTTAATTGTAAGAGGGTTAAATATATGATACTGACTGTAAATAATTTTTGTGCAGCCTTAATATTCATTTTATTGTATAAATTAATTGAATAAAAAAGTAAAACAATTCCCAAAATTAAAACGACAATTGCAGAAACTACAGAAAGTTTCAAATCTCCAGTTAAACCAGTAACAGGAAAAATAGATATTATAATAGTCCATAAAGAATACAATACAATTTGAAGAGCAGTTGATTTATCTCTATTTCTTGTGGGCAACATATTTATTCCAGCTTTCTGATAATCTTCGTGTAGCATCCATCCCAAAGCCCAGAAATGTGGAAATTGCCAAAAAAACTGAATCATAAATAGAGTTCCTGGCTCAATTCCAAAACTTCCAGTTGCGGCAACCCATCCAAGCATAAACGGAATAGCTCCTGGGAAGGCACCAACAAAAACAGACAAAGGAGTTATTGGTTTTAAAGGAGTATACAAACAAGTGTAAATGAAAATTGAAATTGCTCCAAACAATGCAGTCCTTGGATTTATTTTATACAGAACTATAATTCCAATTACAGTTAAAAAAACAGAAATATAAAAAGCTGAGTTGACAGAAATATTGTTTGAGGGGATTGGTCTATTTTTAGTTCGATCCATTAACGCATCAATGTCTCTTTCAATAATTTGATTGAATGAATTTGAAGCTCCTACCATACAGTATCCTCCAATAGCAAGTAAAACAAGGGTGTTTAAATCAAAAGATTCAACAGCTAGCAAATATCCAACAACAGAAGAAAAAACAACACTAACAGCTAGTCTTGCTTTAGTTAAATCAACAAAAGTTTTAAGAAAAAATATAGATTTATTATCTAAGCTTGCAGAGCTGCTATTCATATTTAAAAATAGAGTGCAAATTTAGTACAGAAATGTAGAGAAAACAACTATTTTTTCTCTCATTTTCAACATTTTAACTAACGTTATTGTAGTCTGAAAGTAATAGGAATACTAAACGGAACTCGAACAGGTCTTCCACGTTGTCTACCCGGAGTCATTCTAGGAAGTTTATCTATAATTCTTTTAGCCTCTTTTTCTAAATTTTTATCAGGACCTCTTGTTCTAATTCCTCCAATACTTCCATCTTTTTGAATCAAAAATTGCACAAAAACTCTACCTTGTATTCCCATTTCCTGAGCAATTTCAGGGTATCTAAAATACTTTTTAATGTGCTGATTCATCTTATCCTGAAAACAATCTCTTCTTTTGGATTTAGCCACATTTTCGCAGCCAGGAAATAACGGAACATCTTCAATAATTGCAAAAGGTATGTCCATGTCAACTTCCTCTTCCATAACTTCAACTTCTTCAACAATTTCTTCTTGATCAGTTTCAGTGGATTCAATAATGGTCTCCTCGATCTCTTCCTCGTCTTCAACAACTTCAATTATTTCTGGAGCTGGAGGTGGAGGTGGAGGTGGAGGTGTCTTTATTTGTTCAGTAATTGGAATTTCTTCATCGTCATCATCATCAACATTTAAAGATTCATAATCGTATTGAGCTTCATATGTTTTAGCTTCAATGGCTCTCCATGATATAAATAAAATTAAACATAGACCAAAAGCCAAGAATAGACTACTATAATTTCTTAAGTCGGAATTTGGATTCTTTTTCGGCTGCATACTTTTCTAATAATAAGCGCTAATGTAAATTTTTTTTTTTAAAAAAACTAAGACTGACTTTTTTTATATGGATATAAAACAAATGTACCGTATGAAAGAAGTATCCCAATGGCATTTGCAGCCAGATCTGCTATTTCAAAATACCTCTTAATAAAACTAGTGCCTTGTAGAATTTCTGTTGAAAAACTTATAACAAACACAAAAATAAGCGATTTAAATTTTAACTCACTTTCATTGAAAAATTTAGACTTAACCCATCCAAAAAGCATTATAAAATACATAGACAAATGAACCAATTTGTCTGGCTGAAAAAGATCAAATTCTGTAATTTTTAAGTTTGGAACAGGGATTAATGAAAGAATTATAACAACAAAAGTATATGGAAAAACCCAGTAATAAATATTATTTCTAAGCACCTATTAGTTCTTTGTACTCATCGGCACCCAGTAAATCACTTAGTTCATTTGAATCATTAATTTTCATTTTAATTATCCATCCTTCACCATAAGGGTCGTCGTTAATAAGCTCAGGATTGTCTTCTAAATTTTCGTTCATTTCAGTAATCTCTCCTGAAACTGGAATAAATAAATCTGAAACTGTTTTGACTGCCTCAACCGAACCAAAAATCTCTTCTTTCTGAAGTTCATCACCAATAGATTCTATCTCAACATAAACGATATCTCCCAATTCTCCTTGAGCGTAATCAGTTATTCCAATTGTTGCTTGATCGCCATCTACTAAGATCCATTCGTGATCTTTTGTGTACTTTAGTTCAGGTTTAATTTCCATGTATTGAGTTTTAAAAAAACAAATGTAATTCAATAAAGTTATTCTCCAAAATTATACCTTAGTGTCATACCTGCTCTGATGGTAGTCATTGGAAAAGCAGTTGAAATTGCAAATTTGGAAAACAAATGATCGTAAAAGAAAATAGCATTAAAATTCTTTGAAAGATTGTAATCTGCAGAAGTCTTTAAAGACCACATAGTTTGACCTGCTGTTACTTTATTGTCTTCAATATTTAAATTTCTAATTATTGTAATATTATCTCTAAAATTTAAATCTGTTTTAATATTTAAATCTCCTTTAGACACCCTTCTCTTTCCTCCAACTCTATTTGTAAACTTCAAATCCTTGATTCTATATCCAAAACCTATTGAGTAATCTGTTCCAGAAGACTCAGTCAATAAATTGTTATCAAGACTTAGAGACAATGCCCTGTCTTTTTTTAATGATAGCACAATTTGAAGTGAGTTGTTTAATTCCATATCAACCTTAAGCAAAGGATTAAACTGCTCTACAAGATTAATATTAGTGTATAATATTTCATTCAAATAATTTCCAGAATCATCAGTTAACTTAGGGTTTAAAGGGTCGTACTCAAGATTTGATTTAAAATTATTTAAAGTGTAACTAGATCTGTACGAATGACCTAAACTAAACCTCTTGAACCTCTCTTTAATAAAATCAATATTTATAAGCCCACTATAGTTTAAAGACCAATTTGGTAAAGGATTATCAGTTATAGCGTTTAGCGAAATATTTTCAGGATTTTTTCCAGTGTATGCTGACAAAAACGAAGGGATCAATACTGATTGATTATTTTTTCCATAACCAATTGGAAAACCAAACTCGTCAATATTTCCAGACGTATCTCCATTTAATGCAGCCAGTCTTTTTGCTATAACTAGCCTATTATTTTGAAAGTTTTCAAAAGTCTCAGAATTGTACTGATCGCTTTTTGAAAATGAAGTTTTTAAAAGAACTGTAGAAATTTCAAAGTTACCAAAAGAGTTCGGGGACAAAACATTATACTCATTGTTTAAAACAACATAATTTTCAGCGTAATTTTCTGAATAGTTTCTATTAGCCTTTAAAGAAATTTTCAAATCTTTAATCCAGGATATCTCAGCCGAAACATCATATTTAGTATTGTGAACTTGAGTATACTGTTCATTAAAACTTGGAAAACTTGTAAGCCATCCGTTTTTTGCAGCTTCGTATCTAATGTCTGATTGACTTCCAAAGATGAAACCAAGCGAAGGTTTAGATGTTCCTAAAAATCCTAATGTCTGTAAATATCCAGGTAAAACTTTTCCATTATTTTCTGAATAATTGAATTTAAATCTAGAAAGACCTGTTGCGAATCCTACTAATGAGTTTATTACTTTTTCATAAGAAGACTTTGGTTTATTTTTCTTTTTTAAATTTAAATTTCTATACAATTTAGCCATGTTAAAAGACATAGTTAATGTTTGACTATTCGAATTTTGAATGGTATTTACATTCCCTAATTTATTTCCAAATTCATCTTCAACCAAAGCCATCGCATCGGAACCTCTTTCCCAATTAAAATCTCCTGTATAATTATAACTACTTGATATAAAGTTAATGATAGGAAAGAGCTTAAATGGTAATTCGTAGCTTATACCAAAAGATTGATTGTGTGAAATTGCTTCACCAGTGTTCCAAAAACCATCCCAAATATCAAGCTTTTTGTTTACTACCTTTTCGCCCATGATATCAGTTTCAAAGTAATTTTTTACAATGCTATTGTTAGAGGCAGAAAAATCTAACCTTAAAGAATTTGTTAAATTTTGACTTAGAGCAAGGTTCCAATCAAATAAAAAATTTCTTTGCTGTATTTCTGGAAGTTTAATTTGATCTGAAGCATCAGCTCCTTCAATATAAATGTCTCTAAATCTTTGACTATTGAAGGTTCTATTAATATTAGCATCAAAATTAATACTTGATAATAACGGATTTATATTAAACTCCTTTAACCACTCAAAATATTTGTTGTTTTCTAAAAACTTAATTTTATTAAAAGGAGAAATAACAAAAGGATTAAAATTATAACTGTACTGAGAACTTACTCTAGCTGTTTTCTTAGTATAATTTTCTATCTCATAATCGTGTTGAAGCTCTTGATTGTAACTGTAGGAAAAATCAAAGTTTTCAATATCATAAACTCTTTCCTTTTGCTTTTCAGATCTGTTTTTTTTAAGCCCCGAAACATTAACACTTGTAATTTTTCTGTAACTTATAGCTTGATTTTTTATTGAATCTCTCTGTGAATTTCTAGTGGCTGAATTTAATCTGTCTTCTAATTTAATATCTTGATAGTAAGGATCGTATTCAGGCGTAGTAAACTCTTCTGAAATACTGTAAGAAATTGGAATTTGTATGTTCCATTTCTTTGGTAAAATTTGACCCATATTTAAACTACTCATGAAACCATATTGCTTCTGTTCTTCTCTACTTCTTTGATTTGGAGTTTTATCGATTGATCCAAATCCAATTGTAGACATTTTTCCAGAAACTGAAATATTTGCAAAATCTGCAAAATTTGCATCCAGAGCAGCAAGTGCAGACCATCCGCCCTCACCATCAATTTCAGAAAGTCTTAGCTCATTAAACCAAACCTCAGCACTTAGAGTTTCTCCAATATTTTGAGATGGATTTTTAAGTCCTATCATTAAATTCTTAATTGATCCAATAGTGGGATTTCCTTTAATTGCAAATTTATATTTTTTGTCTCCTGGCAGATTAGATATCTTTGAAAATTCGTCAATAATTTCTAGCTCTTCATTAAAATAGATAGCTTCATTTGAACTGATTTGGTTCATAGCCAGTGCTTTAATCTTTGTTAATTTTTCAAGAGAAAAATCCATCGAGTTTGAGTCTGGATTCCAAACTTCATCGGCACTAAATCTATTTGAGCTTCCACTATTGTATGAAGTTGGTTTTAAAGGAATTTCAATCTGATAATAATTGTCTGTTAAATCTGAACCCAATCTCAAGAAAGCTACAATCCTATTGTCATAATCTTCCTCAGCTCCCTCACCAGGCAGTTTATTACTGCCCTCAAGTGATTCTGCATGAATAAACATCTTAATCGATTTATATTGTCTCATGTCGTAATCAATCATCTTATAAACTCCTTTTGAATCTTTAGGTTGAAGATCATTTACTTTTAACGATAAAGATTGTTCGTTTTGTCTTATTATGTTACTGTTTGAATTGATTTCCTCCCTTTCAACTCCTGGGGGTAATACATAATTTATAGGTACTCTGTTCTCATTTTCTAAAATATTTACAGATCCAATTTCAAGTGAGGTATTAGGATAATTTATATTATTAGTATTTAAGGTTTTAGTATATCTTTTCCATTCGCTTCTAACTAAATCCAATGTTCCAAATCTTAATGTAACAGGTGAGCTAAATCCTTTTAAGTACATTCTCATAAATTGTACTGATCTAAGATTATCCATTCCATTAACTGATTTAAAAAATGGACTATACTTATTGCTTTTATAAAACTGACTTGATACAGGAATTTTAAATTGAATCCATCTTGTAGTTATAGTTTGACCATTGGGCAGATCTACTTTGACATTGTTTCTTATATCGCTAATAAATGGATGATTTCCAACAGCCATATTTTTTGTTATTGGCATACTATACTCAAAATAGCTGTCGATGGTATTCATGGTATTGTCTTTGTTAACATCTTCTCTATCTGGAATTGTAGTTGAACCTCTTCCTGTGCTACCCACTTCAATTGGTGAATTACCCTGGGTGCCATTATAATTTTTATACCTATTAACTATCCCACCTTCAGCATCAATATAATATTGATAATTATCTCCTGCCGGATCTACATTAGAACCGTTATTGTATTTTGCTAATTCATCGTTGTCATTTAACCCGTCATATCCAAGGTCTTGCAGTTGTCTGTTGTTCAAATCTGAATCAAAGGAGTAAACCAAAGATTGAGTTGAAGGTGTTTTACCCCAATTAGATTCGTTTACAATTTGTTGAGAGTTTAATGCAGGCAAACCGTTTTCATACTGTTTTTTACCATCGCTTAAAACGTCTTCTGAGATGCTTCCAAGGTTAAAGATTAAACTACCCAAATTGTTTGAGTTTGATTGGTTTTCAGAGAAGGTGTCCAATAACCAAAACTGTATGAATTCAACATTTGATTTTTCAAAATTAGTTGAACTTATATCTCTTGTTATACCAGCCCAATTATTTATAAAATCGTTACTGAAACTTGTAGTTGTATTGTTGTTGTATGGACCTTTTTCTTTGGGGAAAAAACTCAAATCAAACGTACTTTGAACTCTCGATTGACCCTCGATAATGTCTTGTTGTGGAAAAATTTCTTCAATAAAAATTCTTCTTGTTTCATTTTTAGATATTTCATCCTCTGAAATTTCAGCTGGTCTTTGTCTTGTGTAAAATATTGGATCTATACTGTACCAAGCTAGTTTAGCTCTATTGTATCCGGATCTTAAATCATCTGTTCCAAAATCTGAGCCTTTAACATTAACTGGCGTGCTTGATAAATTCCAAGAGGAGGTATCTTTTAAATTAATACTAGTTT
This sequence comes from uncultured Bacteroidota bacterium, assembly GCA_902635895.1. GTDB lineage: Bacteria > Bacteroidota > Bacteroidia > Flavobacteriales > Flavobacteriaceae > MAG-121220-bin8. The sequence continues at coordinate 45,643 of CACPPV010000010.1, forward strand.
CTGAACCTTCAAAATCGTCAACATAGACTGTAGCCACACTATCAAATCCTGAATTTCTAGGTGTTCCAGCATGTAAATATGCAAATTCTGCTTTCAAAGAAATGTTTGATTCAACGTCAGTATCAATATTAGGTAGCTTATTAACTAATCTTGTAAAAAATGG
>CACPPV010000011.1 GCA_902635895.1 uncultured Bacteroidota bacterium
TGATTTATTTTCTCTAAAGCTAGATTTTTAATAACTTTTTTTGCTTTGAGCGAGGATAATGAAAGTCCAGAAATTTCTTTTTTTGAAATTATACTTTTCTTAACTAAAGATTTTTTCTCAATTTTAATCGAACTGGAATTATTATTCTTGGCATCTGTTTTTTCAGGTTTTGATCCTAGATTTGATAATTCAGATTTACTTAAGATTTTAACTTTTTTTTTTAGTTCAATATTATTTATCGAACACAATTTCATAAGGCAAATTTCTGTAAGTAGCCGTTGATTTTTACTGTTTTTATATTTGTAGCTGCACTCTTCACTCAAATTTATTGCAGACAATAAAAAATTATTTTCAATTTTATTAGACTGTTCTATGTATAGATTCTTTAGGTTAATGTTTTGTTCCAATAATTTTTGACTTTCAGAGGATTTAGATATTAGTAAGTCTCTGAAGTGTATGCATAGACCATCAATAAAATGTTGACCATTGAAACCTTTATTTATAATATCGTTAAAAAGTAAAAGACAACTAGTTATATCATTTTTTAAAATTAAATCTGTAGCCTTGAAATAAGTGTCATGATCTAAAATGTTTAAATTCTTATAGGCTAATTCCTTTGTAATGTTCCCATCAGTAAAGTTAACTAGTCTATCAAATATCGATAATGCATCTCTTAAAGCACCATCGCATTTATTGGCTATCAAAAAAAGTGAATCTTCATCATAGGAAATATTTTCTTTTTTGGCTATTGATTCTAAATGATTTTTAATATCAATTATTTTTATTTTTTTAAAATCATAAATTTGACAACGTGATAAGATAGTTGGGATAACCTTATGTTTTTCAGTGGTTGCAAGAATAAAAATTGCATATTTTGGAGGTTCTTCTAGTGTCTTTAAAAATGCATTAAAAGCTTGTCCTGAAAGCATATGAACCTCATCGATTATATATACTTTATAATTTCCAGTTTGAGGAGGAATTCTTACTTGATCAATTAAATTTCTAATGTCATCAACACCATTATTTGATGCTGCATCTAACTCAAAAATATTATAGGAATAGTCAATCGTTTGATCGACACCATTTATTTGTTTTGCCAGTATTCTTGCACAAGTTGTTTTTCCTACTCCTCTAGGTCCGCAGAACAACATCGCTTGAGGAAGCTGATTGTTTTGAATAGCATTCTCTAAAGTTTTAGTGATTGAACTTTGGCCTACAACCTTTTCAAAACTACTTGGTCTATATTTTAAAGCAGATACTGTAAAATTTTCCATTGCTACAAATATAAAAATACACTATAGATTTGGTATAATTTAAATATTTAATAATATTTTTTTATCAACATATTTTTAATTTATTTTTGCAGGAGCAGGCCTTCTTATCGCTTTTATTTTAAAAGAGGAAAGTCCGGACACCAAAGAGCATTATAGCGGGTAACACCCGTCACTATTTAAATAGAGGACAAGTGCAACAGAAAGAATGTACAGTTAGGCTGTAGTGAAATCATGTAAACTCTATAAGGTGAAACGTCACGTAAACCAACGCTTGAGAGCTGCTCGTTCAATGTTGGAGGGTGGGCGGTTTGAGCAAAATAGTAATATTTTGTCTAGATAAATGATAAGACACGACAGAATCCGGCTTACGGCCTGCTTTTTATTTTAAAAAAAATAGACTGTTTGGCCCTTCGTTAAAAATCAAATCCATTATACTTAAATTATTTATAAATCCATTTTTTTCAGAAAAAACTTGAATGTATTTTTTTAGATTTATTTTTCTTTCAAGTTTATGGTTAATTAAGTGTCTTAAATCAATATCATCTACATATTTTTCATTGAACTTGGAAGAAATTTCAAAATGGATTTTAATATCTAACCAACTACATACTATTTCAAAAGTTTTGAAGTTTAACTGCAATAGATTATCAAACTTGTTATTAAACAAAACTTCAAGAGAATCTCTGTAGTATTCAAAATAGGGGGAGGAACTGTAAGCTGTTTTAATAGATTTCCAATGGTTGTCTTGCCATTTAATTGAATTGTCTATAATGGAATCTTTTAAAGAGAATTTATTAATTGAATGTTTAATTGGAACTGTTAGTTTAAGAACTCCGTTGGCTGAATGAATAAAGGTTCTGTTTCTATAAGATTGCTTTTCATAATTTTGATGAATATCCCAAAAAATTTTAGAATTATAAATTTCCATCCAGTTCGAAATAGGACCAAAATAGGGTGGGATGAGAATTTTTTTTTGAAGCTCCAAAGCTTAAACTTTTTTCTTCTTTCTTTTTTTAATTTCAGCAAAAATCAAATAAATTACTAATGCAATTAAAAAATGCCATCTGTAAGATTTTGGCTCACCATCTAAATTAACTGTTGTAAATACACGATTCCATCTAATTTTCCAGTTTTTGAAACCATCGTTAATCCCATCAATACTGAACCAAATAAAAACTGGCTTACCAACAATATGATCTTCTGGAACAAATCCCCAGCTTCTACTGTCCTCAGATTTATATCTATTATCTCCCATCATCCAATAATAATCTTGTTTAAAAGTATACTCAGATTTTATTTCACCATTAATTATGATATTATCATTAGAGTCAATTGACAAACTATTTTTTTCATAATCTCGAATAGCTTTTTTATAAACAGAAAGATTGGATTTGTTTAATTTGATAGTTTGATTTTTTGAGGGTATTATAATTGGACCAAAATTATCTTCGTTCCAATTGAATTTTATATCATTAGGAAAGAACGCTGTATTGTATGACTTTGTTGTCTTATAATTCCTTTTTATGCTATCTACAATATTAGATGTTCTAATTGTTTCTGCTTCTTTTTCAGTTAAAAACAAATTGACCTTTTTGTCAGTAATTTCAACCATTGAAATTCTTAATTTTAATCTAGTTTCATATGGAATTCCTGAAGATTTAGTTAATACAACAAAATTATCAGGATTATTATCGATTAAAGAAATTAAATACGGTCTTATGCCTTCAAATTTTGACTGAGTTATGTCCTCAATCTTAAATTTTCTTTGAACATCCTTAATGCCAATTTCTAATAATTTTGATGAGGAAACTCCTTTGTTATTGTAAACTGTGTAATTAAAAATTGGTTTTGCTCTAAATGGCATTTTACTTTTTTCGCCATTAATGTAAATCTTACCATTAATTATTTCAAGAGTATCAGATGGAATTCCAACACATCTTTTTACATAGTTTGATTTTTTATCAATTGGTTTTTTTACCCCTTTCTCTTTAACAAAAAATTTTCTCACAGTATCTGCAGGCCAATTAAATGTTACAATTTCATTTCGCTTGATATTTTGAAATCCTGGTAGTCTAAAATATGGTATTTGAGGTTTATTTAAATAGGATCTTATACCAGTTCCTACTATTGTGTCATGAACCATAGGGAAAGAAACCGCTGTTTGAGGAGCTCTTGCTCCATAATGGAATTTACTTACAAATAAAAAATCACCAATAAGTAAGGATTTTTCTAGAGAACCTGTAGGAATAATATAAGGTTGAATAAAATATGTATGAACAAAAGTGGCTAATACAACTGCGAATATTATAGAACTGATCCATTCACCAAAAGCTGTTTTAGGATTTAAACTTCTATCCTTTAGATAATTTATTTCAGAAGAATAATTTATTGAATACAGAAATAGTCCAAATGTAAATATTGTCAATAAGGTATCAGTGATGGAGTTTTTTCCAAAACTTCGAGCAGTTTCTACCCAAACAACAGGAAAGATAAGCAGGTTTATAATGGGAATAAATAATAAAATTACCCACCACCCAGGTCTTCTTATTATTTTCATAAGTATAATTGCATTATATATTGGAAAAAATGCCAAACTAGGATTATAACCAGCAGATTTATAAAGTTTCCATGTTCCTAGTCCATGAACAAATTGAATAATTATAAAAAATATTAACCACTCAAAAATTGTCATAATTAAAAATTAAGGTTTGGGTCTTTAATTACATCTGACATGTTGAAAACACCTTTTTTGTCAATAATCCATTCAGCTGCTACAACTGCTCCAAGAGCAAAACCTTTTCTGTTGTGAGCGCTATGCTTTATTTCGATTGAATCAATTTCTGAGCTGTAAGTAACCGAATGAGTTCCAGGCACATTAGCTTTTCTTAACGATTCTATTTCAATTTCTGAAGTATTATTTTTTTCAAAAGTCCAACTTAGGTATTTTGAATTGTTGATTATGTCTTCCGCAATGGTTATGGCAGTTCCACTAGGTTTGTCTAATTTCTCAGTATGATGTGTTTCACTAATTTTTAATTCATAATCTTTATGACTGGAAATTAGTTTTGCTAATTTTTTATTTAAATCGAAAAATAAATTAACACCTAGGCTGTAGTTTGAGGAATACAAAAAAAGAGGTGTTGGTTTTTTTTGAAAATTCTACAATTTTTTCATAATCATCAAGCCAACCTGTAGTGCCACAAATTATTGGGACTGATGAATTTAATGCAAGTTTTATATTATCTACAGCTGAATCTGGAGTGCTAAAATTAATAGCCACATCTACATTATCAATTGAGGTTACAGTGTCATTTTTATCTTTAATTATTGATATGGAATGTCCTCTTTCAATAGAAATTTTTTCAATTTCTTTACCCATTTTACCGTAACCTAATAAAGCTATTCTCATTTTTAAAAATTCAAATTTAATGATATTCCAATTGATTGTTCATAAAATTCAATATCATTATTGATATAGGGTTTGATTGTTAGAGATTCATTTACGTTATATTGTTTTAAATGGGCATCTATATTAGCATCTAAAATATTTAAAATGTAAAATCCAACAATAAAAACCATTGATAAATCTCTATTTTTTTTATGAAATTCAGCCCCATCTAAAAGTCTATCGTCATCAAGAATTAAATTTTGATATGGATCGTTTTTATAGCCAGCTTTTCTACTTTTGTAAGCATTTCTATAATCCCAATATTTTTTTTGATTAAAATCGTAAGAATATACAGAGGTGCCAATTGCAGCGTATACAATAGGTATTTTCCAATATTTTTTATTAAAACCTTGACCTAAACCAGGAAGAACAGCGGAGTAAAATGCAGCTTTTGAGGGTGCTGTTGGATCTAACTTGTCAAAATCAATTTCTTGATCTTGAGCATAACTTTTTAATGAAATAACAAGAGCAATTATTGATATAATAAAATTAATTTTCACCAGAAATAATCTTTATGATTCTTTTATATTCATCAATATCATTAAATGGAATTGAAACTGTCCCCTTGTTATTGGATTTTAACGATATTTTAACTTCAGTTTTTAATTTTTTATTTAAAAAACTCAAGTCCTTTTGAAAATTTGAGGGAAGATTTTGTTTTTTTAAAGGATATTTTTTTTGCTGATTGTTTGAAATTAAATTTTCAGTTTGTCTTACTGATAGAGTATCTGAAACAATTGTTTTATATATTTTTAATTGATTTTCAATATTTTCCACTGAAGCAAGAGCTCTTCCATGCCCCATTGAAATAAAACCATCTCTTATTCCAGTTTGTATAATAGGATCTAATTTTAATAATCTCAAATAATTTGAAACGGTTGATCTTTTCTTTCCTACTCTTTTGCTTAAATCTTCTTGTGAAAGCATAACCTCTTCAATTAATCTTTGATAACACAAAGCTATTTCGATAGGATCTAAGTTTTTTCTTTGAATATTTTCAACCAGTGCCATTTCAAGCGATTGTTGATCGTTGGCAATTCTTACATAGGCAGGAATAGTTTTTAAATTTAATGATGATATAGCTCTAAATCTTCTTTCTCCAGAAATTATTTCATATGATTTAAATCCTGTTTTTCTAACAGTTATTGGCTGTATTATTCCTAGTTCATTAATTGAGTTTGATAGTTCAATTATTTTTTCTTCTTCAAAATTTGTTCTAGGCTGAAATGGATTTACCTTAATTTGATTTATTGGCAGATCTATAATATTTCCAATTAATTTATCAGCATTTGTATCATTAATAGAATTAATGTCTTTGGCTGGATCGTTTAATAGAGCTGAAAGCCCTCTTCCTAAAGATTGTTTTTTATATGCTTTTGCCATTTATTTATTTTTATTAATAAGCTCATGAGCTAGTTTAATATAATTTTTTGCTCCTCTACTAGTGGAGTCGTAATCAATAATGTTTTTACCGTGGCTTGGAGCCTCTCCTAGTTTAACATTCCTTTGTATTATAGTCTTAAAGACCATATTATGAAAATGTTTTCTAACTTCTTCAACAACTTGATTAGAGAGTCTAAGTCTTGAGTCATACATTGTTAGAAGAAGTCCTTCGATGTTTAAGTTTGGATTATGAATTTTTTGTATGCTTTTAATGGTATTCAATAATTTACCAAGACCCTCTAAGGCAAAATATTCACATTGAATAGGTATTATTACTGAGTCAGATGCAGTTAGGGCATTCAATGTAATTAATCCAAGAGAAGGAGCGCAATCAATTACTATAAAATCATAATTATTTTTAATAGCATTTAATGCTTCTTTAAGCATAAATTCTCTATTGTTATGATTTACAAGCTCAATTTCAATAGCGACCAAATCAATATTAGAGGGGATAATATCTAAGTTTGGGGTAGAGGTAGGTACAATAATTTTGTCAACTTTTTGTGTGTGTTCTAATAAATGATAAGAAGAGAATTCAACTTTATTAGTGTCTATTCCAATTCCAGATGTAGCATTAGCTTGAGGATCCAAATCAACTAATAGAACTTTTTTTTCTAATATGCCTAGAGATGCAGAAAGATTCAGAGCTGTAGTAGTTTTCCCTACACCACCTTTTTGATTTGAAACTGCAATTACTTTACTCATCAAATAAAATTTATTTTAAAAATACAATTTTTTAATGTCAGAAAACGGAAGAGAATTCGGATTTTGTTAACTAGTTTTTAATACTGTCTTTGTATTCTAAAATAAATATTTCTTCACCATCTTTTTTCATAAAAAATTTTTCTCTTGCAAAGGCTTCATATTTATCTAAATCTTTTAAATCATCAATAAATTTTTGATCTTTAATAATCTCTTGCTGTAAATTTTCTTTTTTAATTTTCAGTTCCTCAATCTCAGAATTTAATTTACTATGAAAAAGATAAGAGTTGGTGTCTATAAATAACATCCAAATAATAAAAATAAAACTCACAATTATGTAAAAATTAGTAAATGTTTTTACGTATTTATTAGATCTGATTTTTTTAATAAATGAATTAAAGGATTTCATCAATTTTTTCTATAATTTTTTTAAAGTTTATACTATTTGCATTCATGATTAAATCAGAGTGTTTTTTTGATGGTTCTATAAATTTTTCATACATAGGTTCAACCATATCAAAATAACGTTTTTTTATTTCTTCAATAGATCTGTTTCTTTCTTTAGTATCTCTTTTAGTTCGTCTTTTAAGCCTTGTTTTTGAATCAAGATCTAAAAAAAACTTATAATCAAATAATTTAATCAAATCATCGTTGCAATAAACATGAAGTCCTTCAACAATAATAATTTTTTTTGGTAATACTATTTTTGTTTTTTTTAGTCTTTTATGAGTTTTGTATGAGTATACAGGTTCTTTAATTTTTTGATTGTTTTTTAGTTTTTTTAAATTTTTTACAAGAAGTTCAAAGTCAATTGAATCTGGATGATCAAAATTAATCTTCGAACGTTCTTTAAAATTTAATAAAGAATGATCTTTGTAATAAGAATCTGAAACAATACAAACCACACCGATTTTTGAGAAATATGATTTAATTTGTTTTGCAAGAGTGCTTTTTCCCGAAGCTGTTCCACCACAAATACCAATTAAAGGCATATTATTTTTTTAAACTTTTAACGTATTTTTCGTCAATTATTTTATCGTATTTATTTCCCCAAGTATTTAAAGTGTAATTCATTATATCAGCAATTTCATCATCATAGAGACCCATTTTTTCCATTCTAGAATTGTATTTTACTCCATTAACAATTATTTCTCCATCAATTCCTCCAAATTTTAAAGCTTTAATACTTTCTTCCATATGATTAAATAAAAAATCAGATTTTGCAATTGGGGGAATGATTCCTTTTTGACCTTTACCATCAGGCATATGACACCTAACACAAAAGTCTTCGTATAATAATCTTCCTCTTTCAATTGATTCAGTTATTTTAATATCTTGAGATAAGATAATAAATGGCAACAACAGAAATACAAAATTTAAAATTTTCATTTTTTTGGTAATATTTTGTAGACACCTTTGTTTTCAATAGAAACATAAACATATCCATCAGGACCTTGAACAATATCCCTAGGTCTTCCAAAACCTTCAGCGATTTTTGATCTCGATACCACTTTATTATTTTTAATTCCAATTCTTTCAATGTATTTAAAAACTAAAGCCCCTGCAAGTAAGCTACCTTTCCAATCAGGGTACATTTCACTAGAAATGTATTCAAATGAACTAGGAGCTATTGATGGCAACCAATAATAAAGTGGTTGTTCCATTCCAGGAAGACTTTTGTTTTTTGTGATAGTAGTTCCGCTGTAATTTTTTCCATATGTTATTTTGGGCCAACCATAATTCTTTCCTTTTTCAATAATATTTATTTCATCACCTCCTCTTGGTCCATGTTCATTTGTCCAAATTTTTCCAGTTTTAGGATGTTTAAATATTCCTTGAGGATTTCTATGTCCATAAGAATATATCGCTTTTTTTGCATTTGGAACATCAATGAAAGGATTGTCGTCAGGAATTGTACCATCATCATTAATTCTATAAACTTTACCACCATCAACAGAGATATCTTGTGGGTTTACATTTCTATTTCCTCTGTCACCTATTGTAAAGTAAAGATAGTTTTCGTTGTCAAATGCCATTCGACTACCATAATGTTGACCTTTTCTAGAAACAGGCGATCCTTTATAAAGAATCTCTAAATTTTTTAATGAATCATTTACTAATTGAGCTCTAGCTATGGCAGTATTGCCTCCATCGTCTCTATTTTTCATGTAAGCGTAAGATAAATAAACTAACCTGTTTTTATTAAAATCAGGATGTAGTTCTAAATCTAACAATCCCCCTTGTCCTCTTAAATAAACTTCAGGAACGCCCTTGATATCTTTTTTAATTCCATCTTTATAATGAATAATTGAACCTGATTTTATTGAAGCTAAAATTGAATTATCGTCTAAAATTTCTAATCCCCATATTAAATTTTCGTCTTCAAAAACAACTTCCATTTCATAATTCTTTTCATCAACAATTATAGTATCTTCTCTCTCGTTATCTAAAGGTTTTAAATCTTGAGCACAAGAAAAGTTTAAAAGAAAAAAAGTTAAAGTAAGATAGATTGATACTGTTTTTTTCATAGAGATTAATTTTTAGTTTCCACCGCTTTCAGCTAAAATATAAAGTATATCTAAAAATAGATTAATTATGTCTAAATATAAATTTACAGCAATCTGAATTGCCGTGGACCATGAATCGTCACCAGCATTCATTTGCTTTTTTAACATATCAAAATCATAGAGTAGATATCCAGTAAAAATTAAAACTCCAAAATAAGCTTTAACAAGTGAAAATTTCCTTGATTTGAAAATAAAATGGTTTAATAAACCCATTATTATAAGTATAAGTAACGCTGTAAATAGAAATCCACCCATTACACTAAAATCAATAGAAGTAGTAAAAACAATACTAGCCGTTGCTATTACTGCAATAGTTGTGGCAGACATGGCTTGGAAAACTACATTTTGCCATTCTTGGTGATAGTTGTCTTTTTTAAAATTATTTGATGATTTTATTTCATCGACAATTGATTTATATTTTTCAGATTCTATTTCAAATAATTCAGTTGGATTTGATTTTTTGTAATACATGGTTTTTTTCTCATCCTCAGCTCCAAAAATTTTATCAATAAATTTTTTTTTGTCAGTAACAACAGTTTTACTTTTTACACCAGCCTTTTTTAGATACTTTTTCATTTTGAAACTTTCCCCAATTGCAGAAATCGTGGGCCCCATGCTCCATCCGATAAATCCTGAAAAAATTGCGACAAGTATTAAATTGGTGGGATAATTTTCGCTAAAAAACATTATAGCAAATAAAGATGCAAATGACCCCAATATTGTAATAAGGGCTTCTGATGTTGTTTCGTATGCTTTATTTATTCTTGAAAAAAAAGTAGTTATGATTAGCATAAAACCAACAATAAAAAAAGTTTTAGCAAAAAGTATGTCGTACATGTTTTAGTTTTTTAATGTGTCGGGATGACAGGATTTGAACCTGCGACCCCACGGCCCCCAGCCGTGTGCGCTAACCGAACTGCGCCACATCCCGATATTACAAATATAGAATTATTGATATATTAGTAGATGATAATTAACTAAAACTATAAAAATGAAAAAAATACTAATACTAATTGTTGCTATGGTTTTTACTGCATGTAATAATACACCAGCTAATTTTGATAACTCTGAATGGGGTGGAGTAATATCACCAACTGACGAAAGAAATGATAAGCTTAATAAATTTGTTGATGCATATGCAAACAACGATTTTGAATCTGTTAGAGATTTATTTGCAGAAGATGCTGTAATTCAAGTAAATGACGATACTATGACTGTTCAACAGATGTTTGATGGGTTTTCAGCCGGACACGACTTCTTTGATGGTATTAATAATATCGATCGAAGAGTTAATACAATGTTTTATAATAATGGTTCAATATATACTAACTATTGGTATACATGGATAGGTACAAATAAAAAGACAGGTGAAGAACTTTCACTCAAGGGTCATGCTTATTTCCAATGGAAAGATGGAAAAATTATTGAAACGTATAATTCATTTGATCCTACTGAATATGCTAAAGTTTTTAATTGGGTCGAGGAATAATGTTATTTTTATTTTATAAAAACTCTTCACATGAAGAGTTTTTTTTTGAATAACTATCAATAATTAATTAAAATATTCTAAAAATCAAGGTTATGTCTAAATTAAATTATTTGTTAAAAATTAAATTCTATTATTTTTTATCAATATGTCTTATTTTATTTTCTTCCTGTAATTTCAATAAAGTAGTTAATTATCAAAAAACTAAAAAAATTCCAGTTGTTGATACTTATTATGGCAATGAAATTATTGATAATTACAGATGGCTAGAAGATGATCTATCAAAAGAGACTGGTGAATGGGTAGACAATCAAAATCAAACGACGTTTAATTATCTTGAAAAAATACCATATAGAGAAGAATTAAAAAATAGGTTAAAGAATTTATGGGATTATGAAAAAGTTTCTGCTCCATTTAAGCATGGTCAATATACATATGTTTTTAAAAATTCTGGGCTTCAAAACCAAAGGGTTTTGTTTAGATCAGGTAATGATTTACAACAGGAATTGTTTTTAGATCCAAATAAATTTTCTGAAGATGGAACTACTTCTTTAGCTGGATTAAGTTTTTCAAAAGATGGATCCCTGCTTTCTTACAGTATTTCTGAATCTGGAAGTGATTGGAGAAAAATAATTACTATTGAAACAGAAACAAAAAAAATAATTGAAGATACACTTGTAGATGTAAAATTCTCAGGTGTTAGTTGGAGATCAAATGATGGATTTTATTATTCATCTTATGATAAACCAAAAGGAAGTGAACTTTCTGAAAAAACAGATCAACATAAATTATATTATCACAAATTAGGTACTTCTCAAAGTGAGGATAAATTGATATATGGTGGAAATATTGAAGAGAAAAATAGATATGTTAGAGGGTATGTTACTGATGATAATAGATTTTTAATCATCGATGCAGCCAAAAGAACCTCAGGTAATAAGCTTTTTATTAAAGATTTAACTACGGACTCTGAAATTAAACCTATTGTTAATGATTATAATTCTAATACTTCATTGATACACAACATAGGAAATAAATTATTTCTTGTAACTGATTACAACACTCCAAACAAAAAAGTTGTAACAGTAAATTATAATGATCTCGATGTTTCAAAGTGGAATGATTTTATACCAGAAACTGAATTTGTATTGAATATTTCAAAAGCAGGAGGCTATTTTTTTGCAAGGTATATGATCGATGCTATTTCAAAAGTTTATCAATTAGATTACAAAGGAAAGTTAATAAGAGAAATAGAACTTCCAGGAATTGGTACTGCATCTGGATTTAACGCAAAAAAAAATGATAAAGAACTTTACTTTTCATTTACTAATTATTACACTCCGTCAACTATTTATAAATTAAATATTGAGTCTGGAGAGTATGAAAATTACTGGACTCCTTCAATAGATTTTGATCCTAACAACTACGAATCTAAACAGATCTTTTATAATTCAAAAGATGGTACTAAAGTGCCTATGATTATAACCCATAAAAAAGGAATAGAGTTGAATGGTCAAAATCCAACTATCTTATATGGATATGGTGGATTTAACATAAGCAGAACCCCAAGATTTAGTGTTCCCAACATTGTTTGGATGGAGCAAGGCGGTATATACGCTGTTCCAAACATAAGAGGAGGAGGGGAGTATGGTAAAAAATGGCATAATGCTGGAACTAAGACTCAAAAACAAAATGTTTTTGACGATTTTATAGCTGCAGCTGAATATTTAATTGCTAACAGTTATACGTCTAGTAAATTCCTTGCAATAAGAGGGGGTTCTAATGGAGGTTTACTTGTTGGTGCAACAATGACTCAAAGACCAGATTTAATGAAAGTAGCATTACCGGCTGTTGGTGTATTAGACATGCTTAGATACCATAAGTTCACTTCAGGAGCTGGATGGGCTTATGATTATGGAACGTCAGAACAGTCTGAGGAAATGTTTAATTATTTAAGAGGTTATTCACCAGTCCATAACGTAAAAAGTAACACTGCTTATCCGGCAACATTAATAACAACTGGAGATCACGACGATAGAGTCGTACCTGCGCATTCATTTAAATTTGCAGCTGAACTTCAAAGTAAAGACTCAGGAATAAATCCTGTTTTAATTCGTGTTGAAAAAAATGCAGGACATGGATCTGGGACACCTATTAATAAAACCATTGATCAATATGCTGACATATTTGGGTTTACTTTATATAATATGGGCTATTTAGTTTTACCTGAAAAAACAAAGACTCCAATTAAAGGCTAAAAAAAATCCTTGTAAATATTTTACTTACAAGGATTTAAGTCGGGGTGGCAGGATTCGAACCTGCGACCTCCGCGTCCCAAACGCGGCGCGATAACCGGGCTACGCTACACCCCGAAATTCAGCCAGCAAATATAGGATTATTTCAAAAATCATCAAATAATACTTAATATTATTAATAATAATTTTTGCTGATAACTTTTTAAAAATTTTTTAATACCAACACTCAAAAAAATTAAATTTACACTTTAAAATATATATATGTCAGTTGAAAAAATTAAAACTTTAATAATTGGTTCAGGACCAGCTGGTTATACAGCTGCAATTTATGCTTCAAGAGCTGATCTAAAACCGGTTTTATATACTGGTTTAGAGCCAGGAGGTCAATTAACAACTACAACTGAAGTTGATAATTTTCCGGGTTACCCTGATGGTGTTGATGGTCCAACAATGATGGTTGAATTACAAAAACAGGCTGAAAGATTTGGAACCGATGTTAGAATAGGCTTGGTAACATCTGTTGCATTTAGTGACGCAGTTGGAGGTGTTCACAAAATTGTTGTTGATAACAACAAAGAAATTGAGGCAGAAAGTGTTATTATCTCAACCGGAGCTACTGCAAAGTATCTAGGACTACCATCAGAACAAAGACTTAGAGGTGGTGGAGTATCTGCTTGTGCTGTTTGTGATGGATTCTTTTACAAAGGACAAGACGTAGCTATAGTAGGTGGTGGTGATACTGCAGCAGAGGAAGCTACATATTTATCAAATATTTGTACTAAAGTCACAATGATTGTAAGAAAAGGAGAAATGAGAGCTTCAAAGGCAATGCAACACAGGGTTAATTCGAAAGATAATATTGAGGTATGCTATCATTCTGAAATTAAGGAAGTTTTAGGAAAAAATGTTGTTGAAGGTGTAAGTATTATAAATAATCAAACAAATGAAATTAAAAACATTGATGTTACTGGCTTGTTTATAGCTATTGGTCACAAGCCAAATACTGATATTTTTAAAAATCAATTGTCTATGGACGATTCAGGATACATAATTACAGAAGGAAAATCAACTCACACCAATAAACCTGGAGTATTTGCCTCTGGAGATGTTCAAGACAAAGATTATCGCCAAGCTGTAACAGCAGCAGGAACAGGTTGTATGGCTGCTCTTGATGCTGAAAGATATTTAGCATCTGTTGAATAAATAATTATTAGTATATTTATACTAAAGTTATTATGAGCAAATTCAAACTTTTTTTTAGAAACCAAATGTCTTTTTTTTGGCTACCTTCAGCATGGTTTTGCGGAGTTAGAGTAGATAGTTTAAATAATAACTCATGTACTGTTCGTGTTAAACACAATTTTTTAAATAAAAACCCTTTCAATTCTCTTTTTTGGGCAGTACAAGGAATGGCTGCTGAAATGCCAGCTGGTCTTTTGTTACAAGAAAAAATTAAAAGTAGTGGCCATAGCATAGCTATGCTTTTAATCGGATCGAACTCAAATTTTACAAAAAAAGCAGTAGGAAAAATTCTTTTTACCTACGATAAAGGAAAAGATTTAGATAAATTGGTAAATGATGCTGTTGTGACTAAACAAGCACAAACAATTATTGTAAAAACCAACGGAATTGATGAAAAAGGTGATGTTGTTTCCGAGTTCTCTTTTGAGTGGAGTATAAAACTTCGATCAAAAAAATAACTATTAACATTTTTTTTAGAAATTATATTGATATTAAATATTAATTTCAAACAAAACAACTAATTAATGTCAAGATCTGTTTATAAGTATACTATTGATGTTTTGAAAAAGGTGAGTTTTAACCCTAAGTTATTTAGAAAAGAATTGTTAAAAGCTTCAAAAAGATTGCTTCCACATGAATACCAAGAACTTATGATATGGGTAAAAAATTATACTTTTCAAAACCCACATCTTTACAATGCAATAGTCTGATTATTTCAAAATTTTTACATCCGAAAAAGAGTCTGCTTTCTTCATTTCGCTCTTTATTATATCAAAAGTTTCTAAAATTATATTTTTTTTAAGAGTATTTTTTTTATAAACAAAACATAATTCTCTTGATGGGTATGGAGATTTAAAATGATACACATTTTTTTTGATAGAATTACTCAGTTCTTGTGTCTTAAGGTACGGTACAATGGTTAAACCCATTCCTGAGTTTGATAATTTAATTATTGTATTTAAATTATTGGATTTAATATTTTTTTTAAAATCTTTATCTACAAAAAAATTAGAAATAATTTTTGTGAAGTTACTTGATATAAATGGCATAATTAAGTCGGAAGAGCGTATGTCTTTTAAAGTAATTTCATCTTTGTAATCTTTTTTATAGCCTTCTGGGATAAGTACCATCAAAGGCTCATAATAAAATGGCACTGAAATAAAGTCATTTGAATATTTTGGTTTACTAGAGATAATAAAGTCAAGCTCTTCTTTAATTAATTTATTTAATAACTTTTCTTTTTTGCCCTCAACGATGCTAATTATTTTTTCACTATTTAATTTTTTTATTGGTAAATAATTTACAATTGATTCAAAATCTTGTGAAATTCCAATCTTTATATTTTTTACATACTTATTAATGTGAAAATCCTTAGTCTGCTTGATTTTTAAGGTTTCTGCTATTACAATTTCAATTTGATCGATTAGTTTTTTTCCAATTTTTGTTGTCTCTAAAGGTTTGGACTCTCGATTAAAAATTGAGACTCCAAGTTCCTTTTCTAGTTTGTTGATTTGCATGCTTAAAGTAGGTTGTGCTATGTTACACGCTTTAGCAGCTTTGGTAAAATTTTTAAACTTATCTAATGCTAACACGTATTTGAATTGTGTTATTGTCATAATTGTTTATTTCTATAAAAATATGAATTTAATAAGAAAAATCTATTCAATAATTTCGACATCAAATCTTACATTATCTAGTGGCCATTCTCTTTTGTCGGTTTCTAAATTTGAGATTTTATCGACTACATCCATTCCTTTAATTACTTTTCCAAAAGCTGTATAATTTTTATCCAAATGATAAGCTCCATCAATTTTTTGAACAATAAAAAATTCATAGGGAGAAGCCAATTTATATGGGTTTTCAATTTCACTACTAGGCATTGATATTATTCCTCTGTGATGTTTGTATCCTTTTTTTGTGTCAGGCGGTAACAAATACCTCCCAATTTCTCTTCTTTTTTTAGATGTGCTAATATTATCGGAGTTTCCACCTTGAATGATAAAATCTTTGACTACTCTATGAAAGTATTCTCCTTTAAAATATTTTTTTTTGGTTAGATATATAAAGTTAGCTCTGTGATATGGAGTATTTTCAAACAATAAAACATCTATATTTCCATAGGATGTAGAAATTCTTACTTTATTTTCTTTATTTTTTTTTCCATACTCAAATAAGAAAGGGATTGCATTTTTATCATCCAATGTA
This sequence comes from uncultured Bacteroidota bacterium, assembly GCA_902635895.1. Taxonomy (GTDB): domain Bacteria; phylum Bacteroidota; class Bacteroidia; order Flavobacteriales; family Flavobacteriaceae; genus MAG-121220-bin8. Next base: position 16,623 of record CACPPV010000011.1, read on the forward strand.
AATTCTTTTTCAACTATTTTTTTTTCGGCTTTTACAACTTTTTGAATTGGCTTAGGTTTACTAACTTTCTCTTTATTACTTATATCTTTACATGATATAATTAAAAGAAAAATTAAAAGTATTTTAAGAAAGTGCATTTTAAAAATTTTAAAAAAATATTATTAAAAATAAGAGATTATGATCTTCCAGGTCATGATTATTTACTAAAAATCGCACCACCCTCAAGAATTAAAACTTTAAAGTCATTAAAAATACCTGGTTCAGCTAAAACAGCCTCGGTTATCTTACTTTTTTATCCTGATCAAAAAAATCAACCTAGGTTTGTATTGATCTTAAGAAATACTTACAAGGGAGTTCATTCTAATCAAATTGGATTTCCTGGGGGAAAAATTGAAAAGAAAGATACTTCATTATTTGACACTGCTTTGAGAGAATGTGAGGAGGAAATAGGTGTTGTTAAAAATGATATCATTAAAGTACGAAAATTATCTCCTGTTTATATACCTCCAAGCAATTATAATGTTCATCCTTTTGTTGGCTACATTGATTATGAACCTAATTTTTTATTAGATCCTAAAGAAGTATCTAAGGTAATTAAACCAAGTTTTGAAACATTATTAAATTTAAAAATCACCAAATCAAAAGTTATTGTAAAAGATGATGAGCAGTTGGTTCCTTCATTTATTATTGATGATCATGTAGTTTGGGGAGCGACTGCAATTATGATTCATGAATTTAATCTATTATATAAACATGTGCTTAATTCTTAATACATTTGCCAAACCAAAAAATAGTATGTGAATATTTTCAAGCGCAATCCATTTGGACATAACTTACTTATTAAGAAATGGCTGATTCGTATTCTCGGTGTTCTTACTCATCAAAGATTTAATCGTTTCAACAAGTTGAAAATCGAAGGTTCTGATGTTTTAAAAAACCTTCCAGAGAACAATGTGCTATTTGTTTCAAATCATCAAACTTATTTTGCTGATGTTGCCGCCATGTTTCATGTTTTTAATGCTAGTTTAAGTGGACGTGTTGATTCTATAAAAAACATGACCTATTTATGGCAACCAAAATTAAATATCTATTATGTTGCTGCTAAAGAAACAATGAAAGCCGGATTACTTCCAAGAATTTTAGCGTATGTTGGATCTGTTTCAATTGAAAGAACATGGAGGTCAAAAGGTGAGGATGTAAATAGACAAGTTAAAATGAGTGATATAAGCAATATTGGAACTGCTTTAGACGATGGATGGGTAATTACATTTCCTCAAGGAACAACAACTCCATTTAAACCAATAAGAAAAGGGACAGCCCACATAATTAAGAAATACAAGCCAACAGTTATTCCAATAGTTATTGATGGTTTCAGAAGATCTTTCGATAAAAAAGGAATTAGAATAAGAAAAAAAAATATTCTCCAATCGATGGAAATTAAAAAACCATTGGATATAGATTACGATAATGAATCAATTGAAAGTATTGTAGAGAAGATTGAGTATGCAATCGAGCAACATCCTTCCTATTTAAAAGTAATTTCAGAAAAAGAATTATTTGAGTTAGAAAAAACTAACAAACAGAGAGAGTGGTAATTTTCTGAAAATATATCTAAATAAGTTGTAGATATTACAGTTTTTTTAAATTTACTCTAAAATAATTCCAAAATGAAAAAAATATTCCAAAGTCTTCCTTATTTATTTTTAACTTTTCTAATTATATCATGTAATGATCCCAACGGAATTACAATTAATAAAGTTATTGGTTCACCAGCTTATGAAAATTCTAAACTTTTTTTAACTGATGCTGTAAAAATAGATGATCAATATATGTTTTCATTTGATATCGACGATTATAACCTTGGAATACAAACTAATAAAGACTTTGAATATACTTTAGCAAATTCTGCAAAAGGTCAACATATACATTTTATTGTTGATAACGGACCTTATTCAGCTCATTACGATCAAAATTTTTCTAAAAATGTTGAAGAAGGTGATGTGATCTTAGCTTTTTTGTCAAGATCATATCATGAATCAGTTAAAAATAACCAAGCCTATGTATTGACTCAGGTTGGAGAAAAAAACAATATTGATCTTTCAAATGAATTTTTGTTTTATAGTAGACCGAAAGGTAAGTATTCAGGAGATGACACAAAAAAATTACTTTTAGATTTTTATTTAGTAAATACAAATATTTCTCCGGATGGAAATAAGGTCAGAGCTACCATTAATGAGACAGAGTTTATAATTGACGAATGGGCACCATACTATATCGAAGGTTTACCTCTTGGAGAAGTTTCTATAAAATTAGAGCTTATTGATTCTACTGGTAATCTAATCAAGACTCCATTTAATCCATCTAATAGGAAAGTTGTTTTAGAATAAAAATTGTACTGATAATCATCACATTTTTATTTTGATTAATACAAATATTTAGCATGGTATTTGCTTAATATACTATGTGAAAAATGTCTATTTACTATTATTTCTTTTTTTTACGTCTTGTGGACTTCTCTCTGAAAATACTAAGCCCGTACAGTACAGTAGTGAGTCATTTGTTGATTTCAAAGTAACTGAATCACCTGATTATTCTAATACAGATTCTTGGGCGATTCATCCCAAAACGGAAACTAATGTGTTTGAAGGCTTTAATCAAGAAAAAGAAAATTTACAAGTTGATACTTTTTTTATATACCCAACACTTTTAACCGACAAAAACAACACTCGATGGAATGCAGATATATTTAATGTTGATACTAGAAATTATGTTTTAAATTCCTCTGTTAAGTTTCAAGCTTCAGCATGGTATTCTGTTGGAGATTTATATGTTCCTTATTATAGACAGGCTCACATAAGAGTTTTCAAAGAGTCATTTTGGAATAATGGTGGTAAGGAAGCTTATGAAATGGCTTACAGTGATATTAAAAAAGCATTTGAAACTTATTTGAAAGAATATAATAATGAAAGACCAATAATAATAGCTGGCCATAGCCAAGGCGCTGGTCACGCCAAAAGATTGTTGCAAGACTATTTTGATAATAAACCTTTGCAAAAAAAATTAGTAGCAGCTTATTTGATTGGAACTAAAATCACCAGTAAAGATTTTAGTACAATACAATTAATGCAAAACAAATATGATACCGGTGGTTTTGTTACTTGGAATACATACAGATTAATGCCCGAAAGAAAAACAAAAAAAATTTCATTTACAATAAATCAAGAATGGATAAAAGATGCCCTATGTTCAAACCCAATTACTTGGAATCAAAACACAACAAGTCAATATGATCAACATAAAGGTTTTCTTTATTTAAATAAAAAAGTATTTCCCAATTCTGTGAAAATTGAATCAATGGATAACAAAATACTTGTGAAACTTCCAAAAATGGATATATTAAAAAAACTCTTATTATCTTCAGTAAAGGACTATCATAAGGCTGATGTTAATTTGTTTTGGGAAGATATTAGAATTAATAGCATAGAAAGATCTAAATTTTTTATAGAAAAGTATAACTTGTAACTAATTTTAGTTTTATGAGTAATTTTTTAAAATGTTTGTTTTTGTTAACATCATTTGTCTCTTTTTCCCAAAATTACTTTGAAGGTTCGGTTGGTTATATAGATAACGATGGACTACAAAAACCTCTTGCTGGAGTATCTGTTTTTTGGGAAAATACCTCAATTGGTACTCTTACTGACTCCATCGGTTATTTTAAAATTAAAAAACTAAATAATTCAAAAAAACTTCTTTTTAAATTTTTAGGATTTGATGACAAAATTATTAAAGTTGACAAGGAAACATATTCTGAAATTTTACTTACTGAAAGTCAAAATGTTCTAGACGAAGTAATAGTAAATAAAAAGAAAAAAACCATTCAGAAATCTTATTTTAAAACTCAAAATATAACAAATGTCTCAAGTGAAGAGCTTTTAAAGGCAGCGTGTTGTAATATTTCTGAAAGTTTTGATACAAATCCATCAATCGATGTTAATTATTCAAATGCTATTACAGGAACTAAACAAGTTAAAATGCTTGGCTTGGAAAGTCCTTATCTACTTATAACTGAGGAGAATATTCCAATGATAAGAGGGGCATCTCAAGTATATGGTTTGTCATTTATCCCTGGCACATGGGTTGAATCCATGCAAATAACAAAAGGTACTGGATCCGTTACCAATGGATTTGAAAGTATTTCAGGACAAATTAATGTAGAATTAAATAAACCATTTTCAGACTCACCATTTTTTATAAATATTTATTCAAACAATATGGGTCGTAATGAAATTAATTTACACAGTAATAAAATAATAACTGATAAATTGAGTACCGGATTATACATTCATGCAAACAAAAATGACCATATTCTTGATAATAACAACGATGGTTTTCTAGATCATCCCATTTCTGAGGCGATAAATTTGTTCAACAGATGGCAATATATAAACCCATCAAAAGGAACAGTTGTGTTTCTTGGATATAGGTTTATGAGTGATAATAAAGAAATTGGAGAAAACAATAAGAATAAAGTTTTTATTCGTGAACCCTGGTCAGGGGAAATTAATACAAAAAGATTTGATTCAAATTTTAAGTTTGGATATGTTAATCCCTCAATACCATATCAGTCATTAGGATTTCAAATGGCATATTCATATCACGATCAAGATTCTTTTTTTGGTAAAAGAAATTATTTGATCAATCAAAAAAGTTTTTATTCAAGTATAATTTATAATTCAATAATCGGAAGTACTTTAAATAAAATTAAGTTAGGATTAAACTATTCATATGATGATTACGATGAGCTTTTCAATCGAGTTTCAATTGACATGATGAGTAGTTCTCAAAGGATAGACAACTCCATAGGTGGTTTTTTTGAGTATAGTTACGATAGTTTAGATGAAATTAGTTTAGTAGCAGGAATCAGATATGATTTTCATAATAATCTTGGAAATTTTTTTACTCCAAGACTTCACTTTAGGTATCAACCACTTGAAAAATCTGTAATAAGACTTTCTGCCGGAACTGGTAGAAAAGCATCTAATGTTATTTCTGAAAATCAAAATATCTTCGCTACTGGAAGAGAAATATTTTTACCAAAAAATGCTGGAAACTTCTATGGCCTAGCACCAGAAAAAGCATTTAACTATGGGATAAGTTTCAGACAAGGATTTTATATTAATAACAGGGAAGTTGATATAACTATTGACTATTATGTGACAGATTTTGATAATCAAGTCGTAGTTGATTGGGAAACACAAGGGAAAGTTTCTTTTTATAATCTAGAAGGAAAGAGTTACGCAAAAAGTTTACAAGTTGATCTTGAATATGAGTTTAGTGATAATTTATTTATAAAATCTACTTATAAAAATTACGATGTCATGAAGCAGTACAAGTCAGGATTTTTACAGAATCCATTGACCCCAAAAAATAGATTTTTTACAAATATTGAAGCTTCAACAAGCACTAAGAGTAATGGATCTAAATGGAAATTTGATTTAACATATAATTGGGTTGGTAAGCAAAGAATACCCAAACACAATTTAAGTTTAGTAAAAGGATTTTCAAATTCTTATTCTCTTTTAAATAGTCAAATAACTAAAGTTTTTTCTAAAAAGTTTGAATTATATGTAGGAGGCGAAAACATGTCAAATTATAAACAAGATAAACCTGTTTTAGGTGGATATCCATTTGGAACAGATTTTGATACTTCTATAGTATATGCTCCAATTCATGGATCACTTTTTTATATAGGATTAAGATTAAAAAGTTAAATTTATAACATGAAACAAATAATAATTTTTACCCTCTTATTTTCTTCAATATGCTATTCACAAACTAGTTCTAGTTCAGAAAAAGCTTCATTTAAAGTCAAAGGAGTTTGTGAAATGTGTGAAGATAGAATTGAAAAAGGAACTGTTAAGCTCAAGGGTGTTAAATATGCTGATTGGGATATTTTATCAAATAATATTTCTTTAATATATAATTCAAAAAAAATTAATCTTGACAAGATACATAGACATATATCTATGCTGGGCCATAGTACAGATAAGTACAAAGCTCCAGAAAAAATTTATAATGCTCTTCCTGAATGTTGTAAATATGAAACTAACTCTATTCACTAAAAAATAAACAATGAAAAAAACAACTTATATAATCTTATCTCTTTTAGGTGGTCTTTTAATAGGTTATTTTATTGCTGATTACAGTATTGAAGATGCATCAAAACTATCCAATAACTCCAACGCAGAAGTTATTGTTGAACTTATGGGTACTGAAACTTCGTTTGGAGTAAAGGGAAACTGTAAAATGTGTAAAAAAACTATTGAGACATCTGCACTTAATCTTGATGGAGTTCACAAGGCTGAATGGAATGTTCAATCTAAGCAAATTGATCTAGTTTATGATGATCAATTAGTTGAGCTAATGACGATACACAATGCAATAGCTTCATCTGGCTATGCAACTGATTTAGTAAATTTAAATCAGGAAGCGTATGACAATTTACCCCTTTGTTGTAAATACGATCCAGAAAATTAATTTTTATTAACTTTAGTTAATTAAATAATCTATTATGAAAAAGTATTTTTTACTAACCGTTTCGTTAATTTTTATCAGTTGTAACAATGAAGTTAAAACAGAAAATTTAGAATCTGATTTTTCTTCATTTTTTAAAAATGGAGATATTATGACTAGTGCAACACAAGATCCCCTTGGTAATGTATTTTCATATCCAACAGGTGAAGCTTCAGTGACTAGTCAAGTTAAAGTTTGGGAAGCAGGCTTTAAATCACCATGGCATTATCATCCTTACACTGGTGTTGCATATGTGGTTCAAGGAGAATTAACAGTAAATTACGATACTGAAACTGCTCTTGACGCCACTGGAGATGAAAAAACAATTATTAAATCTGAAACATATAAAGCAGGTGATAAAGCATTTTTAGGTGTGGCAAACACATGGCATCTTTCAGAAAATAAGGGCTCTGAAGATCTTATTTTTATTGTGTCATGGCTTGGAGAAAAAGATAAACCTTTAGCTGTTTTATCTCAATAATTTTCATTTAAAAATTTTTAAAAAAGCTCCTTTTGGGAGCTTTTTTTATAGATCAAAATTTATTCCTTGTGCTAAGGCTAGTTCACTTGAATAATTAATAGTATTGGTTTGCCTTCTCATGTAAACTTTCCAAGCATCAGATCCACTTTCTCTACCACCTCCAGTTTCTTTTTCACCTCCAAATGCACCCCCAATTTCAGCACCTGAAGTTCCAATATTTACATTTGCAATTCCACAATCGCTTCCAGATGCTGATAAAAATATTTCAGATTCTTTGAGATTTTCAGTCATTATAGATGAGGATAGTCCTTGTTTTACATCATTCATAATTTTTATAGCATTCTCAACTTTACCACTATATCCAATTAAATATAATATTGGAGCAAATGTTTCTGTTTGAACAATCAAAGCTTCGTTTTTAATCTCTGCAATTGCAGGTTTAACATAACAACCACTTTCATATCCATCTCCTTCAAAAACTCCCCCCTTTACAATTAGTTTTCCACCCTGTTTTTCAACCTCATGAAGGGCATTATTATACTGGTTAACTGCATCTAAATCAATTAAAGGTCCAACATGATTATTTTCATCTAAAGGATTTCCAATTTTTAATTGGCTATATGCTTTTACTAATTCATTTTTTATTTCGGAAATTATTGATTCATGCACGATGATTCTTCTAGTTGTAGTACACCTTTGTCCACAAGTTCCAACAGCTCCAAATACAATATTAATTACTGCTTGTTTGATATCAACACTTGGTGTAACAATTATTGCATTATTTCCCCCCAGTTCAAGTAACGATTTCCCAAGTCTTGCACCAACTTTTTGAGCTACATCTTTACCCATTCTAGTAGATCCAGTCGCAGAAAGAAGATTTATTCTATTGTCTTCTGACATCCATTTTCCAACTTGACTGTCTCCATTAATTAAACAAGAAACACCATTTTCTATACTATTTTCTTTTAAAACATCTGCAATAAGTTTTTGACATACAATACTACATAGTGGTGTTTTTTCAGAGGGCTTCCATATACATACATTTCCACATACCCATGCTAGTGCCACATTCCAACTCCATACTGCAACTGGAAAATTAAAAGCTGAAATAATGCCAATTATACCTAGTGGATGATACTGTTCATACATCCTATGATTTGGTCTTTCTGAGTGCATTGTTAGACCATACAATTGTCTAGATAGTCCAACAGCAAAATCACATATATCTATCATTTCTTGAACTTCCCCTAATCCCTCTTGTAATGATTTTCCCATCTCAAGAGAAACTAATTCCCCAAGTTCTGCTTTATTGTCTCTAATTTTATTACCCAATTGTCTTACAAGCTCTCCTCTTTTCGGTGCTGGGATTTTTCTAAATGATAAGAATGCTTTTTGTGCATCATCAATCAATTTATCGTAATCGTCTTTATTTCCTGTGCTTAAGTTTCCTAAAATAGATCCATCAACAGGACTGAAAGAGCTTATAGAATTTCCTGATCCAAACCACTCTGAGCCATTTGAACATCCTTGTTGGTTTGTATTTATTTCAAGTTTGTTTAATATTTCTGATATGTTGTTTTTCATTCTTTTATTTATTGATTTTAACAAACTTAATCAAATTTGTAATGTTTGTTTTTTAAATTAACTTGTAATTAGGAAATACTCATAATGAAAAAGAAATTTAAAATTGATTCGGACATTTCAAAAGCTGAAACTTTACCTTCATTTTTTTATAAAAATTTTGAAATATTTGAAGATTTAAAATCAAAAATTTTTTTTAAATCATGGCAATATATTGGTGACGATGATTTAATAAAAGAAAAGAATTCGGTTTTTCCTCTTACCATTTTAAAGGATTATTTAAATGAACCCATTGTTCTTACTAAGGATGAGTATAATAATATTCATTGCATGACAAATGTTTGTACTCATAGAGGAAATATTTTGGTTTTTGAACCTGGTAAATCCAAAAAACTTATCTGTATGTATCATGGTAGAAGGTTTAACAACAAAGGTGAATTTGAGTACATGCCTGAATTTGATCAAACAAAAAATTTTCCTAGATCATGTGATCATCTGCATAAATTTCCTGTAGTTAAATGGGGTAAATTACTTTTTGCAGGGCTAAATCCTTCTTTTAATTTTCAGTCAATAATTGATAAAATGAATGAAAGAGTTGGTTTTTTACCAATTGATCAATTTATGCCTGATAAATCTCTTTCTAAAGATTTTACAGTTAATGCACATTGGGCATTGTATTGTGATAATTACTTGGAGGGGTTTCATATTCCATTTGTGCATAAAGATTTAAACGAAGTCTTAGATTACAATAATTACACAACTGAGGTTTACGATTATTGTAATTTACAAATCGGATACAGTGAAAATGATTCTGATGTATTTAACTTTCCTGAAAATCATACTGATTATGGAAAAAATGTCGCAGCTTACTATTACTGGGTTTTTCCCAATATGATGTTTAATTTTTATCCTTGGGGATTGTCTTTAAATATTGTTAAACCAATTTCACAGTCTTTGACAAAAGTTTCATTTAGATCTTATGTCTATGATGATTCCAAATTAAATAGGGGTGCAGGAAATCAACTACAGAAAGTAGAGGAGGAAGATGAATTTGTTGTTGAGAATGTTCATAACGGTTTGAGATCAGCCTTTTATAAAGCTGGAAGATTTTCTCCAACTAGAGAACAAGGTGTTCATCATTTTCATAAACTAATTTCTGACTTTATGAATCAATGATTAAAAAAACCAAATCCCTTAAATAATTCTTTAAATCAAAATAATAAATATGGAATATTTTTAAAGGATTCAGTTATTTAACCAGTACCATAACATTACTAAAGTAAAACCTACAATAATCCATAATATAAAATTGCTTTTTCTTTCTTGTTTCATAATTATTTGGTAAACGTAAAAATATCCTCAATAGTTGTTTTAAATAGATTTGCCATTTTAAACGCAGTTGGTAAACTAGGGTCAAATTTTTCTTTTTCAATTGCGTTAATTGCTTGTCTTGAAATTCCAATCAACTCTGCAAGTTCTTCTTGAGTTAATTTTTGATTTTTTCTTAACTCTTTAACTCTATTTTTCATTGATATTTTTTAAAATTTATAATCGTAGAAAATATATATGTTAATGATGAAAAAACTACTAAATGATGAATTTTAGGCTCATAATTGATTAAACCTGAGTGATAAACTCCTATAAAAAACAGTCCAATGAAAATAGTTAAGAATAAACTTAAAGCTATAGCATTTAATTGAACAGTTTTTTCAAATTCATCAAACTCATCAAACTGATTTTTATTTGCAAATAACATTACAATGATTAGAACAAAATTTACTACTGCAGCAATAATACTAATTGTTGTGTCTTCCCACAATTCCTTTGGTCCATTTACCAAAATTGCAAAGCTCACTAGCCATATAATTGTCCACATTAATACTTTTTTTGATTGTTTAAAATTTCTTTTCATAATGTTATTTTGTAAAGTTTACCTTACAAATATAAAAATTTTTTATAAAATGTAAAGTTTAATTTACATTTTTTTAAACAAATTAAACTGATTGAAGTGATATGATGTATGAAACGATACTAATTTTTTTAAAGTTAATGTAGGTATCCATCCATACATTTGATGATAAACTTTATTGGAATTGATTTGTTCAATTTTTTTTAGATTTTCTATTAGTTTATATTTTTCAAAATCAAAATCAATAAATTCTGGAAATGACTTAAATATGGGTAGTGTTGATGAATTTTTAGAAAATTTATAAATATCAAATTCAATTGAGTTTAGATATTTTAAAAAGAAATATCTAAAAAATAGTCTACTAAAAGTTTTAACAAAAAAATTTATTTTTTTTTCTCCTAAAGAAACATCAACAAAGATATTACAGTGATAAAGCATTTGAGAGGAACTCATCATTCCCCATTTAGGTCTACTTCTATTTTTGAGTTTGTTGAGAGAAACTTGTGCCAATATTGAATCTAGTTCCATTAACTAAATATAAAAAAACCTCACTACTTTAAGTGAGGTTCTTCAGTGATCGCGAGAGGATTCGAACCTCTGACCGTCTGCTTAGAAGGCAGATGCTCTATCCAGCTGAGCTACGCGACCTTTTTGACGAATGCAAATTTAAAAAAATATGTTTAAATTTAAAGATATCAATTGTTTTTATTTATTTAAAAATTATGGAAACATATGCTTCGATTTTACTTTGGGTTTTACCAGTTTTTATGGTTATGATGACTTTTGAAATGCTTTATGGTCACTTTACTAATAAACAGACTTATTCTTTTATGGATACCCTTTCTAGTTTAAGTTCAGGAATAACAAATGTTTTGAAAGATTCCTTAGGACTTGTAGTTGTTATTCTCTCTTATCCATATATATTAGATTCAATTGCATTTTTTGACCTTGAATCTAGTGTGCTTTTATATATTGTAGCTTTTATCTGTATTGACTTTGCTAGTTATTGGAATCATAGATTAAATCATAAAGTTAATATCTTTTGGAATCGTCATGTAATACATCATAGTAGTGAAGAATTTAATTTAGCTTGTGCCTTAAGACAAAGTATTTCAGCCTGGATTGGATTTGGTGCTTTATTTTTAATTCCTGCAGCCTTTTTTGGAGTTCCACCTGAAATTATTGCTTTTTTAGCTCCCTTGCATTTATTTTCTCAATTTTGGTATCATACTCAGCATATAGGAAAGCTTGGGTTTTTGGAATATATAATCGTTACTCCCTCTCAACACCGAGTTCATCATGCAATTAATCCTATTTATATAGATAAAAATCTTTCTGCAATTTTTTGTATTTGGGATAGAGTATTTGGTACGTTTCAAGAAGAACTTGATGATGAACCTCCAGTGTATGGTGTGTTAAAACCAGTGAACACATGGAATCCTTTGCTAATAAATTTTCAACATGCTTTTTATGTAATTCAAGATGCATACAATACTACAAACTTTAAAGACAAATTTCGAATATGGTTTATGCCAACTGGATGGAGGCCAAAAGATGTGATTGATAAATTTCCAAGAAATATAATTAACGACCCACAAACAAGATCTAAATACAGTCCCGATTATTCTTTGTTTTTAAAATTTGTTGCTGTATTTCATTTTGTTTCAATAAATTTTTTAGTCTATTTTTTTCTTATCAACTTTTCATTAATGGGTGATGATTTAAAATTTTTAATAGGAATACTAATTTTTGTTTCCGTGTTCGGATTCACATCACTTTTAGATTTACATAAATGGGCTCCCTATTTCGAAATGATTCGATCATTTCTGTCAATTTTTGCACTGTACTACATTAATGATCAATTTTTATTAACAAATTATAATTTAGAGCTATCTCTAATGACACTTTATTTTGTACTATCAATTTTGATATCCATAATTATAATTTTTTATAAAAATCATGTGTTAATAGGATTTAAAAATGAGATTACTTAATTTATTTATACTATTTCTATTTGTTACAATTTCTTTTTCTCAAGAGAAATGGAAAAGTTTAATTGACGAAGATTTAAACAACTGGGAGATTAAGCAAGGAAAGGCTCAGTTTAAACTAGAAAATGGGGTCATTTATGCTGAATCTATTTTAGAAAGTCCTAGCACATATCTTGGGACAAAAAAAGCTTACGATGATTTTATTTTAGAGTTTGAAGTTTTTGTTGATACCGGATTAAATTCTGGCGTACAATTTAGAAGTGCAATAAATACAAGTGTTCCAGAACATAGTAGAGTATTTGGGTATCAATTTGAATTGGATACCAATGAAAATAGAGCCTGGTCTGGTGGAATATACGACCAATCCCGAAAGAACTTTTTCTTATATCCAGTCACAAGAAATGAAAAGGGAAGAAAATCATTTAAAAATGGTCAATGGAATAAAGCTAGAATTGAAGCTGTAGGAAATTCAATTAGAACTTGGATTAATGGAATACAAGTAACCAATTTAATTGATCCATTGTCATCTTCAGGATTTATTGCTCTGCAGATTCATAATATTTCAGAGTCTAAAGATGTAGGTAAAAAAGTAATGTGGAGGAATATTAAAATCCTTACAGAAAATTTATCTGAACAAAGAAATAAAGTTGAAGAATATGCAACAGAGATTAATAACGTTGATAATCAACTTAGTGAAAATCAAATTATTAATGGATGGAGGTTTTTATGGGATGGGAAAACAACTAAGGGATGGAGAGGAGCAAAAATGTCAAAATTTCCAGAACATGGATGGGAAATAAAAAATAATGTACTCACAGTTTTATCTTCAAATGGAAAGGAATCAGAAAATGGGGGAGATATTGTAACCAATAAAAAATTCAAAAATTTTGAATTAGAACTAGATTTTAAAATTTCAGAGGGAGCCAATAGTGGAATTAAATATTTTGTTGATACTTATTTAAACAAAGGAGCAGGTTCTTCCATTGGTCTTGAATATCAAATTTTAGATGATAAAAATCATTTAGATGCAAATAAAAAATTTAAAGTCTATGAATATTCAAATAAAAGTTGGGTTTTACACAAGGAGGATATTAAAAAAAATAGATCAATGGGATCACTTTATGATTTAATAGAAGCTGAAAATTTAAACGAAGAAAGATCAAAAAGACCCGTACATCCTGAAACTTGGCATAGAGCTAGAATAATTGTTAATGAAGGACATGTTGAGCATTGGTTGGACAATATAAAATTATTAGAATATAACAGGTTCTCTCAAGTATTTAAAGCACTAGTTGAATACAGTAAATACTCTAAATGGGAAAATTTTGGACAATTAGATTCAGGTCATATTTTGTTACAAGATCACGGAGACAGAGTTTCATTTAAAAATATTAAGATTAGAGAATTTTAAAAATTAGTTTATGAAAAACAGAAGAAGTTTTATTAAAAAATCATCAATAGGGATTGGTGGTACATTGTTTTTATCTCCATTTTATCAAACCTCGGCAAAAAGTTATTCAAAAATTTTAGGATCCAATGACAGAATTACTTTAGCTTTCCAAGGTCTTGGTAGAAGATTTCCTGGTTTACTGAATTCTTCTTTAAAAATGAAAAATGTTGAAATAAAGTATTTATGTGATGTTATGGATAGTCAGCTTGATAAAGCAAGTGATAGATATTACAAACTAACTAAAACAAAGACAAACCTAGAAAAAGATATACATAAAATTATTGATGATAAAGATGTAGATGCATTAATTGTAGCAACTCCAGATCATTGGCACGCTTATGCTGCATGTAAAGGGATGGAAGCAGGCAAACATATATATTTAGAAAAACCTTGTAGTCATAATTTAAGAGAAAGTGAATTACTTGTAAACTATCAAAATTATTATAAAAAATCAGTTCAAATGGGAAATCAGCAAAGGTCTTCCTATGAAACGGCTGAAGTAATTGATTTGTTAAAAAATGGATTAATTGGAAAACTTAACAAAGCTGAAGCCTTTTACAATAACAATAGACCTAGAGTTCCAAATCAGGTTAAATCAGAAGTTCCCAAAGGACTAAACTGGGATTTATTTCAAGGTCCATCAGTAAGAAAATCTTACACTTTTGATACTTGGGATTATAATTGGAGATGGTATGGATGGGATTTTGGAACAGGTGAGGCTGGTAATAATGCAACTCATGAATTAGATATTGCTAGATGGGTTCTAGGTGTACATTATCCTGAAAATGTAGACGTTTATTCAAGTAAAAATCATTTTGTAGATGATGGGTGGACGATGTATGACACTATGGAAGCGAAATTTACATTTCCCAATGATCTTAAAATTGATTGGAATTGTCATAGCCGTAATTCATATTTTAAAAATTCTATGGGTGGAAGGGGTACAATAATTTACGGATCGAATGGTTCAGCTTTCATTAACAGACAAGGTTATTCTGTTTTCGATTTAAATGGAAAAGAAATCAGAAATAGTAAATCAAATGATAATGAATCAAGTACCGCACTTGGAGGTGGAGGTAACATGACTACTAAACATTTTAGAAATTTTTTCAAATCTATTAGAGAATCAGAGTCTTTAAATTCAGAAATAAAAGATGCTGTAATTAGTCAAAGTATGGTGCATTATGCAAATTTATCTCATAGAGCTGGTAAGTCTTTTAAAATAAATCCAAATAATGGAGACGTTTTAGATAAAAAGATAAAAAGAAAATTTTGGTCTAGAGATTACCAAAAAGGTTGGGATGTTAATTTCGTTTAATTTTTTTGGAATACTTTTTAGGAACTCCTGACAAAAATTTCTCAAACCTCCTCATAACTACTAAATGGAGTTTAGCTTGGGTGTATTTATAAATATACCATGGAAGACTAGGAACGTATTCATGAATTCCAGCGATCATATATTTATCGTTTAATACTGATCTGAACTCAAGCCAACCGTGTGATGTTCTTTTCACTAACCAACCTCCAGTTATGTAAAACAATTTTCTTTTATCGTCACTTCTTGATTTGATTACTTTAAGTTCCAAAAGTAAAATTGATAAAAAACTAAATTTTATAAATTTTCCATCAAAATTTGCTTTTATTAAATCAGCAAATCTTTTTGTTAGCCAAATTGGATATATTCTAGCAATAAAATCAGTTGTTCTCTTGCTAGGATTATAAATTCTTTGAACACTTCTTACAGTATTTTCTTTTCTTTTTCTAGGAAAAAATTCAGGATTTTCTGGAACTTTTTCTTTAGGATAGAGTGCTTTTTCCACGCTGTCTTCAACGGAAATATAATTAATGGGTAGGTTGACACTATTTTCAGGATTTAGTGTCATTTTGTGTTTTAGACTTTCAACTAGTGGTGAGACTAAAAATTTACTAGTTCCTGTTATAACGCTAACCCATAATTTTGATAAACCAATTGTAATGAATGATAATGAAAAAATAAGTCTTCTTTTTTTCATTTTTTTCGCTGTGATTTTTAGTAAATCCATGTAGGTGATGGTTTGATCTCCACCTATTTCTAATGGCTTTTTAAATGTTAATTCATTTCCAATGGACCATTTAATTATTTTCAGAGCATCCAAAATATCAATGGGTTGATTTAATGATTTTGTCCATTCAGGACATGCCATTAATGGAAGGTTTTTTACTAATTTTTGAACTATTTTAAAAGAAGATCCATTGGGTCCAATAATTATTCCAGCTCTAATTGAAGTTAAAGGAGTGTTTCTAGATCCCAAGGTTTTTTCAACCTCGTACCGAGATCTCAAATGCTTTGAAATACTTTGATCATCTTTTGGAAGAATTCCCCCTACATAAATTATTTGTTTGAGCTTGCAATCTTGAGCTGCTCTTGAAAAATTATCTGCCAATAAAATATCTGTATCCTCAAACTCACCTTGATTTAGTCTAGTAGATGGCATCATGGAGTGAACCAAATAAATTCCAATGTCTGCTCCACTCAAGGCCTCTGTTGTACTAGATATTGAATACAGATCAACTTGTTTCCATTCTACTTCTTCTAAATCTTGATTTTTAATTCTGTTTCTACTAAGAGCAATAATATCGTAATCATGTTTATATTTATCAATGAACCATTTTCCAATAAACCCAGTTGCTCCTGCAATAGCTATCTTTTTTTTCAAAAATTATTATTTAAATTATTAAGAAAAATGAAAACATTTACAATTAAATAAAATAATGCAGGTAATGATTTAATAAGACCATCTTTGACTATTAATCTTAAGCCAAAACCTAAAGCCATTAATAAAGCCAATCCAAATGATGATATTAGTGTCATAATAGGAAAATAGTAACCAATTAATAGACCAAACCCACCTGTTAATTGAGCGCAACCAACTATAAATCTAAATTTTGATATTCCCCATCTTTTAAACTCAGATTTCATTATATTAGATGTAAACGAAAGAATTCCATAAATAACGAAAGAAATTGCTGAAAAAAATTCTAATATTTCTGGAATTAATGTTTTCATTTAAAATTGTTTTAATAAATTTTATAATCTTAAGATATGAAGTATTTATATAAAATTCTCGTTTTACTTTTATTTATTCCCCAAATATCAAATTCACAGGACGATATACTGTCAAAGATAAATGAAATTGCAACTCTTCAGCAGAAGGTTATGATGCCTATGCGAGATGGTGTAAGACTAGCTACAGATATTTATTTACCAAAAACTGATAAAAAGGTTCCGATTATTTTTTCAAGAACACCTTATAATTTTAATTCTTGGGGTGATGGAGAACAAAAAAATAGAACCCACCAAAGAGCCTATGAAGCTTTAAAAAGAGGATATGCCTATGTTGTACAAAACGAGCGAGGAAGATATTATAGCGAAGGAGAATGGGATATTTTAGGAGTCCCTTTAACAGACGGCTATGACGCTTTTTCCTGGATGAGTAAACAACCTTGGTCTAATGGTAAAATAGGAACACTTGGATGTTCTTCAACTGCAGAGTGGCAAATGGCAGTCGCTGCACTAGACCACCCATCTCACGCGGCAATGGTTCCACAAGGATTTGGAGCTGGTGTTGGTAAAGTAGGAGATTTTTATGAGCAGGGTAATTGGTATCGTGGAGGTGTTGAACAACTTTTATTTGCTACTTGGTTATATGGCGTAGAACACGATAAGTTTAAACCAAGAATTCCTGAGGGAGCTACTCAAGAAGATTTAATTAGAATTTCTAGATTTTACGATTTAGCTCCTGAAAATCCCCCCATTGATTGGGCTGAAAAAATAAAACATTTACCTATTCAAGATTTATTAAAAAATGTTGGAGGAAAAAAGGAGGTTTTTGATAAGATGATTAGAAGAAAACCTAACGATTCAGATTGGTACAAAGGGGGATTGTATCACGATAATATGAATTTTGGTGTTCCTAGCTTTTGGTTTGTGTCTTGGTACGATGTTGCTACAACTCCAAATATTGCTTTATTCAATCACGTTAGAGAAAATTCCGTTGACGATTATGTAAACGACAATCAATATTTAATTATCTCTCCAACACTACATTGCGGTTTTACTCGCGCAACCGAAAATACTGTGGTTGGAGATTTGAGTGTTGGAGATGCAAGATTAAATTACGATGAGCAAATTTACGATTGGTTTGATTTTATGTTAAAAGGAAAAGACAATAACTTTAAAGAGAATACGCCAAGAGTTCAATATTATACAATGGGTTCAAATGAGTGGCAAAGTTCAGATGTTTGGCCCCCAGAAAATACTGAAATGATCAAATTTTACCTTACTAGTAATGGTAATGCAAATACTTTAAATGGTGATGGGAAACTAACTACTTTAAAAAGAAAAATTCAAGATAACCCGGATTCATTTATTTATGATCCAGAAAATCCTGTTGATTCATACGGAGGGGGAGTTTGTTGTATGGGAAATGCCGTTAAAGGGGGTGCATTCGATCAAAGAGAAATTGAAAAAAGAGAGGATGTTTTGGTTTATACATCAGAACCTTTAAAAAATGGTTTTGAAGTAACAGGATTTATTGAATCAACTATTTATATTTCCTCAGATGTAAAAGATACTGATATTACAATTAAATTAATTGACGTTCACCCTGATGGTAGTGCTTATAATATAGATGAGACTATACAAAGAGTTAGATTTAGAGAAGGATATGATAAAGAAGTTTTTATGGAAAAAGGAAACGTTTATAAGGTAGATCTATCAAAAATGTCAACCAGTAATTATTTTAAAAAAGATCATAGAATTAGAATAGAAGTTTCTAGTAGCAACTTCCCAAGATTTGCCAGAAATTTAAATACTGGTGGAAATAATTACGATGAGTCTGAGGGTATGAAAGCAAATAATGTTATTTATCATTCAAAAAAGTATCCCTCTAGTATCACACTTCCAATTGTATTAAAAAATAAATAGAAATTTTAGATGGAAAGAAATTATGATGCCATTGTGATTGGCACTGGAGTTAGTGGAGGATGGGCAGCTAAGGAATTATGTGAAAAAGGTTTAAAAACTTTGGTCTTAGAAAGGGGAAGAATGATTAAGCATGTTGAAGATTATAAAACTGCAAATAAAGAAGACTGGGACTATCCATCCGGAGATGTTATAACTCAAGAAATAAAAAAAAATCAACCAATCCAATCTAGAACTGGATATGTAAATACAGAATCAACTAAGGATTTTTTTGTTAATGACCTAGAGCATCCCTACAATGAAAAGAAAAGATTTGATTGGATAAGAGGATACCATGTAGGAGGAAGATCATTATTATGGGCAAGACAAAGTTATAGAATGACACCTTTTGATTTTGTTGCAAATAAACAGGACGGTTATGGTGTAGATTGGCCTATCAGATACAAAGACTTAGAACCTTGGTATGATTATGTTGAAAATTATATTGGGGTTAGCGGAGAAAATTTAAATCTTAATCAATTCCCTAACCAAAAGCTTTTAAAGCCAATGGAACTTAATTGTGTTGAGAAAGTCTTACAAAAATCAATTTCTAAAAATTACCAAAATAGACATATGACTATCGGAAGAGTAGCTCATATAACAGAAGGAACAAAACCTGGTATGGGTAGATCTAATTGTCAGTATAGAAACAGATGCCGAAGAGGATGTCCTTTTGGAGCTTATTTTAGTAGTAATTCATCTACTTTACCGGCTGCTGATGCAACAGGTAATATGACTTTAAGACCAAATTCCATAGTATATGAAATAGTTTATGATGAGTTCAAAAATAAAGCAACTGGAGTCAAGATTATAGACTCCGAAACTAATTTGACTTACGAGTTTAATTCAAAAATTATTTTTCTATGTGCATCAACAGTTCCTTCGACATCCATTTTAATGCAATCTAAATCAAAAAGATTTCCAAATGGACTAGGAAATGATTCTGGGGAATTAGGTCACAATATAATGGATCATCATTTTCAGATTGGGGCTGATGGATCGTTTGATGGATTTCATGATAAATACTATACCGGAAGACGTCCTAATGGAATTTATATTCCAAGGTTTCAAAATATTGGGGGTAAAACAAATACCAAGGACTTTTTAAGAGGATATGGCTATCAAGGAGGAGCAAGTAGAACAGATTGGTCAGAGTATGTTAAAGAAGCATCTTATGGTGAAAAACTAAAAAAAGCTATCACTGAACCTGGTGACTGGATTATGGGTCTCAATGGTTTCGGAGAGGTATTACCTTATCATGAAAATAAAATGTTTTTGAACTATGAAAAAACTGATAAATGGGGGCTTCCTACTGTAACATTCGATGCAAGTATTAGAGAAAATGAACTTAATATGAGAAAAGACATGCAAAAACAAGCAATGGAAATGTTAGATAAAGCAGGATTTAAAGATATTAAACCAATGGAGAGTTCTTACGGACTTGGATTGGGTATTCATGAAATGGGGACTGCAAGAATGGGAAGAGATCCTAAAACTTCAGTATTAAATGCTTTTAATCAAATCCATTCAGTCAATAATCTGTTTATAACTGATGGTTCATGTATGACATCCTCTGGAAATGTCAATCCATCTCTAACATACATGGCAATTACAGCAAGAGCTGTTAACTACGCAGTAAAAGAATTAAAGAATAATAAAATTTAAAAATGGACAGAAGAGAATTGTTGAAAAAGTTAGGTTTAAGTACTGGAATTGTTACTTTAACTCCAGTTACATTATCTCTTTTTCAGTCATGTCAAAATGATCTGGATTGGAATCCTGTTTTTTTTAATAAAGACGAAATAGATTTTTTAGAAACTTTGTGTGAATTAATTTTACCATCATCTGATATCCTTCCTGGTTCAAAAGACCTAGATCTAGTTAGATTTATAGATTTATATGCATTTAACGTCCTTGACGATGGTTCTAAGAGTTTTTTAACAAAGACATTCAACTCCTTTAAAAACGAATATTTTGAGGAATCTGATAATTCAAACATTAATAGAATTGATAAAACTTCTATTTCCAAACTATTAAATTTTTATTTGGAAGAAAATAAAGTTAAGCATGATATTTGGATGAATGATTATATGGAATCTTCCAAATCATTATCATATATGTTTCTTTTTTCGGTCAGGGAACTGCTTATTAATGCTTTTAGAACTAATCAGTACATTGCAACTAATGTACTTGTCTATAAACCAATTCCAATGGAACAAAAAGGTTGTGTAGATTTAAAATCTGCTACTAACGGAAAAGCATGGGCAATTGATTAAATATTATGAAAATTAAATTTCTTTTTTTTGGACTTTTTTTGGTTTCTGTTTTATGTTACGGACAAGAAAAAGAAGATTTATTTAGTTTAATTGATGAGGAAAAAAAGATTGAATTATTACCTGAAAAAATGATTTTCACGCAAAGTTTATTATGGGGAAAAAACGGTTTATTACGTAAAACTAACATATCACCATTAAATCTTGAGAACAGAGAAAAAGAACTTAAGTTAAGAAAAACCATGTTGACAGCTCATCAAACTATTGGTTACATTACTTTGGCATCTATGTTGGCACAAGGTATAATTGGTGGAAAATTATATAATGGGCAGGATGATTTATATGAGACACATAAAACCATGGGTAAAATTGTGAACATTGGATATTTTACTGGTGCTGGATTATCATTGTTTTCACCTCCTCCTTTGATTAATAAGAAAGTAAAAGGGTTTAATTCAATCAAAGCACACAAAATGCTTGCAACAGTTCATTTTTCAGCTATGGTAGCAACTAATTATTATAATGATAAAAATAAGGCTAACCACAAAGCTGCAGCATACACAGCTTTTGCTAGTTATGCTACAGCTGTTTTGGTGATTAAATTTTAGTTTATGAGGAATATTGTTATTGTTTTACTGATTTTTCCTTTTTTGTCTTTTGCTCAAATTGAAAATTCATGGATGTTGAATTCAGAACAATCTGTGATTGAGTATACTGCTAAACATGTTCTTCATCAATGGAAGGGTGTTAACAAAAATGTTAAAGGAATATTTATCAAAGAAGAAAATAGTCAAATTGCAGTTTCTGCTAATATTTCTGATTTTGATAGTGGTATTAGTAATAGAGATTCCAATGCGATTAGAGTTTTAAATGCATTAAATTACCCACAAGTAAAATTTTACTCCAACAACATAACAATCTTCTCAGATAAAATAAAATTTGAAGGGGAACTAGATTTTCATGGAAAGAAAATTAATAAAACAATTGAGAGTAATTTTACTCAGGATGAGAACAGTATTAAAATAGAGGGTAAGTTTTCAATAGTTCTTACAGATTTTGATATAAAATTACCTTCCTTGATGTTGGTTAAAATGGAAGATTTTGCTGATTTAAATTTTAAATTAATTTTTGAGAAATCTAAATAACCGTTCTTTTTAAATTAAAAATTTAAATTAAAATAGTTTTCTTAACTTTTACTATACAATGAGAAAACTCTTTTTATTAATATTATTTGTATTTAATTCATGCGATCAAAATACGATCACTTTAGACAAAGAAATTCTTTTAAATTACAATATTGTATCAAAGCACAAAGACATTTCGGATACTCTTAATTTTTATTTAAATAAAACACTTGGAACAAAATTATCTCTATCAGATCAAATTCAAAGTAAATCCATTGTAATTGAAGAAAATAAAAAAAACAAAGACTTTATCTCTGTAAAGCTGACGGATTCAATAATTACTATTTCAGCAGATGATAAGGAAAATTTGTTTTATGCTACTTATGATTTTATTGAAAAATTTTTAAATGTTAGATGGCTCTCATCAGATTATACTCATTACGAAAATTTAAATTTTATAAAAATACCTAAAGACTTTTCTTACTATTATGAACCTCCAGTACTTACAAGAACAGTTCACTCAAAACTTTTTTATGAAAATTCAAATTTTGCCAACAAACTAAGAGTTACTGATGAAGCTTTTCCAAGATATGTACCAACAGCAAGAGTTCATACTTTCCATCGTTTTTTACCATACGATAAATTTTATGATAAAAATCCTGAATTTTATGCATTAAGAAATGGTAAAAGATTACCAACTCAACTTTGTTTATCTAATGAAACTGTATTGAATATTGTTAAGGACAGTGTTCGATCTTTTTTTGATAGATTTCCTAGTTCTGATGTAATTTCAGTAAGTCAAGACGACAACACTCAATACTGTCAGTGCAATAAATGTTCTAAAATTGATAAAAGTGAGGGGAGTCCTGCAGGTTCAATGATTCATTTTGTTAATAATATTGCTAAAGATTTTGATGATAAAACTATTTCAACATTAGCCTACCAGTACACAAGAACTCCACCAAAGATTAAACCACTAGAAAATGTTTTAATAACTCTTTGTTCAATTGAATGTGATAGAAATCTTCCAATTGAAAATGGATGCAAAGATTTTGCGTCTGATCTAGATGGGTGGTCAAAACTTACAGATAATATTAGAATATGGGATTATACTACTCAGTTTACTAATTTTTTAGCTCCTTTTCCTAATTGGGGTACATTAAAACCTAATGTTAATCTTTTTGTTAATAATAATGCCAATTGGATTTTTGAACAACATTCCAATAATAATAGTGAATTATTTGAGCTTAGAAGTTATGTAATGGCTAAGTTATTATGGAATCCAAATTTAAATTTCAATTTACTTATTAAAGAGTTCAATGATAAATACTATGGCTCAGGAGGTAAATATATTACTGAGTACATAAATACAATTCAAAGTGAGATTGAAAAAACATCTTTTTTTCTTTTTTTATATGGAGACCCCTCACAAGGGTTTGACTCTTTTTTAAGCCCAGAAAATCTTAGTAAATACGATAAAATGTTCAGCAATGCTTTAAAAGCTGTTGACTATGATTCTGGTTTTTATAAACGCATTCTTAGATCAAAGACTTCGATAGACTATGCAATTCTAGAACTTTACAGAAAAAATTTCTCTGAACAATATAAGTTAACAAATTATGAAAATGGTAAAAAAAGTATTAATTCAAAATTAATTGAAAGACTTAAAGTTTTTGATCAGGTTACGTCAGAAAATGATATAACCCATATGAACGAAATGGGTTTTACTGTTAATGACTATGTTTCAAATTATCAAAAAGCACTTCTTTTAGCAATTAAAGAAAATAAAGCAAGTGGTAAAAGAGTTACTCTAATAACCAAGCCAAAAAAATATGCAAATGAAGATCCACAAGTTCTAACTGATGGTGCACTTGGGGGAAATAGCTTTTATTCAAATTGGTTAGGCTTTGAAGGAAACGACTTAAATGCTATTATTGATTTAAACGAAAATAAAT
>CACPPV010000012.1 GCA_902635895.1 uncultured Bacteroidota bacterium
AATTCTTCTAAGCTGTGGTGGCGGAGGAGGAGATGATCCCGGCGGCGGTGGCGGCGGTGGCGGAGGCGGAGGCGGAGGCCCAACTCCAACTCCCCCAGGAAAAGCGACTTTAGTTGCTCCGGCTAACAATAAGACTTGTGAGACAGGAACGAGTGTTTCTTCTACACAAAGTACAGTAACCTTTAGCTGGAACGCTTCTGCTAACACCAATACATACGATGTAAGAATCACTAATTTAAATACTAGTGTAGCTACCAATAAAAATGGAGTATCAACGACTTCTACAACAGCTACATTAAATAAAGGAGTACCTTATTCTTGGAGAGTTACATCCAAGAATACAACAACGACAACAACAACTCCTAGTGATCTTTGGAAGTTTTACCTAGCTGGAGATGGTGTGGTAAATTACGCTCCATTCCCTGCAGAATTAAAGACTCCTGCATCTGGATCGACTATATCGCTTACAGATGGAAAAGCCACGTTTAGTTGGGAAGGAACAGATCCTGACTCTAATGATACGCTAACATACACACTTCAAGCTGATAAAAACAAAGATGCTTTTACAGATCCAAGCATAGTTGTGTCTAATTTGTCTGAAGAGACTGTAGATGTTGAGCTTGATGCTGCTTCTGAGTATTACTGGAGAGTTAAAACATCGGATGGAACAAATGCGAGTTATTCTATAATCTATTCATTTAAGACACAATAAGATCTAATTAATTTAATTAAATTAGATTCAATTAATCTTACTTTCATGAGTTTGTTAAGGATTTTTATAATCTCTTTTTTTCTTTTTGGATGCACATCATCAAGTAACAAAAATATTGGAAATAATTCCTCTGTCGAATACGATGACTTAAGAGCTTTTTTAAAAGATTCTTTACCCACAACATTAGATTTAGACTCTGAATTTCAAGATATCTTTGACCAATGGAAAGATTTTTCAACTATAAAAACTGTTAAAAAAATTAAACTTACTGATGCGCAACAATTAAGCTTTCCAATTAATCTTTTAAAAACAGATATATTAAAAATAGACGATAATGCTGTTCCTTATAAAATGGATCGTCCCCAAATTATAGGTAGGTTTAGAGTTCTAAAAACTGATATTTTGAAAATTAATATAGACGACTTTTCCTCTGAAAATTTAGAATTGACTAAATCTCATATCAGCGATATTATTAGTTCCTACAATGCTCTAGTTAACACTATTAATTTGGAGTTGAAAAAAGCTGAGAATGATGATTTGGTTTTAGATTAAAACTTTGGATTTTTAAATTTATAATTTAAAAGTTTTAAAATATTTTCATCATTTATTTCTTTGTTGACTGTAGTTTCTTTACTTGAAAATTTTAATTTATTAAGGTTTTTTTCATTACATAATCTATCATAGTATTCTCTTTTGGAAGGGTGATATGGCGAAACTCCCATAAATGTTTTTCCCCATATATTTTTTTCAATAATAGAATTAATTATTCCAATGCAATCGTTTAAGTGAATGTAATTTATTGGTGCCTGAGGATTTAATATTTCGTCTTTTTTCTGTAAATATTTTAATGGGTTTCTTTTATTTCCTATTAAACCACCAAACCTTATAATAGTATTATTTTTTTCTTGAAATAGTTTTTCAGTTTTTAAAATTTCTTTCCCGCTTTTTGAATCTGGAATAGGTTCAGTTTTAGAATTTATTTTTCCTTGTTTTGATCCGTAAACAGATGTACTGCTAACGAAAATAATGTATTTTATCTTGTCAAAGCATTTTGAGTTCTTAACGAATCTTATTTTTTCAAAGTAGTTTGATTTAATATTGGATCTTAGTTTAGGGGGAATATTTAAAATAAGGACATCTAATTTTTCTAAAAATGAATCTAGAGATTTTGAATCTTTATTTTCTCCAATTTCTATTAAATATGGATCTATGTTTTCTTTTTCTAGAGACTTAATTTTTTCTTTATTAGTTGTTGAACCTTTGACTTTAAATCCTTGTTTTATTAAGTCCTTAGCCAAAGGAAAACCAAGCCATCCACATCCAAGTACACCAATTTTATTTTCCTTCATTTAGTTTTTGAAGTTGTCTTTCTATCTCTTCATCCTCAATTTTTCTAAAAATGAGTTCAGCCTTATTAATCTTTTTAAGATTTATAGGATTTTCTAAAGAAACATCATTCCAAGAAATAGTTCCTATATTTAAAATATTTTTCAATTTTTCAGATGTAGAGGGCATAAAAGGTTCACATACTAGACCCAGTATTGCACAAATTTGTAAAGAGATATTCATTATTGTTTTAACCCTTTCTGATTTCTCTGTTTTAATTAGCTTCCATGGCTCTTCATCGGCTAAATATTTATTTCCAGTTCTAGCTAGATCAATTACAGTATTTACTGCATCTCTAAATTTGTAGTTTTCAATTAAATCTCCAATAATTTTTGGAAACGAATATATCTCTCTTAAAATTTCTTTGTCAGAGTCATTAATTTCAGAAAATTCAGGGCTATTTCCGTCATAATATTTGTGAGTTAAAACAACAACTCTATTTACAAAATTTCCAAAAATAGCAACCAGTTCATTATTATTTTTTGCTTGAAAATCTTTCCAAGTAAAATCGTTGTCTTTATTTTCAGGTGCATTTGAGGTTAAGGTATATCTTAAAGGATCTTGCATGTAAGGAAAATCGACTAAATATTCATGAAGCCATATGGCCCAGTTTTTTGAAGTCGAAATTTTTCTTCCCTCTAAATTTAAAAATTCGTTTGCAGGAACATTTTCTGGAAGAATATACTCGTTTGTAGCTTTTAAAATCGAAGGAAAAATTATGCAATGAAATACGATATTATCTTTTCCTATGAAATGTATTAATTGAGTTTTGTCATCTTTCCAATACGGTTCCCAATTTTTATTTTTTGATAAGGCCCACTCTTTTGTCGCAGAAATATATCCAATTGGAGCGTCAAACCAAACATACAAGACTTTGTTGTCAGCATCATCTAATGGTACAGGAATTCCCCAATCTAAATCTCGAGTAATTGCTCTTGGCTTTAAACCTTCATTGATCCATGATTTCACCTGCCCAAACACATTGGTTTTCCACTTGTCTTTATTTTCAACGAGAAACCATTTTTTCAAAAAAGATTCAAAATTATTTAATGGCAAAAACCAATGTTTAGTTTTTTTAAACACAGGTTTATTTCCACTAAGTTTTGATTTAGGATTGATAAGTTCGGTTGGGTTCAAGCTCGACCCACAACTTTCACATTGATCACCGTATGCTTCTTTAAAACCACATTTAGGACATTCTCCCACAACATATCTATCCGCTAAAAATTGATTTTCAGCTTCATCGTAAAGTTGTTCAGATTCTTTTTCAAGAAAAATATTTTTTGAATTTAAATCTTTAAAAAATTCTTGAGCTGTTTGGTGATGTATTTTTGATGATGTTCTTGAATAATTATCAAATGAAATACCAAATTCAGAGAAAGACTTTTTAATTAGTAAGTGATATTTATCGATTACTTCTTTGGGAGAAATACCATCTTTTTTTGCTCTTATTGGGATAGCAGCTCCATGTTCATCACTTCCGCAAATAAAAGCTACATCATGATCGCATAGTCTTAAATATCTTGAAAATATATCAGCAGGAACATAAGCACCAGCAAGATGACCTATATGTATGGGTCCATTTGCGTAAGGTAATGCTGCTGTAACGGTATATCTTTTGCTTCCCAATTTTTTGAATTTTAACAAAAATACTCATTTATTCTAACAGAACTAGAGAAGACGATAAATTACTTATGTTATATATATAAGCTTTTGTTTTATTTGTAACAATTTAAAATCAGTGTATATTTGTATCATTATGAGGACAATATCATCAGCAGTTGAAGATTATATTAAATCTAAACCATTTTTAATTTCTGCATTATCACAAGGAATAATTAATTTGACTTCACTTTCTAGAATTATAAAATCTGATATAGAAGTTTCATTAAAAAAAGAAGTAAAATATGGTGCCATTGTAATGGCTTTAAAAAGACTTTCAAACGAGTTAGAATTTAGAACAACTTTTAAAATTGTTAAAATCATAAAAGATATAGGAGACATTACTGTAAGATCTTCTTTAGTTGATTATAATTTTAAAGTCTCAGACACTTTGTTAAGCAATCAAGCCAAATTACTGGCAAAAGTTGACAACAACGATGATTTTTATACTTCTTCAAGAGGAGTTAATGAATGCAATATAGTTGTAAGTGGGAATTTAATTTTTTTAGTAGAAGATGTCCTGAAAAATGAAATTTTACTTTCAAAACAAGAAAATTTATCATCAATTTCAATAAAATTACCCTCTGAAAATGTTTCGATACCTGGAGTTTATTACTTCGTTTTTCAAAGACTTTCTTGGGAGGGAATCAACATTTATGAAGTGATTTCAACTTCAAATGAATTTACAATTCTTGTTAATGAAGATCAAGTAGATAAAGCTTTTAAAGTGATAAAAGATTTAAAAAATCTTTAAGCATTCAATAGCGCCTTCAACACTATTTACATTTTGAAAAATAAGTAAAAGTCTATCTCCTTGCCTAGATTTTTTTTCCTTTAATTGACATATTTTGTTATTTGTGTGAATGCTATTTAAGATTTTGTTAAATTTTTGTCCTTTGTAAAATATGTTGTTTTTATCGCTTATGAATTGACAAATCATCTTCTCATTTTTCAAAATGATTTTTTCAAACCCATTCTCAATTGCTAAAAATTTAAGATTTACAGACTTTAATAATTCTTTAGATTTTAATGGTAATTTACCAAACCTATCTTCAAGTTCAATTTCAAACAAGTTTAAATCGTCTATTGATGTAATATCTGAAAGTCTTTGATATTGATTTAAACGAATATTTACATTGTTAATGTAGTTATCAGGAAATAGAATTTCAAGGTCTGTATCAATTTTAAAATTAGAGAGATTAATGGACGAATCATTATCATTTTCAAAAAGCTTATTAAATTCTTTAGTTTTTAATTCCTCTACGGCCTCACTTAATATTTTTTGATAGGTTTCAAATCCAATATCGTTTATAAATCCGCTTTGTTCTGCACCTAAAAGATCTCCAGCTCCTCTTATTTCTAAATCTTTCATTGCGATATGAAATCCTGATCCTAGTTCTGTATGCCTTTCTATTGCTTCAATTCGTTTTCTTGCCTCTTTAGTCATTGACGACATGGAAGTAGTTATAAAATAACAAAATGCTTTTTTGTTACTTCTACCAACTCTCCCTCTCATTTGATGTAAATCACTTAATCCAAAATTATGCGCATTATTAATGAAAATAGTATTAGCATTGGGGACATCTAAACCACTTTCAATAATCGTTGTTGAAACTAGAACATCATATTCTCCATTAATAAATTCTAACATAGTTTTTTCAAGAATTTTTCCTTCCAATCTTCCATGAACAACCGCAACATGAGCTGAAGGAATTAATCTCAAAATCATATTCTTAACCTCTTGAATATTTTCTATTCTGTTGTGAACAAAAAACACTTGACCATCTCTGTTAATTTCAAAGTTAATCGCATCTCTTATCGTGTTCTCATCAAATGAGATTACATTACTTTCTATTGGGTATCTGTTTTGGGGAGGTGAATTTATTATTGACAAATCTCTAGCAGACATTAAGCTGTATTGTAGTGTTCTTGGAATAGGTGTGGCTGTTAAGGTTAAAACATCAATATTTTGTTTTAATGACCGTATTTTTTCTTTTACACTAACTCCAAATTTTTGTTCTTCATCAACAATAAGTAAACCTAGATTTTTAAAATTAATTTTGTTATTTACAATTTGGTGAGTTCCAATAATTAGATCAATTCTTCCATTATTTAATTCTTCAATAATAGTTGATTTTTCTTTAGATGTTCTAAATCTGTTTAAATAATCTATTGTAACAGGAAAATTTTTAAGTCTCTTGGAAAATGTTTTAAAATGTTGAAATGCTAATACAGTTGTCGGAACCAAAACAGCTACTTGTTTATTGTTATCAATTGCCTTGAAAGCTGCTCTTATTGCTATTTCAGTTTTACCAAAACCAACATCTCCACAAATTAATCTATCCATTGGTTGTGGACTTTCCATGTCACTCTTAACATCAGTTGTTGATTTAATTTGATCAGGGGTGTCCTCGTATAAAAAGGAAGCTTCAAGTTCGTGTTGCATTGATGAATCTGGACCATATACAAATCCTTTTTTCATCTTTCTTTTTGCATAAGCTTCAATCAAGTTAAACGCAACTTCTTTTACTCTTTTTTTAGCTTTTAATTTAATCTTGTCCCATGCTCCAGAACCAAGTTTATATATTCTTGGTTTAGTTCCGTCTTTACCGTTATATTTTGATATTTTATGTATTAAATGAATACTGACGTATAATGTGTCTCTTTCACCATAAGTTAATTTAATAGCTTCTTGAACTTTCCCATTAACGTCTATCTTTTTAAGGCCTCCAAAAATTCCTATTCCATGATCAATATGAGTAACATAATCACCAATTTCTAACTGATTTAACTCCTTTAAATTTACTTTCCTATTAGATTTAAATCCAGCTTTAAGATTGAATTTATGATATCTTTCGAATATTTCGTGATCGGAATAACAAACCTCCTTTGAATCATGATCAATAAATCCTTTACATATTGCTTTGTCAATTAATACTGGATTGAAGCTTAAATTATTTAATTCGAAAATATCTTGAAATCTTTTTATTTGTGTTTTATTACTACAATAAATTTTAACGGAATAGTCTTTTTCGTAAAACGAACTAATATTTCCAATTAATAGTTTAAATTTTTTATTGAATGCAGGTTGCTGACCGATATCAAATTTAATTTCAGGAATTTTTTTATCAATTCTATTTAACTCTATGATTTTGAATTTTTTTAAATCATTTAACAATAAATCACCGTTGTAGAATATATTTTCAATATTATTCAAACCGATTTTATTTAGTTTGTCAAAAGATTTAGAGAATGAGTTCTTTAATAACTCAATATTTTCACATATTATAAATGAATTTTCTTCAATAAAATCAAAAATATTTTGTCTTTCATAATCAATTTCCTTGTTTTCTACATCCCCTAAAATTTCAATCGATTTAAAACTCTTATTTGAAATTTGTGATTCTATTTCAAAAGATCTTATGCTTTCAATTTCGTCATCAAAGAATTCTATTCTGTAAGGAAGATCGTTAGAAAATGAAAAAACATCAACAATTCCTCCCCTAACAGAAAAATTTCCTGGTTCGACAACAAAATCAACCCTTTCGAAACTCAAATCAAAAAGTTTTTCATTGAAGGTTTCTAAATTCAATACATCGTTAACTTTTAAATTAATTTTTCTTTTTTTCAGCTCTTTATTGATAATTATTTTCTCAAATAAAGCATCAGGGTATGTAACAGTAAGATTTTTATTTTTTTGATAATTTCTAATAAATTCAGTCCTTCTAAAAATATTTTGAGAATTAGTGTTTTTAAAATTATTCTCTCTGTTATAGCTACTGGGATAGAAGTAGAGTTTCTTTTCATTAAAAAAGTTTTCTAAATCTCCGTAATGATATCCAGCATCTTCTTTGTTGTCTAAAATCCAAAAAATATTAAGATCAAAATTTTTAAAAATTTGATTTATAAAAAAGGATTTTGAAGAACCATAAAGACCTTTAAGCAATAAGTGAGTATGATTTTTGGCAATAAAATTTTCTAGTTTCTGAATTTTCAGAGACTTATTTGAGCTTGATAAATCTGGAGGATTAACTCCTTTTTTCATTGTCACAAATATCAATAAAAATGTTATACTTTTTGTCATTTATTGAATATTTAACTCTTTAGATTAAATTTGTGATCCCTTTATTATGAGTATAAAAATTAGAGAAGCAAAAAAAGAGGATATGAATCAGGTTCTTAATTTGATTAAAGAGCTTGCTGTTTTTGAAAAAGAACCCAATGCTGTTGTTATTACTTCTGAGGATTTGATTAATGATGGCTTTGGTGATAAATCGTTGTTTTCTTGTTTTGTTGCTGAAGTTGATAATCGAATTGTTGGTATGTGTTTGGGTTACCCAAGATATTCCACATGGAAAGGTCCAACTATGCATTTAGAAGATTTGATTGTAACTAAATCTCAAAGAGGAAAAGGGGTTGGATATGCTCTTTTCTCTCATTTTATTAAGTTTTCAAATAAAAAAGGAGTAAGAAGAATTGAATGGGCGGTTTTAGATTGGAATATTGATGCTATTAATTTTTATAAAAGTAATGGAGCTACTGTTTCCAGAGAATGGCAGATTGCACAAATGAATGAATTAGCAATCAAAAATTTTATTAATAAAAAATGAAGATATTTAAATTTGGAGGAGCATCAGTAAAAGATGCAGAGGGTGTTAAAAATCTAGTTAAAATTTTAGAAAAGGTCGGTAAAGATCAAACACTTATTGTGGTCTCAGCTATGGGTAAAACAACTAATTCATTGGAACTGGTTGTAAAAAATTATTTTGAAAATAAGGAAGAGTTAAGCTATTCATTAAATCAAATTTATGATTTTCACAATAATATTTTATCCGAACTTTTTTTGGAAAGTAATCATTCAATATTCTCTGAAGTCAAAGATACTTTAGAAAATTTGAAGGTTTTTCTAAGAAGAAATAAATCGCCTAACTATTCTTTTGTATACGACCAAGTTGTAAGTTTTGGAGAAATTTTATCTACAAAGATTATTAATTCTTATTTAAATTATATTAATATAAATTCAAATTGGATTGATGCTAGATCTTTAATTAAAACTGATTCAAAGTACAGAGATGCTAACCTAAATTGGGAGGTTACTCAGCAATCCATTTCCAATAATATTAATACTTCAATTTTGAATATTACTCAAGGTTTTGTTGGAAGTGATGAAAATAATTTTAACACTACATTAGGTAGAGAAGGATCAGATTATTCTGCTGCAATATTTGCTTATTGTCTAAATGCAGATTCTGTAACAATTTGGAAGGATGTTCCAGGGGTTTTAAATGCTGATCCAAGAGTTTTTAAAAAACCACAATTACTTAATAAAATTTCATATACTGAAGCAATTGAATTGGCTTTTTATGGAGCTTCAGTAATTCATCCAAAAACACTTCAGCCTTTACAAAAGAAAGAAATTCCTCTTTATGTCAAGTCATTCTTAGATCCAGTATCCAAGGGAACAGTAATTTCAAGAGGAACTAAAATTGATCCCGAGATACCATGTTTTATTGTGAAAAGAAATCTTAGCCTATTAAAGCTATCATCGCTAGACTTTTCATTTATTGTTGAAGATAACATAAGTGATATTTTCCAAATACTACATGAAAATAAAATGAAAGTTGATTTAATTCAAAATTCAGCAATTAGTTTTTCTGTTTGTGTATACGACAAGTATTACAGATTAAAAGAACTTTTATCTATTCTAAAAGCTACCTATAAAGTAGAATGTACTGAAAATGTAAGTTTATTTACAATTAGGCACTTTAATGAAAATTCTGCTAAAGAAATTTTAAAAAATAACAGATTACTGTTAGAACAAAGAACTAATGAGACGCTTCAGCTTGTAGTTGACTAACCAAAATTTTTATTGTAAAAATTTTGTGTAAACTTTTTTATTTCATTTCTACATAAATCAAAATCTTTATTAGAGTCAATCGAATCAACAATTTTTGATGGGTCAGTGAAATTTTTATGAATTCTTTCTGCGTTTTTTGATGGAATGTAAGGACAGTTTTCATTAGCATGATCACAAACTGTAATAATGTAATCAAACTCAATGTCTAAATATTCGGAAACTAAGTTTGAAGTATGATTAGATATATCAACACCATCTCTTTTCATAGTTTCAACTGCATTTTTATTTAATCCGTGTGTTTCTATACCAGCACTAAATATATTAGCGCGATTATTAGAAAATAATTTAAAATATCCGTGTGCAATTTGACTTCTACAAGAATTCCCTGTGCATAGAATTAAAATGTTTTTCATTTAATAGTAATTAACTTTTTTATTTTTTTTACAGCAACTTCAGCTAGTTTAATTTTACTTTCTTTTGTCCAGCCAGCAATGTGAGGAGTTATAATCACATTCTTTGAACTGACCAAATAATCAAGATTTTCATTATTTGAAATTGAGAGTTTTTCAAATGATTTTTTTTCATATTCCAACACATCTAATCCAGCACCAAGAATTTTTCCACTTTTTAAACCCTCAACAAGATCTTTTGTAATGATGCAATTACCTCTTGAGGTATTAATAAGCCAAAAAGGTTTTTTACAACTATTGATGAAATCTGTATTAATAAGTCCTTTGGATTCTTCAGTCATAGAAACATGAAGACTAATTACGTCTGAATGTTCTTTAATTTCTCCAAGTGTTACCTGATCAGTATCATCGTCTTTTTCAATATTTTTAAGATCATGACAAATAATTTTGACTCCTAATCCTATTAACTTTCTAGCAAAACTTTTTCCCGTGTGACCATAGCCAATTAAGCCAATGGTTTTTCCTTTTAGCTCAAATCCACGATTTGATTCTCTTTCCCAAATTCTATTTTTAATTTCATCGTTAGATGATGTTATGTTGTTAGTTAAACTCAACAACATTCCAAGAGCATGTTCCCCAACTGCATTTGAATTACCTTCAGGAGTAGATATAATATGAATATTTTTCGATTTAGCATATTCAACATCAATATTTTCAGTCCCTGAACCAATTCTTGCAATAAATTTCAGTTTTTCACAGTTGTCTAAAAAAACTTTGTCAATAGAAATTCTACTCCTTATAATTATTCCAAAATAATTTGATATTTTTTTTTCAACTTCACTTTTTGAAGACTCAAGGTCAAAGTGATTTTTAAAGCCAATTTTTTCTAATTCATCAGCTAAAAGAGGATGATTACTGTCTAAGTGAAGTATTTGCATTTTTAAAACCCTAGAATGATTTTAGCGATGTAGAAAAATAGAAAAATTCCAAAAATATCATTGCTAGTTGTTATAAAAGGACCAGTAGCAATTGCTGGATCAATTCCTCTTTTTTCTAATATAATTGGAATTGAAGTTCCAATTAAAGCGGCTACAATTATAACACATAACATTGATAAAGATATTGTGATGCTCAGATCTAATGGCAAATCAATAATTAATCCAAAAATTATAGTCAAAACTCCTAAAATTATTCCATTGATCAAACTCAGCCCTAATTCTTTTAAAAGCCTACTGATCAAGCTGCCTTTAACGATATCATTAGCAAGTCCCTGTACAATAATTGCTGATGATTGAACTCCAACATTACCTGCCATTGCAGCGATTAGTGGAGTAAAGAAAAATAAAGTTTTATAGCTAGGGTGACTCATAACTTCTTCAAAACCCTCCAAAATAAAAACACTACCAAGTCCTCCGATTAGTCCTAAAAATAACCATGGTAATCTAGCTTTTGTTAGTTCGTATATTGAGTCATCTGCTTCAACATCTCCCTGAACACCAGCTGCTAATAAATAATCTTCTTCTGCCTCATCTTTAATTAAATCAACAATGTCATCAATTGTAATTCTTCCAACTAATTGTTTTCTTTTATTTACAACAGGAATAGCTTCTAAATCGTACTTAGACATAATTTTTGCAACTTCTTCACCATCTTCATTAACATTAACAGAGTCTACTTTAGGAATGTAAATATCTTTAATTAATTTTTTGTTTGGAGAGGTAATCAAATCCTTTAATGATAAACGTCCAATTAATTTTTCTTTGTCGTCTGTTACATAAATTGAATGTACTCTTGTGACATTTTCTCCTTGTTTTTTTATTTCTTTTAAACATTTTGTGACTGACCAGTTTTCGTTAGCTTTCACTAACTCTTTAGCCATTAATCCCCCAGCTGAATCTTCTTGGTAAGAAAGAAGTTCTTTAAGATCATCAACTAAATTATCATCAGAAATTTCTGAAATAACCTCTTCTTTTCTTTCGTCTGAAAGTTCACCTAAAATATCAGCTGCATCGTCACTATCTAACTCCTCAATTTCATCTGCAATTTCTTTAACAGACAGTTCTTTTAATATTTTCTCTCTTACATCTTCGTCAAGTTCGGCAAGTATGTCTGATGTTTTTTGGCTATCAAAAAGTTTAATCAAGTAGGTACCCTGATCTTGATTCAATTCATTTATAATTTCAGCCATATCGGCATAATGAATATCCTTAACTAACTTTTTTAATTGAGTGTCTTTTTTTGCTTGAATTAAATCAGCAATTCTGTTTAATAACTTTTCGCTAAGCTGAAATGTTTTCATTAGCAATAATATTAGTTAGGTGAATAAAATCTTTAACACTTAACGTTTCAGGACGCTTATCAAAGATAACATCTTCTTTTATATTATTACTTAAATTAAATTTTTTTAAACTATTTCGTAGTGTTTTTCTTCTTTGTTGAAAAGATAGTTTTACAATTTTAAAAAACAAGTTTTCGTCACAGTTTAAACTTTTTTCTTTTTTTCTTTTTAGTGATATTACTCCCGAATCAACTTTTGGAGGAGGATTAAAGTGCTTAGGTCCGAGCTTAAATTCAAATTTTGTATCATAAAAAGCTTGAACTAAAACAGAAAGTATTCCATAAGATTTAGTCCCTGGATTTTCACAAATTCTTTTGGCAACTTCAAGTTGAAACATCCCTACTAACTTGTCTACCAAATCTCTGTTTTCAATTATTTTAAAAACTATTTGAGAGGATATATTGTATGGAAAGTTACCAATAACTCCAATTGGAGATTTAAATTTTTTTAAATCAATTTTTAAAAAATCTTCTTCTATGATATTTTTATCGATTCCTTTGAACTTTTCTTTTAAAAAAACTATAGATTCTTTATCAATTTCAATAAAACTAGATTCTTTATTTAAATCAATTATATGTCCAGTAAGGATGCCCATACCAGGCCCAACTTCTAAAATTGAGCAGATATTATTAGAATTTAAACAATCAACAATTTTTTTTGCAACATCTGAGCTTTTAAGAAAATGTTGTCCTAATTTTTTTTTTGGTTTTACTGGAAAGTTAGATTTCTTCAAAGCCTGTATAGTTTACCAAAACTTTGGGAATTTTAATTGAAGATTCAGTTTGAAAATTTTCTAAAAGACATGCAACAATTCTAGGAAGTGCCAAAGAACTACCGTTTAAAGTGTGTGCCAAGCTTTTATTTCCATTGTCATCAATTCTCAATTTTAATCTGTTGGATTGAAATGTTTCAAAGTTTGATACTGAGCTTACTTCAAGCCATTTTTTTTGAGCAGCAGAATAAACTTCAAAGTCATAAGTTAAGCATGATGTGAAGCCCAAATCTCCACCACATAACCTCAAAATTCTAAAAGGAAGTTCTAGTTCTTCTAAAATACTTTTCACATGATCTATCATTTGTTCTAAGGCATTATAAGAATTTTCAGCTTTTTCAATTCTTACAATTTCAACTTTGTCAAACTGATGCAATCTGTTTAACCCTCTTACATGAGAGCCATAGCTTCCAGCTTCTCTCCTAAAACATGGAGTATAACTGGTTAAGCAGACAGGAATGTCTGAAGATTTAATTATTGAGTTTCTAAAGATGTTAGTGACGGGGACCTCAGCGGTTGGTGCTAAATATAGATTGTCACCAGTTACATGGTACATTTGACCCTCTTTGTCTGGAAGGTTACCAGTTCCTATTCCAGAATCTTCATTAATTAATATTGGAACTTGAACCTCTTTATACCCTGCTTCTGTATTTTTATCTATGAAGTAATTAATCAAAGCTCTTTGAAGTTTAGCTCCTTTATTTTTATAAACAGGAAACCCAGCTCCAGTTATTTTATTTCCAAGATCGAAATCTATAATACTAAACTTTGAAGCTAATTCCCAATGAGGAAGAGCATTATCCTGTAAAACAGGAATTTCTCCATGCTTAAAAACTTCCAAGTTATCATCTTCTGTTGATCCAGCTGGAACTAAATCGTTTGGAACGTTTGGAATATCTAGTAAAAGAGAATTTAACTTTTCATTTATTTCAGAAAGTTTATCAGAAAGTAGTTTGCTTTGTGGTTTTAAAGAACTTGCCTTTTCTTTTAATTGTGATGCTTTTTCAGCTTCACCACTTTTAAACAAATTGCCGATTTCTTTAGCTAGTTTATTAGATTCAG
This sequence comes from uncultured Bacteroidota bacterium, assembly GCA_902635895.1. Lineage (GTDB taxonomy): Bacteria > Bacteroidota > Bacteroidia > Flavobacteriales > Flavobacteriaceae > MAG-121220-bin8. The sequence continues at coordinate 14,200 of CACPPV010000012.1, forward strand.
CCAATAAATTATCTAGTTCTGATTGAGTAGACCTTCTTAAATTATCTGCCTCTATAATTTCTAACAGCTTATCTTTTACATCGATATTTCTTTTTAATAAAGATGAGCTTATCTTTTCTAAATTATTATTTATATCAGAGACTAATAGCATTATATTTTTTTTGTAAAGTTAATGGTTTATTAAATAATGATTTTATTCAATTTTTTTCAATCAAAGATTTACACATTAATTGATCTTTTTCAAGTTGAACTTTTAATTCTTCTAAAGAATCAAATTTAACCTCATCTCTTAAAAATTTAGTAAAGTAAACACGAATTTCCTTGTTATATAAATTTTCATTGAAATCAAACAAATTTACTTCAATAGATTTTTCATTATCATTAATTGTAGGTTTTATCCCTATGTTCATCATACCAAAAATCTTTTTATTATTAATGTATGAGTAAATTAAATAAACTCCATTTTTCGGAATTAATTTATCATCAAAATTGACTTTAATATTTGCAGTTGGGAATCCAAGAGTCTTTCCAATACTGTTTCCTTTTACCACAATTCCAAAGATGGAGAAGTCATAACCTAAATATGTATTAGCAATATTGATCTTTCCATTATTTATTGAATTTCGAATTTTAGTTGAACTGATTGCAATATCGTTTAATTCTTCTGCTTTAATTTCTATAACATCAAAATCATACTTTTTCCCAAATTCTATTAAATCGTTGATATCTGCTGATCGATTTTTCCCAAATTTATGATCGTATCCAATCAATATTATTTTTGCATTTAGTTGTTTAACTAAAATCTCATGAACGTATTTTTCAGGATTATACTCTGAGAATTTTTTATCAAATGGATGTATGATTAAATTTTCTATATGACTTTTTTTAAAAAGTTCAATCCTTTCATTGATCGAGTTTATTAGTTTTAATGGTTTAGAAGGATTTAAAATTGTTCGAGGATGTGGAAAAAAAGTTAATACAGTTGATTCTAAATCTTTGTTGCCAGATTCTTGAAGAAGTTTTTTTAAAATCTTCTGATGTCCTAGATGAACTCCATCAAAAGTTCCTATTGTTAAAATTGTTGGTTTATTTGAATTAAAATTTTCAATTCTATTAAAACTTTTCATTTGTTATCCATTGAATTTATTCATTGTAACATCAATTCCACTAGTAACAAAGGATTTTATAATTTCAATAAAACTTGATTCTAAAGAAATAAATTCTGAAATTTCATGATCATTCCATTTTGAAAGTACATAATCAGATTGACTTCCTTTTTTAAAATCTCCACCAATTCCAAATCGAAATCTGGGATAGGTTGAAGTATTAAGAATCTGAGAGATGTCTTTTAATCCATTGTGTCCGCCATCTGAGCCTTTAGATTTAATTCGAATAGTTCCAAAATCTAGGTTCAAGTCATCTGAAATAACTAGTAAATTTTTAATATCAATTTTTTCTTTTTTAAGCCAATATCTTACTGCTTTACCGCTTAAATTAACAAAAGTGGAGGGTTTTAAAAGAACTATTGAGTTGCCTCTAAAATTAAATTTAGCAACTTGACCATATTTTTTTGTTTCATAGATCTCTTTAAATTCATCTAAAAAGTAATCTAATATTTTAAAACCTACGTTGTGCCTTGTGTCATGGTATTCTTTACCAATATTTCCAATTCCAACAATTAGAAATTTATTCATTTTAGAATTTTTGTTTTTCCTATTAAAAAAATTTAGCCAGCTCAATTAAGTCATTTTTGATAAAAATAGAAAAAGCATCTCAATTAATTTTAAATGAGATGCTTAAACTAAATTCGAACTTAATATTATTCAGATTTTGCCTCTTCGTTACCTGCTTCAGGCTTATCAGTTGAAGGTGCATTTTCTGCTGTTCCTTCAGAAGCTTCAGCTCCTTCTTCAGTTTCTTCGTCATCTTCAGTTTCATCTGTGATAGAAAGTGAGGCTCTAGACATTTTAACTTGACAAACTACTTGTGTGTCAGGATGTAAAATTTTAAAAGTTTCTTCAGATAAATCGGCTACCGTGATAGAATCATTTAACTTTAAATTTGAAATATCGGCTGTTAAAAAATCTGGTAAATTTTTAGGTAAAGCTCTAATAGTTAGTTTTCTTTTATTTCTTGAAAGATTTCCACCTTGGTCTTTTACACCAGGAGCAGTTCCAACTACTTTTACTGGAATGATCATACTGATTTCTTTTCCTTCATGTAACTGGAAGAAATCAATGTGAAGAATTTTATCAGTCACAGGATGAAATTGAATATCTTGTAAAACTGCATCTATTTTTGTTCCATCTTCCAAAACAACTACAACAGTATGTGCGTCTGCTGTATATACAAGTTTTGAAAAAGCTAATTCTTCTGCTGAAAAATGTATTGGTTTTTCTCCTCCGTATATAACGCAAGGAACCTTTCCAGCATTACGCAAGGCTTTAGTTGCTACTTTGCCCACGTGTTCTCTTTTAGATCCGTTGATTGTAATTGATTTCATGATTTATTTTATAAAAAATGGGTTTATTGATTTATTATTATGAACGTTTTTCATCACTTCAGCAAATAGTTTAGCTGTAGATAAAACTTTAATTTTCTTTGATTTGTTTTTTACAGGAATACTGTCTGAAATAATGAGCTCTTTTAATTTTGATTTTTCAATTCTTTCATATGCTTTACCAGAAAGTAATGGGTGAGTACATATTGCTCTGACAGATTCTGCTCCTCTTTCCATCATTAAGTCTGCAGCTGTTGTTAAAGTCCCTGCAGTATCTACCATGTCATCAACTAAAACAACATTTTTGCCTTCAACATTACCAATCAGCTCCATGTGTGAGATTATGTTTGCCTTTTTTCTTTGCTTGTAACAAATGACTACGTCACTTTTCAAAAATTTTGAATAGGCATACGCTCTTTTAGAACCACCCATATCAGGGGATGCAATTGTTAAATTATCTAATTTTAGATTTTCAAGGTAGGGTATGAAAATCGTTGAAGCATATAAATGATCTACAGGCTTTTCAAAGAAACCTTGTATTTGGTCAGCATGGAGATCCATAGTTATAATTCTAGTGGCTCCGGCAGTTTCTAAAAGTTTAGCAATCATTTTAGCTCCTATTGGAACTCTTGGCTTGTCTTTTCTATCCTGTCTTGCCCATCCAAAATATGGAATTACGGCAGTTATATGTCTAGCTGAAGCTCTTTTTGCAGCATCAATCATTAATAGAAGTTCCATTAAGTTTTCAGAACTAGGCTGAGTTGATCCAATTAGAAATATCCTACTTCCTCGAATAGATTCTTCAAAAGAAGGCTGAAATTCACCATCACTAAAGGTGTGAAATATTACATTTCCTAATTCTTCACCGTATGCATTAGCTATATTTTTACCAATTTCTTGACTTTGTCTACAGGCAAAGATTTTAGCTTTTACTTTATTTTTTGGCATTTTCTCTAATAATGGTGGGCAAATTTACTAATTTTTTTATCATTCTTGATTTTATTTTGTGTAATAAATTTTTTTATAAATTTACCGTCCTTGCTTCGGTGGCGGAATTGGTAGACGCGCTGGATTCAAAATCCAGTTCTTTCGAGAGTGTGGGTTCGATTCCCACCCGAAGTACAAAAAACATTCTACATTGAATATATTTTTATATAGTATATTTGCAATTAGAAATGACAACTAACAGATTTAAAATATACTTTCCTATTCTATATTATTTTGGAGAATTCTTAGTGATTTTATTCACAACCCAAATAATGCTTGCTTACACTTTTACAAAGTGGACTTTTGTAAATTATCTTTTTATTGCACTATGGTTTTTAATTTCAATTGGTTTTAAATCTCACGTTATTGGCAGGGATATTAAAAAACTAAAATTAATTAGATCATCATTAAAAAGTTTATTTTTCTTCAGCGGTTTGTCCTCTATTTTCAACTTATTATTTTTTGGATTACAATTTTACCTTAGTACTATTATCATAGCTGCAACAATTTTTTATTTTTTGATACTGTTTTATAGATTATCTATTGATACCATTTTAGAAAAATATAGGGCTACCGGGGGTAATATTTTAAAATGTCTAATTATAGGAAATAATAGTCATGGAAGTGAACTATATAATGAAATATTAAAATATCCTGAATTAGGATTTAGATCGGAAGGTGTGTTTTCTTACAACAATAAAAATAGACCTAATTCAGTGCCATACTTAGGTAGTTTCAATGATATATCTGAAATAGATTTAATAAAATACGATAGAATTTTCTTTTCTAACAAGCTTTCACTTAAATCTCAAGAAAATATTATTAAAAAAGCTGATAAGTTAAATATAAAGGTCAGTTATATTCCAGAGTTAGCATTTTATGATTTAAAGAATTTTTTTATTTCAAAAATTGCAACTGTCCCTTATGTTGATATTAAATCTTTTCCGCTTGATAATATTTATAATTTAGCCATTAAAAGATTGTTTGATATTATATTTTCTTTTTTTGTAATCATTTTTATACTCTCTTGGATGCTTCCGATTTTTGGATTGATAATAAAATTAACGTCAAAAGGACCAGTCTTATTTTTCCAAAAAAGAGAAGGTTATAAAGGTCAGGTTTTTAATTGTATTAAGTTCAGATCTATGGTTGTAAACGATATTTCTGATTCTGTGATGGCTGATGATAATGACATTAGACTAACAAAATTTGGTAAATTTATGAGATTAAGTACTCTTGATGAAATGCCACAATTTATAAACGTATTTTTTGGAGATATGTCAATTGTTGGTCCAAGACCTCACCCACTAAAGTTAAACAATGATTACAGAAATAAAGTTACTAGTTTTGACAAAAGACATCGCTTTAAACCTGGAATCACAGGGTTAGCTCAAAGTTTAGGTTATTCTGGCTTCATATCATCCTTAAAAGATATGAACGATAGAGTTAAGTTGGATGTTTTTTATTTTAAAAACTGGAGTATTTTTTTTGATTTAAAAATTATTTTGAGTACTGTATTTATTTTGTTTAGAGGGGTTTTTTCAAGAGCTTGATTTAAAGTTTATAAGTCAACATCAACCCTCCTTTGTAAGGAAGTTCTTCCCCGCTTTTACTGAAAGCTCTGTCATTCTCAAAGTCTCGGACTTCGTTACCGTTATAATATTTATAATTAGACTGAGAAGATCCAAACCCAATGAACAGTTCTAAACCATATCTTGGATTTTTTAGCCTAAATTTTTTACCAACTGTTACTCCGTAATATGTGTTTCTTCCAGATTGATAACTTCCATCTTCTTTGTATGCTGTATCAACAATATCTGTCAAAAATTTTGGATTTCTGACTGTAAACATTCCATAGCCAATGTGAGGACCTATAAAAAAATCTCTTCTGCTTGGATTAGTGTAAAATCTAAACTCATTGAAAATTTGAATAAATTGATAAGGACTATCATCTATAGAATCCCAAAAAGAAGCTGTGGTGTCCAACTGATAGCTGAATTTCTCGTTTATTGGTAATTCAATACCAATATTAGGAACTAAAATTAATGATGTTGCTAGATTAAATTTCAGTTCAGATTGGGCGCTAGTTATACAGCTTATTAAAATTATTGTAAATGTTGTAAATTTTTTTATCATAATAATTTAATTATAAGTTTAATAATTTCTTTAAAGGTTTTAAAAACAATAATTTATCCTTTATTATATGAATAGATTTCCAATATGTGGCGTTAAAAAGCATTTTCTGAGATTGGTTAATTTTGAAATTCGATTTTTTAATTTTTGGATTAATTTTAATAATTGCAAAACCTCCCCACATTTCTCTGTAATTTTTATTTGGTGAAAAGGATCCATGTATGTAATCTAAATCGATATGTTCTATGAATTTATATTTTTCGTAATTAACAGACTTCATTCCTAATCTACATTGAGGATTAAAACTGTCATGAAGAATTACAGTAAGTGGATATTTTAAGTTACAAGATAAAATACATTCTATATCTTTTCTAACTCCATCTTTGGAATGATCTCCATCAACCAATATAAAATTTAACTTTCCATTTTTTGATTCAATCTCCTTAACAATATCTTTAATAATATTATGCGATTTTCCAACTTTAAAAATTACGTTGTCAAATTGATTTTCTAGTGATAGTTTAGGTTCAGAATCTATATCTATTGAGTAAACTTTTTTTGAGTATTTTGACAAGACTTGTAAACTACCACCTTTATATGTTCCAATTTCAATTGAATATTCTGGGTTTAAATTTTCTAGTAAATGAATAAGGCAATATTTTTCTGCTCTTGACATTTGCCATTCAATATTTGGGTTAATTGGAAAATTTGAAAAAAAAGGATTTGAGATGTCGTAACTTTTCACTCTACAAATATATTAATATAAATGTTCAAATATTTCTCGCATTTTATTTTATATTAGTAGATAAGATTTATCTAATGTTAATGCCAAAAAAAATTATTGTTTTTTTAACTTTTTTAGTTTTACCTTTTAGTTTTATTCAATCTCAAAATTCGCCTGATTTCACGACTATCAACTTTTTAGAGTTAAATTCTTCTGAAATAGATTTGATGTTAAGAAAAGCCTCTTCACAGGGATATAATCAAGCTGATTTAATAAAAATAGCTAAATCTCAGGGATACAGCGAGGACGATTTAAAAAAACTAAAGCAGAAGTTTGATACTTCCTCAGAATTAGAAAGAGTTGCATCAAATGCTTCTAGTCCTATTGAAAATACAAGACTTAGACAAGAGTATAATGAAGAAATTAAGCTTGTTAGACAAAAAAAAAGTGACATATATGGATTTGATATTTTCAAGGGAAATGGTTTCTTAACTTTTCAAAGTAATTTTAATATGCCCACTCCAGTTGATTATATTTTAGGTCCTGGCGATAATTTGTTTATTGATATTTTTGGTGAATCAGAAAGTTATTTTAAAGGAGAAATTAGTCCAGATGGTAGCTTGATAATAGAAAATATAGGCCCTGTAATTTTAAATGGTTTAACAATTAAAAAAGCAAAAGAAAAGTTAATTTCTAAGTTAGAACCAATTTACACAGGTTTGTCAAGTAGAAGAACAAATTTAAATCTTTCTTTAGGCACCCCAAGGTCAATAAGAGTAAATATAATTGGTGAAGTTAATCTTCCAGGAACATATTCATTTAGTGCACTAAACACCGCCTTTAATGCTATATATGTTGCAGGTGGTATAAATGAAAACGCTACACTTAGAAACATAAAAATCTTCAGAAATAATAAATTGGTAGAGACTATAGATTTATACAAATACTTATTATCAGGGGATAACTCCAGTAATTTGAGGCTTGAAAACAACGATTTAATTTTGGTTGGAGCTTACGAAAATAGGGTTGAGGTTAAAGGATCTGTTAAAAAACCAGGTATTTATGAAATAAAAGACTCTGAGTCTTTTAATGATTTAATAAATTATTTCGGCGGGTTTAAAGAAAGAGCATTTACAAATTCAATTAAACTTACACGAGTAGTTGAAGATGAACTCATGATAATTGATGTTGAAAAAAATAAATTTGATGAATTTAAAATTAAAGCTGGTGATATTTTTCAAGTTGATGAAGTTTTAAATAAGTTCTCAAACAGGGTTATAGTTTTAGGAGCTGTTAATAGACCTGGAAACTATTCTATTTCAAAAAACATGAGTGTAAAAGAATTGATAAATAAATCAGGAGGACTGAAATCAGATGTATATCTCAAGAGGGCCGCGATAAAACGAACGAACAAAGATTATTCCACTGACATTATTTCTTTTAACTTATCAGATTTGTTAAATGATAAAATTGATGATATTAAAATTGTTAAAGAAGATGTCTTAACAATTTTTTCAATTAATAATTTAGCTGAAGAAAAGTATGTTGAAATTTCAGGAGAAGTTAATCTTCCTGGGACCTATCCATTTTCAAATAATCTTGAAATTGATGAATTGATATTGCTTGCTGGAGGACTTTCCAATGATGCAAACTCATCTAGAATTGAAATATCAAGAGTTATTAAATCCGATGAAATTAATAGTAATAGTTTAGCTGAAATTTTTGAATACGATCTTGATAAATCATTAGATTTTAAGGTTCAACCATATGATCAAATTATTATTAGAAAAAATCCTAATTCATATTCTCAAAAATTTATTACCATAGAGGGTGAAGTTGCATACCCAGGAAACTATGCACTTTCTCAAAAAAATGAAAGAATTTCAGATGTTATCAAAAGGGCAGGAGGCTTCAAAAATATGGCATTTCTTCAAGGGGCTACCTTATATAGATTAACTGAATCATTTCAGCCAAGTTCTGATGAATTTAAGAAAATTAGTAGTTTAAAAAATCTAAGAGAAACTATTTTTAAAAACAAGGAATTCTTAACAGAATCTGAACTACTCTTATTAGATCGTTTGGACAATGAAATTAATAAGTCAGATGAAGAAAAAAATAACTTGGATTTAAGTAATTCAGCTAAAACGGAAAGAATTAAGGAGATAGCCAAGAGAAATTCGTCTGAATCTTATCTTTCTTCCAACAAGTATGAATCCATTGGAATTGATTTAATGAATATAGTTAACTCTTCTGGATCAAAATCTGATTTAGTACTTAATGAAGGGGACATAATTATTGTTCCAAAAAAGTTAGAAACCGTAAAATTAAGAGGAGAGTTGTTATATCCAAACACAGTAAGGTTTACCTCAAACAAATCTTTTAAGTATTATTTAGATGGGGCAGGGGGATTTGACTCAAATGCAAAAAAGTCCGGTTCTTATGTTGTTTATGCCAATGGTGATGTTGCTAGAACTAAGAAATTTTTATTTTTTAATATCTATCCCAAAATACAACCTGGAGCTGAGATCATTGTTCCAAAAAAATCTGAAAAAAATCCATTGGGGGTTTCTCAACTTTTAAATTATACAACTGGACTTGCAACATTAATTTTAGCAATCTCTCAAATTAATTGATTTATGAATAATAATAATTTGGTTGAGGAATTCTCTTTAAGATTTTTGATTAACAGAATTAAAGTTTTCTTTTCTTTTTTAAAAAGCCAAAAAAATCATATTATTTTATCCTCAATTAGTGTTTTATTTTTTACTATTTCCTTTAATTATTTACTTAAACCCAAGTATTACGCGAAAACTAGTTTTGTTTTAGATAATGATAATTCTAAAGGAATGGGAGAGCTTTCCTCTGTTGCCTCTCTTGCAGGTATTAATCCTTCTAGTTTTATAGATGCAAGCAGTTTATTTCAAATTGATAATATTCAAGACTTGTATAGATCTGATGCTATGTTAAAAAAGACTCTGCTTAGCTATGGGGATTTTAATGATGGTAAAATGTTAATTATAAATAAACTTGGAAAAATTCAAAATAAATCAGATAAATGGAATGCCAACAAAATAGTTTTTGAGAAAAAAAATAATTTAAATAGAATACAAGACAGTGTAATTAAAATTAAAATAAAAAAAATAAGAGAAAAAAATCTTATAGTCACTAAACCAAGTAGAAAAACAACAATATTAAATGTTGAGTTTCACCATTATAATGAAGAATTTGCTAAAATATTTAATGAAAAATTAGTAGCAAACGTAAATGAATTTTACATTAAATCTAAATCCTTCAAGACTGGAATAAATTTGAATGTTTTACAAAAAGAAAGTGATAGTGTTAGGAATGTTTTAAATAATTCAATCCAAATTTTAGCAGCTTTAGATGAAAGTATACCTAAATTAAATCCACTTTTAAAAACTTTAAAAACACCTTATCAAAAAGCGATGGTTGATGTACAGGCAAATACAGCAATTTTTCAAGAGTTAGTTAAACAGCTTGAGCTTGCAAAAGTTTCGCATAGAAATTCAACACCACTAATTCAAATTATAGACAGGCCTACTTACCCCCTTGAAAACTCAAAATGGAAACTTTCAGAAACCTTGTTTTATGGTTCTATTTTAGGTCTTGCTTTGTCAATCATTTTACAAATGATTTTTAGCTTGTACAAAAAATTATAACCCAACACGTTCTGATGGAAAAAAAAATTAAAAATATTTTTTTTAAGAATTTTTTTAATTTATCAATTAATCAACTTATCAATATCCTTTTTACTTTAATTATTACCCCTCTTTTATTTCAAAAAATTGAAGTTGAAAGTTTTGGTTTAGTAAATCTATATTTCACTATTGTAATGGTTATTTCAGTAATGGTTGGTTATGGGTACAATATTAATGCTCCTAAGAGAATAGCTTCTTTTAAAAACAGTATTGATACTCAAAACCTAATTAATGACATTATTTCAACACGTTTGTATTTAGGGTTTATTTTTTTATTTGTTTCTTTAACACTTGTATTTTTTTTTCCTCGATTTTTTTATGAACATGTATTTATTTTTTCACTAATAATTATACTTAGTGAAGCTTTAAATCCTTTTTTCTATTTTCAAGGAAATGATAAATTAATTGGAGTTGTATTATCAAATTTCCTCATTAAAAGTTTTTATTTATTGTTAATTTTATATCTAATAAATTCAAGTAATGATGCTTTTTTGGTGAATTTATTTTTTGGTTTTTCGTCTTTAATTATTTACATTTTTTGCTGGATTTACATTTATAATAATCAAAAATTTAGTTTCAGTTTTTCAAGACCAAAACAATTTCTTAATAGATTAAATGAAAACTTTTATTTTACGCTCTCTTCTCTTTCGGGTTATTTATCAGTAAATAGCGCACTTATAATCATGTTTGTTTTTGTCAGTAACACAGAGCTTGGAAAATTTTCATTAGCCCAAAAAGTTGGCTTTCTTCTAAGAATGATTCCAGTTTTTATAACTCAGTCAATTTTACAAGAAGCTACTAGGAAATTTATTAATGATAAAAACAATTTTAAAAATTTTTTAAACAGAACTTTCAAAAATAGTTTACTACTCACTTTTTCTATAGCTATCCTTGTTACTCTTTTTTCAAAATGGATAATTTATTTTTTATCTGGTGATTTTATTGAGTATAGCCAAAAAATCTTATCGATATTAGCATTTGTTCCATTTTTTAGTATGTTAAATTTTAAAAATATGGTCAAAATAATAGTTAATGAAAGAAAAATAATTTTGAATAAAACCTCTTGGTATACTGTATGCTTTACATTTGTTTCAGGATTTCTACTAAGTTTTATTTATGGGGGTCTAGGTATGGCTATATCACTAATTTTAACAGAAATAATTAATTATTTTTTGTGTAATTATTACTTAAAAAAAAATGAATAAGGAACTAGCTATAATTTTAGTAAACTGGAACCAATATGAGCTGACTAATTCCTGTATTAAAAGTATTTTGAATTGCTCATATAAAAAATTTAAAATTATACTTGTTGATAATTGCTCTAAAGATAAGTCTGTCACAAAATTAAAGAAAGATTTTTCCAACATTCATTTTATACAAAACAATTCAAATTTAGGTTTTACCGGAGCCAACAATATTGGAATTGAATATGCAAAAAGTGAGGATTATGAGTACATTATGCTTTTAAATAATGATACTGAGGTTGATGAAAACTTTATTGAGCCTTTATTAAATAGATTAAATTCTGAAAAAGGAGTGGGTGCTGTTCAACCTTTAATTTTGAATTTTCAAAATAAAAATACAGTTTGGAATTTTGGCGGACGATTTAATAAATTTTTTGGTTTGCCTTTAACCCTAAACAAAAATATTGAATTAAATATTTTACAAAATGAATCTTTAACAGAGTGGATCTCGGGGTGTTGCTTCGTGTTTAGATCTTCATTAGTAGACTTAATTGGCTATTTGGATGATGACTACTTTGTATATTACGAAGATGCTGACTATTCTTTAAAAATAAAAAACACGGGTTATAGTTTAGGTATTGTAAAAGAAAGTATAATTTATCATCATGAGGGTAAATCTTGGATTCAAAAAAAATCTTGGGAAGGATCGGTTTCACCATATACTCATTATTTAAGCATTAGAAATCATATTTATTTTATCAAAAAACATAATTCAGATTTTAACTTAATCGGAGTTTGGATCTATCAATTTTTAAAAATATTTTCTTATTTATTATATTTTACAATTAAACTAAGATTTGTGAAACTAAAAATGGTTTACAAAGGATTGATTGACGGACTTAACTACAATGAAGAATGATTATCTCACTCCTTCTTTTATCATGCTATACATTCTTTGTATATTTTATACTAGAGAGAGTTTACAATGGAAATCTATCTTTTCTATTAATATACCTTGTTACTTTTTTACCAGTATATTTTATTTTTCAGTTAATTGTTTTTGATTTTTATGAAAATGTATTGCTTGTAGATTTGATAAAGTACTCCAAAGATTTTGTAATCTTTTCATCTTTCTTTATTGTTTTTTTTGGATCAAAGAAGGATTTTTTCTTAAAGGAATTAAAAACAACATTTTTAGATAAAACAATTATTTTATTTATTATGCTATCTTCAATATACGCTATTATTCCAATTGGTGAAGCATCCTTTTATGTTAAACTACTTTATTTGAAAAATATATATTTAATAGGAATAGTTTATTACTTAGGAAGAAACTTTTTTATTAACGAAAATTTATTTTTTAATCTAAAAAAAATATTGATTTCAATACTTTGTATTGCTTTTTTGGTATCCTCAATTGAATATTTTTTCAATTTTCATTTACACAGTTTTTTTAATTATGCTAAGTTTAATTTATTAATTAACGATATTCTTCCTGAGGGTAATTTTGGATTAAGTTGGACCTTTGAAAGATCTCCTGACCATGCAAGATTTGGATCTATCTTTCCAAATCCTTTGGAGTATAGTTCTAATCTGCTTTTATTTTTAACAATTCCACTTTTTGCAATTCTTGATTCAAAAAAAAACATATCTAAAAACTTATTTATCATTTTTATTGTTTTTGTTTCATTCTACTATGCCTATTCAAGAGCTTCTATTTTATCAGCACTAATTGTGATTTTTTCAGCGTTATTTATTACTAAAAATTATAAGATAGTTTTTTACATTTTAGTATCGTTATTTTTTTCAATTTTGATTTTTTATTTTTCGGCTAGCGAGGATTCAATTTACTTTATCATAGATACTTTTACTTTTAATGAAAGCTCATCATTTAGTCACCTGATAGAATGGATTCAAGCGATTCTTACTATCATTGAGAATCCCTTAGGAATAGGTTTGGCAATGAGCGGTAATGCATCAGGAGTTGATCAGGCCTTAAAAATTGGAGGAGAAAATCAATTTTTAATTTATGGAGTTCAAATGGGAGTAATTTCTATAATTTTATATTCACTAATGTTATTTAAATCAATTAGAGATTCGTTCTCAGTTTTTAGTCTATCAAGTGGTCATATAAAAGAACTTGCCTTCATTGTTTTACTTACAAAATTCGGTCTTATAATCCCTTTACTAACAGCAAATGCTGAACTTTATTTATTTGTTTCACTAACAACATGGTTTTTAATTGGATCAATTCAAAAATCTTATCTAAAAATTTCTCTATAATTAAATTATGATAACAGTTTTAATTGATACGTTTTATTTAAAAGCTGCTCCTGCTGGAATCAAAACCTATATAAATCAATTAATTTATTGTTCCCAAAATTTGAATACCAAAAAAATAAATTATGTATACTCCACTGATTTAATTAATAGCTCTAGCCATTTTTTTTTAAATTCAAGTAATAGATTAGTTAGGTGGTTATTCCAGTTATACTATTTTATATGGAAACAGATCATTTTACCGATAAAGTGTTTAAAGCAGAGTCCTGATATTTTATTGTGTCCAGATTATGTTTTGCCATTTTGGAATCTCAATTTGAAAAAGGTTGTTGTCTTACACGATTCATTTTTTTGGAAAAATAGAGAAGATTATTCAAAAATTTGGAGATGGTATTACTTAAAATGTATTAATTATGGAATTAATGAAAGTACTACCATAGTTACAACAAGTAAACATTCAAAGAAATCATTAAAAAAGGTACTAAGAAAAAAAAATAATATTGAGGTTATTTATCAAAGCTGTTCCGAAAGTAAAATCAAAAAGAAAGTTGAAAAAAATATTCTTCATGTAGGATCATTTGAGAAGCGAAAAAACTTAATGACTCTAGTAAAAGCTTTTTTGAAAATTAAATCAAATTCATTGAACAAAGATTTTAAATTGATCTTAGCTGGTACAACTAATTTTTTTGGAAAAAATTCAGAATATTTATCCATTAAAAATTTTATAAAAGAAAATAATATTGAAAGGGATGTGATTATAACTGGGCATGTAAATAACCAGGAAAAAAACAAACTTTATTCAAAGGCGTTTTTATATGTTTTCCCCTCTAATGATGAGGGATTTGGTATACCAATAATTGAAGCATTTTCGAATAAAGTGCCAATTATTTGTTCCGATATTGAAGTTTTTAAAGAAATTGGAAATGATGCAGTTTTAAATTTTAAAAAAAACAATCATAATGATTTAGCATGCAAGATTGAGTTGCTAATAAACTCAGATAAATTAAGATTAGAATTAATAAATAAAGGTTTGAAAAGACTAAAAACCTTTTCAAGTGATAACTTTATGAGTTCATATGAAAAACTATTTAAATCATTAAAGTAAATGAGTAAAAGAATTTTAATCTTTCATAGCTCTAACGACTTATATGGTGCTAGTAAAATATTAATTCAAGTGATAAATCAACTCAACAAAAATGGATATGAAACTCATGTTTTCTTACCTTACAAAGGTCCCCTAGATCATTTTTTTGATGATAAAAAAATAAAAACTAAACATATAAATTTCGGAGTCTTAAGAAGAAAATACTTTAGTCCTATTGGTCTTTTAAATAGGCTCTATAAAATTTTCATTTCCACTTTTAAAATTATAAGATATGTTAAACAAAATAATATCGAAATAATTTATACTAATACATCCATTGTTTTAGCTTCTGGAATTTCTGCATTTTTATGTAAAGTTCCTAACTACGTTCATATTCATGAAATTCCAAATAACAAATTTTATTCTAGAATTATAGGATTCTTTATTTCTAGATTTTCTTCAAAAATTATAGTAGTCTCTAAAAGTGTAAAAAGTCACTGGTCAAAATATATAAATAAGCCTTTAACGCTTATATACAATGGAATACCAAAGACCAAGATTCAAAATATAGTAAAAAGCCCCTCTAAAAAAATAAGATTCTTAACCATAGCAAGGCTTTTACCCTACAAAGGCCATAAGTATATTATTGAAATTGCAAATTATTTTAAAAAGAAAAATATTAATTCAGAATTTATTTTCCTTGGAGACACTTTTAAAGGTTATGAGTACTATGAGAATGAATTGAAGCAAATGTCCAAAGATTTAGGTATTGAAAAAAATATTTCATTAAAAGGATTTGATCCTAGTATTTCTAAATACTTAAATCAATCAGACTTTCTTTTACATGGAGCTATAGACCCTGACCCTTTACCTACTGTTATTTTTGAAGCCATTCAACATGAGCTTCCAGTTATTTCAACTTGTATTGGAGGGTCTGTTGAAATTTTGGACAATGGTAATGGTGGTTTGTTAATCCCGTTTGATGATGCTAACAGGGCAAGTGAAGAAATATTAAAATATGTTTTTGATAAAGAGCTTATTGAAAGGAAAAAAAAATATTCAACCAATCATATTAAAAAAGAATTTTCCGAAAAAAGATTCAATAAAAATATACTTAAATTCTTTAGTTAGTAAGATATATGTTTTAGTTTTGAAAACTGTATGTATATTTTAATAACTGGTGTTGCAGGTCTACTTGGAAGTAGATTAGCTGATTGGATAGTGGAAAATAAACCTGAATACAATATTGTTGGTATTGACAATCTATCAGGGGGATATATTGAAAATATTAATCCTAAAGTAATTTTTTACAAGTTAGATTTAGTTTCAAATTCTCTTGCTGAAGTTTTTAAAAAGTATAAATTCAACTTTGTTTTTCATTTTGCGGCCTATGCTGCTGAAGGTTTATCTCCTTTTATAAGAGGATTTAATTATGATAATAATTTAAAATCCACTGCTCGAATCGTTAACCAATGTATAATTAATGATGTAAAAAGATTAGTTTTTACCTCAACTATGGCTGTATATGGACATGGTGAAAAGAAAATTTTTGATGAATCTCAAGTTCCTTGTCCAATTGATCCGTATGGTGTTGCTAAATATGCATGTGAAATGGATATTAAAATTGCTGGTGAACAACATGGCTTAGATTGGTGTATAATAAGACCACATAACGTATATGGAATAAAACAAAATATTTGGGACAAATACAGAAATGTTTTAGGTATTTGGATGTATCAATATTTGAACAATAAACCTATGACTATTTTTGGTTCAGGTAATCAAACTCGAGCATTTTCTTATATAGATGATTCTTTGGAGCCTTTGTGGAAATCTGCTGTTGAACCAAAAGCTTCAAAAGAAATTATAAATTTAGGAGGAATTAAATCAGTTTCGATTCTTGAGGCCAATAAAGTTTTAAAAGATGTTATTGGAGATGGAAAAACGATCTTTCTTGAAGGGCGTCACGAGGTTGAACATGCAATTCCTACATTTAAAAAATCTATTGATATTTTAGGTTTTAATCATAAAACTGATCTAAAGGAAGGACTTTCTGAAATGTGGAGTTGGGCCCAAAATCAACCAAAAAGAAATCGATTTATATGGTCTTCATATGAACTTGATAAAGGATTGTATTCCTTCTGGAAAAACCCATCAAAACTTTAAATGAATGTAGCAATAATCGGATCAAGAGGATATCCCTATGTATATAGCGGATACGAAACTTTTGTTAAAGAGTTAAGCGAAAGATTAGTAAAAAAAAATGTTTCAGTAACAGTTTATTGTCACAAGGCTTTGTTTAAAACAAAACCTAAAGTAGTCAATGGGATCAATCTGAAATACATTAGGGGAGTAAATACTAAGTCATTAAGTCAATTGAGTCACTCACTCATCTCAATTTTAAGTGCTTGTGTTAGTGACTATGATATAATTTTTGTGGTTAATGCAGCTAATGGTCCATTTGGAATTCTAACCAAACTTTTCAATAAAAAGACAGTGATTAATGTTGATGGTCTTGAGTGGTTGAGACCTAAATGGAAAGGACTAGGTGCTAATTATTATAAATTTGCGGCAAGAATGGCTACAATTTTTTATGATCAAATCATCAATGATGCTGAAGAGATGAGAAAAATATACTTAGAATTATTTGGAAAAGACTCCAAAGTAATAGCGTATGGTCCAAAAGAAAATATAAATTCATCCTCTCAGATTCTTGATAAACTGAAACTGAAAAAATTAGACTATTATCTGATAGTCGGAAGACTAATTCCCGATAATAATTGGGATATTTTGGTTGATGGATTCAAGTTATCAAATTCAAATAAAAAACTAGTTATCGTTGGTGACAACCCTTTTAAAAATAAGTTTCAAGACAATTTAGAAAAGGATAATAGTAATAAAATAATATTTACTGGACTTATCAAAGATCAATCAGAGTTATGTGACTTATTTAGAAATGCCTATGCTTACTTACATGGGCATGAATATGGTGGAACCAATCCAACTCTAATTGAATCTCTTTCATTTGGAAATGCAGTTTTAGCATTAAATACAGTTTTTAATAAAGAGGTTTTGCAAAATGGAAAGTATGGACTTTTTTTTGAAAAAAACAGAGCGTCCGTTAAAGAAATGATTCAATATGCAGATTCAAATAAAAAAGAAATTTTAGATTTAAAAAACAAATCTAAAAATGCACTTAAAAATAAATATGAGTGGAATTATATTGTTGATCAGTATATTGAGGTTTTCGAGGCGGTAAGAGTTAAAAATTATGCATCGTAAATGATTTATTCATTCCTAAAAATTTTTCAAAGTAAATTTTTGAACTTGGAAATAACTCTTTCATTTCTTTTAAACTTAATAGTCTAATCTCTTCAATATATTGACTAGCAAATTTTTTATCCCATTTTTTTAATCTACTAAGTTTAGTTTTCGTTAAAATAAAATATTTTAGTTTATTAGGAATAAATTGAAAAAAAGGAAGTAAGTAGTGGGGCTCAATCAAAAAAAATTTATTTGGAGTCTGAACTATATATTTTTGTCCAACTCGAATAATTTCTGATGACATTTTTTTTTGATTTTCAAAATTATAGAGATGTTCAATTACTGAATTCGAGTGAGCTACATCAAAGGACTTGTCAACGAACTGACTTAGATTAGTAGCGTCTCCAATTTCATAATTTATATTGGAATATTTAGAGATTTCTTTTTCAATATTAACAATAGTAATTTTATAATTTAAATTTCCAGCCAAACCTCTATTCTCCCAAAAATTTATTTTACCCCCAACATCTAAAATACTTACAGGTTTAGGAAGTTTATTAATTTTTTTTAAAAAAAACGAGAATCTTTTTTCTCTAAATTGATTTCCAAGGGAGTTTTTGTTTTCAGAAATATCAAAAATGCTATAAAAATTCAATTTTAAAATTGGATTGGATAGGTTAATTTAAAGTCAATATGAAAATTGCTTACATCTCTTCCTGGATGATAGTAGGGAAGGGCGGGGTCATTTATTAACTCCCACTGGTAGTTAAGACTTCTAGAATATATCACATTAAAACTCCCCCAAAAGTTGTTAAACTTTTTCTCGTAAAATAGATGAAAATTAAAGTCTTTCCAATACCTTCTAAAATCCCCGTTATCTTCAAAAGCCATGTAATAGAAATCGTTGTCTTGATCAATTATTTCCAGGGCTCCACCTAACCTTTGATTTTCATTAATTTTAGAAATACTAAAATATTGTGAGTTACTTCCTGGTCCAATACTCGCCCCCATCACTTCACCATTGTTGGTGTATCCATGGTAAACTCTGCTGTGCATGTACCAAGATCCAGCATTTCTAACAAGCCTTGAGGCAGTTTGTTCCATTTGCGTCCACTCCCAATGAAACTCGTATTGACTATTGTCTTTTTTAGAATCAAATAATTTTCGAATACCAAGTGTTACTGCCCTTGAGTGATCGGAATCTGACAGCAAGTCTCTAAAATTAAATTTTGAGTCGTTGTGATTGAATTCCCCATAAATTTCAGCTTTTGAATCCTCCCAAACCCATCTAAAAAACCCCCCTGCTGCTTGATCGGTTTCTTTTTCAAACGGCTCTACTTTGTCGTTCTTTCTTAAAAAATTATTAAAAATGGGAAACCATCCAATTGAGGCTCCCTCATATCTTGGGTCTTCATTAATCCACCGGTATTTTCCTTCAAATAGAGCTCCATACATTTGCGTCCATCTTATTAGTCCTAAATGTAATCCAGAGATCCATTTTGGAGAATAGGTAAATGAATAGCCTTGAAAGAAACGCCAATCGTCAGTTTTTCCATTTTGATTAATCTTTGGAACAAATAGTTTTGTGCCTGCATAGGTTCTGTCAGTACTTGGAGGATCAAAACCAGAGGGTTCTAATCTACCAGTAACTAATTGAAATTCAAAATTACCCATCGCTGTCTTGATAGGTCGTCTGGTGTTAAAA
>CACPPV010000013.1 GCA_902635895.1 uncultured Bacteroidota bacterium
AGCTCTCATTATATTGAAATGCCAATTATTATGAAAAAATTGGGAGTCATTCAATTTTTTAGTTGGTTTGCTTTTTTTACAATGTGGAGTATGGCTAATCCAGCAATCACTGAACATGTGTTTAATGCGCCAGTTCCTGTAATTTCAGAATTTAATCTTGACAATGAAGTAGAACTTGAAAAATACAATTCTCAAAATTTAAGTTTCCAAAAGGCTTCGAATCTTACTGGATCATACATGGGAACATATGGACTTTCTTCGATGTTATTTGCATTAATTCTAACCATTTATACATCCAAAAGAAAAATTAACAGAAAAATGATTCATTTATGGTCTTTAATTTTAGGAGGAATTGGTTTTATATCAATGTATTACATTTCAAATCATTCCCTACTAATTATTTCTTTTAGCCTTATTGGAATCTCATGGGGAAGTATACTGTCTATGCCTTATGCAATGCTATCTAGTTCAGTAAAAGAAGAAAGTATGGGTACAAGTATGGGGATTTTTAATATGTTCATAGTTATTCCACAAATCATTGCAGCAATTGGAGGAATTAATATCCTTTCATCTATTCTTGGAGATAAAGCAATCTTCTCGATGATAATTGCTGGACTAGCTTTGATTATTGCTGGTTTATTTAATCTAACAATAACAGAAAAAAAAACTATTAGTGATTAAATGAAAAGTATACCAACATTTATTTTTGACTTAGACGGAGTTATAACTAACACTGAAAAATACCATTTCCAATCCTGGAGAGAGATATGTAAACTCTTAAAATTTAATTTAACATCTGAACTAAACGAGGAGCTTAAAGGAATTAGTAGAGATAAGTGCTTAAAAAAGATTTTAGATTGGGCTAAATTGGAGATAAGTGTCAATAAATTCAATGAGCTTTTAGATAAAAAAAATCAAATCTATTTAGATAAAATATCAAAAATAAATTCTTCAAATGTTATTAGTGGAGTTTATGAATTTATAACAAGTGCCAAAAAACAAAAGCATTTAATTGCTTTGTATTCCTCTAGTAGAAATGCAAATTTCATTTTAGATAAATTAAATCTACATTCATTTTTCGATGCAATTGTAGATGGAAACAGTGTAAAAGCTTCAAAGCCTGATCCTGAAGGGTTTGAATTAGCAGCTAAACTAACCGAATCTGATCCAAAAAATTGTGTTGTTTTTGAAGATTCTGAAGCAGGTATAATTGCTGGAAATAAAATAAACATGTTGACAATAGGAATAGGAAGCTCAAAAAAATTAAGTATTGCAAATAAGGTTTTTAAAGAATTTAATGAAATTAAATTTCAAGATTTTCAGAAATGTTAAAAAATAAACACATACTGGACCCTTGGTCAATAATAGAAAATAAATTTGATTCATCAAAAATGATTGACTCTGAAAGTATTTTCAGTTTAGGTAATGGAAAAATTGGACAAAGAGGAAATTTTGAAGAAGATTTTTCAGGTAATCAAAGCATAGGAAATTACATTAGTGGTATATATTATAAGGATAAAACTAAAGTTGGTTGGTGGAAAAAAGGATATCCAGATTATTTCGCCAAAATGGTTAATTGCCCAAACTGGAATACCATTAGAATTGAAATAAATAACAACGTTTTAGATTTAAATAAATGTAAAGTGTATTCTTACAAAAGAGAATTAAACATGAAGGAAGGTTGGTGTGAAAGAAATGTTGAACTTGAAACGCCAAATAAAGAAAAAATTCAAATAATTTCTAAAAAATTTATTTCATTAAAAAGAGAAAATATAGGAGTTATACAATATTCTTTAAAACCATTAAATAAAAAAATTAAAATTAAAATTCTTCCAGCAATTAATATTGATGTTAAAAATAATGATGCCAATTGGAATCAACCATTTTTGGAGACTACAAAAGTAAAATCTAATAACAATTACAGTATAGTAAAATCAAAAGTTATTAATTCAAATTTCGAAATTGCAACATTTATTAAAACTAAATACTTTATAAATTCTATTTCAGTTCAATCAAGATTTTCCGAAAATAAAAATGAAAATTTAATAGGATCCCAAAGTGAGTTTGATTTAAATCCTGAAAATAAACTTACCCTGTTAAAAATTGGTGGATATGTAAACTCTAACGATACAGTTAAAGATGAATTTGAAAATTTAATTAACAAAGAACTAATATCTTCAATGGACTTAGGATTCGATGGACTTTTAAAAGAAAATTCAAAGGCGTGGGAAAATATCTGGAATGATTCTGATATAATTATCAATGGAGATGTTTTTTCTCAACAAGCTGTAAGATTTAATATTTTTCAATTAAATCAAACTTTTAATGGCAATGATCCAAAGTTAAATATTGGACCTAAAGGATTTACAGGGGAAAAATACGGAGGAGTAACTTATTGGGATACTGAAGCCTATTGTATTCCATTTTATCTAGGCACAAAAAACTCAATTGTTTCTAAAAATCTACTATTACAACGTTATAATCAACTACCTAATGCAATACTGAATGCTGAAAAAATTGGATTAAATCACGGGGCTGCATTATATCCAATGGTAACTGCTAACGGAGAAGAATGCCATAACGAATGGGAGATAACATTTGAAGAAATTCATAGAAATGCAGCTATAGTACAAGCGATAAAAAAATATGTAAATTTTACCGATGACTTTGATTTTATCAACAAAAAAGCAGTCAAAATTTTAATTGCAATATCCAGATTTTGGTCACAAAGAGTTAATTTCTCAAAAGAGCTTAACAAATATGTAATATTAGGAGTGACTGGTCCTAATGAATATGAAAACAATGTTGACAACAATTGGTACACAAACTATAGTGCCAGATGGTGTCTTCAATACACAATTGAAGTTTTAAACAAAATTTCCGAGTCTGAAATCAATACTTACAATAAAATCACTTTAGAAACATCATTAGAAAAAGATGAAATAAAAAAATGGAATGAAATAATAGAAGGCATCTACTTACCCTTCTCCAAAGAATTAGGAGTTTTTATTCAAAATGATGGTTTTTTGAATAAAGATCTTATTCCTGCTATCAGTATTCCAGAAAATGAAAGACCAATAAATCAAAATTGGTCTTGGGATAAGATTTTAAGATCACCATATATTAAACAAGCTGACGTATTACAGGGCTTTTATTTTTTTGACGACGATTTTGACGATGATGAGCACATAAGTAATTTTAATTACTACGAACAATTTACTGTTCATGAATCATCTTTATCAGCTTGTATTCACAGCATTTTAGCAAGTAAAATAAATGATTTAGATAAAGCCTATGAATATTTTATTAGAGCTAGTAGATTAGATCTTGATGATTATAATAAGGAAATTAAACAAGGGTTACACATCACTTCAATGGGTGGAACATGGATGAGCGTTGTTGAGGGATTTGCAGGATTACGTGTAAAAAACAATGAAATACATTTTAATACAAAAATCCCAAAAAAATGGGACAGTTATAGTTTTAAGGTAAATGTTAAAAACAGAAAATTATCTATTAAAATTGATAAGAATACAACAACTGTATCGCTTTTGGAGGGTGAACCAATTAATGTTATTATTAATGGTTTAAAAACCCAATTAAAAAAATAAAAAACTTATGAAAAAAATATTTTTAGTTATTAGTTTACTTTTAATTTCATGTGAAAATCAAAATCCATTTTCAAAAAATTTTAGTATTAATGAAATAAGAGACAGTGTTATTTACGAAGTTAATGTTAGACAATATTCTGAATCAGGTACTTTTGAAGATTTTACAAAAGACATCCCTAAACTAAAAGATTTGGGAGTTAAGATAATCTGGTTAATGCCAATTCATCCCATTTCAGAAACTAAGAGAAAAGGAACTTTAGGAAGTTATTATTCTATTTCTAACTATAAAGAAATAAATCCTGAGTTTGGCAACAAAGAAGACTTTGATAAATTAATAACTGAAGCTCATAAAAATGAAATGTATGTCATCTTAGACTGGGTAGCAAATCACACCGGATGGGATCACCATTGGATAAAAACAAATCCTGAGTTTTACACTAAAAATTCAAGAGGAGAAATAATAGACCCTATCAACCCATCTACTGGAGAATCCTGGGGATGGACAGATGTTGCAGATTTAAATTTTGAAAATATGGAAATGCAAGAAGAAATGATTCAAGCAATGGAGTATTGGGTAAAAGAACACAATATTGATGGATATAGACTAGATGCTGCTCACAGTTGCCCAGCATCATTTTGGAAAAAATCAATCGATAGATTAAATGAAACAAAAAAAGTATTGATGCTTGCTGAGTCTGATGGGTATCATACGGGTGGTTTTGAGCTGATTGAATTATTTGACATGAGCTATAATTGGTCGGGCCATCATGTGTTAAATAGAATCTTCAAAAAAGAAAACAACTCAAAAGATTTAAAAGAAAATATTGTTAGAAATATCAACGATTACAGCTCTGAGCATATATTAATGAATTTTACATCTAATCACGACGAAAATACTTGGGCAGGAACTGTATTTGATAGATATGGTAACGGAGCAAAAACATTTGCTGCATTGACATATTTTCTTCCTGGAATACCTCTAATATATAATGGGCAGGAGTATGGTTTAGATAAAAGATTAGCATTCTTTGAAAAAGATTTTATTCCCAAAAAAGAATCTGATTTTTTTGATTTTTATAAGAAACTCAATAAACTTAAAAAAGAAAATAATCTTCTCAATATTGATCCTAAAATAAAATTTGAAGTAATTGAAACAAACAGTAATAACTTAGTGTGTTTCAAAAGATCTATAGGGGAAGAATCTATTTATTTTATCGCCAATCTTTCAGAAACAAAACAAGACGTTCAAACTGGAGTTAAGAAAAAACTTAGAAGTCTAAATAAGCAAGGAGAAGTTTCTTTAGAAAATAACGTATTAGAACCTTGGGAATTTCACTTTCTAAAAGGAATTTAGCAGAAGGGAAATGTCATCTTTAGAGGTTAAGTCAGGAACATGCTCACAGTGAGGGATTCCTAAAACAGAATTGGGAATATTTTTTGAAATATTTAAAACTGCAGTCGGCAATTCCTTTTCATTTCTAACAGGATCAAAGGGACAATCTTTTAAAAATTTAAAAAAAGCACTTCCATTAAATTTAAAAAGATTCATATTAACTCTGGAAACTCCATTATAATCTTTAAAATTATTCAAATCTAACTTGCTGGGTTTTTCAAGAATATCCAATAAATAGTTTTCTTTATTTAGTTTTAAAACTGAAAATGAACTTATTTTCTCGCTATTAAACTTTAAACATTTTCTGTCGTAAGAAATGAATGCATTTAAAGCTTTAGTGGTTCTAATTTTTGATAAAGCTTTTTTACTATATAAGTTGTCGCTATTACATACACAAAAGTTCAGATTTTTCAATTCTGGATACTGAACTAAAGTCTGATAAACAGCATCTGCTGTTCCAGAAGGTTTTGTTCTGTCGTTTTCTATGAATTGAGTTGCAAACTGTATGTTTAAACCTTCGTATATATTATTTCTGAAATAATTTCTAAAGTTAGACGATTTCTCTCCAATAACTAAGTATATATTTTCAAATCCTGCATGCAAAGCATTAACTAACAAATAATGAATTAGAGGGTTTCCTTTTTTATCTACGCCAATTAATCCTTTTTCAACATTATTAGCCTGATTTAATATAGTATCACTTAAAATATTACTTGATTTAGATTTTTTCATTCTAGATGAAAGTCCAGCTGCAAGAATAATAAGCGAATCATTCATTATTAAATCTATAAAATAATATCAAGCGGAGAGGTGGTTTTCCACATTCCTCTTGTAAAATCAGGAAATTGCTGAGGCATTCCTTCTTCATTAATTGATTTTGCACTAAGAGGAGTAACTGCACTCCAAAAACATCCCTCGTATACATTTTGATCTAAGGGTAATCCATTTTTAAGACATTCAACAATTCTGTACATCATGATTCCATCCATACCGCCATGACCAGATTTTTTTGTTTTTGAATTTAATCTCTTGTACAAGGGATGATCATACTTTTCATATAATAACTCTAAATTATCTCCCTCAATCCAAGAGTGATGATCTTTAGAAACTCCCTTAAATCCTTCCTCAAGGGCAATTCTAGTTGGGAACCCAGCTAATGTTCCTTTTGAACCCTGAACTAAGTTGTGTCTTGTATAGGGTCTTGGACTTGTTTCATCCCACTGAACCAATATAGTTCTTCCCAAATGAGTTTTAATTATAGAGGTATTTAGATCACCATTTGAATAATTTAATTTATTCCATTTATGATTTGAATCAAAATTAACTTTTGAATATTTATTTCTTCCAATTGCAGGAGTTGAATACGAAACAATAGATTTAAAATTATCTTCTTTTCTGGCAATGTTCATGTATTGTGCAACTGGACCTAGTCCATGTGTTGGATAAAGGTTTCCTTTACCCTCAGCATAGTGATGTGTTCTCCATGAACCAGTTCCTCTTTCTTCTTGAAACATTTGAAATCTAAGCTCATGTATATAGGCAGCTTCAGCGTGCAAAAGTTCTCCTATTACACCTTGCCTACACATATTCAGATACATCAACTCCTCTCTTCCATAATTAACATTTTCCATCATCATACAGTGCTTTTGAGTTTTTTCTGATGTGTTTACTATATCCCACATTTCCTGAGTTGAAATCGCTAGAGGAACCTCACAAAAAGCATGAGCGCCATCAAGCATGGTTTGAATAACCATAGGCGCGTGATTTTTCCAATTTGTACATATAAAGACAATATCAGGTTTAACTTCTTTAAGCATAACCTTCCATTTATTTTCATCTCCCCAATATAATTTTACATCAGTTGATACAAAATTATATTTCTTTAATCTGTCATGTTCTCTTTTAACATTGTCTTCAAATAAATCACAAAGTGCAACCACTTGTGTACCATCTAGTGTTGCAAAGTTTTTTAAATGACCTGGTCCTCTTGCACCCAGGCCAATAAATGCAGCTCTTATATTATCAATTGGTTTATCTGAAAAATCTCCCATATATTTTCCTGGTGAGGGTTTTGATAAATTGTCTTGACAACTAACACTTAATGTTGATGCAGCTACTACTCCCAGAGTTGATTTCTTTATAAAGTTTCTTCTGTTATAATTTTTCATTATTAATATATTTTTCCCAATTCCATGATGAAACTAACGCATCTTCAATTGATAGATTAGATCTCCAATTTAATACATTATTTGCCTTAGAAACTTCTGCAAAACATTTATCAACATCACCCATTCTTCTATTGCCAATTTTATAATTTAAATTAATTCCAGTAGAGTTTTCAAATCCTTTTATTAGATCCAAAACTGAGGTAGCTTTTCCTGTTCCAATATTAAATGTATCAAAATAATTATTTTCTTTTTTCTTAATTAAAAAACCTAATGCCTTTGAGTGAGCTTTTGCTAAATCAACAACATGAATATAATCCCTCAAACATGTTCCATCTTGAGTATCATAATCGTTTCCAAAAACTGTAAGAATTTCTCTTTTTCCAATAGCAGTCTGAGTAATAAATGGAACTAAATTTTGAGGCACTCCGATTGGAAGTTCACCAATTAAAGCTGAATCGTGTGCCCCAATTGGATTAAAATATCTAAGTGATATGACATTAAAATTTGGAGATGATTTGACTAAATCAAATAAAATTTCTTCTCCAATTTGTTTTGTGTTTCCATATGGAGATTCAGCAACTTTAATTGACTCATTTTCAGTAATAGGTAAAATTTCAGGTTTTCCATAGACTGTAGCAGATGAACTGAAAATGAAATTTATTTTTCTTTCAAGTGATTTTAAAGCATTTAAAAGATTTAAAAGAGATGAAATATTATTTGTGTAGTATTTTAACGGATCTACAACGCTTTCACCTACAGCTTTGGAAGCTGCAAAATGAATTACACCATCAATATCTTTATTTTCTTTAACAAAAGATTTTGTTTGTTTAAAATTTTTCAAATCTAATTCTATGAAATTAATATTGAAATTTAAAATCTCATTAATTCCATCAAGAATCTTTAGAGAAGAATTTGACAAATCATCAATAATTACGATTTCATGTCCACTTTTATGTAATTCAACAACAGTATGGCTTCCAATATAACCAAGCCCTCCTGTTACTAAAATTTTCGACATAATAATTAAGTAGTTTTAACTAAGTTAGTAAAATTAAAAGCCTAATTTGAAATAGTGAAAAATATTTTAATCATATTTTTTTTAATTCTATTCTCTTGTGATAGCACATATAATGTAGTTGAACCAATTCCTAGCGATAGACAAAAAATTTGGCAGGAAATGGAGTATTATGCTTTTATTCATTTTAACATGAATACGTTTACCAACAAAGAGTGGGGATATGGAGATGAATCTCCGTGTACATTCAACCCAACTAGTCTTGATACAGATCAATGGGCAGAAGTGATTAAAAATTCAGGAATGAAGGGGATAATTATTACTGCAAAACATCACGATGGATTTGCTTTGTGGCCTAGTAATTACACTTCTCACTCTGTAAAAAATAGTCCATGGAAAAATGGTGAGGGAGATTTAATAAAGGATCTAGAAAAATCATGCAGAAAATTCGGATTAAAACTTGGTATCTACCTTTCTCCATGGGACAGGAATCATCCCGATTATGGAACAAAAAAATATATTTCATATTTCCGAAATCAATTAACAGAGTTGCTAACAAATTATGGAGAAATATTTGAGGTTTGGTTTGACGGTGCAAATGGTGGAAGTGGGTTTTATGGAGGAACAAATGAGGTAAGAAAAGTTGACAAAGAAACTTATTACGATTGGGAAAATACTCATAGAATCATTAGAGAGTTGCAACCTAATGCTGTAATTTTTAGTGATGCTGGCCCTGATATTAGATGGGTTGGAAACGAAAAAGGTTATGCAAATAAGACAACATGGTCAAATATTTATAAAGATAGTGTGTATGGTGGAATGCCCGATTATTACAAATTTTCATCTGGTCAAGAAAATGGTTCTCATTTTATTCCCACTGAAACCGATGTGTCAATTAGACCAGGTTGGTATTACCATCCAGAGGAAGATGACAAAGTAAAATCTCTTGAAAAATTAATTGACATATATTTCAACTCTGTTGGACTCAACAGCTCGTTATTATTAAATATTCCTGTTGATTCTAGAGGACTAATTCACGAAAATGACACAAAAAGATTATATGATTTAAACAATTATATAAGAAATACATTTTCAAATAATTTTTTCATGGAATCTAAAATGTACTTTAATGATACATCTCATCCCATTGACAAATTAATTGACAACAAAATTTCTACAATGTGTCCTTTTAAAACCAAATTAAATAATGTTATAGAAATCTCATTAAACGAAAATAAGATTGTTGACATTTTTAAAATATCTGAAAACATTAATCTTGGTCAGAGAGTTAAAAAGTTTAGACTTCAAGCTTTAGTTGATGATATCTGGGTAACAATTGAAGAAGGAACTACAATTGGATCAAAAAGACTAATAAAATTTGACCCCATATATATAAAAAAATTAAAATTTACAATCATTGACTCTAAAGATATACCTATGATCTCTGAAATTGGAATTTATAAATCTTATGAACCTAAAATTTAAGTGATGAAATATTTAAAAACCTATTATTTTTTATTGATATTTTTTTTCAATTACGATATTTTTTCACAAAACATTAACGAGAAAATAGTTTTTACAAGTTCAAACCCATATACATTTGAAGAAATTATTTCAAAATCAAAAAACCCTAAGCAAATTGTCTACGGTAAATTGGTTATTCCTTTCGACTCATTAAATCCTGAAAAAAAGTTTCCACTAGTTATAGGAGTAGCAGGAAGTGAGGGTTGGAGAGATCACCATTACGATTATTTAAAGATGTATCAGAAATCCGGATTTGCAACTTTCGAACTTAATAGTTTTAAAAGTAGAAATATTGAATCAACTGTTGGAACTCAAAACGAAGTTACCGTAGCTGCTATTGTTGTAGACGCTTACAAGGCACTAGAGACTTTATCAAAGCATCCCTTTATTATTAAAGAAAAAATATCTATTACCGGTTGGAGTTTAGGAGGTGGAGTGACTTTGTTTTCTGCTTGGAATCCCATAAAAGAAATCCTGGGAAACAACATTCAATTTGCTTCTCATCTTGCATTTTATCCACCTTGTTTCTTTAATTTTGAAAATTTAGATTTTAGTGATGTTCCAATACATATTTTAATAGGTGAAAGTGACGACTGGACCCCTGCAAAACCATGTTTAGAATTTGTAGATAAATTAGAAAGAAAAAATATCAATATTACAGTTTATAAAGACTCTCATCATGGGTTTGACAGAGAAGGAGGACTTGAATTTAATGAAAATGGTTACAGTTTTAAAAATTGCATGTTTGAGGTTAATTCTAAAGGGGATATTTTAATGAATTATTTAAATATTCCAATGTCAAATCCTTTTTTGCAGAAATTAGGTTTTTTGTTTTGTGTTGATAGAGGTGTTACAATTGGAGGAAATAAAGATGCCAGATTAAAATCCTTTGAGTTTGCTAATGATTTTATGATCAGAACTTTAAAGAATTAACTCATCTGACAATTTCAAAACTATAATTGATATTTGTTTTTTCATTTATTGTAGCACCAACTGAACAATATTTTTCAAGTGATAAAGAAATAAATCTATCTGCTTCACTTTCTTTAAGATCCGAGGAGTAAATTAGATATTTTATATCTATTGATTTAAAATATCTTGGGGGTTGATCCACTCTACCACCTATTGTTTCTGCAAAAATATTTTTAAAATCTCTCTTTCGTTTCTTTATCATAGACACAATTTCTACGGCTGCACAACTAGTTACTGCAGAAAGTATCAATTCCATTGGAGAGTGATGTTTTTTTTTATCCGGATCACACATGTCAATAAGGATATTGTTTTTTGTAGAATTTTCAACACTGTATGTATTGTCATTAACGTAACTCATTTTAACTTTCATTTTATAAAGTTTTAGGTTTATAAATCTTTTTCATAAAATTAATTCCAGTAATTGCTGAAGTTGTGATTAGTCCTGAGAATAAAGCTCCTCCAACTCCGGCAGAAACAATATCTTGCCCAGTTAAATAAAAATTTTTAATTGGAGTTTTAGGTCTTAAAAATTTTTGATTGAATCTTGAGGGAGTATGATCGAGCCCATACAACTCACCTTTACTGTAATTAACAAAGTTTTTAGTGGTTAAAGGACTTGACAGCTCATAGGTATCTATTTTTCCTTTAAGTTGAGGAAGTTGATCGTATAAGTGTTTAAGTAGGCGTTGTGAAATTTTTTCTTTCAAATTGTTATAGTCATTCCCTCTTTTCATCCATTTACTCCCCTCCCATTTTGTAAAGTTTTCGTAAGGGAGTAATGTAATTACATCAATGGTACTTTTACCTGGATATCTGGATTGCCATGTAGGGTCTTTTGATGATGCAAATGATATGTATACAAGAGGAAAATCAGATTCATTATCGTTTAAATAATTTTCGACTGCAGTATCGTGATCAATATTGTCAGGATAAATCCATAGATTATTTTTTGGCAAATCAAGTTCTTCAGAGGTTCCATTCAATCCAATATACAAACAACCATGAGCAACTGAGGGTTTTACTTTATTTAAATTCAAATTAAAACCATGTTTGAAACTCAAGTCTTTAGGAATAAGTTGATTATAGGTTTGAAAAACTCCGGTTCCACTTATGATTAAATCAGAAAAGAACTTATTACCATCAAACATTTCAACTCCAACAGCTTTGTTATTTTCTATTATAATTTCTTTTACCTCGGCATTAACTAAAATAGTTCCACCGGATTTTTCAATTACTTTATCAATTGATTTAGCAATTTCAGAGGACCCTCCAATTGGAAAACTACCACCATTAAAATAATGCTTAGCTACACTAGCATGCATAGCAAAACTACTCTGTTTTGGTGGAAGACCATAATCACCATATTGACCAGTTAAAACTTTAATTAATTGTTCATTTTTGGTTAACGAACTTAAAACTTCATAAGTTGTTTTGCCTGAAAATTTTAAATACTCTTTTCTTAAAAAGAAACCAAACAATTTACTCAGGAAACTTGGCAATGATTTGTCCATGTAGAACTTTTTCATTGATTTATTACTCTTATAAACTAATTCAACATAACGATCAATAGCATTTTTTTCATTAGGAAAGTACTCATACATTTTTGATTTAAAGTTTTTTACACCTTTTACAAAATCGTAATGCTTATCTCCAATAATGATTTTATCATAAATTTCGCCCATGTCTGACCACTTTAATTTATCATTAGTAATGTAATCAAACATTTTCCTTATCGGAGCATTTGGATTTTGTACCTCACCAATATAATGTATACCAACATCCCATTCATATCCCTTTCTTTTAAAAACGTGGGTAAATCCGCCTGCAGTGTAATGTCTTTCCAAAACAAGAACTTTTTTACCTTCTTTTGAAAGTAAAGCAGCTGTACATAAACTTCCAATTCCTGAACCGACAATTATTGAATCGTATTTATCTTCAAGTAAAATTTTCTGTTTATAAGATTGAATCATGATAGCTTTTTATTAAATGTAATAAAATTCATTTTATTTTGAAAAGACATAAAACATTCAAATAAGTATGTTAAATAATAATAATATCTTAGCATCTTTAAAAAATTAATAAATATGAGTTTAGTAATCAAAAATTTATCAAAAACATATACAAACAAAGTAAAAGCATTAGACAATTTAAGTTTAGAAATTGGAAAAGGAATGTTTGGTTTACTTGGACCAAACGGAGCTGGGAAATCTACATTAATGAGAACAATAGCTACACTCCAAACGCCTGATACTGGTTCGATAGAGTTTAACGATATCGATATTATTGAAGATAAAATATCACTAAGAAAAACATTAGGTTATTTACCTCAATCTTTTGGCGTTTATCCAAACATGTCTGCAGAAAAATTATTGAACTATTTTGCAAAACTTAAAGGAATTTCAAATAAAGAAGAAAGAAAAAAGTTGATTGACGAATTACTTGATATTACAAACCTTACAGATGTGAAAAAAAAATATGTTTCTGGATATTCTGGAGGAATGAAACAAAGATTTGGAATTGCACAATTACTACTAAACAACCCACAATTAATCATAGTTGATGAACCAACCGCAGGATTAGACCCAGCTGAAAGACAAAGATTTTTAAATGTACTTAGGGAAGTTGGAACAAATAGCACAGTTATTTTTTCTACCCACATAGTTGATGATGTTAAAGAGCTTTGTAACGATATGGCAATTCTAAATGGTGGAAGAATTTTAAAACACATTAAACCTCAAGATTCAACTAAAGAGATTAAAAATAAAATTTGGACTAAATCAGTTTCAAGAGAAAATCTTGAAGATGCCGAAAAAGAATTTAATATTTTATCATCAAATTATAATATTGATAATTCATTGACTATAAGAGTTTTTTCTGAAAAAAACCCAGGGAAAGAGTTTAAAAAAGCAGATCCTCAATTAGACGACGTCTATTTTATTGCACTAAAAGAGGATCAAAATAATAATTCTTAAATAGCCAGCACATGTTCTTAAATATATTTTTAAACGAAATTAAATATTGGTTTAACAGACCTGCATTTTACATATACACCATTGTTTTCTTCATGATTGGTATGCTTGTTTCAGCTGCCTCTGCTGGAATATTTGATGCAATTACTGTAACAACAGGATCTTCCAAAATTGTAAATTCTCCATTAGCGGTTTTGGGTGCATTTGCAGCACCAGCCTCCATTTTAATTTTCTTTTATCCATCAATTATTGGATCAACGATAAGTAGGGATTATGAATCAGAAATGCATACCATACTTTACTCCTATCCCTTTTCAAAAATTCAATATTTAGCTGCAAAATTTTTAAGTGGATTTTTTATAGTAAACACAGTTATTCTAGCTATTTTTTTTGCAGTTTCCCTTGGATTTATTTTGCCTGGCACCAATCAGGATATTGTTAATCCTTTCGATTTGAAATCCTATTCGGATGCTTATTTTATAGTAATACTTCCCAACCTATTTTTTTACAGTTCAATAATTTTTGGAGTTGTTACTTTTACAAGAAATGTTTATGTTGGTTTTATAAGTGTTATAATTATAGTAATCATTGAAGCATTACTTGAGGGACTTTTTTCAAACCCTGACAATAGGTTTATTGCAGCCCTGTTTGATCCTTCCGGACTATCGGCTTCAAATTATTACACCAGATACTGGACTGTTTCTGAGCAAAATGAACTGTATTTACCTCTAGGAGAGTTAATAATTTACAACAGACTGATTTTTATTTCACTTGGTTCTCTTGTATTATTTTCTATTTACAGAATTTTTAGCTTTAGTCAAAATGCTTTTACTTTTTCTTTTAATAAAAAAGATTCCAAAAGGTTAACTAAATCCAACTTTGGAGGAATAACCAAAATTAATCTACCTAAACTTAGTTTAGATTTTAGTTTAAAAAACGATTTGAAAAAACTATGGAATTTATCTAACATAGATTTTCAATATATCATAAGAAATTGGTCATTTATAAGCATTGTAATACTTGCTTTATTATTTAACCTTATAGGACTTTCAGAGCTTGGAAATGTATTTGGAACTCCAACTTATCCAAGAACATGGAAAATGCTTCAAGCTGGAGCTACTTTTAGTTTATTTATTAACGTTTCAACATTTTTGTTTGCTGCAAATTTATTGCACAGATCCAGAACCTCAAAAATAAATCAGTTAATCGATACTACTCCTACCCCAAATTGGATTTTACTTGGCTCTAAGTTTCTAGCCATTGTAAAAATGCAACTTGTTTTACTTTCACTTGTAATGGTTTCTGGAATATTATTTCAAATCTACAGTGGATATTATGATTTTGAAATAGGACATTATCTATTCGAATTGATTATTTTATCTCTCATTTCATACGTAATTTGGGCACTTCTTTCATTTTTAATAATCACTTTAACAACTGAAAGACTTGTTGGTTTTTTTATAATGATTGTTCTTTTTATCGGAATACCACTACTAAGCTTGGCAGGTGTTGAACAATCTATTTTCAAATACAATGCTGGTACTGGATTTTCATACTCAGATATGGATGGTTATGGAAGTTCACTTAATAGATTTTTCCTGTACAAAATATATTGGCTGTCACTTGGTTTAGTATTTTACATATTAACATACTTATTCTATTACAGGGGTTTACCCTCAAACTTCAGAGAAAGATTATCAATTGCTGGATCAAGATTTAAAGGGAAATATCCCAAATTTATTGCTTTATTTATGCTGATATTTTTAAGTTCTGGTGGATATTTATATTATGAGACCAACGTTTTAAATGAAAGAACATCCTCTAAAGAAAGAGAGCTACAAACAGTTGAATGGGAAAAGAAATATAAAAAATATGAAAATTACGATCAACCAAGAATAGTTTCTGTAAATGTTAATGTAAATATTTATCCCAAAAGCTTAGATGCTGATGCTAATGGAACTTATTCTATGGTAAATAAAACATCAAGTGTTATAGATAGTTTATTTTTAGACCACAATGATGCTATCAGCACCTTTGAATTTGATAAAGAAACAGATCTTGTTTTAGAAGATACTTTATATAATTTTGACATATATAGATTAAAAAACCCATTGTACCCTGGTGATAGTTTAAAATTATCATTTTCGGTGAAAAACAAACCAAATACAAGTATTCGAAAAAATTCCTCAGTTGTAAGCAATGGTACGTTTATAAACAATAGACTTTTTCCAACTTTTGGTTATCCAGGCGGAGAACTTACAGATGATAAAACAAGAGAGAAGTATGACCTTCCTCCAAATAAATTAAAGCCCCATCCTTTAGACTCCACTGCTTTAGGAAATACTTATATATCCAAAGATGCAGATTGGATTGATTTTGAAGCTACCGTAAGCACCTCAAAAGATCAAATTGCTATTGCTCCTGGATATCTTCAGAATGAATGGATTGAAGGAGATAGAAGATATTTTCATTATAAAATGGATAGTAAAATTTTAAATTTCTATGCATTTAACTCAGCAAAATACGAGGTTGTTCAAGATAAATGGAACGATGTTAAACTTGAGATATACTATCATAAAGATCATGACTATAATTTGGATAGAATGATGAAAGGAATGAAAGCAGCCCTTGAATATTGTTCTACCAACTTTAGTCCATATCAACATAGACAACTAAGAATTATAGAATTTCCGAGAACATCAGGTGGATTTGCTCAATCCTTCCCCAACACTGTTCCATTTTCGGAAGATATTGGATTTATAGCTCAAGTAGACGATTCTGAGGAAGGTGGTAACGATTATGCTTTTTTTGTTAGCGTTCACGAAGTTGCTCACCAATGGTGGGCTCATCAAGTCATAGGAGCTGATGTCTTAGGTGCCACAATGCTTTCTGAAAGTCTTTCTGAATATGTTACATTGAAAGTAATTGAACAGGTCAATGGAAAGAAAAAAATGCGAAAATTTTTAAAAAGATCTCTTGACACATATTTAACCCAAAGAACATTTGAAAGAAAAAGAGAAAATGCACTGATGTATAATGATGGACAGGGTTACATTCATTACCAAAAAGGATCTTTGGTATTTTATGCACTTAGTGATTACATTGGAGAAAAAACATTGAATAAAGCTTTAAGTAAATATGTTAAAAAAGTTGCTTTTCAGGAACCACCATATACAACTTCTATAGATTTACTTAATCATATAAAAGAAGTTACGCCTGATTCTCTAAACTACTTACTTGATGATATGTTTGAAACAATAACTCTTTATCAAAATAGAGTTGTTGAAACTAAATCTGAAAAGTTAGATAATGGAAAATATAAAGTTGACATTGAGTTTAAAGTCAGCAAATACAGAAACGATGAAAAAGGTAGAGCATTTTATGGAAATAGAGAAAAAGATTCTATAACATATCAAAATGATGATATGAAAAAACCCGATTATTCTGTATTCTTAGAAGACTACATTGATATTGGAATATTTGGAGAAGACGATGATGAAAACGAAACTGAATTATATCTTAAAAAACACAAAATTTCTTCGATTCATAATAAAGTATCTATTATTGTTGACAAAGAACCTAAGGAAGTTGGTATTGATCCATACAACAAACTAATTGATACTAATTCAGATGACAACAGAAAGAAAATTGAAAATTAGTTTATAAATGAAAAGAAGAGATTTTAATCATACAGTAGCACTAGGAACATTGGGGTTAGCTTTTAGTAACCCTCAAATTGCAAGGAAAAAGATTTCTCTGGCTCAGTGGTCTCTTCATAGGGCAATAAAAATAAATCAAACATACTCTCCCTTTGACTTTTCATTAAAAGCTAGAGAAATGGGATTTGATGCTGTCGAATACGTATCCTCATTATATTGGAACGTATTAAAAACAAAACCAATTAAAAAAGTAACTAAAACACTTTTAAACAATTCAAAAGACCATGGAATTAAGAATCTTTTAATTATGGTTGATGGTGAAGGTGATTTGGCCTCAAATAGCAGAAACAAAAGGCAAAAATCTATTGATAATCATAAAAAATGGATTGAAATGGCTTATGACTTAGGATGTCATTCCATAAGAGTAAATTTAAATGGTGAAAAGAGTAAAAATAAATGGATTGAATATTCATCTGAATCTTTAACGCAGCTTTGCTTGCTTTCAAGAAAAGATAAAATTAATATTATAGTTGAAAATCATGGTGGTCTTAGCTCCAATGCAAGTTATTTAGCTAACGTGATGAAAAATGTAAATTTAGATAATTGTGGAACCCTACCCGATTTTGGAAACTTTTGCATTGAAAAAATAGATCCTGAGAACTATTTTAGTCAATGTATTAATGAATATGATAAGTATCAAGGAATGACTGAGTTAATGCCTTATGCAAAGGCTGTTAGTGCCAAATCTTATGATTTTGATACTAATGGTGAAGAAAGCACCATAGATTTTAAAAGAATAATAGATATAACAAAAGAGTTTAATTACAATGGATACTATGGAATTGAATATGAGGGATTAAACTTTGGAGAAAATGATGGAATAATTAAAACAAAAAAGCTGCTTGAAAAATATTTATAATTTATTGTTATTTTGACACATACCATTTTCCATCTTTAAGATCAATCTTCCCTCCTGTTTTTTTTACTACATTATCTATAATTTGAACTCCTTTGATTGACATATTTTTGAAGTCATCTAGTCCATTGTTTTTAAAGTTTTGTCTTGTTCTATGAATATTATATTTAGAAGACATGGATTTGTCAAATATTTTTTCAATATTATCTCTTCCATGAACAAAACCCAACAATCCTCCCCAAGTTGAAGCTGGATTGTCAGAATCCCAACCAGAAAGAGTTGCAATTTTAATGGTCTCTTTAAAATCTCCCTTTCCATAGAAGTAGCTAATTAAACTAGAAGCAAAGTTGATTCCTGAAGCAAAACATCCATTACAATACAAGTTTCTTGATGTAATATCATAACCATCTTTTTGATCAACTTGATATCTTTGATAAATTGAATCACGTGTTTGCTCCCAAGTTATTCCTGAATTAAACTTTGATTTTACAAACTCATACATTGGAAATGAATAAGAGTTTTTGTCAAGTACTGAGCTTGCAAAATCTGAAATTCGAATTAATTGTTCATCAAGCGGTTTATTTGAATCAATAGTAGATGCTAACGAGTGAATTATGACATAAAAATCAGAAATTGATGCTGCATCTCCCCTAGCAGTTGTTCTTATTGGTAAATTTGACATTTTTAAAGCGCTTTTATAATTTATTGGAGATAATAAACCGAAAATTTCTGTAGTTAGTTGAGCATCAATCATATCATAATGTTCATTTAAGCTTGGATCACTAGTTTCTGGAGGTAAAAGTCCATCATGCATTAAGTCAAATGCTTTTTGATTTGAAACCCATAGAAAGTTTTCTTCTTCAGCTTTTATATGCTTAATCCACCCATCTCTGATTTTTTTAGCGCTTAATATGATTTGATCACTATCATATAATAATTCTTGGTACATGTATTCTATATCAGTATCGTCATCGGAACCCCATATTTCTCCAGGTTCTTTAAGCACAAAATTTATTTGACCATTTGAGGTTTCTGAGGACCAAATACTAGGCTCGTCTTTTCCTCCCCAATTATTTCTTGTATAAAATTTTCCAGTTTTAATTTCACCAACATTTCCAATTTTATCCATCTCAGTTATTAAACCAGTCCAATTGGCTATTGATTGGCCTAGCCAAAACCCTTCAAGTTTGTTCAAATATTCAACTCTATCAATTTCATAAAAATTAATTTTTTCTGATCCAAAATCAATACATGATGTAAAAAAACAAATAAATAAAATTGAAAAAAAGAATTTAAATTTAGACATGAAGTTAATAGATGAGATTTATTATATTGGACACATGAAAAGTAAAATTATAATAATATTATTAATTCTTTCTCAAAGTGTTTTATTAAGTCAAAACAATCAAATAAATCAAAACCTTATATTTCAAAAAATTATTGATGAAATTGGATCTGAAAAAATTGAAAGTTCTATAAAAATTGATGGTTCTTTTTATTTTTTTAAATCCCCAGAAGACGCTAATATCGAATTGTTAGATTCAGATAGAGCTTTTAGGACTAAAGTAAATTATAACTTGAGAAAGGAATACTTTGAATTCAAAAGCGGTGAAGATTTTTACAATCTAACTCCTAGCAAAGTTGAATCTGTTGTATTTCTCAATAATAAATTCATTGTTTTTAATTCAAAATTTTATGAATTGATTTCAGAAAATGAATACTTCAAAATTTTGAAATCTCATTATGTAGAGGCTATTGAACCAAAATATCAACCTGGAATTGAAGACAAGCCTAATTTAAGGTACAGAAAAGCAAATATGCTGAATTTGGTTATTAATAATAAGATTAGTCAAATTAAAACAAATAAAAAAGCGATTATCACACTATTTAAAAAATCAAAACATAAAGAAATAAAATCTTTTATGAAAACAAATAAGATTTCTATTCGAGATAAAAATGATTTAAATAAATTGTTTACTTTTTTTAAAAAATATTTAATATTATAGTAAATGAAGAAACTTTTCGTCATTTTTCTCATTCAATTTCAACTGGTTTTCTCACAAAAAATTTTAAATGATTTTGCTTTATCCAAAGTTGTTGAAGAAACATCTGGTTTAGAAGTTATAGGAGACAGTTTAATTACATTTAATGATTCAGGTGGAGACCCAGCAATTTATTATATGTCTTACACTGGAGAAATTATTAAAAAACGTAACATTATAAACTCAAAAAACAAAGACTGGGAGGATATAACAAAAGATAACAAGTTTCTTTACATTGGAGATTTTGGAAATAACTTAAATAATAGAAAAGATTTAAAAATTTACAAAGTGCCATTATTTGAAAATATTAAAATAGATAATGAAACTATATACTTTAGTTATCCGGAGCAAGAATCATTTAAAATTAACAGAAACACTATTTACGATGCAGAAGGATTAATTTCATTCGAAAACAAACTCGTTTTATTTACTAAAAATAGAGCTAAAAAAATTACTGAAGTTTATACACTTAGTAAAAATGCTGGAGAACAAAAAGCAAATAAAATAAATGAAATAAATATTGGATCGATTATTACTGGAGCTGATTACAATAAAGATTTAGAACTATTAGCTTTAACTTCAACAATTAATTTCATCAAATACTATATAATAACAATTAATAATTTTTCACTTGAAAAAGAAAAACAATTTGACTTTAACATTACAGAAATTCCAATTGGAAAAACTCAAGTTGAAAGTATTAAAATAATTGATAAAAATACTTTTTGGATAACATCAGAAGACGAAAGCAGTTCTAAAAGTGCTCGATTATTAAAAATCAAAATAAATGATGATAATTGAAATCATACAGAATCCACATTACATAATTGATTTTAACTCATATGAAGGGTTAAGAAATATTTCTATTACAGGAATTGTATTTGTATTAATATTAATAATAGGTAAAAACTTAAACAAATCGAAAAATTTATTAATTATAAAAATTATAAGTCTTATTGCACTTAGTCAAACTGGTTATGACAACATTAATGACATTGTTAACAACAATTGGAAATTGGAGGAAGATTTACCTCTTCATTTGTGTTCGTTTTCTAACTTGATAGTTATTTCAATGTTATTTTTCAAACCAAATAAAAAGGTTTTTGAATTTCTGTTTTATTGTGGTTTTTTAGGTGGTTTAGTTTCTATTCTAACTCCACAGTTAAACTATTACGATGGAGGTTGGTTTATGTATATAAGTTATTATGTAAGTCACTCTATAATTATGCTTGTTCCTCTTTACATGTTTTATAATTTAGAGTATAAACTTTCTAAATACTCTTGGTTAAAAACATTTGGAATTTTAAATATTTTAATGATTTTCATTCTTCCACTAAATTTTTTGATTGGAAAGGGCTCGAATTACATGTACTTGTATGAAGCTCCTCAAATAAAAAATCCTTTGGTTTTTGGTGATTGGCCGTATTATATAATTAATTGGGAAATAATAATTATCGTTTTGTTTTATGTGACATATTTAATTTTTACTAGAAAAAAGATATAATGAAAAAATCTCCAATTGAAATATTTTCTGACTGGGTAGACGATGGAAAGGATGATGGAATGGAAATAAATCATTCTAGTGCAGTGAGTGTAATGTTAAATAAAGTTTTAAACATTACAAACGATTATTCGTTTATAGATGCTGGATGTGGAAATGGATGGGTCGTAAGAAAAGTTTCCAAAAACAGCAATTGCCTTAAGGCTATTGGAATTGATGGATCAAAAAGAATGATTGAAAAAGCAAAATCTCTTGACACCATTAATAATTATTACTGTAATGAATTATCCACATGGAAACCATCAGAAAAAGTTGAAATAGTACATTCAATGGAAGTTTTATATTATTTTAAAAATCCTCTCATTGTCATAAAGAACATATATGATAATTGGCTTAAAGAAAACGGTAAGTTTATTATGGGAATTGATTTTTATTTTGAAAACAAACCTACTCACAATTGGCCAGAAAAAACCAACGTCTCCATTATGACATTGTTGACTGTAAAACAATGGGAAGGTTTGTTTATTAAAGCTGGATTTAAAAACATTGAGACTTCTAGAAGTGGTGAAAAGAACGATTGGAAAGGCACATTAATTATTATGGCATCAAAAAACTAATTGATACTTTTTACCCAATTTTTATATCCTCCCTCAAGATCATAAACTTTAGTAAATCCTAATTTTTTTAAAATTTCTGAAGATTTTCTGCTCCTGTTTCCTGATCTGCAATAAATATAAATTGGTTTAGATTTTTCAATTTTATCAAAAAAATTTAAAAATAATTTTTGTTGATAGTAATCAATATTTATTGCTCCTTCAATGTGTCCTAAATTAAACTCCTCAATTGTTCTAATATCAAATAATAATCTACCATCTTTATTAATGTTTTCCTTGAACTCATCTTGTTCTAATATTTCGTAAAAATTATCGTGTTGCGATAAAACAAAAAAAGGAAGTAGTAAAAAAAAAACAATTTTATTCATTAACTAATATATCAAAATTTGACTTTCTTATTGATGAAAAACCACCAGCAACATCAACAACAGACTCATAACCATTTCTTTTTAGTATGGAGCAAGCAATAACACTTCTATACCCACCTGCACAGTGAATATAATTTTTTTCATCAATATTAATTTCGGATAATTCTTTTTCAAAATCATCAAGAGGAATACACTTAGATGCACTCAAGTATCCATTATCTCTTTCACTTAATTTTCTTACATCTATTAAATTAACATCATCAATAATTTTTGAAAGTGAATCTGAATCAATTGTTTCAATTGTTTCATATTTAGAATCATTATTTAGCCATGTAGAAAACCCTCCTTCTAAATAACCTAAACAATTGTCAAAACCAACTCTTGATAACCTCATAATTGTTTCTTGTTCTTGACCTTCATCACAAACTAATAACAACTTTGTACTAATATCTTTAATTATTGATCCTACCCATGGTGCAAATGTTCCGTTAAGACCAATAAAGATTGAACCTGGAATAAAACCTTTTTTAAATGCATTTTGATTTCTTACATCCAAAATCACTGTATTATCATTAATTAGGTTTTTGAATTCAATAAATGATAATGGATTTAAACTTTGTTTTAAAACATAGGAAAAATCAAGATAACCCTCTTGATTTAATTTTACATTCGATGGGAAATATTCAGGTGGTAATTCAAGATCACCAGTTAATTCTTTAATAAAACCCTCCTTACTTAAAGAACCATTTAATGCATAATTTATTTTTTTTTGATTTCCCAAAGTATCAACTGTCTCTTTCATCATATTTTTACCACATGCAGAGCCAGCTCCATGAGCAGGATAAACTAAAACATGATCTGGAAGATTTGAAAGTTTGTTGTTTACGGAATCAAATAATATACCTGCTAATTCTTCTTTAGAAATATTCATTGATTTTTGAGCCAAGTCAGGTCTGCCAACATCTCCGAGAAAGAGGGTGTCACCAGTAAATAAACAATAAGGATTATTAACATTATCAATAAGAAGATAACAAGTACTTTCTAAGGTATGTCCGGGTGTATGAATAACCTTAATTGTTATGTCTCCAATCTTGAATTCTTGGTTGTCTTTTGCAATAATACACTCAAAAGATGGATTAGCATTCGGTCCATATATTATTGGAGCATTAGTTTTTTTTGATAATGTTAAGTGACCGCTTATAAAATCAGCATGAAAGTGCGTTTCAAATATGTATTTAATTTTTGAATTTGATAGATTGGATAAGTTTATATATTCTGAAACTTCTCTCAAGGGATCAATAACAGCAGCTTCTCCATTGCTTTCAATGTAATATGCACCTTGAGATAAACATTTTGTATATAATTGTTTTACTAACATAAATCAAAGTTCAAATATAAAAATTGAAATAATAATTGTTTTATTATTTTAAAAATTTAATTTTAAAGTGTGTTCGGAATATGTAATCTAAATACCATACCAGTCAGAAAAGAAAAATCAAGTAAATCAGAACTTACAACACAACTGATTTATGGAGAGATTTATAAAGTTTTAAAAAAAGATAAAAAGTGGTATCAAATTGAAATTATTGATGACAATTACAAAGGGTGGATTAATTATTCACAATTTTTTGAAATTTCAAAAGATACTTTCGACAATATATTGAATACTAAACCTATTTTACTTCAAGAAATTTCAAAAGAAATTGAAACCTTAGATGGAAAAATGTTGATAAGTATCGGAGCAAAAATAAGTTCAACCAATGCTTTAAATCATAATTTAAATAAACCATACAATAAAAAACAGACAACAATTACACTAACTGCTATGAAATATTTAAATACTCCATATTTATGGGGAGGAAAAACTCATAATGGAATAGATTGTTCAGGATTTTCTCAGATGGTATTTAAGCTTAATGGCATAAACATTCTAAGAGATGCAAACCAACAGGCAAATCAAGGAAAAGAAATTGATTTCAGTTTAATAAAAGAAGGTGATTTAGCATTTTTTGGAGAAAAAAAAGTAACACACGTAGGAATTGTTTTAAAAAACAAAAAAATAATTCATGCTTTTGGAAAAGTCAGAATAGATCTGTTAAAAGAAAATGGGATATTAAATATTGAAACAAATAAAATATCCCACAAACTTATAAAAACTGCCAGGTACTACTAATTTTCCAGTTCTTTTAATTTAGCATTCATCATTTTAAAATTATCAATGTCATCAATTGTATAATATATATTCTT
Source organism: uncultured Bacteroidota bacterium (assembly GCA_902635895.1). Classification (GTDB taxonomy): domain Bacteria; phylum Bacteroidota; class Bacteroidia; order Flavobacteriales; family Flavobacteriaceae; genus MAG-121220-bin8. The sequence continues at coordinate 25,000 of CACPPV010000013.1, forward strand.
TGCTGTTTTAATTGCTTCAATATTAGCAGGGTCAATTTCAATCAATTTTTCAAGGTAAGGTAAACATTCTTTGTAAAGTCCAACTCTTTTTTCTTCTAGTTGATCGTACTTATCAAGATCACTAGCTTTTCTAGATGTGACCAATTTATTCATTTCTTCAACAATTGGCCCTTCTCCCTCCAAAATCAAACCAACTAAATTTAAGTAAGTTGCTGTATAGCTAGGGTCTAACACAAGTGATTTTAAATAGAATTTTTTAGCTTCATCAAATTCACCTTGTTCACCATTAATGACGCCTAAATTGTAATAAAGAATTGCATTGTCTGGATCTTTTTGAACAGCTAATTTCATAAGTTCTTTAAATTTTTCTCTATCGCCTAATTTGATGTAAAGATCTGCTTCAGAAAGCAATAAATTAACATCGTCAGGGTTGATAGCTCTGGCTTCTTTTATTGCAGATATTGCTAAATCAACTTCCCCTTTTTGAACGTAAATTAGAGCTATGTTTTTGACAATTTCAGGAAGTCTAGATTCAGTTTTACCAACTCTTTGATTTGTATAATCTTTAGAATTTTTAAATAAATTATATTCTGTCTCAGATACTTTTTCCTCAATATTGGTTTCTAAAGGTGTTACAAAGTACTCAGAAACAACACCAGTATAACCCATATCTTTAAGTTTTAAATAATACTCAAGAGCTGTGTCATATTCTTTTGAGTTAACTGCACTTGATGCTGAAAAATATAAATAATTTATATTATCATCTTTTTCCGGATTCATTAAATAAGCATCATACAGTTTCACGGAAGCACTTTTAAAATTTCCGTTTTTATTATCTTCAACTGCGGAATTAACAAGATCAGCTTCAGCTTGTTGCATTAAAATATTAGCATTTTCAATATATTTTTTTTGCCTTAAAGATCTCTCAATTTCCATTGATTTTTTCAAAGAGTTAACAGATGCTAAATAATCAGAATTCTCTTTTAAAGCCCATCCATTAAGAAAGTAATATTGAGCATGATATTTTTTATCTGAACTTAAAATAAAATCTTTACTGGTGTTAAGTACATTCAATGCTTCAGAATAAAATTCCTGATCAATAAGCTTTTGAGCTTGTTTTAACTCTTTTTTCTGACCATATGAAATGGAAGAAATTAAAATTATAGTATATAATATGTGTCTCATTATTAAATAATTAATATTAGTTTTCGTTTTCTTCTTCTTTGGTTTCTACCACATCTATTTCTTCAAGATCAGAAACATCCTCATCGTCATTGACAACCTTTGCAACAGCAGCAATAGAATCATTTTCTTTTAAATTTATCAACTTAACCCCCTGTGTGGCTCTACCCATTACTCTTAAGGATGATACTTCCATTCTTATTGCTATACCTGATTTATTTATGATCATTAAATCATCACCATCACAAACATTTTTTATAGTTACCAACTGACCTGTTTTATCGGTTATGGATATTGTTTTAACACCTTTACCTCCTCTGTTAGTCATTCTGTAGTCTTCAAGACTAGATCTTTTACCATAACCATTTTCAGAAACAACCAAAATGTCACTGTCCATATCGTTAACTGAAATCATGCCAACAACTTCATCAGAATCATCCTTCAATCTAATACCTCTAACACCAGATGCGTTTCTTCCCATAGGACGAGTCTTACTTTCTTCGAACCTGATACATTTTCCTGACTTAACAGCAATTAAAACTTGTGAATTTCCTGTTGTAAGTTTAGCTTCAAGGAGTTCATCGTCATCTTTTATAGTAATAGCATTTATTCCATTAGATCTCGGCCTTGAGTATTGTTCTAAAGATGTTTTTTTAACTTGACCTTTCTTAGTAGCCATTATAACATAATGACTATTAATATAATCTTCATCTTTAAGGTCCTGAGTACAAATAAATGCTTTAACCTCATCATCTTGTTCAATGTTTATTAAATTTTGCATTGCTCTTCCTTTGGATGTTTTACTTCCCTCTGGAATTTCGAAGACTCTCATCCAAAAACATTTTCCTTTTTGAGTAAAAAATAGCATGTACTGGTGATTAGTTCCAACAAATAAATGTTCAAGAAAATCTTCATTTCTTGTTGTTGAGCCCCTTTGTCCAACACCACCTCTATTTTGTGTTTTATATTCAACTAATGGAGTTCTTTTGATATATCCAGCATTAGAAATAGTTATAACAACTTTTTCATTTGGAATCATGTCTTCCATACTTAAATCTCCTCCAGCATACTCAATTTCAGATCTTCTTTCATCGCCATACTTTTCTTTCATTTCTAAAAGTTCGGTTTTGATAATATCCATTCTTCTAGATTCACTGTCTAAGATATCTTTCAGATCTTTTATAGTTTTCATTAAATCGTCAAATTCTCCTCTTAACTTGTCTTGCTCGAGTCCTGTTAATTGTCTTAAACGCATTTCCACAATCGCTTTAGACTGTATTTCACTCAATTTAAACTCAGATATTAATTTAGATTTTGCTTCATCAGCATTTGATGATGACCTTATTAAAGAAATTACTTTGTCAATATTGTCTGATGCTATTATCAAACCTTCTAAAATATGTGCTCTTTCCTCAGCCTTTTTTAATTCGAACTTAGTTCTTCTTACAACCACTTCATGTCTGTGATCAACAAAGTGTCCGATCATCTGTTTTAGATTTAAAAGCTGTGGTCTTCCTTTTACAAGAGCGATGTTATTAACACTGAAAGATGATTGAAGCTGAGTGTGTTTAAATAATGTATTTAAAACGACATTAGGAACTGAATCTCTTTTTAATACATAAACTATTCTCATTCCTTTTCTATCTGATTCATCTCTGATAGTTGAAATCCCTTCAATTTTTTTATCATTTATCATTTCAGCAGTTTTTCTTATCATTTCTGCTTTATTAACTTGATAAGGAATTTCGGTTACTATAATACATTCTCTTCCAGCTACTTCTTCAATTTCTGCCTTTGCTCTCATTACTACTCTACCTCTACCTGTTTCAAAAGCTTGTTTTACTCCATCATAACCATAAATAATACCACCAGTTGGAAAATCTGGTGCCTTAACAAACTGTATCAACTCTTCAATTTCTATATTGTTGTTTTCAATGTAAGCAACAGTTCCATCAATTACTTCAGTCAAATTATGAGGAGGCATGTTAGTAGCCATACCAACAGCAATTCCACTTGCACCATTTACTAATAGATTAGGAATTTTAGTTGGAAGAACGGTAGGTTCCATTATAGAATCATCGTAATTCAATTGGTGATCAACAGTATCTTTATCTAAATCAGCAACCATTTCCTCAGAGATTTTTTGCATTCTGGCTTCAGTATATCTCATCGCTGCAGGACTGTCTCCATCAACTGAACCATAATTACCCTGGCCATCTACCATAAGATATCTTAAACTCCACTCTTGAGCCATTCTTACCATAGTATCATAAACCGATGAATCTCCATGCGGATGATATTTTCCTAATACTTCTCCTACAATAAAAGCTGACTTTTTAAATTTACTTGATCCTCTGAGGCCCAATTGGTGCATTCCATAAAGAACTCGTCTGTGAACAGGCTTAAGACCGTCTCTTACATCTGGAAGGGCTCTTGAAACAATAACAGACATCGAATAATCGATGTATGCTGATTTCATAGCTTCTTCAATGTTAATTGGGATCAATTTTTCTCCTTCACTCATAATTATTTTTATTATGTTAGTTACAACCTAACAAATATAACGATACCTCATATTTTTTTATCAAAATATGTGTCTTTTTTTAGATATTTTATTAACAAAAAAAAGATATTAATGCACAATAAAGTCATCAAAAAAAACTTGCAATTAAAAAATTTTTTTTGTCTATTTACTAATAAGTAATTTTTCGCATGGATGATAATTTTTCTTCAAGAGTAAAAGACGTAATTACATACAGCAAAGAAGAAGCGTTAAGATTAGGTCACGATTTCATCGGAACTGAACACTTACTTCTTGGTATGTTGAGAGACGGAGGTGGTAAAGCTATAAACATTCTAAATTCACTTGAAATAGATTTAGATTATTTAAGAAAAAAAGTAGAAATACTAAGCCCGCCGAATCCAATCAATGATTTTAATCAGAATCACAAAAAAAACTTACACTTAACCAGACAAGCTGAAAGAGCTCTAAAAACAACTTTTTTAGAGGCTAAGTTATTTCAGGGTAAATCTATCAATACAGCTCATCTTCTTTTATGTATTTTAAGAAATGAAAATGATCCAACCACTAAATTACTTATTAAACTACAACTAGACTATGAAACTGTAAAAGAACAGTTTAAATATATGCTGACTGAATCTAACGATGATTACACAAATTTACCATCCTCAGAAACTTTCCCGGATGATTCCAAAGAAAACGAAGGGCCTATTGAGGAAAATCCATTTACTATAAAATCCGAATCTAAATCAAAAACTAAATCTAAAACACCTGTTTTGGATAACTTTGGAAGGGATTTAACCGCTATGGCAAATTCTGGGAAATTAGACCCTGTTATTGGAAGAGAAAAAGAAATAGAAAGAGTTTCTCAAATACTAAGCAGGAGAAAAAAGAACAACCCATTGCTTATTGGAGAACCTGGAGTTGGTAAATCAGCAATAGCTGAAGGTTTAGCTTTAAGAATAATTCAAAAAAAGGTTTCAAGAATACTCTACAATAAAAGAGTAGTAACATTAGATCTTGCAAGTATTGTTGCTGGAACAAAATACAGAGGACAATTTGAAGAAAGAATGAAAGCAGTAATGAATGAAATCGAAAAAAATGACGACATCATTCTTTTTATTGATGAAATTCACACTATTGTAGGAGCTGGAGGAGCTACTGGTAGTTTAGATGCTTCAAATATGTTTAAACCTGCACTTGCCAGAGGTGAAATTCAATGTATCGGAGCTACAACCCTGGATGAATACAGACAATACATCGAAAAAGATGGAGCATTAGAAAGAAGATTTCAAAAAATTATTGTTCAGCCTACAACTGTTGACGAAACTTTAGAAATTTTAAGAAACATTAAAGATCAATACGAATCTCATCATAATGTAAATTTTACTGACAAAGCTCTTGAAGCATGTGTAAAGTTAACTGACAGATATATTTCTGACAGATTTCTTCCTGATAAAGCTATAGATGCAATGGATGAAGCTGGATCAAGAGTTCATATCACTAATATGGATGTTCCAAAAAATATCGTAAATCTTGAACTTAGTCTTGAAGAAGTTAGAAATAAGAAAAATGAAGTTGTCAAGAAGCAGAGATATGAGGAAGCAGCAAAACTTAGAGACGACGAAAAAAGAATCGAAAAAGATTTATTAATTGCACAAGAAAAATGGCAAGAGGAACTTAAAATGCATAGGGAAACAGTTGATGAAAATGATATTTCTGAAGTTGTTTCAATGATTACTGGCATTCCTGTTAATAAAATTGCAAAAGCTGAACTAAAAGAGCTTAATAATCTAGACAAAAACATTTCAGGGAAAGTTATTGGTCAAGAAGAAGCAGTAAAAAAAGTTGTAAAAGCCATTCAACGTAATAGAGCTGGCATTAAGGATCCAAACAAACCAATCGGATCTTTTATTTTCTTAGGTCAAACTGGAGTTGGTAAAACACAGCTCGCGAAAATCTTATCCTCAGAGCTTTTTAATGGTTCTGATTCATTGATCAGAATTGACATGAGTGAATATATGGAAAAATTTGCTGTTTCTAGATTAATTGGAGCACCACCTGGATATGTTGGTTACGAAGAAGGTGGACAATTAACAGAAAAAGTTAGAAGAAAACCTTACAGTGTTATATTGCTTGACGAAGTTGAAAAGGCCCATCCGGATATTTTTAATATGTTGCTTCAAGTACTAGATGAAGGATCTCTTACTGATAGCTTGGGAAGAAAAGTTGATTTTAAAAATACTGTCATTATTATGACATCTAATCTTGGAGCAAGACAAGTAAAAGATTTTGGAAATGGTGTTGGTTTTGGAACTGAAGCCATGAAGTCTCAAGAAGAAAAAAATATCAAAAGTACCATTGAGAAATCACTAAAAAAGGCATTTTCACCTGAGTTTTTGAATAGAGTTGATGAGATAGTTGTTTTTAATAGTTTAGAAAAAGATGATATTAAAAAAATAATAAATATTGAGCTTAAAAAACTTAAAAATAGATTAAAAGATCTTGGCTATGAAATTAACATTACAGCTAAAGCAACAAACTTTTTATGCGAAAAAGGATTTGATAAAAAATATGGAGCAAGACCTCTAAAGAGAGCTATTCAAAATTACGTTGAAGATCTAATAGCTGAAGAAATTGTTAAATCAAATATAAAAGAAGGAAGTAAAATTAAAATAGATTGCAATAAAAGTAGTTCTGAACTAATTATTGTTAACTAATAGTTTAGCATAATTCAATTTTATTAACAAATTATCATTTATTTCTAATCATTCTACTGATTTCATAAAATAATTTAATTATTTATAATTTATTGTTATAAAACTGGAGTTATAACATAATTTTGCATCTTCTAACTAAGGATATATTTTAAATGAAAGTTTTAAAGTTTGGAGGATCATCAATTTCAAATGCAAAAAACATTGAAAAGGTTCTAGATATATTAAAAGATTACGATTCCAACATAATTGTAATCTTCTCTGCTTTTGGAAAAACAACCGATAAGTTAATTGAATGCGGAAGACTTGCAAGTAAAAGGGATTCAAACTACAAAACTTTATTTCAATCATTA
>CACPPV010000014.1 GCA_902635895.1 uncultured Bacteroidota bacterium
TTAGAATCAGAAATACCATCTCCATCTGTATCTATATCTTTGAACTCAAACCAATTTAAATTAAACCCTCCTTTTAGTACTTTCATTCTTATAGTGAAGACTCCTTTACCAATATTTTTAGTATTTGCAGTAACTGTTGTCCAAGTTTGCCAACCACCAGTTTTCACAGTTTCTACTGTACATAATTCGTATTCTCTTGTGCCAGTAGAATCAATAAGATACAACCCTATTTCTCCAGCATTATTTTGCCCAGCTACTCTAAAGTCGACCGAGTAAGATTGAGAATTATTACTATAAATAAGATAATCAGCATAGTCGCCAGGATCGGTATAGCCTAAATTTTTACCTCCACCTTCGTCAGTAGTGTCTTCTATTCCAAAACCAAACTTAACTTTTGATGCTTCAGCTTCAATTTTTCCAGGTATAACAAATCTTTCTTGCAGAGTATTGTTTACAAGCATATCTGAAAACTGTTTAAGCTCTTGACCAGTTGATGAAGTTAAAGAAGAACCTGAATAACTAACCTTGATTTCGTCAGAAAAAAGTAAATTTTCTTTTAAGGTTATGACAATCTTTCTTTGCTTATTTGCAACTGAAGAAACAGAACTTACTTCTCGATCTGATCCATTTACAGAGATAGAAAAATCATCTTTTGAAGAAGCAATAGAGGAACTAGCTACATTTTGATTAAAAGATATCTCTATAGATTTTTCATCAGAAACTGTATTTCCATTAATTGCAGCAAAATCAACACTATTGGCTGTCCCAGTTCTTTCAAATCTAATGCTACTAATATTTAAAGGAGTATCATTATCAAAATGTATTTTGAAAGTATGTTCTCCTTCCTCCAGAACAATATCGTTTATATCGGAATGATTTTTAAAATTAGTCCAGCCACCTGTCCCAGTTACACTTTGGGTGGTAGTTATATCCTCATCATTTAATGACAAATGAAATTCACCCCCAGTTTCCTGAGATGCAACTCTAGCAATTGCTTTGTAAGCACCGGTTTGAAATACTTTTACAGTGTAAGAAATCCATTCTCCTTTTTGAACAAAACCTATATGTTTACCGTTACTAAAAGAAAGATCATTATTTTCTTCAATATCCACTCCATCGTTTCTGTATCTCCAGCCAGAATTCCACGCTCTAAATTCTCCGTTGTCTCTGTTGTCAGAAACATCTGTATCATAATAAGCAAAATTATTTTTTCCAAGATCGTAATCGGACAAATCTATTCTTCCTGGGATTGTTTGAATTTCTGAATAAGGTATAACTTCATCAGTTTTTGTTTGTCTGAACATCGCATCAGGAATATCTTTTCTATACAAGCAATTTTCAATTAGTAAATTTTCAGCTAATTTCATCATTGCACTGTAAGCTTCCTCCTCTGTTGGTTTATCACCTTCTCCTTTCCAATAATCAAGTATTTTTTGATATCCTGGATTTAAAATTACTGAGAAAGGGCTATCAATATCTCCTACTTTTTTTATAGTCCACCAAGCCCAACCCACATCATTTTTTTCAAGAAGAGAAATAAATCTAGTATACCAAGTATTAGAATTTTCACCCGATTCACCCATCCAAAGTGGAACATTGTACTGATCTCTCATCGGAAGGACCCAATCTAAATCGTCATCATTAACAGTACTCCAGTATTTGTGAAAACTATAAACCATATTATCATCCCATGGGGGAGTTAATCCAGTGTAATTATTTGCGTAATCGTTCCCTTCAATATAAATAATGTGATTTTGATCAACTTCTCTAATGGCTTTAGTAATTCTTTCAAATACTTCTCTTAGCAAAGTGCCATTAGGTAAATCCCAATTGGTTTCGTTTATCAAATCGTATCCTCCTATCCATTCGTTATCTTTATATCTTTCAGCTATTTTTTTCCACAGTGCCACTAGTTTATCTTGGTTTGCCTTACTTTCCCAAAGTGAGGGTTTATTTGGATCATAATCTGAAATATCTTGATTATATCCTTGACCACCCGGAGCGGCATGCATGTCTAAAATAACATACATATTGTGTGGTTTTACCCACTCTAGTAAATTGTCAATAATAGTAAAACCTTCCTCAATCCAAGTTTGTTGTCCTGGAATAGGTTCATCTTCAATTGGTAAGGTCATTAAATTATAATGCATTGGTAATCTAATGCTATTAAATCCCCATGCTGCTAGTGAGTCAACATCTCTTTTAGTAAAATGATTTTTTCTCCATTCTTTAAAGAAGGTTTCAGTTTTTTCCTCTCCCATCAATTCAATAAGCTTATTTTTTATTTCGTGTTGAGGACCAGCAATTCCAGCAGATTGATTCATGTAACCTTCCATTACTAACCACCCACCAGGTCCCATTCCACGAAGAAGAACTTCATTTCCAAATTTATCAACTATTTTTTTTCCGCTAGTTTTAAGTCCTTGTGAAAAAGAAAAATTAATTAATAAAAGAAAAATTAATGCAAAAAGTTTCTTCATGATTTTAAGAGAGTTATGAAACGTTATTAAGGATTTTTTATTTAATTAAAAGTTGATTTTCAATTAGTTATAAAAATACTTTCTTTAATGTAAATCGTCAAATAAATAAGCGATTTTAACATTTAAAAAATAGTTGGTAATAAATGATTAATTATTGATACACTCTTACGTAATCAACTTCCATGGTTTCGCTAACAAAATTAGGATCAACATCTCCTCCCATGGTTCCTCCCATGGCAAAATTTAGTATTATATTAAAATCCCAATTAAATGGAAGAGAACAAGCGTTTCCAATTATATGATGTGGTTTGTCATTAACATAAAATGTTAAAGCTTGCTTAGTCCAAACTAAAGAATATATATGAAATTCACTATCTAATTTATTGTATTCAGAAGCTACATGAGTATCCCCTGCACCATAATTATCAGGTTGATGAACTGTTGATTGAACAGTAAAATTATTAGTATGTGCGTATTCTTGAATATCGATTTCTCCACATGCAGGCCAATCTACACTGTCATAGTTAGATCCTAATAGCCATATAGCAGGCCACACACCATTAGTTTTTGAGGGCATTTTTGCTCGAATATCGATTCTGCCATATGTAAAATCCTTTTTTTTATAGCTTCTAATTCTAGCTGAAGTATATTCTTTATCTGACCAGCCTTCTTTTTTGGCAATGATTTTTAAAACCCCATTTTCAACTTTAGAATTGTCTAAACGATTAGTTGTTGCCTGAACTTCATTATTGTGCCATTGATTGCTAACTTCATGACTCCACTTATCTGGATCTATAGCACCAGTGTAATCAAACTCGTCAGACCAAACAAGATTTGTGAATTGATCTTTGTAGGGAGTTTCCGAAACAGTTTCAGTTGTAAGCCATAAATACCATGCCGTGTCGCTATCATCTACTGTTCTAATTAGTATATTACTTTCTTCTGAGCATTCAATTGTATAATCGTGAGACCCAACATAAAACCCTAAAAATCCTTTTTCCTGAAATTCTATTTTATCTAAATCATCTTCTTTTTTTAATGAAAAGGTAGTTTCATAATCATCTAATGGATAATTTTCAATTTCTCCTGAAGAGTTAGTTTGATTTGATGTTGATCCAAAGTCTGAAATCAAAGGTGAAGCCTTACCATATACAGTTTTATTTGTTTTATGCTGGTACGTTCCATTAACATTAAAAGTAAACTCATCATCATAAAATCCTGAATCGGATTTTGAGAAAGAGTAAGCTTCCCAAAAGGTAGGGTATCTAAAATCGTCAGAACCATTTGAAAAATGAGCATCTTGTGCATAATTAATTCTCCATGTTTTGGAAGAATTCCCCGCAAGTAGCTCTAGCAAAGAAGGCTCAGAAAACGGTTTAACGTAAACTGTTATTGTTTTATCAATGCTGATGTAATTATTTGTAGATGAATATGCTAATACTTTTACATTATAGGTTTTTGTTCCCACATCAGTGTAAGTATACTCAACAGATCCTGAGGAAGTTTTTGAGTCACCTGTTCCGAATCTGTAGCTGTATGAAACAGCGTTTGTGGCTGAAGCAGAAAATTTTACAACTCCAGTTCCATCACCGTCAGGATTTTCTGAATCTGATCCTTCAATAGTAATATTCACACTCAAATTAGAAGGTATGATTTCAGATGGCGGATCAACAGGGCCACCACCTCCACCATTTCCTGGATCTTCAGCTCCTGATGAACAACCATAAGTTATAATGAGTGACAAAAAAAACTTTAAAAACATATTGAAAGTAGATCTACTAAACAGCATTTAAAAAAAATTTAAAAAAAAACCTGAACAAAGTTAATCATTCAGGCTTTTTTAAATTAAACAAAATTATTCTTTGTTCGTGATAGTCCAGAACCATGCATTACCCTCGTGTGCATAGTAGTTTTTCAGTTTCCATTCATTTGGATCTGTTCTGTCTAAAATCTCGTAAGCATGAGAACTTACATAAAACCCAACAAAACCAAGACCTGAAAAATTGATGGTTTCTACACCACCAGGTGCAGTTATGTACCATGTTCCTGATATTTTATCAACATCTTCTTGAGTTACAGGGAAGTTTTCAACGTCGTTGTTACCATCTGGCTCCTGATCACGTAAACCTCCAAAATCAGTTTCAAGAGCATGACCCTTTCCAAAGATTTCGAAATCTGCACCTACATCAAAAGTAAATGTTCCGTCTGCGTTGAACGTGTACACATCATCTTTCATTCCAGTAGTTGATTTATCACCAGGTCCTGCAGTCCACCATACTCCAGTTGTAGCATCGTTAGGTCCTACACCCATGTGACCTCCATCAGGGATTGGAACTTTCCATTTACCTGTAGTTAATTGTGCAATCAAATCAGCAGGTGGGCTGTAAGTAGCTAATACTTCAACATTTGTAGCAGCGTCAGAAGAAGAACCACCAGCACCAATTGCAACAGCACTTACAGTGTAAGTATTTAAACCTAAATTACTAAATGCATAAGTTGTTTTTCCAGATGGAACCATTCTTTCAACTCCATTTTGTACAAATTTCCATGTAATAACATCCGATCCTGTAGCAGTAAAATGAACAACACCTGTACCATCACCATTCGGATTATCAGCATCAGCACCTACTATTTCAGCGGTGATGCTTATGTTACTAGGAGCTTTAATTTCTCCTAGTTTATACTCTTCTTGCTCACATCCAACAAAAGCTAGTACTGCGAAGAAGAAGATTGTTTTGAATAATAAATTAATTTTTTTCATGTTTTAATTTTTAAAATTTATTAATTAATCCTTTTTAATGTCATCAAAGTGGAAATCACCTGTAGTTTGAGATCCACCATCAACAAAGAATACTAGTCTTGAAAAGTCTGCATTTCCATCCCAAGCTTCTCCTGGTCTAGGCCATGCTTGAGCAGTAATTGTAGAGAAATCAAATGTAACAGTATGCCATCCAGCTCCCTCGAAAGGTTGAGATAATTCAATATATTCATCATCAGGTGAACCTTGTAATTTCATCATAAGAGTATGAGCATTAGCATCTGGTGAATGTATTTTAACAGAGTACACATTTGTTCCTGTTGATGTAATACTAATTGGCACATCTAAACTTAATTCAAAAGTTTCCCAATCGTTTCCACCATTAGTTAAAACACCTGTTCCGTTGGATGAATCTGTTGGATCAACACCCATTGCAAAAGATGCACCACCAACACCCTCAACTGGTGTGTCACTACTAAAGTCAAGTGGAAGAGCTACAGCAGCTCTTTTAACAATATTGTCAAAGTGATAGACACCAGGAGTTGAAGACCCTCCATCAACAAAGAATACTAATCTATAAAAATCCGCTGTTCCGTCCCAAGCTTCACCCGGTCTAGGCCATGCTTGAGCAGTTACAGTTGACATATCAAAGTGAACTCTATTCCAGCCCTTACCTTTAAACGTTTTGGCTAATTCAATGTACTCGTCATCTGCTGAATCTTGTAATTTCATCATTAATCCATGCTCTTCATCGTCTGGAGAATAAATATCCACAAAGAAACTGTTATCAGCACCACTAACAATACTAATTGGTCTTTCTACTATTAGCTCAGCAGTTTCCCAATCGTTTCCACCGTTAGTTAGTTTACCTGTATTATTAGTAGCATCGTCTGGATCAGTTGACATTTCAAATGAAGCACCACCAACACCTTGGAAAGGAAGAGTTGCATCGTTAAAATATATTGGTAATCCATACAACTGACTATTTAACGCAATATCATCTAAGTGATAAACACCAGGTGTTGAAGATCCTCCGTCAATAAAGAATACTAATCTAGAGAAATCTGCATTTCCATCCCAAGCTTCACCAGGTCTTGGCCATGCTTGAGCAGTTATAGTTGAAAAGTCGAAGTTTACTGTATTCCATCCTTTTCCTTTAAATGTTTTTGCTAATTCAATGTATTCATCGTCTGGTGAATCTTGTAATTTCATCATTAATGAATGCTCAGCGTCATCTGGTGAATAAATTCTAACAGAGTATTTATTATCTCCGCCAGACGTAATACTAATTGGAACATCTAGAGTAATTTCAGCAGTTTCCCAATCGTTACCACCATTAGTAACTTTTGCAGTATTGTTAGTAGCGTCATCTGGATCTGTTGAAAGCTCAACTGTTGCACCACCAACTCCAGCAAATTTCTCTTCCTGGTCAAATCTGATTGGAAGTTTTACTTCAGAGGCTTTGTAAAAATATACGTTGTCTATGAATACAGACCCTTGAGCCCAAGGATCGTCCTTGTTAACGTACTTTAATTGATCAATCGCAGTAATAGCTTGACCTAATTCAGTATAAGACGATAACGGGATATCAATACTAGTCCACTCGTCTTTTTTAAGGTCAACTACAATAGGTGTTTCCTGCGGAATAGCAGTTTGAATTATGGATAGTTCAAGCTTACTAACATCAGCAGTCCAAACATCTAAATGAATGTACTCCATTCCTGAAAGGTCAATAGCATCAAATTGATTTCCTTGGTAACTTAAATTTACATATTGTAACATTTTGTCACCATTTAGATCGAATTCAGCCCAACTACTTCCTTGTCCAGCTTGTCCCCAATCTGGGAAACCATTAAAGTTTCCAACTGCTTGAGCAGCGTAAGAAGAACTGTATAATGACATAACAGAACTTGATGGTCTGTCCTTTGGAGTTGGAGCAGAAGCAACAGGCTGAGTAAGAGCAGTTACCTCAAACTCTTCTGTGTAGCTAGTTGTTGCAATGGCACCACCTTTAGCTGTAACTGTTACTGTGTAAGTTCCAGCAGCATCATATTTATATGATGCAGTTTCACCAATATTCGCACTCACAGCTTCTACACCGTCAACACCAGGGCTAACATCAAAAGTAGTAGCAAAATCAGCAGTTGCAACTACATCAATTTGTTTTGAAATTGTTGCACTATTTGTAATAGCTACTACAAGGTTTTGAGGAGCCTTAAATGAAACTACTAAATCAACAGAAGCAGCAGTTTTTAGACCACCTAAACCTTTTGCAGTTACACCAACTGTATGGTTACCTTCAGTGTAAGTGTGTTTTACGTGTTTTCCTACGGCGATTCCAGTAGCAACTTCGCTACCATCACCAAAATCAACATCAAAACTTACAGCTCCAACAGCAGTAGGAGTGATAGTTACAAGACCGGTGTTGTCTTGAGTGATGTTAAAAGTTGCACTTACGTTTGATGGAGCAACTATTCCAAAGTCTGTTTCCTCTAGAAAATCCTCCTTACAGCTTATGAATGCTGTAAAAACGAAAAGTAGTGTAAATAATTTATTTATTGTTTTCATGTTCATATAATATTATTTGTTAGTATCCAGAATTTTGAGTTAATCCTGAGATGTCAATTTCCGTTTGAGGAATTGGGAAAACGTCGTGTTTTCCAGCCACAAATCCTGAAATTTTAGTAGCAGCTTGACCTGTTCTTACTAAGTCAAAGAAATGATGACCTTCCATTGCCAACTCTAGTCTTCTTTCATCCCAAATCTCCTGAGTTAATGCAGCTCCAGTAGATGTAGATGCTTGTGAACTATTACCAAAAGCTCTAGCTCTAACTTGATTTAAGTAGTTTTGAGCTTTAGCATCATCAGGGCTAGCCTTTCTATTGTTAGCCTCAGCAGCCATTAATAAAACATCAGCATATCTGATTGCTCTATAATTCATCTCATAATTTAGTTCTGTTTGAGCAGCACTAGCTCCAGCTCTTGGAATGTATTTGTGATTAAAGTATCCCGTGTGCTCATAACCTTCAGTATACTCAGCTCCAGTTGCATCAGCCCAAGCTTGGATGTCTAAAATAGCTACATCTCTTCTTGAGTCACCATCAGCATAAGCATCGTAAAGATCCTGAGTTGGAACATTGAAACTCCATCCTTGAGCATAAACAGATCCGTTGTATCCTCTAATTCCGTGGTGAATGATCCCAAAGTTTCCTTCAGATCCTTGAGGGAATCCCCAATCCCACCAGTTGGAATTTTTTGAGTACTGTACTTCAAATACTGCTTCTGGACCATTTTGACCAGATGGTAAGAAAATATTTTGCTGATCTGGTACTAAAGAGTAAAGTCCCACAAGCGGCTCTAAAATACTAGCAGCTTCATCAAACTTGTCTTGATATAAGTACACTTTACCAAGTAGTGCATGAGCAGTGAAAGAAGTTGCTCTTCCATCTAAACTCTTTTCAGCAGGTAATGCAGCAATTGCAGCTTGAAGATCAGCTTCGATTTGTGCATATACCTCAGCAGCAGTAGCCCTTGTTAAAGTTCCTGAGTCACCGGCAGTTAATCTGGATTCAGTAAATAATGGTACTCCACCAAATATTTTTACTAATTCAAAGTAATAGTAAGCTCTTAAGAAATGTACCTCACCATACAGTTCAGCTTTTCTTGTAAATTCAACTTTATCTTTGTTCTCAACAAGATAATTTGCTCTGTTGATCCCTTCGTACATCCATTTCCAAGTTGATTCAAGTTGATCATTAATTGGATTGTGGATCATGTCATCAATTTTTTGCAAACCGATAACATCAGTTGCACTCTCACCTCCACACAAAGAATTAGCAGTAGCTAAGTCTCCAATCATCACAGAATAAATATTCCATTGTAGAACATCGTAAGTTCCAACTAAAGCAGCTTCGTAATCAGCAGCTTTTGTAAAATAGTCACCAGCAACGATAGTGTATCCTTCTGATGCCTCATAGTCAACATAATCTTCACAAGCTACAAAGCCTATTGAAATTAGGACTATTAAAATGTGTTTGTATAATTTATTTTTCATGTGATATATTTTTAAAATTTAAGTTTTACTCCAAGTGAAAGAACTCTAGGAGAAGGATATGTTCCTCTATCAACACCTGAGTCTAAAACAGCATTTGTTCCATTTGAAATTTCTGGATCATAACCAGTATAATCTGTAAAAGTAAATGCATTTTTAGCAGATGCGTAAATTCTTAACCCAGTTAGTGAAGAATCAGCAGAAAGTGGAACATTGTATCCTAGTTGGATATTTTTAATCTTCACAAAGCTACCATCTTCTACATATCTATCAGATTGTCTACTGTTATCATTCGCATCAACAAAGCTGTATCTTGGTTCAGTTGTACTAGTTCCTGGACCTCTCCATCTATTTAAAACTGACGCAAACTTATTAGTGTAGTTAAGGTTTCTTTCATAACCTCTGTAAATATCATTTCCTACAGATGCGTAAGTAAATACTGACAGGTCAAAGTTAGACACATTTAAGTTGAAATTCCAACCTAAAGTAAAGTCTGGGAAAGGATCACCAATTTGAGTTCTATCGTCTCCATCTATCTTTCCATCTCCGTTTACATCTACATATCTAATGTCGCCTGGTTGTGCATTTGATTGAGTTGCATGAGCATCAACTTCAGCTTGAGTTTGGAAAATACCATTAGTCTGCCATCCCCAGAATATACCAGGAGATTCTCCTTGTCTAAACTGTGTTAAGTTTTTGTAAGGAATACCATAACCAGATCCCCATATATATTTATCTCCGTTATTAATTTCCTCAACTGAGTTTTCAGCAGTTGTAAAATTAAATGTAGTATTGAAGCTAACATTTTTTGCAATTTCATCACCATAAGATAAGCTTATTTCATAACCCTTTGTCTCAGTTTTACCAATATTGGCAACTGGATATTGAGGTATACCTAAGTATAGTGATAATGTCGGACTGAATAATAAGTCATCAACAGTTTTGATAAAGTAATCAGCTGTCAAACTCAATTTTGAATCAAACATTCTTAAATCAAGACCAACATTAGTTTGTATTTGATTTTCCCATGATACATCATTGTTTGGAATTCCAAGTAATGTAGATCCATTTATTATGCTTCCATCAAAAGTATACTTAGGGAAAGTAGAAATTGTACCAAATTGAGGGCTTGCGTTATCATTACCAACTGATCCGTAACTAGCTCTTAATTTTAAGAAATTAACAAAAGATGAGTTGAAAAAATCTTCATTAGAAGCTACCCATCCAAGAGATGCAGATGGGAAAACAGCAAACTTATTGTTTTTACCAAAGCTTGTCGACCCGTCTCTTCTAACAGTTAAAGAAGCTAAATACTTTTCATTGAAATCGTATTCAACTCTTCCCATTAAAGAAACACTTCTGCTTACTCCTTGCCATGATCCAGTAGTTTGATTTTCAATACCACCAGACGCAGAACTTAAATCCGCATATGTCCATGAGTTAAATGGTATGTTTACGTTGCTACCATTTATACCATCATATGTGCTTTTTCCAATTGTGAATCCAGCAAAAATGTTGAAGTTATGAGCATCATCAATTGAAAAATCATAATTTCCAAAAATTTCATAAGTGTAGTTAAACCAGTTTTGTTTAGTTTCATTTACTCTATTGTAATCGTCTTCAGTTCTTGGTGTCAAATCTGCATTAGCATTTGTTCTGTTGTGACCAACTCCATAAAACTGAAAAGGTGTAAATGATTTAGATTGTTGCCAAATAGAAGAATACCCTAACCTTGATGTAATCTTTAAATTATCAAGTAATTGATACTGTAATTCTAGTTTACCAATTAATTTGTCAGTCTTTCCATCAGAGTATGAGTTAGCTAAACCAGCTAGTGGGTTAATAACCTCCTGAGTAATTGTTTCACTCATTCCGTAAGCACCATCAACCATTGGAGAAATAGAAGGATCAAAGTTTAAAGCATTAAATATTTGACCTCCTCCAGCACCATTTCCTTTGATGTTAGAATATTTTGTGTTAACAAAGAACTTTAAATCATCATTTAAATCAGAAACAAAGTTTGCAGTAAGAGTTGATCTGTCATAGAAATCCTTTTCTCCACCACCAGCTACACCTTCTTGAGCTAAGTAACTAGCAGAAAGGAAATAAGTAGTTGTATCTGATCCACCTGCTGCAGATAAGGTTGTATTAGAAATAGGAGCAACATCAAACAATTCATCTTGCCAGTTCGTACCAACTCCAAGTGCAGAAGGATTGTTAAATAATAATGGACCACCAGAGGTCACACTACCTTCATTCAAAATAGCTGCATATTGAGCTGCATTTAATACATCGATAAAACGATCAACTTCTTGCATTCCATATGAAGAATCTAAAGTAAATTCAGTTTCTTGATTTTTCTTACCAGATTTAGTAGTAATAACAATTACCCCATTACCTCCTCTAACACCGTAGAGTGCAGTAGTAGAAGCATCTTTTAATACAGAAACAGACTCAATGTCAGAAGCACTTAAAGCGTCAACATCATATAAAGATGAGTTGATGCCATCAATAACAACTAAAGGGTCAGTTCCTGAAAAAGAAGTTATACCTCTAATAAGAACTGTCGGTTTCCCTCCAGGGTTTGGAGAAGAAATAACATTTAAACCTGACTGTCCTTGAAGAGCATCTTCAATTCTTGTAGGTTTTAACTTTTCAACATCTTCACTAGAAACAGTAGTAACCGATCCAGAAATGTTAGATGCTTTTTGTGTACTGTAACCAACAAGAACAACTTCGTCTAAAGCCTCAACATCCTCTTCCAAAGAAACGCTGATATTAAAAGAACTTCCTACTTGGACTTCCTGGGTTACATAACCGATGTATGAGAATTGGATAACGTCACCAGAACTAACACCAGAAAGACTGAAATTTCCGTCAAAGTCTGTCTGAGTACCAGTTTGAGTACCTTTAATCACAACACTAACACCAGGTAAAGGACCATCTGTTGATGCGTCCGATACGGATCCAACTAAGGTAGAATCTTGTGCTACCATGAAAAAAGATCCGAATAAGATAATTAATGATAATAATTTTGTTTTCATATTTAGTTTTTGTTTTAGAAAGCTTAAACATAAAGTAAAATTATTGTTAACCAAACATAAATAACCTATACAGATTTAGGAATTAATCAATTATGAAACACTAAAAATGATAAATTCATAAAATAATAGTGTACTTTCCATATATAATGATAAAAAATAGGACAAAAAATTATGTGATTACAATACCTCTTATCGATAATGTATAGGTTTTGTATAGCTTAAAGGACAATATATTTAGATGAATTCCAAAAATCTATAAACTTAATAAATGCTCTGTTAAACCTTCTCCATGAGAAAGTTTCATTTTTTTTCTGAGCCTATATCGTTTAATTTCGACACTACTCAAAGAAATATTAAGTAAAGGTGCGATATCCTTAGAGGATAGATTTAGTCTTAGGTATGCACAGAGCCTTAGATCGTTGTTCGTTAGAGATGGATGTTTAGATTTAACTTTTTTAAGAAAATCTTTATCAGCATTATTGAAAGCCTCTTCAAAAAATTTCCAATCGTCTTTATTATTTAAATTTCTATCTATCATCTTTATAACAGAAAAAATTTTGTCAGGATTATCAGTCTTTTTGAGATCTGATTTTATTTTACTTAAAAATTGATTCTTTTTAATCATACTCATTGTAGATACTGCGAGTTCTCTATTTTTACTCTCAATATCAGTTTGAAGCTTAGTATTTTCGACTGCCATTAGAGCTTGCTTTTTTTCGAACTCGATAAGTTCCAATTTACTTTTGTTAATGCGCATCATTTTCTCTTCCTTTTCTTGGTAATATTTTTCATATGATCTATTTAAAAAGAAGAATAGGATTGCAAAAACTAGAAAATAATTTGCTATCATAAAATTGGAAAAATACCAAGGTCTTTCAACTGAAAAGGATATTGACTCGGTATTTTCAGAATATAGAGCTCCTATTTTAGCTCTAACTTTAAATTGATAACTTCCAGGTTTTAAATTGTTGAAAGTAATTACTGGAGTTTCAGATGTTTCAGTCCATTCGTTTATATAGCCTTCAAGCAGATATTCAAAAGTAATTGGTTGGAATTTTTGATAATTAGAAACACTAACATGAAAATTCAAATTATTTGAATCGTAATCTAACTGAATAAGTTCACTTGGACTAACTAAAGAGGATTCTTCATTTAGTTTAAAGGCTTCAATTTTGTTGATTGAAACTGTTGGAGGAATTAAAATATAATCATCTAAATTAAGATTAATAAAGCCATTGTTTGTCCCAATAATGTAATTTGATTTATCAATTTTGGAAATGTTCTCAAAAACAGTTCTTCGAAGTTCATTAGAAAAAACAAGAGAATTCACTTTTTTATTCCCAGTAACTAAATCTTTATAAACATAATGAATGTTATTCTCAGAAAATAACCAAAGTTTACCATCATTATCATTTCTAATAATTCCGTAAAGTAATTCTTTTAAAGATAAATTGGTCAGTAAAGTGTCAATTGAAAAATCATTTGTAATGGAGTTATATTTCATCACACCACCTGAAAAATTATAGTAAATATTATTATCAAATTTTGCTAGACTTGTATTTCCTCCCTTAATTGCAATTGAATCGAGTTCGTAATCGATCACTTCATTAAAATCTGAGTTAACAGATAATTTGTAAACGCCTTTATAACCGTGACTAACTATAATCTTACCATTATTTGAAATTTCAAAAAATCTTGAAGAAATATCGAATCCTGATAATTTATTTTTTAGCACCCATTCACCATTATTTTGAGTAAGTACATATAACCCATCGTAACTTCCTTGAACTATGTCCTTAGAATCTGCAGATTTTTTTCTAAATGTCCAAGATCCAAGAGTATAATTAATCTTCTTTGCAGTTGAATTATTCACAACAAATGTCCCTTGATCGTGTCCACAAAAAAGGGTGCCATTAATTTTTTCTAATGACCAAACCTGACCAGATGTATTTTCAATTAATACGAACTCAGAATTTGAATTGTACTTTTTATAAAATAATCCTTGATTAGTTCCAATATACAATATACCATTATGTAAAATGGAAGCATAAACAGTCCCTAAATTTCCATTTTCATCATAAAAAATTGAATAAGGTGAGTTAATATTAATAACAGAAATTCCGTTATCTAAACCAAGCCAAATATTACTTTCCTTGTCTTGATATAGTGAAAGAACAGTATTATTGTTAAGTCCATTAGATTTATCGTATTTAGCAAGAAAGTTTAAATTTGAATCAAGAAAAATCACTCCTTTACCAATTGTTCCCAAAGCGATTGAGAAATCATTTAATTGTAAAGAGTTAAAAATTGTAAGATTTTTATTATTATCAAGAAAAGATTTACGTTTAGATAATTTACCTGAAAGATTGCTCGAATAGAAACCATCATTAGCTGTTAAAAAAAGCAAACCATTATTTGTATTGAATACATTAATTATAGGAGATGGAAGATCCGTGTTACTAATAATCAGCTTAGGTTGTCCATTAACTAATTTAAAAAAACCAGTATCTAAACTAAAATAGATCTGATTATCTATAACAAGGGATCTTTTTATAGTACCCTCAACTTTTAAATATTTTACTTCATTTGAATTGGTATCTAAAAAAATGAATCTGTGAAGCGATTGAAAAATAATCCAATTATCTAAGGATATAATACCCCAAAATTCCTCATCTTCCTCAATTTTCAAATTAAGATTTTCAACTATAGAATTATATTTATAGGAACCATCAACAGATTTCTGCCATGAACCAAAATCAGAATGAGAACCGGTGTATATCAATTCACCAGTATCTTTAACGGATCTAATTATAGTTCCATTTGGAGAAGAATATTTAGTCCAGCTAGTGCCATCAAAAATTAGAAGGCCCTCACTATTAGAAAATAAAATTTCATTTGAGCTAGAACCATCAATCATCCAATTTTGATTTGCTCCATTATAATCTTGTGATGTATATGACTGTATAGGTGGTAAAAGCTGTGCCTTTACAGAAAAACAAACTAATAAAAAGAATAAAATATTTTTCAAAAAGTATTGATTATTAGATGTTTATAAAATAATAACTTAAATTTTTAAGATATGCTAAAATATAAAAAAAATAAAAACTGTATAGTTATATTAATTTGAATTAAATTATTTAAAATAAATAAATAATTAAAAATTAATTTTTTGGAACGATTGTTGAATTTAATATCTGGTTAAAATTA
This sequence comes from uncultured Bacteroidota bacterium, assembly GCA_902635895.1. Classification (GTDB taxonomy): domain Bacteria; phylum Bacteroidota; class Bacteroidia; order Flavobacteriales; family Flavobacteriaceae; genus MAG-121220-bin8. The sequence goes on from CACPPV010000014.1 coordinate 15,541, forward strand.
TTTACTATGAAAAATAAAAGAAGAGAATTTTTAAAAAACGTTTGTCCAACTGTAGCATTAGCCTTTTTCGGAGTTACAATGCTTGAAGCTTGCTCATCAGGGGGTGAGGATGAAATGATAGGAGGAGGAAATGGTTCAGGTTCCGGAAATAGTGGAAATTCTAATAGTGGTTATTCGGTTAACGGAAATACTGTAACTATAACACTCAGTCATTCAAATTTTTCTTCTTTAAATTCCAATGGTTGGATGAACTTTACAGCTCAAAATATGCTACTTTTAAAGATTGATTCTTCTACATACAGAGCTTTCACAAACTCATGTCCACACCAGGGTAGAAGAAACAGCTGGACTTACAATACTTCTGCTGATAAATTTGTATGTTCCGAAGGCCAAAGTGGACACGGAAACAATTTTCCAACCGACTGTCAAACTAATGGTTCAACAGGAGATATTTTGAAATGCTACACTACCACTTACAATAACGGAGTACTAACTGTAGTAAAGTAAATTTAAATTTCTTGGAAATTTAAAAAGGTGAAAAATATAATATTTGCTAGTAGAAGATTGGCAGAAAAAGGTATTTCTTTATTAACTACAAATTTCTGATAAATAAACTGAGTAGCAAGACCGATTAAAAACCACCCTACATAGTTTTGTAATGGAACAGAAGGGAGGTCAAAAATCCAAAAACCTAAAAGAGGAGCAACTGGTTCAATTATTAAATCTAGGAGAATCATAAAAATCGCTCCGAATAAAATTGAAAACTTCAAATTTTTTTTAAATATATAACTTGAAATTGATCCTGTAATAAATGTTAAAATAACCCAGTTAATTCCAATTAAAATGGGGACCCCAAATACTTTAGTCCCTAAATTATCTAAATAAACATAGTCTCCAAAAATATACCCATAGTTAACTCCCAAAATTTCACAAATCATACCAATTAAGAAAATTGTAAATACAGACAGTATTTCTCTTTGAGTAATCTGAATTTGATTAACAAATAGTAAAAAAAATGAGATTATTAAATTGACTGGTGTAAAAGACAAAAACAGATCTTTGTTTCCATATGAAATTCCAATCATTCCGCAAACATGAAACAACCATATTGCAAATACGGAAACCTTTGATGTTGAATTTATTGGGATTAAAAATTTCATTTATTTTTTACTATTTCAGAAACTATTTTTGCAGACAATAAGCAAAGAGGAATTCCACCGCCAGGGTGCACACTTCCTCCACAAAAATATAAATTTTGAATATCATTAGAAAAGTTAGGATGTCTTAAAAAAGCAGACATTTTATTATTACTGGATGAACCGTACAGTGATCCTAAAAAAGATTGTGTATTTTTTTCAATAGTCAATGGGGTGTAAATTTTTTCAAATTCAATTTTCTTTTCAATATTAACATCTAAAACCTTATTGATTTTTTTTATAATATTAGACCTTACTGTTTTAACGATGGCATCCCAATCTTGCCCTGAATTATTAGGACTGTTTATCATTACAAACCAATTTTCACAGCCTTTAGGAGCGTCTGAAATAACATCCTTTGATGTAATATTAATGTAAACTGTAGGATCTTTATAAATTGATGAATATTTAAAAATAGATTCAAATTCCTCTTTGTAATTTTTTGAAAAAAGAATGTTATGTAATTCTAAATTTTTAAAACTTTTATTTATTCCCCAATAAAATATCAAAGCCGAACTCGATCTTTCTTGTTGTAAAATTTTTTCTGGATGAAATGAAGTTTTTAATAAACTTTTGTACGTTGGAACAATGTCCATATTAGAAATTACTACGTCCGATTTAAATATTTGATTATTGACTCTTACACCAACAGCTTTATTATTCTCTAAAATAATTTCACTTACCATATGATTGAACTTAAATTCGATGTTTTGTCTTAATCCCAGCTTATATAAAGAATTTACAATGTTAATCATTCCTTTTTTGCTAACATAGGTTCCGTATTCTTGCTCTAGATGTTGAATTAAAGTCATCATTCCTGGTGTTTTGAATGGTGATGACCCGTTGTAAGTAGCAAATCTGTTAAAAAGTTGAACTAAATGGGGTTCACTCAGCTCTTCTGAATTAACCTCATTTAATGTTTTATTAATTTGAAAACTAAATAAATTAAAAATTCCCTTCAACAAGTCTAATGAAAGATAGGTTTTAAACTTATGTAGTGATTTTTCAAGAAATATACTTTTTGTTAAATCATATTTTTTTTTCGCCTTTTTTAAATAAGTAGACACAACTTTTTTATCAACTTTTAAAACTTTATTTATTTCATTAATAAATCTATCTTTTTCTGAATATGCATTTAAAATCACACCATCTTCCCAAAAATATTTACATGATATTTCTTTTTTCTTGTATGTAAAGTTCTTGCTTGGGTCTTCGTCGAATAACTGAAAAAGCTCGTCAATAAAATGCGGCATTGTCAAAAGTGAAGGCCCTGCATCAAATCTATAATCTCCTAGATTAAAAGAAGATAACTTTCCACCTGTATAATTATTGTTTTCAAAAACAACAACATCATATCCTATAGATTTTAATCTCAAAGCAGATGCTATTCCTGCAACACCTGAACCAATAATTATTGCTTTTTTCAATTTGAAAATACTTTTGTTTTTTTACCCAAAACTACAAACCTGGAAAATAAGTCTTCCTTATACCATTTTCTTTTTTTAGTTTTCTTTACAATCTCGGAATGATCTGCATTTTTATAAGCAAAGTCTTTTACAGATTCCAAATTATCCCAAATACTAAACGTAGCTTGTTGAACAAATGGCAACTCTCCTATCCCCTTAAACCATTTGACTCCCTTTGCATTTTTAATTGCTTTTGATGCTTTTGGCACAGAGTTCCAAAACTCAAAAAGTTTTGAATAATTCAATGTTGCCCTAGTAATTATTGCCAGCGGTAAATCTGTATTTAAATTATTATTTGAAATAGGGAAAGGATTAATTCCGTCCCATTTTCCGTGACTGTGAATTGGCTTCAAAAAGTAATCGTTTCTAGAAAACGCTTTTTGAGAGATTTGAAATGAATGAGTACTATTATTTAAAAATTCATTTGCAGACTTATTATCTTTCCAAACGCATAAAAGTGAGTAAGTTTTAAAATCTGGAAATAAACTAAATCCTGCACCTGCTCCAGTTCCAAGTAATTTATAAAAAATTAGTCCTTTAGTCTTTTTAACTAGCTTGTTTGCTAAATACATTTGTTTAAATGCCCAAAACTTATTATTACTGTAAGTGAAAAATGAAATTGTAACCAATTGAAAAATTATTTTAAGTAATAGTTATGTAATTTAAAAATTATTCTCTCTTTAACTTCATTTGACGAAAATGAAGCATTGATGGCGTTAATATTAGATTCAAAAAATTCTTTTTTATTCCAGTTAAAATATTGATTAAGCAGGCTATATTCTTTGTTCATGTCTGTATCAGAAATTGTTCTGCCATCAGTATTAACACTTAAAGAAATTCCATATTTATACAATTTGTCAATAGGATGATCTTTAGCATTATTAAAGACTTTTGTTACAATATTGCTTGTTACACATATTTCAAGATGAATATTTTCTTTTTTAATTTTTTCCATCAGTTCATCACTTTCTATACAACGAACACCGTGACCAATTCTTTGAGGTTTTAAGTGCTGTAAAGTATCCAAAACACTTTGACTTCCTAAGGCCTCTCCTGCATGAGCTGTACATAAAACATTATTATTTCTAGCTATTTGAAAAGCTTTTAAATGATTGTCTAATGGGTAACCTGCTTCATCCGCAGCGAGATCAAAACCAACAATATTTTTATTTGAAAATGAATTAAATAATTCAGCAGTTCTTAAACTTTCCTTTTTATTAAAATGTCTTAAAGTACACAAAATTAATCCCACTTCAATTCCTGATTTTTTTGATTCGATAAAAGTTTTTTCACTAACGATTTTTACAACCTCCTCAGCACTTAATCCTTTTTTTAAATGAAGAAGTGGAGCAAATCTAACCTCAGCATAGATTATGTTATCAGATTTAAATTGATTGAAAAGATCCTCAACCACAATTTCTAATTGCTGTTTTGTTTGCATGTACTCTAAAGCTATATCTGCACACTTAATGTAATCTTTAAGACTATTAGAACCAGTACCAATAAATTTTTCTTTGTAGGTTGATAGACTAATTTCAGGACTGATTTTTTTTAAAGCATCAAAACTTAGACAACAATCTAAATGAACATGTAGCTCAACTTTAGGAAATTTTTTAAACTCATTAATCATTACTCAACTATATAAAGTGAATTAATTGGTTTATTATCATCACAAATATTAATAACATATAAATTAGAATTATTATCATCTTCAATGTTATTGTAAACTCGACTTCCTAATAAATTATTTGCAAATGTTGGTATTGTATTACTGTGACCAACAACTAAAACAACTTTTCCTTTGTTTAATTTTAAAAAGCCATCATAGTCTATGTTAGAGGGACTATAAATCACTATGTCTTCACCATTAGAGATTGGTTGAATGGTTTCAATAGTTCGGTGATAATTTGTTGAATAAAACTTATCAAATTTTATGTTTTTAAAAAAACTTTTCCATTTAAATGTTCTTTCTATACCCTTATCATTTAAGTGTGGATTTCTTTCTTCTTTATTAGTACGATCTTTTTCAGCATGTCTAATTAAATATACCGATGTACAATTTGGCTCATCAACATATTGACTAATTATGGAAACTGGGCTAAAAAATAATATTAGATATAATAGTTTTTTCAAATTAATTTAAATTAATTTTTGAAGGAAGTTCAAACAGCTCTAAATCAAAACTTTCCAAAGATGCAAGAAGGTGATCAAATAAATCAGACACTATGTTTTCATAATTCTTCCATTCTTTGTCAGTTATAAATGCATATATTTCCAAAGGAATACCTTGTGATGTAGGTGTTAATTGTCTACACATAATTGTCATTTCCTTACTAATATTATTATTGTTTTGAAGATAATTTTCAGTGTATTTTCTAAACAATCCAATATTTGTTAGATTTCTACCATTTACTTTTAAACGATCAACAATATCTAATTTAGAATTGTGCTCTTTTATTTCAAGTTTTATATTTTTAATGTAATCTTTAATTAAACTAATCTCTTCAAGTTCTAATAGATCTTTGTCTTTCATAAATCTAATTGATGAGCCCTTAATTAATAATGCTCTTTTAATTCTTCTTCCCTTAGAATCACTCATTCCTCTCCAATTTTTAAATGAGTCAGAAATTAACTTATATGTCGGTATGGTCGTGATTGTTTTATCAAAGTTTTGCACTTTAACAGAACTCAAATTAATTTCAATAACATCTCCGTCTGCTCCGAATTGTTTCATGGTAATCCAATCTCCAATTCTAATTAAATCGTTAGAACTTAACTGAATACTTGCAACGAAACCTAAAATAGTATCCTTAAAAATCAATAAAATAACGGCTGATAAAGCACCCATAGCAGTAAGAAATGTTGAGACTTCTTTTCCTGTTAAAATGGAAAAAATAAAAATAATGGCTGTAAACCATACCAATATCATGGCAACTTGAACAAAGCTATCAATTGGCTTATCTTTAAATGAATCTAAAGTTTTCAAAAACTTTTTTGAAGCATTAAAAAAACTTCTAATTATCCATACTATTAGGAAAATAAAATAAAGCTCTAAAACTAATTTTGAATAACTCAATAAATCAGCATATTCTTCAAGCCATAACGGAATAATCCAATATAAAAAAACAAAGGGGACAAGTCTTGATAGGTGAATATGAATATTGTTTTCAACTAAAAAATTATCAAAATCATTTTTAGAATTAATTGATATTTTTTCAAGTAGGTTTCTAACAAAAGTTTTAGAAATATAATTCAATACTAAAACACCAATAATTATTAGTAAACCAACTAAAATCATATTAATTATTAAGGCATAAAAAACAGGAATTTCTAATCCAACTAATATGTCATAAAAAAGATTATTTAATTTCATTTAAATTTATTTTAAAATAATTCTTCTTGGGCTCCAGATTTTTTTATTCCCAAGTGTTCGTATGCTAATTTGGTAACCTCTCTTCCTCGTGGTGTTCTAACAATAAATCCTTGTTGAATTAAAAAAGGTTCGTAGACTTCTTCAATAGTTTCAGAACTTTCAGAGACCGCAGTAGATAAAGTATTAATCCCAACAGGTCCACCTTTAAATTTTTCAATTAAAGTCATAAGAATTTTATTGTCCATTTCATCTAAACCATTTTTATCAACATTTAATGATCTTAAAGCATATCTTGTAATTTCTAAATCAATCGAACCATTACCTTTAATTTGTGCAAAATCTCTAACTCTCCTTAACAACGAATTAGAAATTCTTGGTGTTCCCCTACTTCTTCCGGCTATTTCGATAGAGGCATTATCATTTATTTCAATATCTAAAATTTTTGAACTTCGCTGAACTATAGTTGAAAGTAAATCTGTATTGTAATATTCTAATCTACTATTTATTCCAAATCTAGCTCTCATTGGAGCAGTAAGAAGACCTGATCTTGTGGTAGCCCCAATCAGTGTAAATGGGTTTAAATTGATTTGAACTGTCCTTGCGTTTGGACCCGTCTCAATCATAATATCAATCTTATAATCTTCCATAGCTGAATACAAATATTCTTCAACTATCGGACTAAGTCTGTGAATTTCATCAATAAACAGCACGTCCCTTGGTTCCAAGTTTGTGAGCAATCCAGCTAAATCACCAGGTTTATCTAAAACTGGGCCTGAAGTTACTTTCAAATTTACACCCAACTCGTTAGCAACTATATGTGCTAAAGTAGTTTTCCCAAGACCAGGAGGTCCATGAAACAATACATGGTCTAGAGAATCAGATCGTTGATTACAAGCTTCAACAAAAACTTTTAAATTATTTAGAATTTGGTCTTGACCAGCAAAATCATCAAAAGAAAGAGGCCTTAAAGCTTTGTCAATTTCGAAGTCTTCATTTGTAAAACTAGAATCGGTAGGATCTAAATTTTCATTCATCTAATCAAAGATAGGGAAAAAGAAAATCTAAATTGGTAGTTCTAGTTAGTGTTCAGTTTCAACTTCTCCTTTAGAGTGAGGTGTAGTTTGCAGAACAAAATCTTCTTTTTGCCCAGGTTTACTGTAATCGTATGCCCATCTGTGAACATGCGGAATTTCACCTGGCCAATTTCCATGAATATGTTCTACTGGAGCTGTCCATTCCATAGTATTTGATCTCCAAGGATTTTGTTCAGCTTTCTTTCCAAAGAACATACTATGCAAAAAGTTATATAAAAATACCAATTGAGCAGCACCAGCTAATAGAGCAAAAACAGTAATCACAACATTAATATTGGCTAAATCATCAAAATACGGAAATGCAGTATTTGTGTAATACCTTCTAGGTAAACCAGCCATACCGATAAAATGCATTGGGAAAAATACTCCATAAGCAGAAATTGCTGTTACCCAAAAGTGGATATAACCGAGATTTTTGTTCATCATTGTCCCAAACAATTTTGGAAACCAATGATAAACTCCAGCAAATAATCCGTATAAAGCAGAAATCCCCATAACTAGATGGAAATGTGCAACAACAAAATACGTATCATGTATATTAATATCTAAGGTACTGTCACCTAAAATAATTCCAGTTAATCCACCTGTTATAAAAGTTGATACCAATCCTATTGAAAAAAGCATACCAGGATTAAACTGTAAATTCCCTTTCCATAAGGTTGTTATATAATTAAAAGCTTTGACCGCTGAAGGGATGGCTATTAATAAAGTAGTAAAGGTAAATACAGACCCTAAGAATGGATTCATTCCGGAAATGAACATATGATGACCCCAAACAATTGTTGACAAGAATGCGATAGCTAAAATTGAAGCTACCATAGCTCTATATCCAAAAATTGGCTTTCTAGAATTAGTAGCTATAATTTCTGAAGTTATTCCTAAAGCTGGCAATAAAACAATATATACCTCGGGATGTCCTAAAAACCAGAAAAGATGCTCAAAAAGTACCGGTGAACCACCTTGATAATGAAGGACTTCACCTTGAACAAAAATATCAGATAAAAAGAAAGAAGTACCAAAACTTCTGTCCATTATTAAAAGTAAAGCAGCAGACAGTAGGACAGGGAAAGAGATAACACCAATTATTGCTGTTACAAAAAATGCCCATATTGTTAAAGGAAGTCTAAACATGGACATCCCTTTAGTTCTTAAATTAATTACAGTTACAATGTAATTTAGTGATCCAAGAAGTGAAGAAGCAACAAAAATAGCCATTGAAATGAGCCATAAAGTCATTCCTGTTCCAGATCCAGGTTGAGTTTGAGGCAGTGCACTTAATGGCGGATAAATTGTCCATCCTGCAGCTGCTGGACCAGCTTCAACAAAAAGGGAAGCAAGCATAACCATACTTGAAAGAAAAAACAACCAAAAAGAGATCATATTTAGTAATCCCGATGCCATATCTCTTGCTCCAATTTGAAGCGGAATTAACAAATTACTGAAAGTACCACTTAGTCCTGCTGTAAGAACAAAAAATACCATAATAGTTCCGTGAATAGTAACTAAGGCTAAATAAATATTAGGATCCATTACACCCTCTGGAGCCCAATCTCCTAAGAATATATCAAAAACAGCAAACGATTGTTCAGGCCAAGCTAATTGTAATCTGAAAAGCAAAGACATCGCTACTCCAATAAAACCCATAAACAATACTCCTAAAATGAGATACTGTTTAGCAATCATTTTGTGATCTTGACTAAAAATATACTTGGTTATAAAAGTTTCTTTATGATGATGATCATCGTGATTTGAATGTGATATGTTTGTAGTTCCTGACATATTATATTATTGAATTGTTTCAGAAAATGTTTTTTGTTCTGACAACCATTTTTCGTAATCCTTTTCTGATTCGACTACAATTTTCATTTGCATATTGTAATGAGATGCACCACAAATCTTAGCACATAATAATAAATAATCGAACTGGTAAGGCTCAAGAGCTTCTTCACCATTGGCGGTTAACTCTTTGCTATTTTCATATCTAATTTTATTAATTCTATTTACCTTATCTACCACATCAGAATTCATTCTCATATCAGCTGTAGTAACTGTAGGAGTGAAAGCAAACTCTGTTATCATTCCAGGAACACAATTCATTTGAGCCCTAAAGTGTGGCATGTAAGCAGAATGCAAAACGTCTTGAGATCTAAATTTAAAGATAACTTTTCTATTGACTGGTAAATGAAATTCTTGCGTTACAACGACATCATCCATTCCATTAGGATCAGAAGAGTCGATACCAACAGAATTTCTACCGTCAAAATCATTTAAAAATCTAACATTTGCATCACCTAATACATTATCTTGACCAGCGTATCTGGCTTTCCAGTTCCATTGTTGAGCATACAATTCAATAACCAAGGCATCTTCATCTTCCTCAATATTCATAATATTACCCCATGTTACCATTCCGTAGATAATTAACATAAAAAAGATAATTGCCGGAATGATAGTCCATATAAATTCAAGTTTGTTATTATGTGTATAGAAATATGCTTTTCTATTATTGATTCCTCTGTATTTGTATGCGAAAACGTGTAATACCGCCTGAGTTATTGTTTGAGCAAACAAAATTATAGCAAATGATATCCAAAGTAAAGTGTCGTAAGCAGGCCCGTGAGCAGAGGCAGATTCTGGAAGTAAAACTTTTGAATACGACCAAAATGAATAAATTGTAACAACATAAATAAAAACTAGAAAAGCAAACATTAACTTTCCGTTTAAATCATTGTCTTTTTCAGTTGCGATTTGGGAATCGTCTTTTTTCCTTCCCAGTTGAGAAAGTTCAAAAATTTTAGTTATCTGCCACAGAGCTATTCCTGTTAAAATTAAAATCGTTAATGTTAATAATAATGTCATTTAAAACTCTTTTCTTTAGTAAACAAATTTTTCACTTTCTTTTAACAATGGATCTCCTGAGGGCTCTAATGGAGCTTTTGAAATACTATTGAACACAACGTAAATAAATAAACCTGCAAAAAATGCAACGCTGGATAGTTCAGGAATTCCAATAAACCATTTATCACCAACAGTTGCTGGCATGATCATATTAAAGACATCAATATAATGTCCAATCAAAATAATTATTCCCGTCATGACTATAAACCAGTTGACCCTTTTGTAATCACTGTTCATTAATAAAAGTAAAGGGAAAATAAAATTCAAGGCAATCATTCCAAAGAAAGGCAAGTTATAATCTTCTATTCTTGTTATAAAATAAGTAACTTCTTCAGGAATGTTAGCGTACCATATTAACATGAACTGTGAGAACCACAAATAGGTCCAAAATACACTGACTCCGAACATAAATTTACCTAAGTCATGTATATGATTGTGATTAACTTTTTCAAGGTAACCTTTTGATTTCAAATAAATTGTAATTAATGCTATTGTTGTAATACCAGAAACAAACATACTGGCAAATACATACCAACCGAATAAAGTACTAAACCAGTGAGGATCTACTGACATTATCCAATCCCACGACATCATAGATTCTGTTACAATAAAGAAGGCTAAAAAGCCTGCTGACCATTGGAAATTTCTTTTATGATTTGAAATATCAGAGGAAGTATCTTGTGCTAAAGAATATTTTCTTGAAATATATCTATAAAAATTCCATCCAAAAATGTAAAAAACAGCCCTAGCAATTAAAAAAGGTGAATTTAAATAACCTGATTTACCTTGAATTATTTTATCGTGTGCTACGACTTCAGGATCCATCCAAACAAACAAGTGATTTAAATGCATTGCTGATAAAATCAAAATTACCAATATTATTAAAGTCCCTGGAAGAAGATATGCTGTAATTCCCTCCATGACTCTAAATAACAATGGAGACCATCCAGCTTGTGATGCTCTTTGAATAGCATAAAAAGCTAATGTTCCCAGTGAAAGAAACATAAAAAATAGAGCCGCAACATAAATTGAAGACCATGGTCTGTTTTGAAGCTTGTGTAATAAATGTTCATCATGAGAGGCAGAATGCCCTTCTTTTGAATCGGAGTGATCGGCTTCTTCATATGAGTGAGAATCAGAATCATTAGAATGTCCATGCCCGTGAGAATCAGCAACCAATTCTTTTGCTTGTTCAATAGTTTTAGGAGCAGAATAAAAACCATATGCTATTCCTAATGCACCAATGATCATCAATGTAAATGATAAAATTTTAATATTTTTTGAAACTTTATACATTATACTACTTTATTAATTTTTCTCTTAAACTCATAACATATTGAGATATTTGCCACCTTTCTTCGGCATTAACTTGACTAGCATGAGACCCCATTAAATTCTTACCATACATTAATACGTGGTATGTACTTCCTTCCGTTATCTCTCTGTCAGCATAACTAGGTATTCCTAAAAATTTTTCTCTTTTCATTAAAATTCCTTGACCATCACCTTTGGAACCATGACATACTGCACAGTAAATATTATATAACTCTTTTCCTTTGGATAAATTTTCATCATTAACTTCTAAAGGGGATAGCAGTTCTTTTTTAGCTAACTCATAACCTTCATTTGTATCTGGATAATCGTAAGGAACCCAACCTCTAGGAATTGTTCCATCAGCAGGAAGTTGAGCCTCGATTCCATTGGCAAAAGCATCAGATTCTTGATATGTACTGTAACCAACAGACTCGTACATGTTAGGAAAAAACTGATAGTTAGGCTTTGACTGATCAAAACATGATATAGTGATTAGACTCATCAAAATCATAACGCTAAAGAAAGTTATCTTTTTCATTTTTTAGAATCTGTGTTATCTATTATATTAATATCAAAGACGTCTGTTTTTTTAACAGCAGCTTTTAAAGATTTACCATCTCCATGAAATTTGATTTCAATTAAAAACTTATCATCTGTTGTAGACGGTAATGGATTTTCAGCCTCTTTAAAAGGCCACAATTTGCTTCTTAAATAAAAAGTTATTACCATCAAATGAGCAGCAAAAAACACAGTCAGTTCAAACATTATTGGTACAAAAGACGGCATGTTCTCAATAAATGAGAAGCTAGGCTTTCCTCCAATATTTTGAGGCCAATCAACAATCATTATGTAATTCATCATAAAAATTGCAAAACTAAAACCAATACACCCATATATGAAAGATAAAATTGCCAATCTAGTTGGTTTTAAACCCAAAGCTTTGTCCAGTCCATGAACAGGAAATGGAGTGTAGACTTCGTCAATTGAGAAATTTGCAGCTCTTAAATCCTTAACAGCATGCATTAATTTATCATCATCATCATATACGGCATGTAAAATTTTGTCAGCCATTACTTTTTATCTCTTAATTTTTTATAGTTATCTCCTGAACTTTTTAATATTGTTTTAACCTCAGCTTGAGCAATGACAGGGAATGTTCTTGAATAAAGCAAAAATAAAACAAAGAAAAACCCAATTGTACCTACAAAAATTCCTATGTCAACAAATGTTGGTGAAAACATAGTCCATGAAGAAGGTAAATAGTCTCTATGAAGAGAGGTAACAATAATTACAAATCTTTCAAACCACATTCCAATATTAACTACTATTGAAATGAAGAATGAAAATAAAATACTAGTTCTTAATTTTTTAAACCACATTAACTGAGGTGAAAAAACATTACAAGTCATCATTGCCCAATATGCCCACCAGTAAGGACCAGTAGCTCTATTTAAAAACGCATATTGTTCGTATTCAACTCCCGAATACCAAGCAATAAACAACTCCGTTATGTAGGCAGTTCCAACAATTGATCCCGTAATCATAATTACAATATTCATAAGCTCAATATGTTGAATTGTAATGTAATTTTCAAGATTGGAAACTTTTCTCATTATAATAAGAAGTGTGTTTACCATAGCAAACCCAGAAAAAATTGCACCTGCAACAAAATAAGGTGGAAATATAGTCGTATGCCAACCAGGAATTACTGAAGTAGCAAAGTCAAATGATACAATTGTATGTACTGATAGTACTAATGGTGTTGCGAGTCCTGCTAATACTAAAGATACTTCCTCAAACCTTTGCCAGTCTTTTGCTCTACCTGTCCAACCAAAACTAACTAAACTGTATATTTTTTTCTGAAATGGTTTTACAGCTCTATCTCTGATCATTGCAAAATCTGGTAAAAGTCCTGTCCACCAAAACACTAGAGAAACAGAAAGATATGTGGAAATCGCGAACACATCCCACAACAATGGAGAATTAAAGTTAACCCATAAAGAACCGTAAGCATTGGGGATTGGAAGAACCCAATATGCAAGCCAAGGTCTACCCATGTGAATAATTGGAAATAGTCCCGCTTGAATAACTGAAAAGATTGTCATTGCTTCAGCAGATCTATTAATTGCCATTCTCCATTTTTGTCTAAACAATAATAAAACAGCAGAAATTAGTGTACCAGCATGTCCAATTCCAATCCACCATACGAAGTTGGTTATGTCCCATGCCCATCCAACAGTTTTATTAAGTCCCCAAACACCAATTCCAGTTGAAACTGTGTAAATCATACATCCAATTCCCCACAAAAAAGCAGCTAGTGCAATAGAAAATACTATCCACCACTGTTTGTTAGCTTTACCTTCAATAGCAGCTGCAATATCAACCGATACATCGTGGTAACTCTTGTTACCAGTTACTAAAGGTTTTCTTATTGGCGCTTCGTAATGAGATGACATATATTTATCCTTTTACGTATTTCTAACTTTAACCTGATACATAACATTTGGTTTTGTACCTATACTTTCTAAAAGATGATACATTCGATCATCTTTGTTTAATTTTAAAACTTCACTTTCTTCATCGTTTATATCTCCAAAAACCATTGCTCCTGTATCGCAAGCAGCTGAACACGCTGTTTGAAATTCTCCATCTTTGATTTTTCTTCCGTCAAGTTTTGCATCAAGGATAGTCTTCTGTGTCATTTGAATACACATTGAACACTTTTCCATTACTCCTCTAGATCTTACAACGACATCTGGATTTAGAACCATTTTACCTAAATCGTCATTCATATTAAAATCAAATTCATTATTGTTATTGTATAAAAACCAATTGAATCGTCTTACTTTGTAAGGACAGTTATTTGCACAATATCTTGTGCCAACACATCTGTTATATGCCATGTGGTTTTGTCCTTGTCTACCATGGGAAGTCGCAGCAACAGGGCAAACTGTTTCACATGGAGCATGATTACAATGTTGACACATTACAGGTTGAAAAGCTACTTGTGGATTTTCTGATGGATCTTCCATTTCTCCAAAAACTGAGAGGGAATCTCCAAGTCCACTTATATTATCTTTTGTAATATTATCATCAGAAAAAGTATCAGCTGAAGAATAGTATCTATCAATTCTTAGCCAATGCATATCCCTTGATTTTCTAACTTCTCTTTTACCTACAACTGGAACATTATTTTCTGCATGACAAGCAATAACACATGCCCCACAACCAGTACAAGCATTTAAATCAATTGATAGGTTAAAATGATGTCCTATGGATCTATCAAATTCATCCCATATATCAACTTCAGGAGAAGTAACAGGTGTTTCAATGTGATTTAATGAAACTTGAGTAACAGGATTCCATTGAGAGGATTTTTTAGTATTAAAAATCTCTAAAGTTGTTTCCTTTATGATATCTCCTCTACCCATCAATGTATTGTGAAGCTGAACACAAGCAAACTCATGAGTTTCGTTG
>CACPPV010000015.1 GCA_902635895.1 uncultured Bacteroidota bacterium
TATGAATCTTGATTTAATGATAGAATTATCTGAAGATATAGTCAAATTCCATCCTGGAGATATGGCCGGAGTTTTTGATGTTGATGCATCTAATACTGACTTTCTTGTTGAAAGACAATCAAATTTTGAATCAATAAAAAGAACCACTCACAATGTAACTCCAATTGCAGTTGAAGGTTCAGAAAACTATACAGTTGTATCCATTAATTTTACCGAAGAAATTACCTATAAAGATGGTTCTAATTCATCTGCTCATTACTTTGAAAGAATCCATGTAGTTAATGGAAAAGTAAATAGAGTTGTTCAATGGATGAGACCTTGGGAATAATTTAAATCTAAAATACTATGAAAAAAATACTATTATTATTTATTACTGTAATTGCACTAGGTTGTAATCAAACTAATGTAACTATAGTTGAATTTGAAGATGAAAAGTCAAACGCTATTCGAGGACATTATCAACATTATCTTAATAACGATATAGATGGTTTAAAAAAACTATGGGCTGATGATGATAAGATTGTATTATGGCTTGGAAGCGTAAATCAATCCCCTCTTTCTGAACTGATTGAACTTATTGGCGCTCAGCATGCTGCATTTGATAATATTCAACTTTTAAACATTCAAGGTCTTGAAGAACCTATTTATGTCGAAACCAAAACTTACCAAAGCGGTCAAACATGGACAAACACATGGTTTAAGTGGTCAGCCACTGGAAAAACAAGTGGAAATTTAATTGAAGTACCTGCTCATTTATCTTTCAGATGGGAAAATGGAGAAATAGTTGAAGAAGTTCATTTATTTGATCCAGCACTTATGAAAGAAGAATTAGAATTATTTGCTAGTTCACAACAGTAAATAATTTAATTAATATTAAAAACCCTGCTTTATGCAGGGTTTTTTATTTAAAGACTAATTTTGAAATCTTTTCTTTTCCTGCAGCAAATGCAATAGAATCATTTAAAAATCTTACTGTGTAAAAACTATCATCACTAAGATGGCTCCATGTATTTCCCGAATCTAAGGTGTAATCAATTCCTTTAAAACCAACAGTCAATATTTTTTTTCCATTTCCGCCAGGGAAATACTGAACACAACTTCTATAACCCAATTTTCCATTTCCAACGACCTGCCATGTTTTTCCTCCATCGTTAGTTTTGATTTTGTTTAAAGAATCTATTTCGGGTTTAGTATAATCACCTCCTACTCCAAAACCATTTTTTTCATCATAAAAATCAATACTAAATATTCCAGTTGTAGATTTTCCTTGAACAATTGGAGTATTAAATATTTTCCAACTCATCCCTTTATCATCAGAAAAATAAATTCTACTATTGATTCCTCCGCTAGCTAACCAAACTTTATCATTTATGATTGAAATATTTGTATCGCTGGCTGCAAAAAATCCTTCACCTTCTTTTATATCCTCAAATAAAGAGCAATCAAGCTTGTTCCATGTTTCGCCTCCATCTCTTGTAATAATTATACTAATACAATTTTCAGTAAAGTCACCTACAGCAATTCCCTCTAGATTATTCCAAAACTCAATAGAATCATAAAAAACATTTGGATGTGATTCTTTATAAACTACTTTTCCATTTTTAAAAAGTATTGCAGGATCACTTATAGTCAAAGCAAAGAGATCTTTATCATTTAAAGCAAGCGATCTAAAGTTTGGGCTTAATACTGAATCTTTAGATGATGAGTAATTAATTTTAGAGATAACATCAGAATTATTAATATCAAAATAATATATAGAACCATCAGAATTAGCAGCATAAACTTTATTGTTTTTTATTTCTAATGCTCTAATATTTAATTTATTATCGATGAAAATATCAGAAATTTCAACTCTTTCAATATGCTTTAAATCATTTGAACATGAAGTGTAAATTAATCCAATAAAAAAATAAGAAATAGTTTTTTTTATCATTATTATTATATTGATCATTAAATTTAATTGAAATAATTATTGATATGAAAAAATACATCTTTTTAATAACTGTTTTATTTTTAATCTTAGGCTGTAATGCTGAAAAAAAACCAAGAATAGCAATTGCAGGACTTGCTATTGAATCCAGTACATTTTCACCAGCTAAAACTGTAGAGTCTGATTTCAAAGCAAGAATTGATGAAGATGTTTTTTCATTTTACCCTTTTTTAGAAAAAGATTCCACCTTAAGAAATAAAGTAAATTGGATTCCAACCTTAAGAGGTCATGCACTTCCTGGTGGGATAGTTACTAAAGAAACTTACGAATCTCTGGTAAATAAAACCTTAGAAAAACTAGAGAAGAATCTTCCATATGATGGTTTGTTTTTTGATATTCATGGAGCTATGAGTGTTGAAGGAATCGATGATCCTGAGGGTGATTTTATTAAAAAAGTTCGACAAATTGTAGGTTATGATACAGTTATATCCACATCAATGGATCTTCATGGAAATGTATCTTATGATCTTGCGAAAGAAACTGACCTTATTACTTGTTACAGAATGGCTCCTCACGAAGATGCAATTGAATCTAAAAGAAGAGCAGTGACTAATTTAATTGAAAGACTAGAAAATGGGAAAGGGAAACCACTTTATAAATCAAGAATTGAGATTCCTATTTTACTTCCTGGGGAAAAAACTAGTACAAGAGTTGAACCAGCTAAAAGTTTATATGCTAAAGTAGATCCTGAAACAAAAAAAGAAGGTGTTCTTGATGCTGCCATTTGGGTTGGTTATCCTTGGGCTGATGAACCCAGAAACCATGCCGTAATAATGGTAACTGGTGATAATAAAGAACAAGTTAAAAAGTCATCTGAATATCTCGCAAAAAGTTTTTGGGATGTTAAAGATGAATTTGAATTTATAGCCCCAGTTGGTAATCTAACTGAAAGTGTAGATTTAGCTTTAGAAACTAAAACCAAACCATTTATTATAAGTGATATGGGTGATAATCCTACTGCTGGTGGTGCTGGTGATGTAACCTGGACTCTTGATAGATTACTAAAAAGAAAAGAATTTAAAAAGTCTGATGGGCCATCTTTAATCTATGCATCGATTCCAGGACCAAAACTCATAGAAAATGCAAAAAAATTTAAAGTTGGAGATTATATTGAAGGATACGTTGGGGCTGAAGTCGATAATAGATACTCTCCTCCTATTTTTTTAAAAGGTTACTTAAGATCAATTAAAAAAGGAGACGTAAATGCAAAAACTGAAATAGTTGTCCAATCTGGAAGTATTTTTACAATTGTAACTGAAAAACGAAAACCTTATCATTACATTAAGGATTTTACAGATTTAGCACTTAATCCGTTCGTTACTGATGTTATAGTGGTTAAAATTGGTTATTTAGTTCCTGAACTTTACAATATAAATAAAGGATGGATAATGGCATTAACACCTGGTGGTGTAGATCAAAATATTGAAAGATTAGATTATAAAAGAATAAAAAGACCAATGTTTCCCATGGATGAATTTGATTCAGAACCTGACTTATCAGCTGTTTTTATTCCTAAATCAGACTAATTAGTTTTACATAAAATATTGTAAATGAATTCTTGGTTAGTGTTAAAAGGTGTTTTGTGGGTGTAAATTTCAGAGTGATTTAACTTAAAATTTTCAAAAAGTTCAGAAATACCTTTACTATCGTATTGAGAAATTTCTAGTCCGCTACATTTTAAGGGACCTTTTTTTGAAAATGTTGCAACAATTAGATTTCCCTTATTATTTATTAATTTATTTACTAGGTTGATATAAGATTTTATTTTTTCAGTTGATTTTAAAAAATGAAATGCAGCTCTATCGTGCCACAAATCGAATGTTATATCAGACTGAAAGTCATTGATGTCTGAAACAACCCAGTTAATTAATTCAGATTTTTCTCCTAATCTAATTTTAGATTTTTCAATTGATTTTGAAGAAATATCTAGTACGGTAATGTTTTTAAAACCTAATGAAATAAGATTATCTACAAGTCTACTATCCCCTGCTCCAACATCAATTATATTAGATTCTTGATCTAAATTGATTGATTTTATTAAATCGATAGATTTTTGAGGAGTATTTTGATACCAACTGACTTCATTCTCTTTTTTAGTATTGTAAACATTTTCCCAATGATCTTTGTATGGATTAGACATGTTGTTTTTTTGTTACCAAATATATACCAATGAAAATTAAAATCATTCCAATAACACTTACAAAAGAAAGGGAATCGCTTTTAGTTGAAACTGCATAGATTATTCCAACTATTGGTTGTAAATAAATAAATGAACTCACAGTTGAAGGAGATAAAGTTCTTAGCGCATAGGCGTTAAACAAATAAGTACAGAATGTTGTTCCTACAACAACAAAAACCATTGGCAAAATAGCTTCTTTAATTGGAAGATTCATCCAATCAACACTTGAAAATTCTCCAATAGTTACAGGAAAATTCATAAAAATAGCCAAAAGAAAAAGCCACTTTAATAAATTAATAATATTGTACTTTTCAATTAAAGGTTTTACCAATACTAAATACAATCCATAAGCAAAAGAATTAACAATGAATAAAATATTTCCAAGTGGAATGTTTGGAGCATTTAACCCAGTTTTTGCTGTATACAAAACAAGTATAAGTGCTCCAACAAATCCAAATAAAATACCAGCAGATCTAATTAGTTTAATTTTTTCCTTCAATAAAATAGCTGAAAAGATAAAAACAATGATAGGCGAAATAGTTATTATAACAGAACTATTTACTGGAGTTGATAATTCAAGACCTTTGAAAAAAGCTAGCATATTTATAACCATTCCTAAAAACGAACATGCTATTAATCTCGGCCAATCTTTTCTTTCAATTCTTTCATGTTTAACAAAAATACTAGCTATCCAAAAGAGGATCGTTGCTCCTAATACTCTAAGCAAAATAAATCCAAAAGGATTTATGTAAACTGGCATAACATTTTTGGCAATTGTGTGGTTTAAACCATAAATAACAGTTGCTCCAAGTGCAGCTAAAAAACCAAGTGTTGTATTTTTCAATTCAGATAATTATTATATTGTAAAAGTAAATCTAATATTAAAACTATCATGTTTAAAAAAAGTATTTTATTACTATCATTTTTTATTATTCTTTCTTGTACAAACTCAAAATATGAATACATAATCAAAAACGATGATTTTAGAAAAACCATTAAGTCTGGATACTTTTTAGAACAATCAAAGGGGTTTACTTATTACAACATTGAAAACAGAAATTCTAAAAACACATTAGTTTTTATTCATGGTTTTTCTGTTCCTTCTTACATCTGGGGAAAAACTTTTAATTCTGCAAAAGAAAAGGGTTATAAAGTAATAAGTTTAGATTTATTCGGAAGAGGTTTTTCTGAAAACCCTAATGTAAATTATACAGACAAATTGTTTGCTAAACAAGTCATAGATTTATTAGAACACTTAGAAATTGATAAAGCTATTTTTTTAGGACTTTCAAATGGAGGAAGAGTAATTTCTAAAATACACGATTTGAGTCCTAACCTTGTTGAGAAACTCATATACGTTTCAGCATCAAGTTTTGGTATTCATGAAGAACCAGTCCAGACAGATGTAAGTGAAAAAGAAATTTCTGATTTTATAAATGAAAAATACCCTACTATTTCATTAGGTCAGCTAGAAGATTTTAAATACCCAGAAAATTTTCCTAATTGGTCAAACAGGTACGAGGAGTTGTTAAAATATAAAGGTTTCGCCAGAGCTTTAATTTCAACTTTAAAGAATCACAAAAACCTTGACACTGAAAATAAAGAAATCAATGATTCTAATACTAAGGTTTATACAATTTGGGGTGACAGTGACTCTGTTGTTGTTTACAACAACATTAAAGAGAAATTAAATAAATTATTACCAAACAGGTTTGAATATTTTGTACCAAATTCAGGACATCTTCCTCATATAGAAAATCAAGAAAATTTTGAAAATTATTTATTTGAAGTTGTTTTAAAATAACTATTGTTCAGGAAATAAAGAAGGATTTTTTCTTTTAACTAAATACCCATTTTTTCTAGATAGATCAGGAAAATTCAATTCTTTTATTATAATTCCCCTTTCTTTTTCAAGCCAATCAGCTACTAAATGCCTGTGACAAAATTTTGTTTTTGCACAACTACACATTAAAATTGGCTCGACTCCACCGGTTAAAAGGTTTAGATGTTCTAAAACATGTTTAGAATTTAAATGACCTAACATTTCTTTATACTCTCTAATGAAATATTCTTCTGAAATTTTTTTCTTTTTAAAATCATTCCAAAGTCTCCAGTTTGGTGCAAGAGCTTTATATTCAAAAATTACATCATCAGAGTTTGACGGATTTAAAGTTATTGAAACTCCACCCTTAATATCATTGTTTTTAAGTATGTTAAAGCTAGCTGTTTTGATAAAAAATTATTTCTATTGAAATTAAGTAATTTTATCATATTCACAAATTTTGATAAACATTCTTGATGGTATGTTAAAAATTCAGAATTAAATTTGTAAAAAAATCAAAATTTTTAGGGAAAAAAACTTTTTTTCTTAACAATATTTTAACATATTTGTTAGAAATCAAAACATTTAATATGAAAAAACTAAGCTTTTTTATGACACTATCTTTCATGTTAGCGTCATTCTGGGGATTTAGTCAACAGGTTACTATCACTGGTAACGTAGCTGATGACAACAGTCTTGCACTCCCTGGGGCAACAGTATTAGTTGAAGGAACCAGTAATGGTGTAACAACTGATTTTGATGGAAATTATTCAATAACTGCAAATGTAGGAGACGTTTTAGTCTTTAGCTATGTAGGATTTGATTCACAATCCGTCACTGTTGGAAGAGACAGAAAAATTAACATTCTTCTTAACTCAAGTAACACTCTTGAAGAAGTTGTTGTAACAGGTATTACTACTAGAAATCTTAAAAGATCAACTAGTAGTACGGTTGTTGTTGATGCCGCTCAAATTGAGGGTGTAGCAATGACATCACCTGACGCTGCACTTCAAGGTAGAGTTGCTGGTTTAAGAATTGTTTCTCAATCCGGAACACCTGGATCACCAACTTCAATTAGAATTAGAGGTGAAGGTTCTATTACAGGGTCAAACTCTCCTTTATTTGTAATTGATGGAGTTCCTGTTGTCAACGGATCGTACAGTCCATTACTTAATGATCTAGGAGTACTTTCAATGATTAATCCTTCAGATATTGAAAACATTACAGTTCTCAAGGACGCCTCTGCAACTGCACCTTATGGAGCAAGAGGTTCTAATGGTGTAATTGTTATTACTACCAAATCAGGATCTGCTGGAGAAGTTAAATATCAAATTACTTCGAACTATGGTTTCCAAAATTATGCAATGGACGAACGTCCGATGTTAACTGGTAACCAAAGACTAGAGTTAGCAGCTGAAATGATAATGAACGACTTTGGATGGTCTAGAGAAAGAGCTACAAATAATATTCTTGGTAGAGCTGGATACAGAACATGGGATGCTGGTGGAAGAGTTGATGGAGACTGGGAAAATGCGGTTAAGGTAAAAGATGCTCCTGACGCTGTTTATAATTTTTCAGCTTCTGGTGGTAATGCTACTGAAAACTTTAGATTATCGTTAGGTCATAGAAAAACTATGGGTACTTCGATTGGAGTTGATTATGAGAATGTTTCAGGATCATTCAGTTACAAGAAAAAAGCTGGAAAAGTTGAAATTAATACAAGTACAAGAGTTTCAAATTCTATCCAAAATGGTCAGCTTGAGAGTTCTGCTTATTTTGCTGCTCCACAGATGACTAGAATATTTATGCCTGCTGTATTTCAACCATTTAATGCAGATGGTACTCCAAATATCAACCTTGAAACTAGTATTTTTAATACAGTATACATTGCTAGAAATAACATCAGTAGACTGGATGGGACAAGAGCATTAAGTAACAATTCTTTGTCTTACACGTTTAATGATAATTTAAAATTTACTTCAAGATATTCAATTGATTACAACATGACTAACTCACACAGATTTCAGAACAAAACCCACGGTGGTGGTGTTGCTGAAAATGGTTATGCATATCAATCGAACAGACGAAACTTTACTTGGGCATTTGCTAACACTTTAAAGTGGGACAAAACATACAATGATGTTCATTATGTTTCTGCGTTAGCACAAATGGCTTTTCAAAAAAACAAATACGATAGCATTTCTGCAAGTGGAGAAAATGTAGCAGCAGATGGTCTTTATTATGTTGGAAGTTTTAATACAAATGAAACTGGATATGGAGGATTTAGTGACTGGAAAGAATTAGGTTATCTAGGAATCCTTAACTATTCATATGATGACAAGTATATTGTTGATTTGTCATATAGATACGATGGATCATCAAGATTTGCTGAAGATTACAGATTTGGATCGTTCTGGTCTGCTGCAGTTGCTTGGAACATAAGTGAAGAAGATTTTTTAGCCGATAGCGATATAGTTAACAGTTTAAAACTTAGAGCTTCTGTTGGAGAAACAGGTAGCAACAGTGTTGGTTTAAACAGTTACCAATCGTTGTTTGGATACGGAGGCTCATATGATGATAACGGAGCCGTATCACCTTCATCTTTCGGTAATGCGATACTTACTTGGGAGAAACAAGCTCAATACGATATAGGTATTGATTATAGTATTTTAGACAACAGAGTTAAAGGTTCGATTGTTGCTTTTAATAGAAAAACAAGTGACCTTTTACAAAGTGTTCCTCTTTCATTAACAAGTGGACATAGTTCTCAATCTAAAAACATTGGAGAAGTTGAAAACAGAGGAATTGAAATTGAATTATCTGCTGATGTTATAAAAGGGGATAATTTTACATGGAATATATATTCAAACTATGCAACTCTAGAAAACGAAGTTACAAGTCTTGCTAAAGATGCCGCTGGAAACGATATAAATATCGACGGAGGAACAACTAGAACTAGAGTTGGTGAAGAACTTAGAGGATGGTACATGAGAAGTTGGGCAGGTGTAGATTCAAACGATGGAAGACCAATGTGGCATGTAGGAGGTGAAAATAACGACATGTCAACTGTAAAAAGTTGGAATAGTGCTCAACAGACACTTGTAGGAAACAGATTACCAACATACACTGGTGGTCTTGGAACAAGAATTACTTGGGGTGGATTTTTTGCTGATGCAAATTTCTATTTTTCTGGTGGTAATAAAGTATATGAAAGCTGGGCAAGTTACAACCAAAGTTCTGGTACCAGATCCCTACTTTCATACAATGGAAGTCAAAAACTTCTAGAGAGATGGCAAAATCCAGGTGATGTAACTGATGTTCCTAAAATGAGATGGAGTTCAAGCTCAACCCTGACCGGTTCTGCTACATCTACAAGATTCTTGTATGATGGTGATTATGTAAGACTAAGAGATTTAGTTGTTGGTTACACTGTTAATCAAAAAGCTACCGAAAGATTAGGATTTGACAGCATTCAATTTAATGTCAAAGGAACTAACATTTGGACATGGGTTAAAGACGACGATATAACTTTTGACCCTGAGGTATCTTTTGGAGGTAGTTGGAATATTTATACTCCAATTATCAAATCTATTTCATTAGGACTAAATCTTAAATTTTAATATTATGAAAAATTTATATAAATACTTATTAATATTCACAGCAACTGCTTTATTAGTGTCTTGTGGTGAAAGCGATTTAGAGCCAACATTGGCTTTAGATAAAGATTTGGATAGTGGAATCAACAATGCTGATGATTTAGCATTTGTTATGAATAGTGCTTATGATCGAATGACGGCAACATCATACTACGGTAGAGATCAAATTGTCATGGGCGATGTAAGAACTGATAATGCTTATTCAAATATGAATTCAGGAAGATTTGCAAACTCTGATATGGACTATAATTCTAACGGAGCTGGTCCTTGGTCTCAGATATATAGAGTAATAGCAATAACAAATATTGTAATTGGTGCTGATACTTCAAAACTTGAAGGTGATCCAGCAAGAATAACACATATTCAAGGTCAAGCTCATGCTATTAGAGCTTTAGCACATTTTGATCTTTTACAAGATTATGGTCAACATTTTATTACAGGCCAAGGTGGAGCTAGTTCTCTTGGTATTCCTTATGTTAAGACATATAAAGATCCTGCGAATCTTGAACCAGCAAGGGGGACGGTAGCATCTAATATTGGTGATATTGCAGCGGATTTAACATCTGCTATTAGTATGATGAATGACTCATATAACTCTTCAAGTAGTTATATGTCTAAAGCTGGAGCATACGCTATTTTAGCTAGAGCTACTTTATATGCAGGTTCAGTAGACCCAAGTTTATACTCAACAGCTGATTCTGCTGCAAAATGGTTAATTGCAAACTCTGGAGCAACCCCAGTTGGTGCAAATGGTTTTGTTGCGTCTTTTGTTACAGATAATGCATCAAATTCAATTTTTGAATTAGCAATGTCAGGAACAGACAACAGAGGAATTAATGGAATTGCTAATATATTAAGAGGTCCAACATATGGAGACGTTAGAGTATTAACGGGTACTGGGACAAATCCAGATTTAATGGACATTTATGATGCTGAAGATATCAGAGGAGGTTCAGATATGCTTGGTCAAGCACAAGGATATCCAACAATGCTTGGAAAATTCCCAACAATGAATGGATCAGACAATATTACTTTATTTAGAATTGAGGAAATGCATTTAATTGCTGCAGAAACTAGCCTTAGAGCTGGAAACGCTGCTGATGCACTTACTTACCTAAATAATGTTCCTGCGATTAGAGGACTTGGAGCTGGATATTATGCTTCTGCAACTATGGACAACATCCTTTTAGAAAGAAGAAAAGAATTTGCGTTTGAAGGACTTAGATTCTATGATTTATCTAGAATGGGTATGGATATGCCACTTATTGATGCAATGAAGCAAATGAATGATGATAAAACTGGAACACCTCCAAAATATGGATCCTATAGATATGCTTATCCAATTTCATTATCTGAAAGAAATGCGAATCCAAACATGGTTCAAAACTACGGTTATTAATATCTAAATTAACCAAAGATATTTTATAAAAACCCGCAATAATATTGCGGGTTTTTTATATTTAATCAAATGAGTATTAGCGATATAACAATTTGTTGGATAATAGTTGGATTGATTATCCTGCCAGTAAATTTATATTACAAGGCACCCTACGGAAGACATTCATCTAAAAAATGGGGCGTTTTAATTGACAATAAAATAGGTTGGATGTTAATGGAATTTCCAGCTTTAATTGTTTGTCCTATTACTTACCTACTCATTGAAGATAATCTAAATCAAAATTTTCTATTTATAATACTTTGGATAATACACTATTTTAATAGGACAATTATTTTTCCATTTAAAATTAAAACCAAAGGAAAGAAAATGCCCTTATTGATCGCTTGCTCAGCTTTTTGTTTTAACCTAGTTAATGGTTTATTAAATGGATATTTTTTAACTGTCATTGACTTTAAAAATCTCTCAATTCCTTTATTAATAACAGGTTTAATTCTCTTTTTAGCTGGACTTTATATTAATATTATAAGTGACAACAAACTAATAAAACTTAGAGAAAATAAAAAAGGATATTCAATACCTAATGGTGGTCTATTTAATATTATATCCTGCCCAAACTTTTTTGGAGAAATATTAGAATGGTTAGGTTTTGCTATCATGACCTTTAATTTGGCTAGTTTATCATTCTTTATATGGACATGTTGTAACTTAATTCCCAGAGGATTAGCTCATCACAAGTGGTACAAAGAAAATTTTGAAGAATATTCCAAAAAAAGGAAAGCTATAATACCCTACTTTTTATAATAATTTATCCCAATATATATTATAGATAACAAAAATTGCAAAAATAGCAGCAAAGAAAACTGCTCCAGCAGCTATGTCTTTGATAAATCCGATCTTTTTATTAAAATCAGGGTGAATAAAATCAGCGATTTTCTCAATTGCAGAATTTAATGACTCAGCTGTTAAAACCAAACAAATAGCTAGTATTTGAAACAACCAATCTGATTTAGAAATTTCAAAATAAAAACCTGCTATTATAAATAAGGAAGCTATAAAGCTTTGAGCTTGGATAGAATGTTCTGTTTTAAAAAGTAAAAAAGCACCTTTTAGTGAATAAAAAATAGCTTTAATTCTTCCTGTTATAAAATTTATCATAATAAAATTATAAGGCTAATATAAACTTAATTTCACATAATTCTTTTTCCTATATTAATGGAACGATTATTGGTAATTGTTTATTATGAAAAAATTTCTAATTGTTTTAATATTTCTACTTACTTCAAATTTTAGTAATTCTCAGGTAAATCCATTGGATGTTGAAATTGTTAGAGACAGTTATGGTGTTCCACACATATATGGTAAAACTGATGCTGATGTAGCATACGGTTTGGCTTGGGCTCATTCAGAAGATGATTTTAAAACTATTCAAGAAGCCTATTTAGCAGGCAACGGACTTCTTAGCAAACATCTTGGATTAAAAGGTGCTCCTGCAGATTTTATAGGTCAATTAATTAGATCAGACTATGTGGTAGATAGCCTTTTTAATACAATCGATAAGAAGTTTATGAAAGTTGCAGAGGCATATGCTCAAGGGATTAACAAATTTGCTGAATTACATCCTCAGCAAGTATTAGTAAAAAAACTATTTCCAATTACAACCAAAAAAATGTTAAAGTATTCATTTTTACAACTTTTCATTTCAAGTGAGGGTGATAAAGCAATAAGATCAATATTTGAAAATAATACTCGTAATATTTCTTTTTTAGATGAAAATAAACTTGGTTCTAATTTATTTGCCTTTAGCACTAAAATTACCAAGAACGGAGAAACCTATTTAGGAATAAATACCCATCAGCCACTTGATGGACCAACATCATGGTACGAAGCTCATTTAATTAGTGAAGAAGGAACAAACATTATTGGGGCTACTTTTGCTGGAGCTCCATGTATTTTAACTGGAACTAATGAAAATTTAGGATGGACCCACACCGTTAACTACCCTGATAAAACTGATATTTTCCAGTTAGAAATGGTTGACAAGAATCACTACAAGTTTGATGATCAGATTTTAAAATTAAAAACATTTAAAGCTAAGGCATACATCAAGATTTTAGGAATTCCTATTAAAGTAAAAAGAAAATATTACGAAAGTGTTTATGGACCTACTTTAAAAAATAAGAATGGCTATTACTCTGTAAGAACAGCTTCTTTATTTCACGTTAGAGGATTAGAACAATGGTGGAAAATGAATAAAGCAAAAGATTTTAATGAATTTTACAATATTCTTAAAATGAATCAAATCCCTGGATACAATATTGGGTATGCTGACAAAAATGATACAATTTTTTACATCTCAAATGGAATAATACCAAAAAGAAACAATTCATACAATTGGAAAAATATTGTTCCTGGAAACACAAAAAGAACTCTTTGGAATGAGTATTACAAAACAGAAGAACTTCCGCAAGTAATTAGTCCAGAGTCAGGATATGTTTACAATGCTAATCACAGTCCATTTAAATCTACTTCTTTGTCAGAAAATCCAGATTCCAAAAATTTTGAAAAAAATATGGGATATGAAGAATATGACAATAACAGAAGTACCAGAATATTTGAATTAATAAATGATCATAAGATTATTGATTACAATAATTTCAAAACAATTAAATACGACAACTCATTTCCAGATCCCTTTAACTATAGTTTTATGGATGTGAATAATCTTTTTAAAATGAATCCTGAGGACTATCCAGACATTAAAGAATTATTAATCGAAATACAAAACTGGGATAGAAAAACAAATATTGAGTCCCTAGGAGCAGGAACTTATGCAATGTTTTACTACAATCTTGTAAAATATTTTCGAAAAGGTTATATAAACAAAAAATTTGGTAAAGATATTTTAGCCAAATCTCTTCTAGAAGTGAAACAACAAATGTTAAAACATTTTAAAACAACTAAAGTTAAACTTGGTGATTTTCAAAAACTAGTTAGGGGAGATAAAGAAATACCCATTTGGGGAATGCCAGATGTCATAATTGCAATGAATGCCTCTAACTATAAAGATGGTAAGGTTAAAGTTACGCATGGAGAGTCCTATATTCAATTTGCAAAGTTTTCTAAAAAAGGAACAGAGATAGAATCAGTAATATCTTACGGAAGTAGTGACCATATCAACTCAGAACATTACAATGATCAAATGGAAATGTATTCAAAATTTCAAACAAAGAAAATGTCGTTCGACAAAAAAGAAGTTTATAAGAATGCAAAGAAAATTTATCATCCAAATTAATTTTTCTTTTATTTTTAAAAAATGAAATTTAAATACTTACATCTTTTTTTAATACTAACATTTATGTCAAGCTGCAACAATAATTCAGAAAACAACTCTAAAGAAATTAAAGGTAAAATTGTTCATAGTGTTTATTTTTGGTTAAATGATCCTCAAAATGAAAACGATGTTAAAACATTTGAAACTGCGATTAAAAAACTTATGAAAAACACCCAATTTGCAAATCAAATGCATTTAGGAAAACCAGCAGCTACTGAAAAAAGAGAAGTCATTGACAATTCTTATGATTATTGTTTAATTTTCACATTTGACACATATAAAGATCAAAGAATTTATCAAGATGAACCGGCTCATTTGATTTTTATTGGAGAAGCCAAACATTTGTGGAAGAAAGTATTAGTTTATGATTCTCTTCAAGAAGCTATTTAATAGAGTTTAAAGCCTCTAAATAAGTTTCTTCATATAGTGGAACTATTTTTTTAATATCAAAGTCCTTAGCTTTTAAAAATGCGTTTTCCTTAAATTTATTTAGTGTCTCTTTACTTTTTAAAATAGAAATCGCTTTTTCTGTCATAAAGTCAATATCATTGAAATCAGAAATGTATCCAGTTTGACCATCAATATTAATTTCTGGAAGTCCACCAGCATTGGATGAAATAATCGCTACTTTAGAAGCCATAGCCTCCAAAGCAGCTAAACCAAAACTCTCAGTAGATGAGGGAAGTAAAAATAGATCAGAGTGACACAGATTTTTTTCAACTTGACTAGAATTTCCAAGAAAATCAACCAAATGTGAAATTTTCAGATCATCACACATTCTTTCTGCTTTTAATTTTTCAGGCCCCTCTCCTATCATTATAAGTCTAACATTTAACTTTTTTTGAATATTATTGAAGATTTTAATTACGTTTAATACATTCTTAACTGGTCTAAAATTACTGACATGAGAAATAATAAGTTCTTTAGAGGGAATTGGATTTTCAATAAGACAAAGGTCTTGCTGAATAATATATTTATTCATGTCAATAAAATTTGGAATTACCCTTATTTTATTTTTAATATCAAATTGATTCAAAGTATCATTTTTCAAGCTATTGGAAACACAAGTAACAATGTCTGATTTATTAATACTAAAAGTTACAGCAGTTTTGTAAGACGGGTGGTTTCCAACAAGAGTAATGTCCGTTCCATGTAAAGTAGTAACTATTGGAATATTAATGGATTGATCTTTTAACATCTTTTTAGCCATATAAGCAGCATAAGCGTGAGGAATTGCATAATGAACATGCAATAGATCTATTGAATATTTCTTTACAATGCCTACTAATTTTGTAGACAAGGCTAATTCATATGGTACAAAACTAAAAAGAGGATAATCTGGAACATTAACCTTGTGAAAATATAAGTTTTCATTTAAGTCATTTAATCTTACCGGTTTTTTATAAGCAATAAAATGAACTTCATGTCCATGATCAACTAATGACATGCCGAGTTCAGTGGCCATCACTCCACTCCCTCCAAAAGTTGGATAACAAACTATAACTATTTTCATCTAAATCATTTTAAAGAATCGTAAATAATTCTTTGAATTTCAGTTCTAATATTATTATCTGAAAGTTTATTATTATTCATTGTTGGATAGGTTCTATTTGATAAAAAAACATAGACAATTTGATTTTCAGGATCTCCCCAAGCATATGTTCCAGTAAATCCTGAATGTCCGAAACTTGACATTGGAACACATCCACAAGTTGGGAGACTTTCATCAATTTGAGGTTTATCAAAACCAAGTCCTCTCCTGTTTCCTTTCTTACAGTAATAACAATTGTTAAAGTAATCAATTGTAGATTTAGAAAAAAATATTTTTGAACCATAATTGCCTCCTTGAATAAACATCTGCATAATTTTAGTTATATCATTAGCATTTGAAAAAAGACCAGCATGTCCCCCAATACCACCCTGCATCGCAGCACCCATATCATGAACATACCCAATTAAAGTATCTTGTCTGAAATAGTTGTCAATCTCTGAGGGAACTATCTTTGATTTATGAAAATATTTTAAAGGTAAGTATGTCGTATTATTGGCACCTATTTTAGTTAATAGTTGTGATTTAAGTAATTGATCTAAATTGTTATCGTATTTTTTTTCTAAATAATCTTTAAAAAAATAATAAGATAGATCACTGTACAAATATTTTTTCTCCTCGGACACTTCACTTTCAATAATTCTTTTTTGAATAGTATCTAAAAAAGATCTATTTAAATAAAGGTTTCTATTTACAGTAACTGAAAATTTATTGTTTTTTTTTTACTATAAAATGTTGCCAGAGGAAATTTAGTAACGCTGTCTATTGTTTCTTTATAAAAAGGGATCCATGGAAACAACCCTGATTGATGAGAAAGCATTTCTCCTAAATTAAGATTTGATTTATTTTTTAATTTATTGTTAGGAAAGAGATTTGTAAGAGTGGTTTCTTTATTTATATTTTCTTTTTCATATTCATGCATTAACAATGGTACTGATGAAAGTATTTTAGTTAAAGATGCTACGTCGTACATATTATTCCATAAAATAGGGTCTTTTTTTTCATAAGTTTTATAACCATATGCTTTGTTAAAAATTACTTTTCCATTTTTAGCAACAATTACTTGAGCACCCGGCATCATTTTATTTGATATTGCGTAATTAACAACTGAATCAATTGAATTTAACTTCACTTGGTTAAAATCTTTTTTGTCAGGAAGGCCATAGCTTAAAACATCTATTTTTTTTGTTTTTATTGATTTATGAAGTGGAAAATCCTCACTTAAAGAAACTGGAAGTTTTCCATCAGAACCAATCGCCCCAAAAATTATTTGAGCTGATTTACTTTGAGCCACAGAATTATTTTGATATGATACAATGACAGAACTAATTTTTTCAGTATCTATATCCATTAAAGCATAAGGTTTTGCAAAAACGTTGAGTATGACTTTATTTTCTTTAGAAATCAATTCCAACATCTCCTTTTCTTTTTCTGAAAATTTATAGGAAGCAAATGGACTCTTGTTTGATTTATGAAAACCGACTATAACATATTCATATTCTTTTAAGGAGTTGACTAACTCATCAATCGAGTTATAGTCAATTTTATCAACTCGTGTATAAAGATTTAATGAATCAAAAAAATCATTGTAATCAGAGTCACCTAAATTAACATAAGCAATATTTGAAGACAATTCTTGTATTGGTAAAATATCATTATAGTTTTTAATTACAGTAATAGATTTTTCAATAATTTCTTCAAACAAACTTTTATCTTCATTCGTGTTCATTTCAGAAACTATATTATTAAGCTTAACAGGTTTTAAATTATTTAATCCTGCTTTATATTTCGCCATTAATATTTTCTTTACAGAGTACTTTAACCTTTTTTCTGTTATAACACCTGTTTCAATAGCTAACTTTATACTTTTTGTACTCTCATCTAGATCATCAGGCATTAAAAGAATATCATTACCAGCCAAAAGAGCACTAACATCTGCTGATTGATCTTTGTTAAAATCAACCACACCTTTCATATCCATAGCATCTGTAATAACTAAACCTTTAAATTTCATTTTCTTTTTTAGGAGTTTGGTTATTATATTTTTTGATAAAGTTGATGGTTTCTTGGGTTCCTTTTCAAGAGATGGAATTTCCATATGAGCCACCATTACACTGGACAGATTATTCTTTATTAGTTCGCGATATGGAAATAACTCTATTTGATTAATTCTTTTTTCAGAAAAATTTATAGTTGGTAAGGTTTTGTGTGAATCTTGAGAAGTATCTCCGTGGCCTGGGAAATGCTTAGCTGAGCCCATAATACCCTCGGATTGCATTCCCAATAAATAAGAAAGAGATTTAGAACTAACATTTATTTTATCTTCACCAAATGACCTACTTCCAATGATTGGATTATTTGGGTTTGTATTAATATCAGTAACAGGTGCATAATTCATATGGACCCCTAATCTTTTTGCATGAACTCCAATTCTTTTTCCTACTTGATAAATTAAATTATCATCATTTAAGGCTCCTAAAGTCATATTATAAGGAAAAGAAAACGCATCATCTAAACGCATTCCTATGCCCCATTCCGCGTCCATTCCAATCAGTAGAGGAACTTTAGAAATAGATTGAAATTTATTGGTGTAAATAGCTTGATCTTTAATATTTCCTAATGAAAAAATAAGACCACCAAGATGATTTTTTTTTATAATGTTAGCAACCTCCTCCATTTTTTCAGGACCTTGTTTAGTAGCTACCCAAATTGTAAAAAGCTGACCAATTTTTTGATCTATTGATAATGAATTATAAACACTATCTACCCAAATCTCTTGATTTTTGTAATCTTCAGTTTGAAGAGGATTTTGTCCGTTCAAACTAATGAACATTAAAATCATTACGAAATTAAATAATGTAACTGATTTTATCATTTTAAAATATTGAGTGAAAATTATTAAAATTAAGTAGTAATTTTTTCGGTTTTTAGATAAATGAAGGTAAATGTACTATTAAAACAATCTTGAGTGCCAACTTTTAGAAGCTGGAATTTCCCAGTCTGATTCAAGATCACTTTTTTTAACAACAAGGTTATTAAAAACTAAAGTATTGGATGAAACGGACCTGTTTTTTATTAATTTTTTAAAATCAATTATGGATTTATATGAAATATACTCACCCTGTTTGAAAGTTACATTCATTTTATCCATCAAATCAATATTAAATTCTCTTTCTAATTCTTGAATAAAATGAACAGATGCGTCAATAGAGCATCCTGAAGCTTTATTGTTTTTTTCGTCTAATGCAATTATAATAAATCTATCGTACTTTATTTGAAAACCTGAACAGAGCTCAGTTCCATGTGCAGTCCAATTATTTAAAAAAAGTTTTAATCTAGTATTAATTTTATTTTTTTCTATGTCTGAAAATTTCCTACTTGATTGATAAATCCAAACTTTGGAGTCGTTAGGTAATTTTTCAAATGGTAAAATCATAAATCCGTGGCTTGATTTATTAATTCTGCAATATCCATTACTTTAATTTCATCTTCTTTCTTTTTATTTTTTACACCATCTGTAAGCATAGTATTACAAAAAGGACAACCTGCAGCAATAATATCAGGTTTTGTTTCTAGAGCTTCTTCAGTTCTTTTTATATTAATTTCTTTATCCCCTTTTTCAGCTTCCTTGAACATTTGAGCACCCCCTGCACCACAACAAAGACCTTTTTGTTTACAGCTTTTCATTTCTGAAAGTTCAACATCTAATTTCTCTAATAATTCTCTTGGAGCTTCATACACATTATTGGCTCTTCCAAGGTAACAAGGATCATGAAAAGTAATTCGTTTTCCTTTGAAAGATCCACCTTGAACTTTTAATCTGCCATCATTTAAAAGAGATTTTATAAACTGAGTATGATGTATTACATCATATTTTCCTCCAAGTTCAGGATACTCATTTTTAAGTGTATTAAAACAATGTGGACACGTAGTTACAATTTTTTTTATGTTATATCCATTTAAAACCTCAATATTAGTTAAGGCTTGCATTTGAAATAAAAACTCATTACCAGATCTTTTTGCAGGGTCTCCAGTACAACCCTCCTCACTGCCAAGAACGGCAAAGGAAACATTTGCTTGATTTAAAATGCTAACAAATGATTTAGTGATTTTTTTTGCTCTTTCATCAAAGCTTCCAGCACATCCCACCCAAAATAATACTTCAGGTGTTATTCCTTTTTTAATTAAATCTGAAAAAGTATTTATTTCTATTTTATTCATAATTAATTGTGGTGGCCGTCATCAAAAACCTGAATAGTAACTTCCTTATCGACTAAATCAGTAAACTTTCCGTTATATCTCGTAGCCTTAACTAAATGATTATCAATCCAGTGGTAATTACCTCCTCTTGGTTTTCCCATTACCATACCGTGAAATTTGAAACCATGTCTGTTCAACCAATCTTCTGTAACTTCTCTATGATTCTCAGTTCTTGATGTAAAAAAACATATAACATGTCCCTGGTCATACCATTTATTTAAAGTTTTTAATGCATCAGGGTAAACATTAGCTGTAGCCATTCTTTCAGGTTCTTCATTTGGAATATCATCACAAATAGTACCATCAATATCAATCAAGTAATTTTTAATACCCTCAGGAAGTATTGGACTAATGTGTTCTCCATCTTCAATTTTTTCGTTAAGTAATTTATCAACGTCTTCTTGTTTCATTTATTGTTATTATTTTAATTATTAAAGTTCGTTTTTCCAATTTAATTTATCCATTTGATTAAATGGCCAAGGAGCACCATTATTTTCAATATTACTCATCATATTATTCAATTCTGATGGAGCATCTGATTTTTCCATCACTAGATATCTTCTCATATCCATAATTATAGAAAGAGGATCAATACCTATAGGACAGGCTTCTACGCAAGCATTGCAAGAAGTACATGCCCACAATTCTTCTTTTGAAATGTAGTCGTTCAATAATTCTTTACCATCACTTTTATAATCACCCTTATTTAAATCAATATTTCTTCCAACTTCCTCTAATCTATCCCTTGTATCCATCATGATTTTTCTTGGGGATAATTTTTTACCAGTCAAGTTTGCAGGACATTCGCTAGTACATCTGCCACACTCTGTACAAGTGTATGCATTTAATAATTGAACTTTATTAAGATCAAAAACATCAGAAGCACCAAATTTAGCTATTTCTTGGCTAGGAGATGCAGCAAAAGGATCAGCATTAGGATCTAACATCATTTTCACTTCATTTGTTACAGATTCTAAATTTGAAAATTTTCCTTTTGGGTTAAGATTGGCAAAATATGTATTTGGAAATGCTAAAATTATGTGTAAATGTTTTGAGTAGTATAAATAATTTAAAAAACATAAAATACCAATTATATGAAGCCACCAAGCAACTCTTTCAATAATAAAAACAATATTTGAAGAGATTCCATCAAATAATGGTAAAAGAAATTGACTTACAGGAAAAGAACCAGCTTTAATATAGTTGTAATCAGGTGCATTTTGTTGAATCCAAAGATCGGCTCCATTCATTGTTAAAAACAAAAGCATCAAAATTATTTCTACATATAAAATAATATTACCGTCATTCTTTGGCCAACCCTTCATTTCAGCACTTAAAAACCTTTTTATATTAATTACATTTCTTCTTAACCAAAAAATAATTACTGAAATAATAACTAGTAAAGCAAAGATTTCAAAGAAACCAATTAAAAAATTATAAAAGGAACCTAAAAAAGGAGCAAAAACTCTGTGAGTTCCTAAAATACCATCTACTATAATTTCTAATAATTCGATATTGATAACCAAGAATCCAACGTAAACAATTATATGAAGTAGTCCAACTATTGGTTTGTCAATCATTTTTGACTGACCAAAAGCAACCCTTAACATTTGAGCAAATCTTATCTTTTGATTATCTGATCTATCAATATTAATTCCCAAATTTATATTTCTGTATATTTTTTTTACATTTTTTGAAAACAAGAAAATTGCTAAAAAAAATAAACAACAAAACAATATGTTAGGTAAAAAGGAAATCAATTTTTAATTCTTGTTTTTTTCGTAAGGTTTATTTTTTTTTCCAAAGATTGAAAAATGAATATACCTTTTGGGATTAAGCCTTATATCTTCAAGAAGTAGATCAATTGATTTAGAAGCATCATTTAAATTATTAAAAAGTGAGTCGTTTGAAATTAATTTTGAAACAGAACCATTTCCGTTATTAATATCATTTAAAATAATTGATAAATTTTTTGAAGACTCATTTAAATTCATAAGGGTACTTTCTAATTCACTAGATTTTATTGAATTAGAAATAGAAGATAAATCTTTAGATAAACTATTAACATTATCTAGGGTATTATTTATGCTTTTCTTGTTAGACTTGACTATGGAGTTTAACATTTTACTAGTCTCTTTAAAATCAGAAATTGTTTCAGAAAAGTCTGATACACTGGTTCTTAAATTTGATCTGGTTGGATCATCAAAAACAGAATTAATTTTTTCAAGAACATTATTAGCACTGACGATCATCATTTCAATATTTTCTTGAAGAGGTGTAAGTTTTTCATTAACAAGGTCTGTTAAACCAGGGGCAATTGAAGATTTCAAAGTGTCACGTGAAACAGCTATCCTGCTATTGTCCATAGCAGGAATTATAGCTAACGCTTTACCTCCAATTAAACCAGTTTCGTAGATTTGAGCTAAACTGTTTATTGAAAACTTTATATCGTTTTCAACTCTAAATTTTACTAAAAGTGTATTTTTTTTAAAAAAAGAAATATCAGTAATACTACCTACAGGGAAACCATTTACTGTAACTGGAGTACCATTAACAACACCTTCAACATCATCATAAACAGCATAAAAAGTTCTATCACTCACAAACAAATCATTAGACTTTAAATAACTGTATCCAAATATGAATAAAGCTATTCCTGCTATAACTAATAGTCCTGTTTTTACTTCGTTTTTCATAAAATTATCTTACTTCAAAGTTATGAATTATTTTATTCAGTATTTATTTTTTTACAGAAGATAAATAATCCTTAATTGAAATTCTGTTTCCATTTTTAAATCCAACTATAATTGCATCTTTAAATCCACTCTTTTTAGCCATCGACAAAAATTGTTTTGCCCGTGAGTAACTAGAGGTATTTTCAAAATAATATCGAAAAATATTCCCTGATTTTGAACGACTTAATCCTTTTAAACCCTTAAAATTATAAGACTTTAAAGGAATTCTATTTTTACTGGATGCAATTTGAATTTTTAAATAATAATCATCAATTTTTTCTCTGTTGTCGTTCTGCTGTTGAAATGAGTTAAGTGGACCAATAGGTTGAACATTATTAAATTTAGTCTTGTAATTAAGAATTCCTTTTACAATTGAAGATGACATCTCCTTTTGTCCTTTTTTTGAATTAAGGTATGCTCCTTCTCGCTTATTTGTTAAAAACCCAGTTTCAATTAAAACGCTAGGCATATAGGTATATTTTAAAACAATAAAACCTGCTTGTTTTACGGTTCTGTTTTTTCTATTTAAGTCAGTGACAAAAGCTTTTTGTATCAAATCAGCAATTACTATACTTTGATCTAAGTAATCTTCCTGCATTAAAACTAAACTAATGACAGATTCAGGATTATTGGGATCGAAACCATCGTATTTTTGTTCGTAATTTTCCTCCTTAAAAATTACTGAATTTTCTTTTTTTGCAATTTCAAAATTCCTTTGATTTGCATGAAGACCTAAAACAAAAGTACCTGCTCCGTATGCGTTTGATTTTTCAAATGCATCACAATGTATAGAAATAAACAAATCAGCTTTTGCTTTATTTGCAATTTCTGCTCTTTTGAATAAATTAACAAAAACATCTTTTTTTCTAGTATAAATCACCTTAATATCTTTTTGCTTCTCTAACTCTGAACCAACAAGTAGAGCTATTGCTAAAGAAATATTTTTTTCATAATAACCATTTCCTGTGTTACCAGGATCTTTTCCGCCGTGACCAGCATCTAAAACCACAGTAAATTTTTCACCAACATCCTGTGAAAAAATCTCAGAAGGAAAAATTATAATGACACAAAAAAAACAAAAACCTATAAGATATCTCACTTTTTTTTTTAAATGCTATGACTCCAAAAATATATGTAATTTTACCTACAATAAATATTAGGTTCTGTTAAAATCAAATACATATAATTTATTAAAGTTTAAATTAAATTTTATTTTGATAGTATTTGTGAGTTTACAATTTAATTATTCACAAGATATTAAAGACAAGGACACTATCAATCCCTCTGATTCTTTGGATAAAAAACCTTTACTTTTAGGTAAAATTACAAGAAACGCAAAAGGATATATTAAAATAAATAAAAAAGAAGGAAAACTCTATCTATACGATAAAGCTGAACTTTATTATCAAGATACAGAACTGAAATCTGGATTAATTGTTTTAGACTATAATAAAAATGAAGTTTCAGCCGGAAGAATTAAAGATTCTGCTGGAAATCTTACCCAACCACCTTATTTCAAACAAGCTGGAAATGAAATAAATCCTGATTCAATAAGGTTTAATTTTGATACTAAAAAAGCCCTTATTTGGAATTCAAAAAGTGAACAAAGTGGAATGAACGTTTCAGCTCTTGCAACTAAAAAAGAAAACGATTCTGTTTACTTTGTAAAAGAAGCAAAAGTAACCACTTCAACTAAAGATAATCCAGATTATTACATTAGAATTAGAAAAGGTAAATTTATTCCAAATAATAAAATTATAGCTGGATTAAGCAATATTTATATTGCTGATGTACCCACTCCTGTTTTTCTTCCATTTGCATATTTTCCATTGACACAAAATAGAAGTACTGGTTTTATATTTCCTACCGTTGGTCAAAACAACGATCGAGGCTATTTTGTTCAAAATGGTGGATATTATTTTGCTCCTAGTGATTTTTTTGACATAACTCTTCTGGCAGATTATTATACAAATGGAAGTTATGGATTTAGAGCAGAGTCAAAATATAAAGTAAGGTACAAATACAATGGATCATTAAGCTTGAGATTTGAAAATCTAATTGATGGTGAAAGAGGTTTACCAGGATATTCCAAAAGTAATATATACAACATTAGATGGTCTCACAGTCAAGACTCAAAATCTAACCCTAACAGTAGATTTTCAGCATCTGTTAATTTAGGAAGCAGCAACTATTTTAGAGAATCTGTCAATCAATTAAATACACCTAATTTTTTGAACAATACTCTAAATTCTTCTGTTTCCTATTCAAAAACATTTCGTGGATACCCTTCAGTTAATTTGTCATTAACTGCATCACATTCTCAAAATACTAGAACACAAACTGTAAACATGAGTTTACCCACACTCCAAGCTAATGTGGAAAGAATTTATCCATTTGTTAAAAGAAATGGTCAAAAAAAGGGGATAATAAAAAACATAAATTTACAGTACACCCTAAGAGGTGAAAACAGAATACAAACCTCTGACTCTCTTTTCTTAAAAAAAGAAATGTTTAACGATGCGAGATATGGCATGAAACAATCTATTCCTTTGAGTACTAATTTTAAATTTTTAAAACATCTTAGTGTAAGTTTGGGAGGAAGATTTGAAGAGGTTTGGACTGGACAAACTATTAAAAGAAACGATTATGATGTTATAAATCAAGTTCAAGGGAAAAAAGATACTATAAAAGGTTTTGACAGGTTTAATAAATATAATTTCAGTGCAAGTATCGGAACTACAATATATGGTGTTTTTAATTTCAAAGAAGGTAAAAAAATTCAATCGCTTAGACATGTTATGAGGCCCTCTGTTACTTATGGAATTAATCCAAGTTTTGAAAAATATTATGATGAGTACATAATTGATGCAGACGGAAACACAAGAGAGTATACCAGATTTGAGGGTGGTTTTTTTGGAACACCTGGAAATACTTTTTCAAGTTCTGTTGGACTTGGTTTAAGTAATGTTCTTGAAGCTAAAATCAGAGACAAGGACAGCACTAAAATTGAACCAAAAAAAATTAAAATTTTAAATAATTTGAATTTTTCAACCAGTTATAATATAGCAGCTGATTCTTTGAAATGGAGTCCTGTTAGAATGACTACTTCTACTTCACTTTTTGAAGACAAACTTGATTTAAACATTGGGGCTACTTTTGATCCATATTCAGTTGACGAAAACGGAAGAAGAATAAATACATTAAATATTAACGATAATGGCGGTTTATTTAGAATGACAAGCGCAAATATAAATTTAGGCTTCTCATATTCAAGTAAAGGCTCAAAAAATGACAAATCAAAGGGATTTGATAATTCAAGAAGTGGAGGTAGAAATGATGATTTATTTGGTAGAGCTAATGATTTTGCAGATAGTTCATTTGATGAGGAGGAAGAAGAGGAAGAAAAGGAAGAAAAAACCAAAGAAAATACAGAGTTATATAAAAATAGAATTCCATGGGACATCAGATTGGCCCATTCACTAACTTATTCAAATAATAGAAAGCAAAGAGATATTTCAAACAACTCACTTATGATGTCAGCCAATTTTGAGTTATCAAAGAAGTGGAAAGTAGGAGGATCATCAGGTTATGATTTTAAAAATAAAGGAGTAACATATACACAGCTACGTTTTGAAAGGGATCTAGATAGTTGGAAAATGAATTTTAACTGGGTACCCTTTAGCACTAGAGCATCATGGTATTTCTTTATTGGAATAAAATCTAATCTTTTAAGTGACTTAAAATACGACAAAAGAAGACTTCCTGATAAAAGATTATAAAAAAGTTTAAAATCAATAACTAAATTTAAATAATGAGAAAAATTATTAACTCTAATTATGCTCCAGATCCAGTTGGGCCATATAATCAGGCGATAATGTTTGATGATACAATTTATCTATCGGGACAAATCGCTTTAGACCCATTAACAATGACTTTGAAAAATGATTCTATTGAGTCTGAAACCAAACAAGTTTTTAAGAACATTAGTGAGGTTTTAAAAGAGGCTAGATATGATTTTAATCATGTAGTCAAAGTAACTATTTTTCTTTCTGATATGGATGATTTTCAAGTAGTTAATAAATTATATTCAAGTTATTTTGAAAAAGGTAATGAACCTGCAAGAGAAACTGTAGAAGTTTCTGCCCTGCCTAAAGGAGCCAAAATAGAAATTTCAGTTATTGCAAAAAAATAAATTAATGAGATTGATGATATGCCACAAGTCCTTCAATTGGTCTTCTTAAAACTTTACCAATCTTTAAATTATTAGATTTTAAAGCATATTCTAGTTCGTTCTTAAGATAATATCCAATTGAACCTACAAAGTGTAGATTAACATTTTGGTGATTTTTAAATTGCTTTATTTGGTTTTCAATAAAAAGATTAAATCCTTTGTTAATTAGTTCTTTTGAATATTCAAGATCTTTATTTTCTACAAGAAACTTAGCAAATTTTGCCAAATAGGTATTTGGATTTGGTTTTTTATAAAGTGAATCCTTTATTACCTCTGCTTGCAAGTCAAATTCGGAACTAAACTTGGTTTCTAAATCATTTGATAATTTATTGAAATAGTAATCTCTCAAAAGTTGTCTTCCAAAATAGTTACCACTAGCATCGTCCATTAATACATATCCAAGTGATGTTACTTTTTGATGAAGTTTGGTTCCATCATAGTAACTACAATTTGATCCTGTTCCTAAAATTGAAACAATAGCTTTTTCATTTGGCTTGCAACAAGCATAAACAGCAGCGAATGTATCTTCTTTTATATCGAATTCAGAATTTACAAATACAGATTTTAAAACTTTAATTAAGAGTTCTTTAGGAGGTCTAGTTCCACATCCTGCTCCATAAAAATGTATCTTTGAAATATTTTTTCTGTTTTGATATAAGTCGTAATTGTTAATAATTCGTTCCTCAATTATATATTCAGTTAAAACTTGAGGATTAAGACCCAAAGTAAAGGTTTCAAATAAAATTTCACCTTGGTCATCAATAGCTATCCAATCGGTTTTTGTGGATCCACTATCTACAATTAGTCTCATTATTAAAAATTCAAATTTTATTAGATTGAATTAATATGACAAG
The DNA here is from genome assembly GCA_902635895.1 of uncultured Bacteroidota bacterium. Lineage (GTDB taxonomy): Bacteria > Bacteroidota > Bacteroidia > Flavobacteriales > Flavobacteriaceae > MAG-121220-bin8. The sequence goes on from CACPPV010000015.1 coordinate 28,007, forward strand.
CTAAATCAATTAATTTATTTGAGTAACCTGCTTCATTATCATACCAAGTTACAATTTTAAAAAATGATGAATTTAATTCTATACCAGCATTATAATCAACGATTGATGTTCGAGCATCACCAATAAAGTCTTGAGAAACAACTAAATCTTTTGTAAACCCAAGAACTCCTTTTAAATCATTTTCAGATGCTTCTTTCAGTGAATTCATTACTTCATCATAAGATGTCTCTTTTTCAAGTTTAACAGTTAAATCAACAACAGAAACATTAGCTGTAGGAACTCTAAAAGCCATACCAGTAATTTTTCCAACTAAACTTGGTATTACTTTAGTTACAGCCTTTGCAGCTCCAGTTGAAGCAGGCATGATATTAACTAAAGAACTTCTACCACCTCTGAAATCTTTTTTTGATGGACCATCAACAGTAAATTGAGTAGCGGTAGTAGCATGAACAGTAGTCATTAATGCTTCGGAAATTCCAAAATGGTCATGCAGAACCTTTGCAACTGGTGCTAAACAGTTAGTTGTACACGATGCGTTTGAGACTATTAAATCATCAGATTTAACGTCATCGTGATTTACTCCCATTACAAACATAGGAGCATCAGGTGATGGAGCAGAAATAACTACTTTTTTGGCACCACCATCAATATGAGCTTGAGCTTTTTCTAAAGAAGTGAAAATTCCTGTACACTCTGCAACAATATCAACATCAATTGAGTCCCAACTAATTAGTTTTGGATCTCTTTCAGCAGATATTCTAATGACGTTGCCATTTACTAATAGATTTCCGTTATCAACAGAGATTGATGCATCACAAGTTCCATGCACAGAATCGTACTTTAATAAGTAAGCCAGATGCTCAACATCTAACAAATCATTAATTCCTACAACCTCAACATCTTCTCTATTTAAGGTTGAACGAAAAACCATTCTACCTATTCTACCAAATCCGTTAATTCCCAATTTAATTTTTGACATTTTTATATTATTTAATTGCGATGGCAAACCTAAAAAAAAAACTATAATAGTATATTCAAAAAAAAATAAAATTTTGATTGAATGTGAAAATGATAAAAAAAAGCTTAAAAAATGAGATTATGATAATTTATATCAAATATTCATAATTCTCGAAATCCTAACTAGCTCAGGATCAATCTTAGTCTCACCCTTAATAGCTTTTTTCAAAGATGTAGTAACTATTTTACCATTATCAACTCCTATCATTTTTCCAGAATCTCCATTAATTAGAGATTCAACTGCAATAACTCCCATCCTAGTACCTAAAACTCTGTCAAAACAGGACGGAGATCCTCCTCTTTGCATATGTCCAAGGACTGAAACTCTAATTTCATATTTTGGAAATATTTTTTCAATTTTTTGAGCTAAATCAAAAACATTTTTTCCTGTTTTATCACCCTCGGCAACGACAACAATACTAGATGTTTTATGATTTTTTTTACTATCCTTTAGTGACTCAACTAATCCTTCAATGCCAATATTGTGTTCAGGGACTAAAATTTCCTGAGCACCAATAGCAATTCCAGAGTTAAGAGCGATATGACCTGCATCTCTTCCCATAACTTCAACAAAGAAAAGCCTATCGTGAGAGATTGCTGTATCTCGGATCTTATCAATAGCATCCATTACTGTATTTAGAGCAGTATCGTATCCAAGAGTATGAGTTGTTCCATATAAATCATTATCAATAGTCCCAGGAATACCAATAACTGGTACACCAAACTCTTTTTGAAAAATTAACCCACCAGTAAATGAACCATCTCCTCCTATTACCACTAATCCTTGAATTCCATGTTTTTTTACATTTTCGTATGCAGTTTTCCTACCCTCTTTTGTTCTAAATTCCTCTGATCTAGCAGAATAAAGCA
>CACPPV010000016.1 GCA_902635895.1 uncultured Bacteroidota bacterium
GCACACGCAAATGCTATGAACGAAATATGGAAAGATTAATTTCCATAGATTTTGTAATTTAAATTGTTTAAACCCTCTTTGCTCAAAAGAGGGTTTTTTTGTAAAGTTTTTGTATGGTATTTTTTGTTGTGATTGTTAAGTCAACAACTTATATTACATAAAAAAATAATATGACAAAGAGATCATTATTTATTGCGTTTGTTGTATCACTTGGAGGATTTTTATTTGGATTTGATGCTGGGATAATTTCTGGTGTAATGTCATATGTTGGTCCAGAATTTAATTTAAACGATACACAGACAGGATGGGTAGTTAGCTCACCTTCCTTCTCAGCGATGATTGCTATGCTAATTGCTGGTAAAATGAGTGATCAAGTTGGAAGAAAAAAAATATTGATAATTGTAGCATTTTTATATGCCTTCTCAGCTATTGCATCTGCATATTCGTTCGATTATCAAACATTATATATTTCAAGAATGATTGGAGGATTGGCTTTTGGGGCTGCACTTATTTTAGCTCCAACATATATTGCTGAAATTTCTAATTCAAATAACCGTGGGACACTAGTTTCGATACAACAATTAAATATCGTACTTGGGTTTTTTGCAGCATTTTTGAGCAACTATTTTTTTAATGAAATAAACTCAACCAGTGATTTTTTCAATGACGAAAATGTGTGGAGATGGATGCTGGGTGTGGAATTTGTTCCCGCAATTTTATATTTTATTTTGATGTTTTTTGTTCCTATGAGCCCAAGATGGCTTTACAACAAGGGAAAGTTTAAGACAGCTAAAGAAGTTTTAATTAAAATTCATGGAAAAGACAAGGCTGAGGAAGAATCAAAGAATATTGAAGAAAATATTAGTTCATCTTCAAAATTATCAAAATCAAATTTTAAAGATCTTTTTAGTCCTGCTCTTAGATATATCATGGGAATAGGATTGTTGCTAGGAATTCTTCAACAGGCAACTGGGATTAATGCCATATATTTTTATGCAACCTCCATTTTTAAACAAACAGGTATTGGTACAGATGCTGCTTTTTCGTCAGGGGTTTTATTAAGCCTTACAACAGTAGTGTTTACAATTCTTGCAATGTATTTAGTTGATAAAATGGGCAGACGTCCTCTTTTATTGATTGGGATTACTGGTATTTCAATAAGCTTATTAACCTGTGCTTATGGATTTAACAAAGCTAAATATAAATTAGGGCTTGATGATATTAATTCCATTGTTCAAGTTGATTCATCAAAACTTGAAAATTTGATAGATATTGAATACGATAGCGATGTGAATTTTAAAAATGATTTAAAGAAAGCCTTAGGAAATCAGGTTTATGCAAAAAATGAGGGTGCAATTTTAGAGTCTGCCATAACTATGAATTCTGGCTTAGTTTTATTTGGAATATTTGGATTTATTGCATGTTTTGCTTTTTCACTTGGGCCAATAATGTGGGTGATGCTTTCAGAGTTATTCCCCAATAGATTTAGAGGACTTGCGATTGGATTAATAGGTTTTGTAAATTCGTTTACAAGTTGGACAATTCAGCAAATCTTTCCTTGGGAACTCTCAAATTTAGGTAGTGCTTTAACGTTTTTTATTTATGGGTTTTTAGCTTTTATTGGCGTAATAATATTTGTCAAATATTTACCTGAAACAAAAGGTAAAACGTTAGAAGAAATTGAAATTGAATTTGTAAAATAATAATAATGAAAATAAAAATAGTTTTAAAATTGATAGTTGTAATTTTTGGATATGCATCAATTGCATGCTCAACAAGTACATCAAAAAATAAATCTTCAAACACAGAAGAAATATGGAAAATCGATTTTTTTGATGATTTTAATTCTTTTGAAAGTGAAAATTGGCAAGATCAAAGAATATGGGTTAATAATGAAAAACAATGTTATGTCCCTGATGGAAATTTTGGAACCAGAGAAGTTAGCGAAGGAACACTGAAGCTTAAAGTTGTAAACATTGGATCAGATTATGAATGTGACAATTTAGATAAGTTTGGCAAAAAACATCCTAATACAAATTATGTAGCTGGAAGAATAGCTTCAAAAAATCGAAAAGAGTTTGTAAAAGGAAAATGGACAGCTAGACTTAGAGTAGTTGGTGGTAGTCAAAAAAGTATGTTTCCTGCGTGGTGGATTTTAGGAGCACAAAATAATGAATCACCGGTTCAAGAAGAGGATGAAAATATTTGTTGGCCAATGACAGGATCTGGAGAGATTGACATTTTTGAACATCATGGTGATTATGATCCTGATCATTTTACAACAGGTGCTATTAAAAACTTAGGAGAATGTGACAAAGGAGATTGGTGGAGCTACAGAATAGGCGCGGATGTTACTTTAAGTGAGTTTCATGAATACTCAGTTGAGTGGGAAGGAAGTGATCTTATTTACAGATTAGATGAAAAGGAAGTTCACAGAAATATTGGACTTGGAGATAATTACCCTGAGCCAATGTTTGCTATTTTAAACTTTGCAAAAATCACAGATTCACCTATGACTGGAGAATGGATAATGGAAGTCGATTGGGTTAAACATGAATACAGAAACAACCAATAATGTTACATTTTTTTTCAAAAATTAAATCTAGAGTATTTCAATTTTTTCTTTTTTTGATTGCTTTTATAATTTTATTTCAAGAATTGAATTTCAGAAATTTTTTGATAGCTAATGCTTTGTTTCAGTTTATTATTTTTTTATTTATTGTATGCATCCCTGCATACTTAACAAACAGAATGTCATATGTTGATATTGCTTGGCCTTTCGGGCTAATTATGATAGGAATTCTTTCTTTTGTTTACGGTGAAGGATACTTACTAAGAAAAATTTCAATAGCCACCTTATATATTTTAGCGGGTTTAAGAATGGGCATTGGAGCCTTGATTTTTTTAAAAAAAGGATATTTAAATAAAGAGCTTCCAAGGTATCAATACCAAAGGATTAGGTGGAAAAGAAAAGGTTTTACAAATAATACTTTTTCAATTCAATATGAAATTCTCCTTCAGTGTTTTGCTAATGTAACTTTTTTAGCAATTCCCGCATTATTAATTTCTAATAATTCTTATGAGTCTTTTTCTTTATTGGAAATTGCTGGACTTCTTTTGTGGGTTGTGTTTTTTATTACTGAGCATATTGCAGATCTCCAAAAAAAAGAGTTTTTGGTTAAAGCAAAAAAACAGAATTTAAAAAATCAAGTATGTAATATTGGACTTTGGAATTATTCTAGACACCCAAATTACTTCTCTGAGTGGATGCTGTGGAATTCTTTAATAATCTCATCAATTTCATCATTATTGACTTATTATGATCAAAATATTTTCTTTTTTGGAATGGTCCTTATAGTTATCTATATATCAGTCTTAATGTATCAGACTCTTGTGTATTTGACAGGCGCTGTACCTTCAGAGTATTATTCAATTAAAAAAAGACCTGATTATTCTAAATATAAAGAAAACACAAGTATGTTTTTTCCAAAATTCTTTTAAATGTCTATTAAAACATTTTTATTAATTGTAATTTTTATATGGGGAATTCCAAGTACTTTTTTTAGAAGTAAGTTTAGGAAAATTGTGTACCAAACTGACGATTGGATAATTAATATTAAACCTTTATTTGTAAAAGAAATTGTGGCTTTGTTTAAAAACATTTATCCTAACAATGCAAATTATATTAAAGTTAGAAATTACTATAGGGGTTATTTGATAATTTACCTAGTTCTATTTTTAATATATTATAGTTTATGAAACAAAAAACTCAAAGATTAAGCTTTATTCCAATTGTTGTAATAAGTCTATTTTATTTTTCATATTTATTAAAGTGGGAACCTGTTTTATTAGGTGTTTTTAAAGAGCTTTTGCTACTCCCAAGTGTTTTAGCTCAAATATCTTTTGGTGTTTATTTTTTAATAAAGATTTTTAAAAAAGAAATTAAATTTAGTTTTATACCAATAATTAATATTGTTTTTTCAATGTTATTAATCTTAAGTTTTATCATCTAGTTTTGGAAATAATTATCATTGGTTTAGTAGCATTTTTTGCAGCTATTTTAACTTTTTTTTCAGGTTTTGGTTTAGGTACAATTCTTACTCCTGTAATGATGGTTTTTTTTCCGGTTGATATAGCTGTTGCATTTACAGGGATTGTACATTTTTCAAATAATATTTTTAAATTATTTATTGTTGGTAACAAAGCAGATAAAAAGGTTTTATTATATTTTGGAATTCCAGCTATAATTGCTGCGTTTGTTGGATCTTATTTTCTTGTTATTATGGACACTGATTACATCATGTATTCATTAAGTTTTTTTGGCAATGTTAATTCGGTCTCTTACGTTAAATTTTTAATTTCTCTTCTTCTTATTGTCTTTGCTTTTATGGATTTAATTCCTTTTTTTAAAAAACTAGAATTTGGTGAAAAAAGCTTACCGATTGGAGGAGTCTTAAGTGGTTTTTTTGGAGGTCTTTCAGGAAATCAGGGTGCTTTAAGAAGCTCTTTTTTAATCAAATTAAATTTAAAAAAAGAGGTGTTTATCGCAACAACTGTAATTATTTCTTTTTTTGTTGACTTAACAAGACTTGGAGTTTATTTTTCAGACTTATCAAACATTAATTTAGAGGACTATTATATTTTAGGAATAGTTTCAATATCCTCCGCAATTTTAGGAGCCTTTATTGGAAATAAATTACTAAAAAAGGTTACACTAAATTATATTAGAACCTTAGTTGCATCACTAATTCTAATTTTAGCATTTGGCCTTCTTCTAGGCTTGATTTGAATTTAAATATATAATTTTTTTTATTTCCATTGGCTAATCAAATTGAGTGCACCAATTATTAGTAGTAATGATTGTGTATGGATCGGATAAAGTTTTTTTAAATCTAAACTCATTGGTTGCTTCATTCAATTGAATCTCTGCAACGTTTATTACTTCTCTTGAACAATTTTCATCACAGTAACAAAACTTTATTTGATCTAATGAAGTAGAGCCAGTTATATATGCTTTTTGTGATCCGCCTCCAGTATTTTCATTTGTTAATGTTACATAATTTACTTTTTCGTAGTCATATGACACGGTATAATCTGATGTTTCTTCTGAGCTACAAGAAGCCATTATTATGGTAAGTACAAGGATTAATTTTTTCATTTTATAAGGTTTTTAATTTTTAATTCTTTTTTACATTTTTTCCAATAACTAAAAAATGATCTTAAGTTTTCTTTACTTTCAAACATCCAATCTCTTTGATCTTCAATTCCTGTATAATTATTTAAAGGATGTTCTTTATAAATTGTTTCTTTTATACTGTGTTCATTTATCAAATCAAAAAACGAGCCAACAAAAATTTGAATACCATCAATGTTTTTTGATAATTGAATTGAAAAGTCAAGGCATTTATTTGAAACAGGGTATTTGTCAAAAACTTTAGGCTCAATCAAATAAACTCTATTATATTCTTTGTCAATTCTCCAATTTGGATCCAAATTATAATAGTTGTAAATAAGAGTAGGTTTATGATTGTCTATTTTTAAAGTTGTTTTGGGAGGCATTGATGTTTTTAAATTTAAGTCTATAGTTTCAGTCAAATTTTCAGGAATGTCTAGACTTTCAAATGAAGAATACTCAATGTCTAAAAATGTATTTTTTTGATTAGTGTAACAGTATTTGTTTATGTTTTCTTGATTTGCGTAATATTTTTTATTGCTATTTGATCCACAAACCCATTGCCAACTAAGAGCATTACTCCCCCAATCTCCATCAAGTAAATTGTAGTACATCCATTTTGCTGGATTTAACCAATGACTTTTAGCTACATTACAAGCAATTGAAGCTAGGTACATCCTATTATGATTATGCATATATCCATCAGAATACAGCTCATTTATACTATTGTCAATTGCTTCAATACCACTTTCAGCTTCATATAAAGATTTTGAAAATGAATGATTTTTAACATTTTCTTGATTGTTTCTTAAATCAAAATTGATCTCTTCTTTTCTTTCTTTCCAAATAAGCTGCCAGTAATCTCTCCAACAAAGCTCCTGTACAAATTTTTCTATTTTATAAAAAGGAATGTTATGTTCAAGAATTTTTTCAAAAACATACTTTGTAGAGATAACTCCTCTTGAAATGTAAGGAGATAATTTTGTTACAGAACCATCAATAAAATTTCGATTTTTTGCATAATTAATAGGATCTATTTTTTCAATTTTATTTATAATTTCTTTGTATTTAGTTACCATAATTGCTTTATAAAAATTAACTTTTTTTATTTGGAAAATATCCCCTCCTGGTATAATTTTATTAAACCATTAAATTTATTTAAGACCTAATACAAAGAACATGCAAAATAGCTCAAACTCATCTGGAAAATGTCCATTTATGCACGGATCAACTACAACACAAGAAAATTCTGTGACAAAATGGTGGCCTAAATCTCTAAATCTTGACATACTTCACCAACACGACTCAAAAACTAATCCTTACGGTGAAGATTTTAATTATAGAGAAGCTGTTAAGAGTTTAGATTTTAAGTCATTAGAAAAAGATATGCACGATCTAATGACCAAGCCTCAGGACTGGTGGCCAGCAGATTGGGGACATTATGGTGGTTTGATGATTAGAATGGCTTGGCATGCTGCTGGAACATATAGAACAGGTGACGGAAGAGGAGGAGCAGGAACAGGAAATTTAAGATTTGCTCCTCTAAATTCATGGCCTGATAACGGAAATTTAGATAAGGCAAGAAGACTACTTTGGCCTATCAAAAAAAAATATGGTAATAATATCAGCTGGGCTGATTTATTTATTCTTGCAGGAAATATAGCTTATGAAAGTATGGGCCTTAAAATGTTTGGCTTTTCATATGGAAGAGCTGATATTTGGCATCCAGAAAAAGATATATATTGGGGTTCTGAAGATGAATTTCTAGCTCCAAGTGAAAATAGATATGAGAATCTTGATGACCCATCAACTTTAGAGGAACCATTAGGAGCAACTCATATGGGTCTAATTTATGTTAACCCTGAAGGTGTAAATGGTAAACCAGACCCTCTTAAAACTGCACTTCATGTAAGGGAAACATTTGCAAGAATGGCAATGAACGATGAAGAGACAGTAGCTTTAACAGCTGGAGGTCACACCGTGGGTAAAGCTCATGGTAATGGTGACGCTAGTATTTTAGGTCCAGAGCCGGAAGGAGCTGGTATTGAAAATCAAGGTTTTGGTTGGATGAATCCTAAAGGAAATGGGAACGGAGTTGATACAGTAACTAGCGGACTTGAAGGAGCCTGGACAACTTACCCTACAAAGTGGGATAATGGTTATTTCGACATGCTTTTCAATCACGATTGGGAATTACGAAAAAGTCCAGCTGGTGCATGGCAATGGGAACCTGTCAGTATTGAAGAAAGTAAAAAACCAATTGATGCAAATAATCCGGATAAAAGGCAAAATCCAATTATGACTGATGCTGATATGGCTATGAAAGAGGACCCTATTTATAGAGAGATATCTTTAAAATTTAAAGATGATCAAGAATATTTTTCAGAAACTTTTGCTAGAGCATGGTTTAAGTTAACTCACAGGGATATGGGTTCAAAAAGTAGATATATTGGGCCTAACTATCCATCAGAAGAATTGATTTGGCAAGATCCTGTTCCAAAAGGTAAATCAGATTATAATATTGATAATTTAAAAAAGTCAATCCTTGAATCAAATCTTTCAATATGTGATAGAATAACTGTTGCATGGGATAGTGCAAGAACTTTCAGAGGATCTGACCTTAGGGGCGGTGCAAATGGAGCTAGAATTAGCTTATCCCCTCAAAATAATTGGGAGGGTAACGAGCCTGATAGATTAGCTAATACATTAGGTGTTTTGAAGGAAATTTCTTCTAAACATGATGTAAGTTTAGCTGACACAATAGTATTAGCTGGAAACACTGCTGTTGAAGAAGCTGCTACAGCTGCTGGATTTGATGTTGATGTTCCGTTTATATCTGGTAGGGGAGATGCATCTCAAGACATGACAGACGAGAACTCATTTAGTAATTTAGAGCCACATGCTGATGGATATAGAAATTGGATCAAAAAGGAACATGCAGATAAAGCTGAAGAAATGATGTTAGACAAGACACAATTACTCGGATTAACAGCCCCTGAAATGACTGTTTTAGTTGGAGGGATGAGAGTTTTAAACGCTAATCATGGCTCCAGTTCTTCAGGTGTTTTTACTAATCGGCCTGGAGTTTTATCCAACGACTTTTTTGTCAATTTATTGGATATGAGCAATAAATGGAGTGTAGCAGGAACTAATAGCTATGAAATAATCGATAGAAAGTCTGGTGCTGTTAAATGGACAGCCTCCTCAGTTGATTTAATTTTTGGTTCTAATTCGATTCTTAGATCTTATTCTGAAGTTTACGCTCAAGACGACAATAAAGAAAAGTTTGTAAATGATTTCGTTTCAGCTTGGAATAAAGTGATGAACGCAGATATGACCTAATATTATTTTCTAGAATTTAATTTTAGAAGAAGTCTTAGTATTTCTAAATATAGCCAAACTAGTGTAACAAGCAAACCAAATGCTCCATACCATTCCATATATTTAGGGGCACCGTTTTCTGCGCCTTCTTCAATAAAGTCAAAGTCCAACACAAGGTTAAGAGATGCTATTATTATAATTACCAAGCTTATTCCTATACTCATCATAGAACCATTAGTTGGGTCTAAAAACGAAATGCTCAACCCAAAAAAACTTCCAATAAAAGCAAAAAGGTACATTAAAGCAATCCCGCCAGTTGCAGCAAAAACTCCTAATTTAAAATTCTCTGTTACTTTAATAAGACCTGATTTGTAAACAAATAATAGAGACATTAAAATTGAAATTGTAATTATTATTGCATTTAGAACAATACCATCAAGCATTTGCCCATATACATATGAAATTGATCCCAGTAAAAGCCCCTCAAACATTGCATACAGTGGAACAGTAATTGGGGACCAAGTTTTTTTAAAAATTGTAATTAAAGCAACAATAAAACCTCCAACTCCACCAATTATCATATATAAAAGTCCATTTGGAACATAAGCAAAATATCCAGCAAACATTAAAAGAGCAAGAGAAATACCTGTTTTGTCAACTGTACCTTGTATTGTCATAACATCATCCCTAACTAATGGTCCATTACTAGTTCTTTTTAAGTTCTTAAAAACTTGTGAATTTAGTGCCGGATTTCCAGATCTAAACATTGAGTGCTTTCTCATAATTTTAATTTTTTCAAATTTAAAAAAAATGTTTTTAAATTCATTGTAACTTTAAATGATACGCACAGTATAAAATTTTCAATTATGAACTATAAGTCAATAAATTTTTCAGAAAAGTATAAGTTGTTTAACGAACAGTGGAAACCGAAAGTTATTTCAGAAATCAATAATTATCAATTTAAAATTGCAAAAATACAGGGCGAATTTATTTGGCATACTCATCATGAAACAGACGAAGCGTTTATTGTTTTAAATGGTGAAATTAAAATAGAATTTAGAGATGGAATTGTTACAATTAAAAAAGGAGAAATGTTTGTTGTGCCTGCTGGAGTTGAACATAAACCAAGTTCACTGAACGAATCTCAAATTATGCTTATTGAACCAAAAGGAGTTGTAAATACTGGAGAAAATAAAACAAGTAATCTCACTGCTGAAAACGATGTTTGGATCTAAACTTTGCTTTTAATTAATTTTTTTGAAAGGTAATTGAATCTAATGTAAAGAAGAATTGATGCAACAAATAAACCTGTAAACAGTCCAATCCAAATTCCTACACTTTTAAGATTAGTGTAAAGACCAAGGTAGTAGCAAATAGGGAACCCAACTATCCAGTAAGAAATAAAAGTTATTAAAGCAGGTATTTTTACATCTTGAAGTCCTCTTAAAGCTCCTAAAATTACAACCTGCAATCCATCAAATATTTGAAAGAAAGCAGCCACCAATAATAATTTTGAAGCTAAAAGAATTACTTCGGAATTGTCTTTAAAATTTGTTAAATCGTATTGGTCAAGATATAAGGTTGGTAGCCATTCTCTAAAAACAAGAAAAAAGGTTGCAAAAATAATTTCAATTAAAAGAGTTAAAAAGAAAATGGAGAACGCAATTCTTCTTAGAGTTATAAAATCGTTTAACCCTTTCTGATTTCCAACTCTAACCATTGCCGCTACAGATAAGCCAATTCCAATCATAAATGTCATACTCGAGAGATTCAAGGCAATTTGATTAGCTGCTTGAGGGTTTTTCCCAAGAACACCGCTTAGCCAGATAGCAGCAGTAAAAATACCTACTTCAAAAAACATTTGAAGAGCTGAAGGAAACCCTAAGTTAAAAAGCTTAATGCTAATTGTTTTTTCAATTTTTCTAAAATTTAAGTTTGTGATATAGGCTTTAAATTTACTTCTGCTTTTAAAAATCATCCATAAAAAATAAACCATAATAATTCTTGAGATCAATGTTCCGATTGCAGCGCCGACAATCCCTAATTTTGGAAATCCAAACGATCCAAAAATCAACAAATAATTCAAGATAATATTAATAACGTTGGCTAAAATGGTAGCATACATTGGATATTTAGTATTTGACAATCCGTCAGAAAATTGTTTTAGAGCTTGAAAAACTATTAAAGGAATTAAAGACAAAGCAACAATATCTAAATATGGAATTGCAAGTTCTACCACCTCCTCAGGTTGATCCATTATGTTTAATAGAGGTTTAGATAAAAGAATTATTAAAAAAAGAATAACACTTAAAATAGAACTTAATAAAAGACCATGCTTAAAGGCATTTTTTCCTGAGCTAGTATTATTTGACGAATCTGCTTCTGCAACAAGCGGAGTAATGGCTGTTGTGAATCCAATTCCAAGAGACATCGCAATAAAAATAAAACTATTTCCAAGTGATACAGCAGCAAGTTCTGCAGTACCAAGTTGACCTACCATAACGTTATCAGCAAAAGCAACAAATGTATGGCCCAACATTCCTAGCATTACAGGAAACGATAGTTGCAAATTATATCTAAATTCTTTTGTATAATTTGAAATCAAATTTTTAAATTTTGACAAATGTAAGTCAGTTTTAATTAGTATTTTAATAAAAAAATCTAAATGAAATCAAACTTCTCAAGAATTATTCAAGGATGTATGAGTTGGGGTAAGTGGGGAAGTAAGTTGTCCACAAGTGAAATGGAAGAGTTGATTCATTTTAATTTAGAAAATGGTATCTCATCATTTGACCATGCTGATATATATGGTGACTACACAACTGAAATTGAATTTGGAAAGGCTTTTAAGAGTTCTAGTGTTAAAAGAGAAGATATTCAATTGATATCAAAATGTGGAATACAATATGTAGGTGAAACTAGGCCAGAAAATATTGTAAAACATTATCAATACGATTCAAATTATATTATTTATAGTGCTGAAAAATCAATCAAAGATTTAAATGCAGATTATTTGGACTTATTGCTTTTACACAGACCTAGTCCACTTATGCATCCTGATGAAATCAAAAAAGCTATTGACGTATTAATTAGTGAGGGTAAAATTAGAATGTTTGGTGTTTCAAATTTTTCAAAAGAACAAACTGAGTTAATTTCTTTAAAATCTAAAGTTAAAGTCAATCAAATTCAATTTTCTCTTTCACACAATAACGCGCTATTTGATTCATCATTAGATTATATGGTTTCTAATAACATCATTCCAATGAGTTGGAGTCCCTTAGGACTGTTTTTTAAAGAAAAAAACAAGTCGGTCGATAGGGTTAATTTGCTTCTTGATGAACTTTGTAAAAAATATAGTTCAACAAAAGATCAATTATTGTTGTCTTGGATTTTAAAACATCCATCTAAAATTCATCCGGTAATCGGGACCACTAAAAAAGAAAGAATATTAAATGCCGTTAATTCTGAAGCAGTTATTCTAAGTGAAATAGATTGGTTTAGAATGTTAGAAACCTATTTAGGTCGTAAATTACCTTAAAATAAGCTAGAATTTCTATTTTTTTGCAATTATTTAATGATTTTTGCTCTTTTTTGATCAAAATACAGTTTTTTTTAGTCATTTTTTATCAATTTTTAAATATTTTATTTTACAATAAATAAAAAAATAACAATTTGTAATTTTTGTTTTTGACTATTTTTGATTGTTTTTTCATCTTTTTTAATCAAATATTGATCATTTTTAACAATTTTTGACAATTTTTAGCTTTTTTTACAATATTTTGAAATAAAAAAACATGAAGAAAATCTTAAAATAAATAAAATAACAAGAATTAAATTTTAGTTTTTAATCAATTTTGATAGTTTTTTGATTAGTTTTGATCATTTTTGGTCGTTTTTGATCAATTTTTAGTCAATTTTGATATAATTTATTAAATTTTCTTACTTATTCTATTTAATTGTAAAAGACTTTTTCTTCAATGGATTTCCAAAGCAATAAGGATGCTATGGATTTGTAAGGTTCCCACTTTTGTGTTATTCTTTCTAATTTAAGATCATCCAAATTTTCTATTTGATAATTTTTCTTCACACTATTAATTAATGCTAAATCCCCTTTTGAAAAAATATTTATTTTAAACAATATAAATATCAAAAACATCTCTGCAGTCCATAAGCCAACACCCTTAATTTTTATTAACTCCTTAATAATTTCATTATCATTTAATTTTTGAAATTCAATTTTATTTTCTTCAAAATATTGATATGTGTTTTTTATATAACTAACTTTTCTGTTCGAAATGCCTATGGATTGTATTTTTTCATCCTTAATGCCCAATATGTCTTTATTAATTTTTTTATCGATTAGTTTGATAAACCTTTTTTTAATAGTTATGGCTGCTTTAAAACTTACTTGTTGTTCGATGATCAATAATGCAATAGCTTTTGCATAATTATCTTCATATCTGTCATAAAGTGTAATTTCTTTACCAAATTTTTGAATAAGAAATGACATTACTTTATCACTTTTTAGGTGATTAAATGCTTCTTCAAAATTCATTAAATGTTATTTTTTATTTTCATGAGTATCGTAAAGATACAGAGGAAATGCCAGTGAAAATCCGACTAAAAAAAGGCAAATTATATACTTGGTGATATTTAGTTTATTATACCTTGCTTGATATATTAAATAAATTAAAAATGTTGAAGCTGCTACTGTTAAATCCATTACAATCATTGAAACTGGGCTTGAACCAAAAAAAATATCATTCCAAAAACCAGTCATTTCCCAATTATTGGATGATAAAAAATCAATTAAATAATAATACGGCAGTATTGTTCCAAGTATGCAAAGAACAAAATAGGTCTTCTTCATTTTTTATTCCTTTTGGCTTGAATTTCTCTAATTTGTTTCTTTATCTTTTTAATTCTCATTTGCCTGAATTCAACTTTTGAAGTATTGCCACTGATTTCTGTTCTTAGAATTCTTTTTTTTAATTGATTTATTTTATGACCTAGCTTAGAAATGTCATCTTTTTTTAATTTACTCATAGATTAAACATTATTATGTGTTTCCTTTAAAGTTAATAAATCAATTGCATACAAAACAAGAATTACTATATTTAATCAACAACTAATAATATGGGATTTATCAAAAAAAATTATTCCGACGGATTCTTTAACGTTGGTGATAAGAACGGATTTTTGCCTTCAAAATCCCCCTTAGAAGTTCTTCCCAATAGTTACTCAATTTTACAGGATATATTAGATAAAATGCCGGTTAACATTGATGGAAAATCTGGATATCTTGATCATCCTGGTAAAATTCACGATTCTGTTGAAGATCTTCCTAATTATTTTGATAATGTAAAAGAAGAATCTGATATAATGATCATTCAGGCTTTATACAGAGCTTATTGTTTTTTAGCTTCAGCCTATACACTAGAGCCTTCATTTCAACATTTTAGAAAAACTGGCAACTATGGAAAAGCAAAAAATATTTTGCCAAAACAAATTTCACAACCTTTTGTTGAGGCAGCTACAAAACTTGATGTTTACCCATGGTTAGATTATCACTATGCATATTCTTTAGGAAATTTTAAAAAAATCGATAAATCTGGTGATCATAAATGGAATAATTTAGATATGTGTGTTCGTTTTTCCGGTCAACCTGATGAAGTTGGTTTTATAATGCTTCATGTAGATATTAATCAACATTCACCTAGCCTTGTGGGATCTGTTATAAACGTATTACATGCCTTAAAAGAAAATAATCACAAAGATTCTACTAAATTTTTGAAAGAAAATTACGATACAATGAAACTTATGAATACCAGAAGAAAAGAGATGTGGAAGGCTTCAAGATGGAATCATTACAATGATTTTAGAATTTTTATAATGGGAGTCAAAGGAAACGAAGAATTATTTGGAGATGGTGTTTTATATCAAGGCGTTTGGGACGAGCCTAAACAATTTAGAGGACAAACTGGTGCTCAAGATGATATTATACCTATGGAAGATATTTTTAGCGGAGTTATTAAACATTATCCCAAAAATGAATTAACTAAATATTTAATGGACCTAAGAAGCTATAGGCCAAAATGTGTCCAACAGTTTTTCAAAGATTTAGAGGATACCGTAAATGAATTCGATGGTGATGGCATTTCAGACGTTTTACTTAAGCAAAAGAACTTTGATGGACTTTGTTTTTTATTAGGAATTCTAGAGGAAATATATCACTTTAGAAATGGTCATTGGCAGTTTGTACAAAAATATATTATGGCCAACACAAAATACTCTAAGGCAACAGGTGGAACACCTATAATTAGTTGGCTCCCAAATCAAATGAAAGCGGTAATGAATGAAATGAAATATGTTATTTCAATTATAGAAAACAACTCTTTATCTAAAGAAACTTCAATGATTTATAATGATATTAGTAATTCTATTGGAAAAAAAGTTGATTTATTAGATCATCAATTAAAATTGATTCAAAAAAAGTCTTTCTCTGCTAATAAAGTTTACGACTTAAATAAGAAATACGATTTATCTGATAATCCAAATTAAATTAAGTTTTCAAAAAAACCTTTTTCTGAATTTTTGATTACATCGTTAGGACTAAAGTATTGTCCTTGCATCGTTATGTAAACACCTTTTTCTAGTGATTGAGCAAACGATAGCGCACATCCTAAATTAAAAAATCCATCCGATGAACTTCCAAAAGCATAAGGAATCATAGCTCCTGTTAATATTATAGTTTTGTTTTTGATATCAGCTTTTTGAATTTCTTTTGCACTTTTAACAATTCTGTCCGTGCCGTGAGTAATTACTATTTTATTAGAATCACATTTTTTGCAGTTTGAAATTATTTCGTCAATATGAGATTGATTCATCTCTAGACTGTCTATCATCATTAAAGTATCTACCTTCACATTTAATCTGCAACGACTTCTTTTTAGCATTTCTGGAATATGTGTTTTTTCGAAATATAAGTCCCCGTTTATGTAATCATAACTTTTGTCAAAAGTTCCGCCAGTTATAAATATTTGAATTGAACTGTTTTTTTTCATTTCACTTCTTTTGCCAATAAAATATATACAGGAAAATGATCACTGTATCCACCTAAATATTTTCCACCAACAAAACTTTTATAAGGATATCCTTCATACTTACCCTCAGGGTTTATTAAGTATTTTTTATTAAACACTCCTGCTTTTAAAAAAAATAGTCCCGAGTCGTCTATTAATTGATTTGAAATCATTATTTGATCAATCATATCCCATTTACCTCTGTACTTGTATGTTCCGTAACCTTTTTTAAATAGTTCTTCTGTTGGATTGTATAGTTGATTTTTTTTAGTTTTAGATTTACTAGGGTTTGTTAAGAGAGTTGGTTTAACACTTTTATCTGTAGGATTGTCATTAAAATCACCCATGTTCACAATTTTTGCTTTGGGATTAACTAACAGAATTGAGTCAATTATTTTTCTGTTAAGAATTCCAGCTTCGATTCTTCCTTGTTCACTTCTCATTCTTCCCCCAGATCTAGAAGGCCAATGATTTACTATAAAATGAACCATTTCGTTATCTAAAAATCCAGAGACTAAAAGATGATCTCTTGTGTAATCTGTTTCGCCATTTTCTCTTTTTAAGTACAATGGATAGGCTTTGGCAAATGTAGGTCTAAATCTATTTTTTTTAAATAGTAATGCCACGTCTACTCCTCTTTCATCTTGAGAGTCAAAATGAGCAATTGAATAACCTTCGTTAATCAATTCTTCGTTTTTTAAAAGATCAACTAAAACCCGTTTATTTTCAATTTCACACAATCCTACAATCGATGGAGAAGTTCCCACTATATCTTTTCCAATTTCTGAAATAACTTTGGCAATACTTTTTGACTTTAAGCTATAAATTTCGTTTGTCCATTTGTCTTTTCCATTAGGAGTTCTGTCGTCATCATTTGTTTTGGGATCGTCAATGGTATCAAATAGATTTTCAACGTTGTAAAATGCAATAGTATTTACACTATATTTTTTTGTTGGATCTAACTGAGACCAAGTTGAGATTGAGATAAAGAGAGCTAAAAAAGATATTAATCTGAACATTAAAGTAAATTACAAATATTTTAAACATTCTTACACACAGACTAAAAATTAAATAATTAAACATACCGTGTTGAACGTTTGTGTTTTTTTTTTTAATTTTATAAGAATCAACATTTAAAATTAAAAGTATTATGAAAAAAATTAACTTAATAATTGCTTTATTATTATCTGCAATTACTTATTCACAAATGATAAACTATACCTCTGTAAGATTAGAGGATGGCCAGGACGATGCTTATATTGAGTACGAAAAATTTTGGTCAAAAATTCATGAAAAAGCGATTGAAGATGGTCATGAAACTGGATGGATGATCTGGGAAGTAATTCCAATTGAAGGTGATGAAAATGCTGAAAACCAACCAGACTTCTTGATAATGAATTTTTATAAGGATTCTATTCAACAAAACAAAGAAGTAAATTACTATGAAATTGGTAGAAGTGTTTACAGTAAGATGTCAAAGAAAAAATTTGATAAAGTTTGGGAAACAGGTCCATTTGGAACAAGAAATTTTTATCAACTAGAACGATTAGATAATACTACCTGGCTTTTTGAGGACCCAGAAATTGGAACAATTTTAAGATTAAATGCATTCAAACAAATAGAAGACACTTATGAGCAATATGAAATGGAATTTTATAAAAAATGGCACAACAAAGGAATTTTGAATGGTTCTAGAAAATGGTGGGAATTTAACAGAGTATTAAATAGTAGTGAAAACGGAAACAAGGATATTACCCATGTTACTTTAGATATGGACGGAAGAGAAATACCTGAAGAAGAAGCTCAGGAAGCTTGGGGAACTCCATCTTTTACGGATAGAATGATGTGGAATAATGGGTCAAAAACTAGAGAGATGATTAACCAAGTAAATTTAAAGCTGGTAATGTATAGATTTAAATAATTTAACTAACCAATTTATTTTAAATCAAAAAGCCTGCTTAGTAATAAGCAGGCTTTTTAATTTTTGGTTAATAATCTATGATTATTTTCCTTTTACGAATGGTAATCCTGTTTTTGGACTTTCAACAACTTGTTTTCCAGCTGGTAAGTCACAAGCTTCAGCTCTTTCGTCTTTAGCGAAGTAATAGATAGTTTGATTTCTACCACCTTTTAATTCTACATCTTTAGAATGTAAAAAGTAAGTTTTTCCTTTACTGTTTGTGTGTTTGTATCCCATTGTATTGGTTTTTAGTTAAACATTAATTTACACTAATCTATAAAAAAAAATCCTTATCTGGTAGAGATTTTTCTTCTCTGGAGAAAAATTTTGTTAATTACTTTTTTTTTAATTTTTTTAATTCAATAGGTTTTTAAAATTTTCAGAAAATAAATTAAGATATTAAAGCCATATAATATACTGATAATCAATATTTTATACTATTTAAAATTTAAAAAAGAAACCTCTACATAATCTAATTATTTACAGAGAACAACAGATAAGATTTTTTTAGCTTTTTTTATAAAATGTTGACAACTATTATATTTATTACCTTTATTTCGATCAATTATCAGAGAATTTACCTTAAAATAAAACGAAAGTATCTCATGAATTTTAAATATTACCGTTCTTCTTTAACGCTATTTTTATTACTTTTTTTTTCAGTATTATTTTCTCAAAATAATTCAGATGATTATTTAGAGTCTATAGCATTTGATATCATTAAAGAGTCTAAAAATTGTGTTTTTGTTACTTTGGGTAGTGAAAATAAACCAATAACTCGTGTTATGGAGCATAATCTTTACAATAAAAAATTTGATATTTATTTAGTTACAAACCCATTTTCAAGAAAAGTTTCTCATTTAAAATCTAATTCCATTGTTTCTTTAAACTTTCAATCAATAGATAAGCTTAGTTATGTTTCACTGAATGGTAAAGCTCAATTAATTGATGATATTAAGTTGAAAAAAAAATACTGGAAAGAGGAATGGACTCCTCATTATAAAAATATTGAAACAGACTGTGTATTAATTAAAATAATTCCAGAATCTCTTGAAATTGTTAGTCTAACTAATGAAGTTTTTGGAGACTCTAAAACATGGAAACCTAAAACAATTAGTATTGAAAATTAACTTTTCACTATTAATTCAATAATAGTATCAATTTCGTTCATATTTTCTTCATTTAAATTAATTGTTAATGAAGACGCTTTCTTTTTATGATTCACTTTTGATTGTGAATCAAAATATTTCATGCTTCTTATTCTTTCTTTAAAATTATCGATATAGATATTTTTTAATGAAGGATCCAGAACATGAATATAAATTTTGTTTCCAATACGAGTTGAAACGAATTTGTCGTTTGGTTCTGTAGGCCCTTTTCTAGAATTATAAATAGTATTTCCATATCTATTAACCCAGTTTCCAATTTTTTCTAAAGATTTAATATGCTCATCTTGTATTTCTCCGTTAGGCATTGGCCCAACATTTAATAATAGATTACTTCCGTAGCCAGCAGCTTTAATTAGGTATTGAATTAATTCTTTTTCAGATTTGTGTTTTCTGTCTTTTAAATTGAAACCCCATGATCCATTTATAGTTTCACATACTTCTAGAGGTAAATTCCCAATATCATCTTCCGATGTAGCAAAGTCTTTGGTTCCTTTCCCAGGTAAATCTTTTTCAAACATTTGAAAATCTTCCCCAGGATTTGGAGCTAAATGGTGATTACTTCCAATTAGTGCACTTGGTTGAAGTTCATGTATTAACTCATATACTTCTTTTAATTTAAAATCAACATTAATTTTTCCAAATCTTTTACCATCCCAATCGTGTTGATCCCATTGCCCATCAAACCAAATACCTCCAATTGGTCCGTAATTAGTTAAAAGCTCAGTTAGTTGTGATTTCATAAAATCAATATAATCGTTCCATTCTCCTTCTCCTCTTCCTTCAATTCCATTTCCAGTTCTCCCTCTTGGGAAGTAATCGTCTCTGTACCAATCCAATTGAGAGTAATAGAAAAATAATTTTATGTCGTGCTTTCTACATGCTTTTGCTAACATCTTAAGTATGTCTTTTCCATATGGAGTCTTTTTTACAATATTATAGTCAGAGGCTTTAGAATCGAACATAGAAAAACCATCATGATGTCTGCTGGTTATAGTTATATATTTCATTCCAGCATTTTTTGCCATTAAAACCCATTTTTCAGGGTCGTACTTAGTTGGATTAAAAAATTTAGGTAATTTTTCGTATTCACTAATCGAAATATTTTGATTGTTCATAACCCATTCACCATCGCCAAGAACACTGTAAACTCCCCAGTGAATAAAAAGACCAAACTTTGCATTTTCAAACCATTCTCTTGCTTCTAGATTTTCTTTAGAGGGTTTGTATTGCGCATTACTGATTAAGCCTGAAATTAATAAGATTAAAAAAAAATACTTTTTCATTTTAGAAATTGTTAGTTGTATATTTAAATATATATGAAAATTTTAAAATGGTTTTTGTTTGTGTTGTGTACTATACTTTGTATAGTTAGTATCGCAGTTGTTTATTTAATGTACAGTAACTTATCATTTATTGATTATCCGTATGTTATTTCAGCAGTAGTAAGTGCAGCTATAGCAATTATAGCATTCAGATATAAAGTGAATTAGTATATAACATTTTGTATTTCCCGCCAAGTGACAAGCTTTATGTTGTTATTATCCAATGCATTTTGAAATTTTTCACTTGAAATAACATCATAATCCAAATTTCTCCATTTTGATCCAAAATTTGGGTGATCAACAGTTATGTCTTGCATTTCTTTATCATCAAATCCTAAATGAACAATAATTTCACTAAGCCCTGGTTCTAGATTATTTAAAATACCAGTGTAATAATTTTCCCAGTCTGAAAATTCTATTTCAGGACTAGCCATGAAGAAATTTTCAATTACAACTACATTTTTTGGCTTTGGAAACTCATTGTCAAAATGTGCTGCTACTAATTTTGGCACAAAGACAGGCAATTTATTTTCTTCTCCTATTTCAAGATAAGTTTTAAACAAATCTTGATTGAAAAATAATGCTCCCTCGTGACTATCTATATGCGAAGGATTTATTCCAATCGATACAGCTAAATCAATTTGACTTTGAAGTTCCTTTTTTAAATCAGAAGGATTTGCATTAAGCACAAACTTTTTCTTATTATCATATAAATGACCTTTTTTATCAATCATTGAAGGAATTAGTGAAGAGTCAGAAACACCATCCCATTTGTAATCCCTCCACTCACTTGTGACTGTTAAGTGAAGCCCCAAATCTATCTCTGGATTTTCTAATGCAAATTTTCCAACTTCATCAGTATACTCGCAAGTCATCATTACACTGGCTGAATTTATATGACCTTTTTTTAAAGCACTAAAACTGGCTTTATTAACTGAACGAGATAATCCTAAATCATCGGCATGTATAATTAACAATTTATCATCCTTAGAATAACCAAGCTTTTCAGAAATATTTTCATATTGTTTATAATCGGATTTCCCAGTTATAAACTTGTAACCAACCTTTAAATCAAATATTGGAATTTCATTGATTTCAAAAAATATTGAAATGCCAATAATTAAAACAGCAAATAATGCAATTAGCCATTTAAATAAATTAAAAAATAGGTTGATTATTTTCAAGCTATGAATTATTAGTTTTAATAGAGTTTAAGTTAAATTAAGATATAAAATATTAATGAGATTTTATTTGACTATTGGATTATGGGAAACAATGGCATTAATATTGATTATATTTGAACCATCGGTACCGAAATATTCATGAAAAATTTTTTTAAAAAATTATTCTTTTTTTTCTCTTTTTTTTACTCGTTTTCTACAACTGGTCAGGAAGGGTTGCCAATATATACAGATTATCTAACTGAGAATTATTATCTTCTTCATCCATCAATGGCTGGTGTAAATCTAGAAGGTATTAAAATTAGGATGACCTCTAGAAAGCATTGGCTTGATCAAATAAATGCTCCAAATCTTCAAACTCTTTCTATTGATGCCAGATTAAATAACCGAAGTGGAGTCGGGATGATTCTTTTTAAAGACGAAAATGGCTATAATGCACAAACAGGATTAACACTTACATATGCTCACCATATAAATTTTAACGAAGATAGATCTAGAATGAACGAACCTAATTTATTTAATTATGGATCTATTAATCAATTGTCATTTGGAATAAGTATTGGAGGAGTGCAAAATTCACTTGATCAGACAACATTTGATCAAAACGATATTTTTGGCCAACAAGATCCATTAATAAGCACAATTAACCAAAGCTCTGGTTATTTCAATATGGATGTTGGTGCCTCTTATGTTAATTTTAATTATTTCGCACATTTAACTTTAAAAAATGTTCTTTTCTCTCCATCGAATATTTATGGAGATCAAGTTTATGATTTTTCAAAAAACTATACCAGTTTTATTAAATACGTAGCTTCATTTGGATATCTTTTTTTCACAGAAACACCTTTTTCTTTTGAACCTTCAGTTTTATTTCATGGGTCAAAACTAACAAGTGAAAAAGCACTTGATCTTAATTTAAAATCTTATTATAACTTGGATTATGGATACATGTGGCTTGGACTTTCGTACAGGCAAAGTTTTGACGGAGCTAGGTATAGAGATGGAGAAACATTAAAAAAGCAAACCTATCAACTTGTTACTCCAATATTTGGAGTCTCCTACAAAGATTTTGTTTTTTCTTACAACTATTCTTATCAGCAAGGCAATATAGTTATGGGTGAAGGTGGTTTTCACCAAGTGACACTGGGATATAATATTAATTTATTTAATTAGTTTCCTCTGATGAGGCTAAAGTGTCCTTTAAATTCTCTTCCATCCTCAAGGTATGTTCTGAACCAATAATCAGTGGCAGGCATTGGTTTGCCTAAATAAGTTCCATCCCAACCCTCACTGAGAGGATCAAGTTCTTTTAACAGTTTTCCAAATCTATCAAAGATGTAAACTTTACTATCGGCGTTAAAATCAGATCGAATACCTAAAACTTTCCATGTTTCGTTGATTCCATCTCCGTTAGGGGTGAAGTATTTTTTATAACCAATAACTGATACATCTATTTGTGCTATTCCACAACCGTAATCATAAGTATAATAGCTGTTTTTATCTCTTATATAAATGGTGTGAATTCCAGGTTTAACTGATTCGAACTTTGGCTCATCTTGAAATGGTCCGAACGGGTCGTCTAAAGAAAATTCATAATCACCAATTCCTAGGTTAGAATTATCAATTGTTATAGTGTTGGTCTCGTCATTTGTTAAATCTTCCACGTCTATTTCATCTAATGTGATTGTAGCAATTTCAGATTCTGTTACTTTAATACTTTTAGTTCTTGGACATTTTGTAATTGCATCCTCTACTAGTACAGTGTATACACCCCCTTTATCAACTTTAATTGTCTCACCTTTTTCGCTGTAGCTTGTATCAAGATTTCCATCTAAATCTTCTCTAGTCCAATTAAAAGTATATATAGTCGGATCATTGGCTCCTAGCCAATTGGAAGTTCCAATTTCTATAGGATTGTCGGGGAGTGGATTTAAACAAACGATTGTTTCATCATCAATATCATAACTAGGTAGTGGATTTACCACAAAATCAACTCTAATTGAATTTTCACAATCAACTCCGTAACTTTTACTTACAGGGTTTAATAAATCAACTATTATGTAGTCTCCCGTTTCGGCTGTAATTGTTGGAGGAAGCTCGTTTGCTGGTAATCCCGTTGAAATAACAGTGTCTGTCTTATCATAGAGGGTAAAAGTGTATTCAAAATTATTAAAATCTTGAACCGCTGGGCTTCCACTAATATTAGGGTCTTTAAATAAATTTTCTTTAAACTCATCTAAATTAATTGAGAAGATTGTCTTTAGATCTATGTCAGATCCTGAAGCTTCATCATCACAATCTTCTAAAACGATTCCACTAAATGGAGTTGGGGTTTCAAAAACCATAAAGTCAACAGAGCTAGTACTAATAAAAGGAGCAGTTTCTCCTATTGGATTTGTTAGGGTTAGTGTAATTGGCTGATTAGTCAGATTAATTTTAGGATCTAGAGTAGGAGTTGTAACAGGATTTCCATTATCATCATCATAAGTATATTCAAAAATATAATTCGATGTATCTTGATAAGGCAAAGTTGTAGGATCAGAATTATTGCCTATTAGTAAGTTTTCCAGTGTACTTGTATCGAATTCAGAATATCTGTCTAGGCTGATTTGCTCATCACAAAGTAACAATACGTCATTTGGTTTTGTTGTGTCTGCTGGATTTACAACATCGTAAATGACTGGTCTTTTTTCAACATAAAGTGTAGTTACGTGCTGAAATCCGATACATTCATCTAACTTTAGGACTAAATTATTATTGGTAATTCTAATCCATATTTCTTGCTCCCATCTATTTTTTGACGCATTATAATTGCTAATCGGAATTTTTCCAGTTGCAACATCAAAACGTTCATTTTCACTAACATAGACAGCTTTAGTTAAGTCTATAGGGTTTTTTCTTGTTCTCGCATCCCTTTCACTTCCATAAAATATAAAATCAATATTTGGAATATCAAATTCTACAGGGTTTAGCACTTTTAATTCCCCAACAATTTTTTGGAAAATAGCCGTGTCAAATTCTTCTTTTCCATCTTGAGATTGACCAGTCAGATCGCTATCAGTAATGGTTTGACCATCAGTTTTAAAAAGATCTATTTTGTTTGCATCGATAAAAGGTTGGGCATAAGTATCGGGAACTTTATTGTAAGAAACTTTAAGTTCAATTTGTGCAGTTCTCTTGCAACCTCCAGAACTCTTTGAAATGTCAACAAAAATAATTTCTGGTGTAATACTTGTTCCACTACTATTATAATTTGCGGCATCTGAGGAGGATATGTCTATTCTTGTTCCGCTGGAATCAATTTTATAATAAGAAAAGGTTTCAGTTGAAGGATACGTAGATAGTTTGTCTTCATAATTTGTTAAATCAAAAAAAGGAATGTCACATTCTTCATCTTTATGAACACTCTTTAAAAGAACGGGAAGAGGATTAACAGTTAATGTAAACGATGTATCAGCTCTGAAGCAAACAGTTGAAACGTTTGAATCGGTAACTCTAACAAATATTTCTTCAGTTTGGACTGTTGGGTTAGCAGGATCAAAAGCACTATCAGGAGTGTTATAATGAGCAGTTGGATCTGTAATTCCATCAGGATATGATAATGGATCATTAGCTTCAGCTTGAGACAAATGATAGGTTACTATAAAACCACCTGCTGCAACTTGAGCTGCACCTAATATATCATTTTCTAAAGTGGTTAAATCAAATTTAGAGGAGCCGTCAACATCGCTTCCAGAATCTGTATCATCACAAACTTCCGGCATTACCACAGGGTTTGATTCTGGGGTAGGATTTACAATAATATCAAAAGTTAGTGAAGTATCGAAACATCCAGTAGCTTCATCCAATAGTCTAACATAAATGGTTTGTGGATCGTATGGACTTCCTGCTGGATTTAATACATTAGTGTATGGTGAACTAAGCCCAGTTTTTGTAATGTCCTGAGCATCAGTTAAAGTTTCGTGATAGGTTACTGTAAAAGGATTTCCATCTCTGTCAACTTGTCCATCAACAATTAATGGAGTTTGAGAATCTAAATCGAAACTGTAAGATATTCCATCAGTATTTGTTGAATTAGGGTCTGCTGTTAGGTCTATTTCATCACAAAGCTCAAGATCACTTACTGCAGTTGGAACAGGAAGAGGATTTACTACGTGTTTATATTCAACCTCACAGATAACATTATTTGTGGTTACTTCTAATATATAAAATGTAGTTACATCTGGGTTAACATCAATTTCAGTTAGATTTCCAGGAATTGCAGTTTTTGGCCCTCTGTTTCCAGTTCCATCATCGGCAAGTTGATAATACCATTTTACAGTAGTTGTTCCACTGAATTCATATAAAGAAAAAGAACCATCACCACTGATTGGACTAATGTTAGGATAATCGTTTAATAATTTGGTTTTAGCATTATTAAAGTGACCGTAATCTTCACTGCCATCTTCTTTTCCGTCAAAATCAGCAGGATCACCTGGTTGTTTATCCGTGCCGTCAGGTCTATAAAAATCATAATCATTTGGCTCATTATTAGTCACATGCCATAAATTCCATGCGGGATCTAATGGATCGCCATTAAGCCATTCCCATCCACTATCATAAGCATCGGTTTTGGTTCCACTTTGTTTTAACCCAAGCCAAAAAGGTACTGCTCCATCTATTCCCATACTCACTATGGCTCCCCAAACGGCATCGTGTTCAGCTGGATCACTGATTTGATACATTGAGGCTCCAACACCATATGAAGCAATTAAATCAAATGAGTCTTCCCAAGATCGTCTTACAGGTTCGTAAAAGTAATAGGAGATTACACCATTGGAATCCGTCCAAGTATCAGTAAGTTTTGTTAAAGTTGGATTGGCAAGCTCAAAATCAAGCGCTGTTTGAGGCACATTGTCAGCATTTAAAGTAACTAGATCACCAGGACAACTTTCAGGTACAGAGGCACTTATATCCGGATTTGATAAGAGTGCCTTAGTCATTCTTCTTCCCGAGGAAGAGCAACTTGAAGCATCAGTAACCTGAATGTAATAGTATTGACCGTCAACTAATGGGTCAGCTGGATCTAGTAAAGTTCCTATTGTAGGGTCAGTTGGATCGTAATCATCGTATACTGAAATAGTTAGTCCAGCTGGATTAGCAGGTGGTGGGGAAATTACTAAATCACCAACAGTTGGATTATCAGTAAAACAAAACGTTTGAATGGGTTCAACAATTGGAGTATCAGGTGGAGTGTTTACAGTTAAGCTCACTCCAGAATTAGAGTCAGTTGTACATTGATACTCGTCTGTTTTTAGTTGAACTCTATACTCTCCAGCTAATGTACTGTCCACATCACTTATTTCTAATTTATCAGAATCCCAACCTGTAATTTTTGCATTAGTGCCATCCAAATCGTTCCATATTCCAGTTGCTGAATCTAAAAACTGCCATTGATAGTAGATTACACTACTTGGATGATCTCCCTCAACTTTAAACTCTGCATTTTCTCCAATACATGCAGCCTGATTGGTAGGTTGTCCTGTTGGTGTAATGGAAACTGCTTGGCCCACTTGTTGAAAATAATAAACCCCGCTAACAGCATCTTTTAATATTAAAGCACTATCATAATCGTGTACAGGATCTATAACTCTTCCTCTAGTGTCAACCTTTGAATCATCATAGGTTGGAACTCCTTCACCTAAAATACCATCGCCATCTACATCATCAAATCCAGCTTCAGTGACATCAAAACAATCGTCTCCATCACTGTCAAGGTCAAAGTAATCTGGAATAGTATCTGAATTTGTTGGATGACTTGTATCAGTATTTACAGCCAGATCAATACCAACAATTTTACCTTTAAATATTGAAGAGCTTGAAGTATTGTCTGCGAAGTGAGTAAATTGAATTTCAGAAAGATCGTATCCAATAAATTCAAATTCTGGCAGAGAAGTAACAGATGAATTAAACTTAAATCTTATTGTATTGGAACTGTAAATTTTTTCACCACCTACTGCTTCAAGCTCGGTAAAGTCATTCGAGCCTGGTTGTTTTACAATTAAATGATTTTTGGGATCAATTAGGGTGATGTTTCTGTCCCCATCAACTTTTAACTCAAAAAATTCTCCATCAACTATACTATGCGCAATGGATTGACTTGTAAATTTTATGTTCAAATTTTCGGAAAACTCAAGTTTGTAAGAAAATTCATCTACAGTGGTTACAGGCATTTCAGTTTCAAATTCACCATCAATAAGTCCAGTTATAGATTTTCCAGTTGTTCCTGTTGCCAGGTTTGGAGTTGTTGCAGTTGCTGTTATGCTTCTTGAAGCAGTTAAAGTAGGGTTGTTATAATCTGAAAAATCGAAAGTGACATCACCATCAGACTCGTTTATGTTCAATATACCATCATTATCTAAATCTAAATCAATGTTATCAATAACCCCATCTTTATCAAAATCATCAGGACAAATACTCACACTAATTTCAGGTGAAAAATATTCCGCACTATTACATAACAAAATCCCTTTTAACATGTAATTGCCCTCATCCGTTGGAGTATAAAATTGTCCAGTTTCACCAGGGATAGCTACAAAGTTTCCTGATGCATCTTTTTTTAGCCATTCTATAGAATCAAATTGACTGAAATTACTAGCTTCAAATTCAACATTTGAGGTTCCATCTTTATTTAAACACGATCCTAATGTTTTTAGGTCTGCATCGAGTTCCACAGTTGGCGGAACTGTAAATCCAGAATAAAAGCCAGCAGTTGTAGCATAGTTATTGGAATTTACATAAGCAACATATAACTCATCATCTCCTTCAACTTTAACATCTCCGGAAAGATTTTGAACCTTGTAGGTAACATAATCGTTATTCCCATCAACTAGTCTTGAACTAGCATTATATGGGGGCCCCGTTACATCACTTCCGTTAACCAATATTGTCGCACCATCTTTAG
>CACPPV010000017.1 GCA_902635895.1 uncultured Bacteroidota bacterium
GTCTGTGCAGCAATAGTTATATTTGAAGGCTTAAAACAAAGAAATGGAAATTAATGCTCAGAATCTTTTTTACGTCATAATAGGAATAATTGTTTTAAATTTTATAAAAGATTCTTTTCTAGATTATTTAAATTCTAAATATTTTGACAAAAAGCCTCCTAAAAACTTAGAAAACCTTTTTGAAAAAGAAAAATATTTGAAATCCCAAGAGTACAAAAAAACTAAATACAATTTTAGTAGAATCTCTAGTTTGTTCGGTGTTTCAATTGTATTACTTTTTTTCTTTTATGATGGATTTTTAATCCTTGATGATTTTTGTAGATCTAATTTTGATTCTGAACTTATTATCAGTTTAAGTTTTTTTGGATTAATTTTTTTGTTGAATGATTTAGCTAACCTGCCATTTTCACTATACAATACTTTTGTTATTGAAGAAAAGTTTGGCTTTAACAAAACAACAATTAAGACGTTTATTTTTGATAAAATAAAATCATGGATAATAACAATAATTTTTGGAGGTGGAATTTTAAGTTTTATAATATTTCAATTTGAAACAATTGGAAAAGATTTTTGGTTAATTGCATGGTTATTTATTTCATTATTAACAGTACTAATCAATGGATTTTACGCACAAATAATAGTTCCATTGTTCAATAAACAAA
The DNA here is from genome assembly GCA_902635895.1 of uncultured Bacteroidota bacterium. GTDB lineage: Bacteria > Bacteroidota > Bacteroidia > Flavobacteriales > Flavobacteriaceae > MAG-121220-bin8. Next base: position 663 of record CACPPV010000017.1, read on the forward strand.
CTAAACTTGAGAATGGAGATCTTAAAAATGAAATCAAATCTTACACCAAGAAAGTTGGTTTTGATTTGAAAAATATTTTTGTAATTGATGGTTCCAAACGTTCAACTAAAGCTAATGCTTACTTTTCTGGATTCGGCAAACAAAAAAGAGTAACCCTTTACGACACACTAATAAATAAATTAAGTAATGAACAAATTATAGCTGTTATAGCTCACGAAGTTGGGCATTATAAAAAAAAACATATAATATTTAATTTAATATTTTCTATTATTCAAACTGGTATTATGCTTTATATATTGTCTTTGTTAATTTACATGCCTGTTTTTTCTGAAGCACTGGGAATTAATAATCACAGCTTTCACATAGGTCTAATAGTATTTTCAATATTGTATACTCCAATTTCTGAACTTTCTTCAATAGTTTTTAATATTTTTTCAAGAAAATTTGAATTTCAAGCTGATCGATATGCAAGCGAAACTTTTAATTCTGAATCTTTAATTGAAGCATTGAAAATATTATCAAAAGACAGTTTAAGTAATTTAACACCCCACCCTAGTTATGTTTGGTGGCACTATTCTCATCCTCCTCTGTCCAAACGAATTAGTCATTTACAATAATTAGATTTTTTTGGTTATTTTTAATAATAATGATAGTCGATTCAATTAAGGAAAATAACTTAATAGCAAAAGAATATAAAGAGCTCCTAAAAATTAGCTACCAATCCCTTTCAAAAGATGATAGAAAATTAATTAGGCTAGCTTTTAATACATCTGTTGATGCCCATAAAAATCAAAGAAGAAAATCTGGAGAACCTTATGTCTTCCATCCAATTGCTGTTGCTAAAATAGTTGCTTCAAAAATTGGTTTAGATGCCACATGTATTGCAGCAGCGCTTCTTCATGATGTTATTGAAGACACTGAATACGATGAAAAGAAAATCAAAGAAATTTTCGGAAAAAAAATCTGTAAAATTGTTGTAGGACTTACTAAAATTTCAAAATTGGCTAAAGAAGAAAATGTTTCATTGCAAGCCGAAAATTTTAGAAAAATGGTTTTGACTCTTAACGATGATGTTAGAGTAATTTTAATCAAAATTGCTGACAGACTTCATAACATGCAAACTTTAGGTTCAATGCCTAATGAAAAACAAATAAAAATTGCCTCAGAGACTTTATATATTTATGCCCCAATAGCTCACAGAATTGGTTTATATGAATTAAAATCAGAGCTTGAAGATCTTGGTTTAAAGTACACAGAACCTGAAATGTTCAATGACATTAAAAACAAAATAGAGCAAAGTAAAGATGAGCAAGACAAGTATATCAAAAACTTTTCCAGAAGAATTTCTGAAAAATTAAGAAAGGAAGATCTCAAGTTTAAAATAAATGGAAGACCAAAATCTATTCATTCAATTAGAGATAAAATTGTAAATAAAAACATTTCATTCGAAGAAATTTATGACAAATTTGCAATAAGAATCATATACAAATCTGAAAATCATACCGAAAAATTTTTGGCCTGGAAAATATATTCTATAATAACAGATCACTATACTCCTAACCCATTAAGACTTAGAGATTGGATAACGTCTCCAAGATCAAACGGTTACGAAGCTTTACATATTACAGTTGTTGGGCCTGGTTCAAAATGGGTAGAAGTTCAAATCAGATCTGAAAGAATGCACGAGATCGCTGAAAAAGGTTATGCAGCTCACTACATGTACAAAAGAGGTAATCAAAATGAAAATGGATTAGAAGAATGGCTAAATAGACTTCAGGAGGTTTTAGAGGATACTGAATCTAATGCGTTAGATTTTGTTGAAGATTTTAAATTAAATCTATATTCTACTGAAATATTTGTCTTTACTCCAGCTGGAGAATTAAAATCCCTAGCCAAAGGTTCTACTGCTTTGGATTTTGCATTTAGTATACATACTGGACTTGGACTAAAAACCAGAGGAGTTAAGGTAAATGGTAAAATGGTTCCGTTAAGCCATGAACTTAAAAGTGGAGATCAAATCGAAATTATTAAATCAGAAAACACAAAGCCCTCTTCAAACTGGTTAGACTATGTAAAAACATCAAGAGCAAAAGCAAAAATTAGAACCGCATTAAAAGAAGAAAAAAAGATTTTAGCAGAGGAAGGAAAAGAAATATTAAGAAGAAAATTGAAACAATTAAAAATTAAATTTGATGAAAAGACCATAAATGATCTTGGAACTTTTCTAAAACTTAATACAAGCCTAGATCTTTTCTACAGAGTAGGAATTGGAAAAGTTGATAATACCCAACTTAAAAAGTTTGCTAATTACAACAATAGATTGATAAATTTTTTCAGAAAAAGAATATCAAGAAGACAAAATAAATTAGATCAATCTGAAAATGAAATAAGTAGTAATTATGATCAAATTGTTTTTGGAAATGAAGAAGAAAAATTGGATTTCACTTTTGCGAAATGCTGTAATCCAATCCCTGGTGATGATGTTTTTGGATTTGTAACTGTAAATGAAGGAATTAAAATTCATAAAAAAAATTGTTCAAATGCCGTAGGTCTTCAATCAAAATTTGCTTATCGCATTTTAAAGTCTAAGTGGATAGATTCAACTGTTCAAGAATATACATCAACTATAAAAATATCCGGAATTGATAATCTGGGTATTGTTAATCAGATAACAAAACTTATTTCAAATACATTAAATATTAATATTAAAAAAATGAGTTTTGACACAGTGGATAATATTTTTAGAGGACAAATCACACTGAAAGTAAAAACAAAAAATATTCTCAATGATTTAATTAAAAGATTAAAAAAAATAAATGGTATTGAAAAGGTTATTAGAGAATAGTTTATCATTAAATTTTAAATTAGTTTTGTAGATATGAATAGTGAAAAAAATCAAAAGATTGTTAAGGATGTGTTCACTAAGTTTCTTGATTATAAAAAACATAGAAAAACACCTGAAAGATATGCGATTTTAAAAGAAATTTACGATTCGGGAGAACATTTTGACATTGAATCATTGTATGTCAAAATGAAAAATAAGAATTACAGAGTTAGTCGAGCAACTCTTTACAACACAATTGAACTACTTCTTGAATGTAAGCTTGTAAGAAAACATCAATTTGGATCTAATCAATCTCACTATGAAAAATCTTATTTTGACCATCAACATGACCACCTAATTCTTACAGATTCTGGAGAAGTTATAGAATTTTGTGATCCAAGAATTCAAACAATAAAAAAAAACATAGAGGAAATTTTTGGTGTGAAAATTAACAATCACTCACTCTATTTTTATGGCGAAAAATTAAAAAAATAATTTTATGAAAGTTGATTTACTACTAGGTCTTCAGTGGGGAGATGAAGGAAAAGGTAAAATTGTTGATGTTTTGACTAAAAACTATGATATAATTGCCAGATTTCAAGGTGGACCAAATGCTGGACATACGTTAGAATTTGATGGAATAAAACATGTCTTACACACTATTCCCTCTGGAATATTTCACCAAAACTCAATAAACCTTATTGGAAACGGTGTTGTTATTGATCCTGTTATTTTTCAAAAAGAAATTGAAAAACTTGAACCATTTGACATTGATTTTTCAAAGTCACTATGTATTTCAAGGAAAGCTCATATTATTTTACCAACACATAGATTATTGGACGCGGCATCTGAATTATCTAAAGGAAAATCTAAAATTGGCTCCACTCTCAAAGGAATTGGCCCAACTTACATGGACAAAACGGGAAGAAATGGAATAAGAATTGGTGATATAGAATTACCAGATTGGATGGAAAAATATCGGAAACTAGCAAACAAACATGAGTCAATGATTAAGAACTATAATGTTGACTTACAATATAATTTAAAGGAACTAGAAGAAGATTTTTTTAGTGCTGTTAAAAAATTAAAAAGCATACCATTTATTGATAGTGAGAATTTTATTTTCAATCAATTAGATGATGAAAAAACTATTTTAGCAGAAGGAGCACAAGGATCTTTATTAGACATAGACTTTGGTACCTATCCATATGTAACATCCTCTAATACTACTGCAGCTGGAGCTTGTACAGGACTTGGTGTTCCACCTAATAAAATAAAAGACGTTTTTGGAATCTTCAAAGCTTACACTACCAGAGTTGGAAGTGGACCATTCCCTACAGAATTATTTGATAAAAATGCAGAAACGATGAGTAGAGTTGGTAATGAGTTTGGCGCTACAACTGGAAGACCTAGAAGATGTGGATGGCTTGATTTGGTTGCACTAAAATATGCAGTTAAGGTTAATGGAGTGACTAAACTTATGATGATGAAAGGAGATGTACTTTCAGGATTTAAAAAAATTAAAGTTTGTACATCATATGAATATGACGGGAATATTATTGATCATTTTCCATTTTCAGTTGACACGAAAAAAATAAAACCAATTTACAGTGAATTTCCTGGATGGGATGAGGATATTAGTAAATTGAAAGAAGAAAAAGCATTCCCTAAGACATTTATGAATTATGTTTCATTTTTGGAAAAGGAATTAAATGTTCCTATTGCTATCATTTCCGTAGGTCCAGATAGAACACAAACTATAATCCGTTAATTAAGTTTGAGAATTAGAATTTCAATAATTTTTTTATTATTTATCAATATTGTTTTGTCGCAAGACGACAAAAAAGTTGTTCAAATAATTGAAGCTGGTTCATTTGATAGAAATGAAAATAAATTTCCAGGTGCAAACATCTTGAAAAAGGATGACAATACTAGAGTTCATCTTTTACACGATGGCATGGATATCTGGTCAGATTATGCATTATTTTATAAAAAAAATAACTCATTTAAAGCCAGAGGAAATGTTATTGTAAGGCAAGGAGATAGCATTGAATTATTTAGTAATATATTAGATTATGATGGAAATACAAGAAAAATTATTGCCAAAGAAAATGTAATATTTAATAATAAAAAAAATAGGCTAACAACTCAAATTTTATATCACGACAGAAATCTCAAAGAAATATATTTTGAAAATGGAGGAACAATAAAAGATTCTATCAATACAATAAAAAGTAGCGAAGGTAAATACTTTATCGATACATCAAAATATAGTTTTAATCACCGGGTAAATGTATATAATGACAGTTATAATATAAATTCGGAAAAGCTGGATTATTACAGCGATACAGAAAACACTTATTTTTTTGGACCTACTGTAATTAATGGAAGTGACTATACAATCTTCTGTGAAAAAGGATTTTATAACACTAAAAATAAAAATGGATATTTTGTAAAAAAATCTAAAATACTTTACGATAATAGGATAATCAAAGGAGACAGTTTAATATTTGATGACATAAAACAATATGCATCTGGTAGTAAAAATGTATCAATTAGTGATACTATTAATAAAACTATAATTAAAGGGGAATTTGGTGAGCTTTTTAAAGCATCTGATTCAGCAATGATTACAAAAAATCCTTACGTGATAAAAATTTTTGAAAGAGATTCACTTTTCATTAAAGCAGACTCGCTCTTTGCAGTTGGACCTGAAAATAATAGAATAGTAAAAGGAAGATTTAATGTGAAATTTATAAAATCCAATATGTCTGGAAAGTCTGATCAATTTATAATGAATCAAAACAATGGCTTGATCAGACTTTTAAGAAATGATTTATCAAAAAAAGAAGAACAAATTCTAACCAGTAAAGAAATTTCCAAAAAAAATCCAATTATATGGAACGGAAACAGTCAAATGACTGGAGACGAGATTCAATTCTTAAGAAATATAAAAACAAACGAACTTGATTCTTTAAAAATTCTAAATAATGCTTTTGTAATTGAAAAAGATAGTTTAGGAACTGATAGTTTTAACCAGATGAAAGGCATAGATTTATTTGGAAAATTTGAAGAAAATGAATTAAAAAAACTAAACCTTGTTCGAAATACTGAAATGCTCTATTATTTATATGATGAAGATACTAATGAGCTTATTGGTATTGATAAAGCAATTTGTAGTTCAATTGAAATGATTATTGTTGAAAATCAAATTGATGAAATTATTTTTTACACAAATCCTGAAGGAAAGGTTTATCCAGAAAAAGAACTACAGATTAATGAAAAAATATTGAATGGATTTAACTGGAGAATTATTGAAAGAATAAAAAACAAAGCTGAAATAACTCGAAATTAGTTTGAAGAAAGATTTTTTAAAATATCAAGCTCAAACTACTGACAACCCAATAAGTCTTCAAATATCAAGAGCTAAAGGTTCCTACATTTATGACACTGATAACAAAAAATATTTAGACTTTGTTGCGGGAGTATCAGCAGCTAATCTTGGTCACAATAATATAATAATTAAAGAAGCTGTAAAAAAGCAAATTGATCTGTATTGGCATGTAATGGTTTATGGAGAATTTATTCAAAAGCCAACTGTTGAACTATGCAAATTAATTGCAAAAACTTTACCTGATTCATTGTCAAATACATATTTAACAAATTCTGGAACTGAGGCCATGGAGGCTGCTATGAAGTTAGCTAAAAGAGTTACTGGAAGAAGTCAATTAATTGCTGCAAAAAATGGTTATCATGGAAACACTCAAGGTTCTATGAGTATAATGGGTTATGAAGAAAGAAAAAGAGCATACAGACCACTACTTCCAAATATTAAGTTTTTAGAATTTAATAATGAACTTGATTTTAAAAAAATCACAAATAAAACTGCTGGAGTAATTTTAGAAACCATACAAGGGGGTGCAGGTTTTATAGTTCCTAAAAAATCATATTTAAAAAAATTAAAAAATCATTGTAAAAAAGTAGGAGCACTTCTAATTTTAGACGAAATTCAACCTGGAATCGGAAGAACAGGAAAACTTTTTGCTTTTGAACATTTTAACACTGTTCCTGATATTTTAGTTTATGGAAAAGGGCTTGGAGGCGGATTTCCAATTGGCGCTATGACAACTAGCTATGAAAACATGAAATTATTTAAAACTAATCCAATTCTTGGACATATTACCACTTTTGGTGGGCACCCTGTTATAGCAACTGCAGCTCTGAGCAATTTAAAAGAAACTTTAGGTTCTGGAATCATGTCAGAAATAGATGAAAAAGAAAAATTATTTAGATCTCTGTTAAAACATCATTACATTTCTGAGGTGAGAGGAAAAGGATTAATGTTAGCTATTATTTTAAAAAATTCCACTTTAACAAATAAATTAGTTAAACAATGCTTAAATGAAGGTTTAATTTTATTTTTTTTATTGTTTGAACCAAAAGCTGTTCGTATTACTCCACCACTAACTATAAATAGAAAAGAAATTATTGAAGGTTGTAAAACCATAATTAAAGTATTAAACACTCTTTAACTCTTGTTCATTAATTTGTTAAAAAGAATTGATTAAACAATTAATATTAATTAATTCTCATAATATCTTTACTTTAATGAAGGAGGATTTTCAAGATTTCTTTTCAAATTCAATTTTGAAATTTGAATCAATGTTAAAAAGTAATAAGTTTTTATTTTTTGATGTAGATGAATTTGAGTCAATTATAATTTACTATTTAGAATCTGGAAATACATCGCTGTCGAATAAAGCCATTAAAATGGCTCTCAAACAATACCCCAACAATTCTTCAATTTTACTTTTAAAAGTTGAGGCTTTAATAGTAGATAATAAAATAAAAGAAGCTCAAAAATTAATTGATCAACTTTACGTATTAGAGAAAAATAACTCAGAGGTTATCATTCAGAAAGCTAGAATTTTTTCAAAGAATAAAAATCATTTAGAATCTATAAATCTTTTAAAAAAAATAAATAAAGACTGTGAGTTTTATTATGATGCTGTAATTATGATTGGAAAAGAATATTTATTCATTGATGAATTTAGTTTTGCAAAAGAAAAATTTAAAGAATATTTAGATGATTTTCAGTTAGATTATGCTGTTTTAAACAACTTAATGTATTGTTTTGATAATATTGGAAATACTGATGAAACTATTAATTATTTGAATAATTTTTTAGAAAAAAACCCATATTGTGAAGTAGGATGGCATCAGCTTGGTAAACAATATTTAAAAAAAGGACTATTAAAAGAATCATTAACTGCTTTTGATTTCGCAATCATTTCAGATGACTCATTTGTTGGAGCATACTTAGAAATGGGTAAAGTATTAGAAAAACTCAACAAGATTAATAAAGCTATTGAACAGTATGAGACCGTAGTCGAAATTGATCATCCAAATTCTTTTGCACTTTATAGAATTGCCTGTTGTCATAATAAATTAGGGAACGTAGATTTAGCTATTTCTTACTATAAAAAAACAATTGAAGAAGATCCAGTTCATGATGAAGCTTGGATGTCATTATCTACAATTTATTATAAACAAAATGAATTTTTATTGGCTAAAGAACAACTAATAAAGGCTCTAGAAATTGATTCTGAAAATATCAAATATTGGGAACTTTACTCAAAAATAAATCTAAACCTTGGAGAATATGATGAAGTAGAAATTTCTTGTAGAGAAATTATTTCATTAGGAGAATTAAATCTTAGTACAATAATTTTTTTAACTAAAACCATTTTAGAACTTCCTGAGGTAACTTCTCTTTCTGAAGAAATATTAAAGAGAATGGGTAATTTACCTCAAACCTATTCTGGAGAAATTAAATACTTATCTTACGTGATATTGTTTAATTCCAAAAATATAGAGAAAGCTAATATATATTTAAAGGAAGCATATAGACAGAATCCAGCAGTATACGATTATTTTAGAGATATTTTTCCAACTATACCTCAACTTCATGTGTTTAAAAACATGAATGCCAATTAAATACTTAATTTTAAATAAATAATTTTATTTGATGAAAAAAACTAATTTTTCAGACAGTATGGTTTTTATAAAAGGAATGTTCATGGGAATTGCTGACATTGTTCCTGGTGTTTCTGGAGGAACAATAGCAATAATTACAGGAATTTATGAGAAACTATTAAAAACACTTGATGGTATTGACCTTAAAATTTTTAGTGATTTTAAAAAACACGGAATTAAAAATGTCTGGATTACCTACAATTTAAGTTTTTTATTTAGGGTTGTTTCTGGGATTTTCTTAAGTATTATGATTTTTAGTCAATTTATTCTGTTAATTATTAAAAATCATCCAATCGCACTTTGGTCATTATTTTTTGGATTAATTTTAGCTAGTATTGTGTTTCTTTTAAAAGAAACCGATAGATTAAATTTCAAAAATTCAAAATTTATAATTCCGGCACAGCTTTATCTGCTTTTAATTGGAATTTTTGTAGCAATTTATGTTCAAACTATCAAACCAAATGTAGGTGATATTAATTTTATATACTTATTTTTTTGTGGAATGATAAGTATTACAGCTATGCTTTTACCAGGAATATCAGGAGCATATATTTTAGTTTTACTTGGTGCTTACGAAACAATGTTAACTACATTTAAAGAAGTTTTAAAATTAAATACTGACTATTTTATAAACTTTTTTTCTTTTGTTTTTGGAGCTTTACTTAGTGTAAAATTATTTTCAAAATTTTTGTCTTGGTCTTATAAAAATCATAAAAACAATACTTTGTATGGACTAATTGGTTTTATGATTGGATCTCTTCCTTCACTTTGGCCATGGAAAAAAAATCTTAAAAAAACAGATTCCTTTTTTGAAAATTTATACATACCAAACAATTATTTCAATAATTCTGAGTTTAATCAGGGTTTGATATTTTTTTCAATAGGGTTTTTAATAGTTTTATGCTTGGAATTTTATTCGAAGAAAAATGCAATCAAAAAATAAATCATTTTACCTTGTTCTGTTCTTTAAAAGTGTTTTAATGGGAACAGTGAATAAACTACCTGGTATTTCTGGTGGTTTAGTAGCATTGTTAACGGGATTTTATATTGAAATGATTAATTCTTTAAAAAAATTAAATCTAAAATTTTTAAAATTATTAGTTCAATTAAAATTTCAGGAACTCGACAAAGTATTTAATATATATTTTTTAATTGTCATATTTTTTGGAATATTAGTTAGTTATTTTACAACATCTCAACTTTTAGATTTTTTATTTGTAAAATATGAATTACAAGTTTGGTCAACATTTTTTGGTATGATTTTAGCTTCAAATGTTATTCTCATAGCAGGTAATAGAAAATGGAATCTAAATTCATTTTTATCAATTTTTATAGGTTTAATAATTGGAATACTAATTAGTATTTCTGAGCCCACAACTGAAAATAAAAATCTTTTATATGTCTTTTTCTGCGGATTTGTAAGTATTTGTGGCATGATAATTCCAGGATTATCTGGATCTTATTTACTTATAATTTTAGGAAATTTTAAATTATTGTTAGTAGATTCAGTTAATGCAGTTTATAATTCTTTTCTTATTTTACTAGGTACAGGATCTAATCTTAAACATGATATTGAATTGTTAAACATTGCTATAATGTTTGCTTTAGGATCAATAACAGGTCTATTAATTTTATCAAAGATATTAAGCTACTTGATACTTAACTTTAATAAAACAATTAATCAGATCATTATTGGTTTTGTAACTGGATCTCTGTTTATTGTTTGGCCTTGGAATTATTCCAATCAAGACTTTGAATTTAATATTCAAAATTTAGATAACTTTTTATGGATGTTTTTTGGTTTATTTATAGTTTTATTTTTTGAAAAATATGCCACAAAAAAATAGATATTACGGGCTTATAGGGAAAAAAATTGATTACTCATTTTCTAAATCATATTTTAAAGAAAAATTTGAAAAAGAAAATTTAAATCATTGTTTTTATAATAATTATGATCTCGTATCAATAAATGATTTTTTAAAAACTATTGAAGAAAATGAAATTAGTGGACTCAATGTCACAATTCCTTACAAAGAAAGTATAATCAATTATTTACATGATTTAGATCCTTCAGCTAAAACAATTGGTGCGGTCAATACAATAAAAATTGAAAATAAAAAATTTTTAAAAGGCTATAATACTGATTATCTGGGCTTTATTAAATCCCTAAAAGACAATAACTTTTTTCACAAAAAAGCATTAGTTTTAGGTACAGGCGGAGCATCAAAAGCAATTATTTACGCTTTAAAAAGTTTAAACACAAAAACTACTGTTGTTTCCAGAAAAAGAAAAAAGAATTGTATAATTTATCAAGATCTAAATAAAGAGATTATTTTAAAAAATACTTTGATAATTAATTGTACTCCTTTAGGAACATTTCCAAAAATTGAGGAATATCCAAAAATACCTTATGAGTTTATTACAAAAAAACACCTGTGTTATGATTTAATATACAATCCTAACAAAACTAAATTTTTAGAAAAATCAGAAATAAGAGGAGCTTCAATAATTAATGGTTTACAAATGCTAGAAAATCAAGCCAATGAAAGCTGGAAGATTTGGAATAGTTAAAGAAAATTAGCTAACTTGAAGTTTGCAAAATTCTTTCGTTGTGAACAAATTCAATGTTGATCAAAATTTAATTGAAAAAGAAAATTTAATTGAAAGGTTAAAGAACTTAATTCATGAGGATACAAATATTAGTAACAAGTATAATGAATTTAAAAAAATTCAAAATTCATGGTTTAAAATTGGACCTGTTCCTCGATCTAAAAATGGTATAGTTTGGAATAATTTTCAACATCACATAAAAAATTTTTATGATTATTTACATCTTAATAGAAAATTTAAAGAAATTGATTTAGTTCATAATCTGAAAGAAAAGGAAAAAATTATTCAACATTCTAAAAAGCTAATAGATTTAAATGATAAGTTTAAAGCATCTAAAGATTTTGAAAGACTAAAAAAAAGATGGAAGTTCGAGCTTGGTCCTGCTGGAAAAGAAAATGATGAAAAATTAAATTCAGAATTTTTCGAAATCGAAAAAATAATCTTAGAAAACAGAAAAGATTTTGATGAAAATAAAGAATCTATTTTAGCTGAAAATCATGAAAAAAAATTAAAGCTAATTTCAGAAATTCATGATTTAATTTCAACAGAGACTGATTCTGTAAAACTATGGCAGAAAAAAATAAATGACTTTGAAAAAGTTAAAAAAACCATTGAAAATATTGGGCCGATTCCAAGAAAATTTAAAAAAACATTTTGGAATGAATACAAAAATAGTGTTCGTCAATTTTATTCAAAAAAGAATGTATTTTTTAAAAAATTAAAAAAAATATATACTAGTAATATTCAAATACAAAATCAGCTCATTGAAGAAGTTGAAACTATTTTAAATGGTGAAGATTTAGAAAAAAATAAATCACAAATAATTTCAATTCAAAAAAAATGGAAACTTGTCAAACCACTTCCTTATAAAATCAATGAGAAAAATTGGAGAATTTTTAAAGAAAAATGTGATATATATTTTAAAAAATTGTCACTAAACAAAGATTTACATTCAAAGAAAATGTTAGAGGCCAAAACAAAACAAAATGAATTAATTGAAAAATTGGATGATTTTAATGGAGATGAAAAAGATTTAGAAATTGTAGTTGAAGAGTTTTTCAAGTTTTCAAAAATTAGTTACGAAAATGAAAACATTTTTTTTAAAAAAATCAAAAAATTATTGATAGAACTTGGAACAAAAAAATCTGAAATAGAAAACAAAATATCAGATATTAAATCTAGGTTGATGAGCGCCGATCAAAAAAATATTGAATTAAAAAATATTAATAATAAAATCGATAGCCTTAAAAAAGAAGTTTCTCAACAAGAAAATAATCTTTCATTTTTTAATGAAAATTCAAAGGAAAATAAATTACTTAAAACAGTTCATGATAAAATCAAAAAAAATAAAAATGAATTGGAACTATTGAAAAAACATAAAAACAAATTATTAAAATAGTTATTTACTTTCTCTCCAGTATTCAAGTAACTTAACTTGTTTCAATTTATCAATTTCTATTTTCTTTTTTTTTATTAAGATTTCCATTCTTTTAAACCTTTCAATAAATTTTTTATTTGCTTTTTCAAGAGCATTTTCAGAATTTATTCCAAGTAAATTTCCATAATTAACCAAGCTAAACATCAAATCACCGAACTCCTCTTCCATTTCATTAAAACTATTTTTTTTGATCTCAATATTTAACTCATTTAATTCCTCTTTAATTTTATTTTTAGAATCATTTAATGAATTCCATTTAAATCCTGCCTTTGAAACTTTATCTTGAATTCTTTCTGATTTTATTAATGCTGGTAAAGTTTTAGGTACTCCAGAAAGTATACTTTTTTTTCCTTCTTTTAATTTTATTTTTTCCCAGTTTTTTTCAACCTCTTGTTTTGAAATGTTTTTTTTACTGTCAAAAACATGTGGATGTCTAACTATAAGTTTTTTAATTATAGTTTCTACGACATCATTAAAATTAAATTTTGATTTTTCGCTTGCAATTTTAGAATAAAAAACAATGTGCAACAAAAGATCTCCCAACTCATTTTTTATCTCATCATAATCCTTATCGTTAATCGCATCTAAAAGTTCATAGGATTCCTCAAGAGTTAAAGTTTTTAAACTGTCTATTGTTTGCTCTCTGTCCCACGGACATTTTTCTCTTAGTTCGTTCATTATCTCTAACAAACGAACGACTGAACTGGTTTCTTTATTTTTCACTTTTTTAAATCATGGAATGACATTAGATAATCAGATCTAACTTTACCTTTAGATATGTTGCTTAATTTTGTTTTAATTAATCTTTTTTTAAATGAACTTAACTTGTCTGTAAACAAAATTCCTTCAATGTGGTCGTATTCATGTTGAACTACTCTAGCTCTTAATCCATTTAATTTGATTTTCTTTTTTTTAAAATTCTCATCATAGTATTCTATTAAAATTTCATTTTCTCTCACAACATCTTCTCTTACATCAGGAATACTTAAACACCCTTCATTAAATGTATTTAGTTTTTCAGTTAAGGGTGTTAAAATTGGGTTTATGAAAACTTCTTTAAAATTTGACAAACTATTTCTTTCTTCAATACTTAAATTTTCATCATTAGAAAATGGTGAGGCATCCACTATAAATAGCCTAATTGAAAGACCAATTTGAGGTGCTGCTAAACCCACTCCATTAGCAGCGTACATTGTTTCCCACATATTTTTAATTAATTGATTTAAATCTTTAAAGTCAATTGATATGTTATTACATCTTTTTTTTAGAACAGGTGTTCCATATGCTACAATTGGTAAAATCATTTCTTTAAATTTTCTAAATACGATTGAAGAATTATGGTTGCGCTAATTTTATCAACAAGGGACTTATCTTTCCTCTTTGATTTACTTACACCACTTTGAATAATAACTTTTTTTGCCATTAGTGATGTGTATCTTTCATCATATCTTTCAAGACTTACATTTGGAAATTTATTTTTAAGAACTTCAATAAATTTTAAAATTTCTTTTTCAACAAATGATGGACTGTAATCCTTTTGTCTTGGCTGTCCAACTACAATAGTTTTAATGTCATTATTTTCAATTATTTTTTTTAAAAAAGGAACGATATTTTGACTAGAAACAGTATCTAAAGCTGAAGCTATTATATTTAAGTCATCTGTAATAGCCACACCTATTCTTTTTAATCCGAAATCCAAAGCAACTATTTTAGACATTTATCAAAGTTAAATGATTAATAATTAAGGTTAAAATTCTTTAAACTATTTATTATTATCAACGTATCTTTGAAAAAAAAAGTTTTGAAAAAAATCATTGAATCTGCCTGGGAAAACCGTTCCCTTTTAGAAAAAAAAGAAACAAAAGAAGCAATACTTTCGGTTATTAATGATCTTGATAGTGGAATAATCAGAGTAGCTGAACCAACTCAAAATGGATGGAAAGTTAACGAATGGATAAAAAAAGCTGTGGTGTTATATTTTCCAATTCAGGAGATGAAAACAATTGAAGCTGGACCCTTTGAGTTCCATGACAAAATTCCACTAAAAAAAGATTATAAGAAAAGAGGAATAAGAGTCGTACCACACGCTGTAGCTAGACATGGTTCATTTATCAGCAAAGGAGTTATTTTAATGCCTAGTTATGTAAACATTGGGGCTTACGTTGATAGTGGAACAATGGTTGATACTTGGGCAACGGTTGGTAGTTGTGCCCAAATTGGAAAAAATGTTCACTTGAGTGGTGGTGTGGGAATAGGTGGAGTTTTAGAGCCTTTGCAAGCAGCACCAGTTATTATTGAAGATAATGCTTTTATAGGATCTAGATGTATAGTAGTCGAAGGAGTAAAAGTTGGAAAAGAAGCAGTATTGGGAGCGAATGTGGTTTTAACTGCATCAACTAAGATTATCGATACAACAGGTGTAAATCCAATAGAAACCAAAGGAGAAGTACCACCAAGATCAGTAGTTATTCCAGGTTCTTACACCAAAAAATTTAAAGCTGGAAATTTTCAAGTTCCATGTGCATTGATTATTGGTAAAAGAAAAGAAAGTACTGACAAAAAAACATCGCTTAATGATGCTTTAAGAGAATATAATGTATCTGCTTAATTATAATGAATGAAGAAATTTCAAAAGCAATTGAACACCTAAATAATGGAGGAGTCATTTTATATCCCTGTGACACAATATGGGGAATGGGTTGTGATGCAACAAATCAAACAGCAATTGATAAAATCTATGCTATAAAGAAAAGAAAGCCAACTTCACCTCTTATTTGCTTATTGAGTGATTTTAAAATGGCAGAAAAATATTTATCAATCTCACCTAAGATCAAATCCTTTTTAAATACTCAAAAAAGACCTACAACTGTAGTTTTTGATAAAGTAAAAAATCTAGAGACTTATAATAAATCAATTGCAATAAGAATCCCAAATGACAAATTTTGTATAAGCCTTATTTCAAAATTTGGAAAACCTATTACTTCAACTTCAGTAAATTTTTCTGGAAAAAATTATCCTGAATATTTTAAAGACATTGATCAAGGTATTTTGAATCAAATTGATTATGCTGTAAATTTAAGAAGGAATGAAAAACTTAAAAATCCTTCAAAAATCGTAAAAATTAAAGACGATTCTATTGTTACATTAAGAGAATAAAATGTTAATTAAAAATATTTCTAATTGTATCGAAAAAGAAATTTTTAAAGAAATTTCAAATTATTGCGACAATAACGAACTGGAATCTTATGTTATTGGAGGGTATGTTAGAGACCACTTAATTGGAAAAACTGGTTCTAAAGATATCGATATTCTTATTGTTGGAAACGGTATCAAAGCAGCAAAAAGTATTGCAAAAAAACTTAAAATAAAAAAAGTAATTGTTTACAAGAATTTTGGAACAGCTATGTTCAAGTTCAAAAATTTTGAAATAGAATTTGTAGGAACTAGAAAAGAAAGTTATGATAAAAACAGTAGAAATCCTGATGTTAAGCCTGGAAGTTTAATTGATGACTTAAACAGAAGGGATTTTACAATTAACACTATTGGTTTAAGTTTAAATAAAAATTCTTGGGGTCGTATTTTAGATAAGTTCAACGGGATAGAAGATTTAGAAAATGAAATAATTAAAACTCCATTAGATCCTGATAAAACATTTTCTGATGATCCATTAAGAATGTTAAGAGCGGCTAGATTTGCTAGTCAACTTAATTTCAAAATTGAAAAAAAATCTTTTGAAGGATTATGTGTTGAAAAAAACAGAATCAAAATAGTTTCATCAGAACGTATTTCTGAAGAATTTAATAAAATTATTCTTTCGAAAAAACCCTCAGTTGGCTTTAAAATATTAGAGTCAACAGGTATTTTAGAATTAATTCTTCCAGAGTTGACTAATCTAAAGGGTATTGAAGAAATTGAAGGTCAAAAACACAAGGATAATTTTTATCACACTCTAGAGGTTTTAGATAATATAAGTGAGAATACTGAAAATTTATGGCTTAGGTGGGCAGCCCTTTTGCATGATATTGGAAAGGCACCTACTAAAAAATTTATTAAAAAAATAGGATGGACATTTCATGGTCATGAGTTAAAAGGTTCTAAAATGGTTTACAAAATTTTTAAAAGACTAAATATGCCATTAAACTTTAAATTAAAATATGTCCAAAAAATTATTTATCTGAGCTCTAGACCAATTATTCTCTCCAATGATAATATAACTGATTCTGCAATAAGAAGATTGATATATGATGCAAATGAAGACTTAGATGATTTATTAATCCTTTGTGAAGCCGATATAACTACAAAGAACCCCAGTAGATTTAAAAAATATTTGAACAATTTTAAAATTGTCAGAGAAAAAATTAAAATCGTTGAAGAAAGAGATTCAATTCGAAATTTTCAGCCCCCAATTAGTGGTGAAGAAATAATGAATTACTTTAAGATTAAACCATCAAAAGAAATTGGAATTATTAAAGAATACATTAAAAATTCTATTCTTGATGGAAAAATTAAAAATAATCATGAATCGGCAAAGTTATTGATGATTAAAAAAGGTGAATTACTTGGACTAAATAAAAGCTCAGTTGAATAGGTTTGTTAGAATATCAAAAATAAGTCTGGTTTTAGTATATCTTGTAATTTTAGCAGGATCACTTGTTAGAATGACTGGAAGTGGAATGGGCTGCCCAGACTGGCCAAAATGTTTTGGATTATATATTCCTCCAACAAGTGAAGATCAAGTCAAATGGACGCCTAATAGCAATTACTCGAAAGGTATTATTTTAAGAAAAAATAATGAATTGATTGTCGCTAAAAAAGATTTTATTTCTCGTGATAAATTTGATTCATCAAATTGGTATCCATATACTAAACACGACTATTCAGATTTCAACGCTAATAAAACTTGGATTGAATTTTTAAATCGACTTATTGGAGCTATAGCTGGTTTATTTACCCTTGGAATGTTATTCTTCTCCTTTAAACTATGGAAAAAAAATAAAAACTATACTTTAATTTCATTACTCATTGTTTTAGGAATGGGGTTCCAAGCTTGGCTAGGAAAATTAGTGGTTGATTCTAACTTGGCACCATATAAAATTACAGTTCACATGCTTATGGCATTGGTTATAGTATGTTTAATTATTTACTTAATTTTTAAATCCAATTACTCTAATAAAATACTTTTAGACAACCAATTAAAGTTTTTAATATCACTTTCACTTATATTAACTTTAATTCAAGTTATTACAGGAACACAAGTTAGAGAATTAATTGATGTTCAATATGCTATAACCCAAAACAAAGAATTATGGTTAAATAATCCTGACTTTAATTTTTATTTTCATAGAACATTTTCATTAACTGTCTTTGGTTTAAACATCTATCTTTTGTATTTAACTATTAGAAAAAAATATTCATTAAAACCCATTTCATGGATAAGCTCAATAATCTTTTTAGAAATATTATTGGGAATAATAATGTATTATGGAGATTTTCCAATTTTTAGTCAGCCAGCGCATTTATTTCTAGCAACAATATTATTTGGTTTACAGTTTTACTGGTTTTTGTTTTTTAAATATAAAAATTAGTAAATGATATATAGATTAAGAATTATTTTGGATAGTGAAGAGGATGTAGTTAGAGATCTTGAAATTAAATCTGACTCTAGTTTTGAGGATTTACATTTTGCAATTGTAAACTCTTTTAACTTTAATGGAAATGAAATGGCATCATTTTATTTAAGCGACGATAACTGGAGTCAAGGTGAAGAAATAACTTTGGAATCATTTGGAGATGAAAAGGTTATGAAGTTTACTAGTCTTAACTCAATTATAAAAGATTCTCAACTAAATTTTATTTACGTTTATGACTTTTTAAAACTTTGGACATTTTTTGTTGAAGTTGTAGAAATTTGTGAGGAGAATAAATCCTTTATTTACCCCCAAACTATTTTTTCAATTGGAAAGATTCCAAAAAGTGCCCCAGATAAGATGTTTGTTGAGGATAAAACAGAAAGTGATGATTCAGATGGTTATGATGAGGAAGATTTATATAATTACTATTAGTTGACACTTAACATTTCGTGATTTTCATAATTCCTTAAAACATAATTAAAAGAAGCTTTTAAAATTTCTCCCATGTTAATTACTTTTTTAAAGTTATCATCTCTAGTTAAACTATAAATTTGCTTTGCTAATATTTTTATATTTTCTTTAGAAGAAATATTATCGGAAATCATACATTTTAAAATTCTTTTAGTTCTTGTTTCTGAACTTAAAATTCGTTTTGCTATAATTGATCTTTCTTCAATTTTGTATTGATCTACAGATTTTGAATCTAACTTTTCCTTAACTAAACTCATTACTGGTTTATTTTCATTAAAAAATTGAGGCCTGTAGACTTTTAAATTTCCTTCAAAACATTGCTGATCAAAATCAATTGCTCTGATTTTATAAACAACTTGATCAAAATCATGAGTTGGAATTATTACGTAATTGTATGATCTCATGTCTCCCAATAATCTTATCATACATCTTTCATTAAATTTTACAAACTCCTTTGCTATCTGAGATTTTTCTGAGCTGTTACAATTTTTAAGATGGTCTTCAAAAAATTCATCACCAGGAATACCGACTACATGTTCTTCAATTAAAGTATCTTTATTTATCAAAAAGTTTAAATTATAGGGAGATAATAAATTTTCTAGTTCTAAACCATAAACTCTGGATGAATCAGCTTTTTTTACATAGAAATATGTGAAATTATCATTTAATGTATTTCTAATTTTTATTCTAAATGGTTTAGAATTTCCAAAAGTGCAATAATCAATTGCATCAATATTTAAAAAATCAATATTTGATTCATTACCATCAGAATGTAATAAGTTATAAACCTTTTTTAATGAAAGATCAATATCATTTCTCTCATGTTCAGGATAAAAAACTCTGACCCACAATGTATCCCTATCGTTTTTATTGTAAACTACAACAGATCCTGAAAATCTTTTTAAATCTTCATAAAAAATTGGTATTTCTAAATTACGGTTATAAAAAGTGAGATAATCGTTTAAATCCTTTGTAATAGGAAAAAAAGGTTTCTTTTTCGACATTAATTTATCTGACATTCTATTTAATTATAATTATAAAAATAAGAATTATATACTTAGAGAGTAATTGTTGTAAATTTGATATTTTAAAGACTTGTTTAAATTAGATTCCGAATACAACCCAACTGGAGATCAACCAGAAGCTATTAATCAATTGGTTGATGGAATAAATGAAAATTTAAAATTCCAAACACTAAAAGGGGTTACCGGATCTGGTAAGACATTTACCATTGCAAACGTCATAGAAAAAGTAAATAAACCTACTCTAGTACTTGCACATAACAAAACTTTAGCGGCACAACTTTATTCTGAATTCAAAGAATATTTTCCATCAAATTCAGTTGAATATTTTGTCTCATATTACGATTATTATCAACCCGAAGCCTATCTGCCAGTTTCAGGAACATATATTGAGAAAGATTTATCAATAAATGAAAATATTGAAAAATTGAGACTAAGCACAACTTCTTCTTTACTATCGGGGAAAAGAGATGTAATTGTAGTTGCTTCTGTTTCTTGTTTATATGGAATAGGAAATCCCGTTGAATTTAAAAAAAGTATAATTGAAATAAATCAAAATCAAATTATTTCAAGAACTAAATTTTTACACAATCTAGTTCAAAGTTTATATTCAAGAACTACAAATGAATTAATAAGTGGATCTTTTAAAGTTACAGGTGATATAGTTGATGTTTTTCCAAGCTATGCCGATCATGCTTTTAAAATTCATTTTTTTGGAGACGAAATCGAGCAAATTGAAATATTTGATCCACTAACGAAAAACATTTTAGAATCAATAGATAAACTAAATATTTATCCAGCAAATATGTTTGCAACATCTCCAGATGTTCTTCAAAATGCTTTAAATGAAATAAGATTTGATTTAAAAAATCAAGTAGATTATTTTAAAGAAATTGGAAAATTCTTGGAGGCAAAACGACTTGAAGAAAGAACAAATTTTGATCTTGAAATGATACAAGAATTAGGTTATTGCTCTGGAATTGAAAATTATTCTAGATACATAGATGGTCGATTGCCTGGAACCAGACCATTTTGTTTGCTTGATTATTTTCCAGAGGATTACTTAATGGTTGTTGACGAAAGTCACGTAACACTTTCTCAAGTTCATGCAATGTATGGTGGTGACAGAAGTAGAAAAGAAAATCTTGTTGAATATGGTTTTAGACTACCTGCAGCTATGGATAACAGACCTTTAAAATATGATGAATTTGAATCAATCCAAAATCAAGTCATTTATGTTAGTGCAACACCATCAGATTATGAACTTGAAAAAACTGAAGGAATAATAACAGAGCAAATCATTAGACCTACAGGATTATTAGATCCTATTATAGAAATTCGGAAGAGCAAGAATCAAATCGATGATTTAATCAATGAGATTCAAATTAGAGTTGAAAAAGATGAAAGAATTTTAGTTACCACACTAACAAAAAGAATGGCTGAAGAACTAACAAAATTTTTAAATAAAATCGATGTAAGATCCAGATATATTCACAGCGACATTGATACACTAGAAAGAGTTGAAATAATGCAAGGCTTAAGAAAAGGTTTGTTTGATGTTTTAGTTGGAGTAAACTTGCTAAGAGAAGGGTTAGATCTTCCAGAGGTTTCATTAGTTGCTATTATTGACGCAGATAAGGAGGGATTTTTAAGAAGCCATAGATCGCTAACTCAAACTATAGGAAGAGCTGCAAGAAATGTAAATGGAAAAGCAATTTTTTATGCTGACAAGGTAACTAAAAGTATGAAAAAAACTATTGATGAAACAAACTATAGAAGAGAAAAGCAAAAGCTTTACAATAAAAAAAATAATGTTGTTCCTACTCCATTAAAAACAAAAATAAAAGATGTCTTTAGTGCGGATAAGTTTGAAGATGATTTGACAAAAAGTAAAGCCGATAAAAATGAATTATTTGATGTTTCGAAAATGTCGAAAGAAGAAAAAACTAAAAAAATAAACTCTTACAAAAAGAAAATGGAAGAAGCTGCAAAAGCTTTAGATTTTATAGAAGCTGCAAGATTACGAGATGTAATTAAAGATTTAAAAAAATAAAGAGAGGATAATTAGTTATCCTCTCTTTAATAAAATTATTTTTTTACAGAAATCAATCTCTTTGGTTGAGCATGAAACTCTTTTCTTTTAGGTAAAGTGATAGTTAGCATACCATTTCTATAATGAGAATCGATTTTACTTAAATCAATAGACTCTGGAAGATCATAGGATTTACTGAACGAAGAATGATCAAATTCATGTTGCATGTAATTATAATCATTACTTGTAGCATTGTGATTAGACTTAACTGTTAGTAGCTGATTATCTAATTCAATTTCAAAATCTTCGTTTGATTTTCCAGGTATTGCAAATTCCATGATAAAATCTTTATCACTTTCCTTAATATTTGTAGCTGGAAAACTATTATTGATTGCCGGCATTATATCCCAAGTGTCACGAAAAAAATTATCGAAGACAAATGGTAAAAAATTTTGTTGTTTTCTAATTAAATTCATAATGTATTATTTTTTAAGTTAAACAAATTTTACATTATGAAATAATCAATATAAATGCCATGCATTAAAACAAGACATTTTGGCATTTTATCAATAAAAAATAATGACATTATGTCATTATTTAGTTTAATACTTCCTGGATTTTGTCAGCAGCTTCCTGAAATTCAGTTGCACTGTAAACTTCAAAATCACAATTATCGATAATTTGTTTAGCCAATTCTGAGTTTGTTCCTTGAAGTCTGACTATGATTGGAATATTAATATCATCTAAGTTATTATAAGCATCTACTATACCTTGAGCAACACGATCACACCTAACAATACCTCCAAAGATATTTACTAAAATAGCTTTTACATTAGGATCCTTTAAAATTAACCTGAATGCGGTTTCAACTCTTTTTGCATCAGCAGTTCCTCCAACATCTAAAAAATTTGCAGGCTCTCCACCAGATTGCTTAATTAAATCCATAGTTGCCATTGCCAAACCAGCACCGTTCACCATACAACCCACATTACCATCAAGATCAACGTAGTTTAATCCAACCTCTCTAGCTTCTGTTTCAACTGGATTTTCTTCTTTCAAATCTCTCCAAGATAAATAATCCTTATGCCTGAATAATGCATTGTCGTCCAATGTAACTTTAGCATCAACAGCAAGTATCTTATTGTCAGAAGTTTTCAAAACAGGATTTATTTCAAAAAGAGACGAGTCAGATGAAACATAAGATTTGTATAGAAGGGTTATAAACTTGACCATTTCTTTAAAAGCTAGACCTGTTAAACCAAGGTTAAAAGCTAATTTTCTTGCCTGAAAAGGCTGTATCCCTAGCGATGGGTCTATATCTTCATAAAAAATCAAATCAGGTGTATTTTCAGCAACTGTTTCTATATCAACACCACCTTCAGTTGAATACATTATCATGTTATTTCCAGTTTTTCTATTTAATAAAATAGAAACGTAAAATTCGTCAGTTTCCGATTCACCAGGATAATAAACATCCTCTGCAATCAACACTTTACTTACTAACTTACCCTCTTTTGGAGTTTGAGGTGTTACAAGTTTCATCCCTAGAATGTTAGAAACTACATCTTTTAAATCAGTTAAATTTTTTGCAAGTTTCACTCCTCCACCTTTACCTCTTCCACCCGCATGTATTTGAGCTTTAACAACAAACCAATTTGTGCCAGTTTGATCAATAAGCTCCTTGGACAAATTATCAATTTGATTAACACTGTCAAGAACCACCCCTCTTTGTATTCTTACACCATGTTCTT
>CACPPV010000018.1 GCA_902635895.1 uncultured Bacteroidota bacterium
TTCATTTATCCCTGTATTAATATCTTCTGAAAAGTAGTCGATTTGAGTAACTGGTATTTTTTTAAACCCCAGCTTCTTTAGTGTAAAATATCTATGATGACCATCAATAATCACCTTGCTTTTTGAGCAACAAATTATAGATGAAATAATTATGTAATCATCAAAAGATTTTAAAAAATTAGTTAGTGTTGAAGATTTTTTACTAATTATTTTTTCGTGTGGAAAGAGGGAGTCAATATTTAATTTGGAAATATTTTTAATTATAGATTTATCAAAATCTATTGAATACATTAATAAAAAGTTACGTATGCTACTGCTACAGCAATTAACACAAGCACAACTGCACCAACAGTCATCAAACCATATATATTGTTTGATATCAGAAAATCGAATTTTTCTTTCATTGAATTTTTTTTCAAATTTATTAAATTTCTTTAAAAGCGTTACTTAAATTTTTTTGAAATTTCTTTAAAACAAATTTGATTGAAATTGGAGATTACAAGGTCAGCTAAACTATAGTTCTGATTAAATGAATTTTTGCTTTTATATCCAATACAAAAAATTCCGGCTGAATTTGCAGCAATGATTCCATTTGTTGAATCTTCAATTACAATACAATCTTTTTTGTTATGCCCTGATATTTTAGCAGCTTTTAAAAAAATTTCTGGATTAGGTTTGGACTCATTTAAATCTGCTCCACTAATTTTTGCAAAAAAAAATTTATCAAGATCAAACCTTTCAAATACTTTATTTATGGTTAACATTGACGCAGAAGATGCTAAAACTAACTTTAAATTATTTTTGTAATAATCTTTTATCAAATCAAATGCGCCATCAATCATTTTAAAAGATTTATCATTTTCAAAAATATATTTAAAGTGTTTTCTTTTTGAGTCAACAAGTTCATCTGGAGGGATACTAAGATTAAATTTAAAGCATAATTGTTCACAAATTGAATAGGTAGATTTTCCAGTGAAGGATTCATAAAGGCTTTTAGAAACATTTAATTTAAAATCTTTAAACATTTTATAGTATGCTTTTTTGTGAAGAGGCTCACTGTTTACAATAACACCATCCATATCAAAAATTACGGCTTTGATCATTTTAATTTATTTTATAAAAAAAAGGAATTGCAATAGTAACAATTCCTTTTTTTAATAAAAAGTTTAAATCTTAAAATGATGCATAATCTGTATTAGGGAATAGAGGAATTAATCCTTTTTCTCCTCCAACACAAAGTGCAGTAACTTGTTGTGCCATTTTACTTTCGTCATCATTGAATCTCCAGTCAAGATATGCTTGATAATGATCATAAGATGCCCAGTTACCATAAACATAATAAGTATTAGTAGCATCATTAAAGAAAGCTTCTAAGGACAAGTTTCCATCATAGCTTCTTGTAGCATCCAGTCCATCAGGTGTATTTAGTAAATCAATCATTGCTTGTTTCTTTCCGGGCTTAACTTTTAGTGTTACTAAAACAGGTGTTTTAGGACCAACCGCTTGCATCATTCCACCAAAATCAAAAAAGTCACCTTGAGTAATTACTTTACCTTCATCATCAAAGTTAAAATACCAATATCCTCTGAGATTAATATCTTTCCCTGTAATTGAATTTTTTCCAGTCCAAGTTCCATATGTTCTAACACTTCCATCCAATTTACCCTCAGGATTAGATCCCGGAAGCCATACTGTTGCTGTGTATTTGATATCTTCAAACGTGTCTTGATATCCTTTAAGCATAGCTGCATAATCATCGTAATTTCCTCTGTCAGAACCATACATTGGAGTTATAATTTCCATGTCCTTGCTGACTAGGGCTAGTTGCTCTTCAAGCTTTTCTTCACCATGTAATTCAAATAATTTTTGAGCTGTAGCTAAATTCTTTTCATAATTAGGGTTAGTGTTACAGCTTACAAATAGTGCTGAAACAAAAAACAATAACAATAGTTTTTTCATAATAATAATTTTTTTGATTAGAAAGCTAAATGTAATAAAAAATTCTTTAACGAATGTTTTTGACAGTGAACTTACAAATCAGAAAAATAAGTGTCAAGCTCTTCCTCAGACATTGATATAATACCAGATTTTGGAAGTCTATAAATTAATTTTTTCCAATTAATGTTTTTTTGAAAAACAATCTTAAAGATTTCTTTAGCTTGTTTTTTTTCTCCAATATTTAATAGAGCAATTCCTTTCCAAAAACTCATCTCATGATTATTTGGGAATAAACTTTGGGCTTTGGAGTATTCTTCTAATGCTTTCTTAGTGTCATTTTCTTCAATAGCAACATCTCCCTGGTTCATATGTTCGTATGCTCTATGAACTTTTAATAGTCTTTTTATTTCTTTTATAGGATCTTCACTGTCGTCAACTCTTAAATCAATTTTTTTATCCTCCCATACGTTTTCTGTTTTTTTATTTCCAACAACAATTAATGCGGCAGATTGTTTCCCCCTTATGTCTCCACCAACTTTTTCTGCAGCCTCAAAAACAGTAATTAATCTTTCTGCTAAAGGTAGATGATCATTTTCCATATAAGCTTTTTTCATTGATGGAATAACCTTGTCGTTTAACATCATATTTGCTTGAACAGAAAAATTTTTGCCAATGTAATGACCAGCACTTTCTATGCAGCTTTTTCCAGTAAAAGCACCGACAGATCCATTTATGTCAAGCATAGCTGCTTGTCGATAATCTTTTCCCTCATCTTCATTTGTAAGTTTATTTAAAGCATTTTTAGCAGACATTCCATTTTCCATCATTTTAAGCCCCATTGGTCCATAACTTGGATTCACAAACGATTGAGTAGCAACAACACCAACGCCAGACTTACCCCAGCTAACCAATGTACCTACAGAAAACCAGTGACTTTGTACACCAACAGCCATTTCTCCAGTTTTTTCATCCATAGCTACAATTGAATAAGTATGAGCAAATTTGTCTTTGTATGCGTTAGTTTGGCTATTAGATAAATATGGCAATATTAGTACTAAAGCAACAATAAGCTTTTTGATTAAACCAAAGATTAAAAGTATTTTAAATTTTGTCGAACTTTTAAAAAGATTAAATATTGTTTTCATAATAACAGTTTTAATAACCAAAATTTGATCCTGAGTCAACATGGTTGACTTCTCTAACTAAAATTTCATTTCTACACTTTTTACATTTTTTTCTTTTTACATTCCCAGAGTATTTTTCGTGATGAAAAATTTTTTGCCATTTTGTTTTACCCTCTGTTCCTTTAATTAAAGACTCATCGTAAAAAGTCTCAACAACTTTGTATGGGAACCAAGCCTTACATAAATCGTTAGAACATCTAAAAAAAGCATTCCATTGTCCACTATCAAAAGTTTGTATTTTTCTCATCTCTAAGTAAATATAATATCTAAAAAAGTTATTTTTATATTTTTTAAAAAAATAATTAAGAGTGGAAAAAGATTTTGATAAGCTATTAGAGTATTGGAGAACTAACGATGGAACGGGCAAGTTATTTAATTTCAAATTTATCCAATACAAGAAAGGATATCTAAAGCTTGAGGCAGAATTTAGCCCTATTACATTTAATCCACAAAAAAATGTTCAAGGAGGACAAATGACTTCAATGCTTGATGATGCTACAAGTATTTTATTAGTTTATGAATCTGAAGGGAAACTTTATCCGAACTCAATAAACTTACACAGCATTCACCACAGACCTTTATTAGACGGGAAAGTAACAGTTGTTGCTGAAATAATTCAACAAGGAAAAAATATAGCTACATTAAAAGGAGAGATTTATAACTCAGAAAACAAACTAGCAACAACGCTGATGCACACGGTTTTTTTACATAAAACTAATAATTAAAAATGATGAATTATTTTCTAAAAAGTACTGGAATAACCTTAATTATAGTAGGAATTGTTTTAGGCTTTTTTGAATTTCTAATTGAAAACCATTTAGTTATTCTTGCCCTTGGAATTATTTTTTTAATTGTCTCCAAGTTTATAAAAAAATAGGTTATTGTTCAATTGAACTAACTAAAAAGGAAATTAAATTATTGTCTTGAATTTCAATTGTAAATTCTAAAGGGTTACAACATACCTCACAATCTTCTATAAAGCATTGATTTGAAACAGAGGGATCTATCATTTTTAGTTGATTCTCCCAACAATGAGGACAATCGAAATAATGTTCAATCATAGTTTTAAATATAATAGTTTTAATAATTAAGACTATTTTTAGCCAAAATTTATTTACATGGTTGTTAAAACATCAATTAGTCAAAATATTTTAAGAGTAACTCTTGGCTTGATCATGATTTATATTGGAATTGCCCATTTATCTTTTAGAAGAATTGAATTTCAAGCTCAAGTCCCTCGTTGGTTAACATCTGACGAAAGCTTTGTAGACATGATTGTTTTAATATCAGGCTATATAGAAATTATTTTTGGAGTATTGATGGTTTGGGGAGGTAAATTTAAGGCAAAAACAGGATTAGTTTTAGGTGTTTTTTATGTTTTAGTTTTTCCTGGAAATATTAACCAATACATTCACGAAATAGATGGATTAAGGATGTATTCAAACAATGAGAGATTTCTAAGACTATTGTTTCAACCAGTTTTAATTTTTTGGGCATTGTGGTCAACTAATGCGCTAAAATTCTTCAAAAAAAATTAATAATAAACCCGATTTAATTCAAAAAGTTCTTTAATATATTGACAATTAGATATTTAAAAAAAAATTTTTTTTACAAAAAAATTTATGTTTTCAAACTAAATTTGTCATCTAAAATTTAATGATGAAAAAAATATACTTATTCTTTTTACTAATATTTATTAGCTGTAGTATTGATGATGGTGATCAGATTATAGAACCTTCCATTAATAATTGGGTTTTTGTTGCTTGTGAGGGAAACTATGGAGCAAGTAACGGCTCAATAACTATGATAAATGACTCAGGCGAAATCAAATCTGTAAGTGATTTAGGAGATGTTGTACAGTCATTAGAGGTCTATAAAAACAAGTTGTTTGTTATAGTCAATAATAGTCATAAAATTATAGCATTTGATATTACAAAAGACGGGTTAAGACTTCCAGGAATAGAAATTGACACAAAAAACTCTAGCCCAAGAGAAATGAAGATAGTTAACGATAAATTGTATTTTACTAACTGGAATACATCTGACATTCAAATCTTAAATTTAAATAATTATGTAATCGAAGACTTTATAAAAGTGGATGGCAAACCTGAATCAATTGAGTATGACGGAAATAATCTTTGGGTGGGTATTCAATTAAATGAGGATTATTCTGACGGTAACAAATTATTAAAAATTAACACTGATAACAATTCTATTTTAGAATCTTTTGAAATTGGCAAAGGGCCCACTTCAATTAGTATTATTAATAAAAATGTATATGTTGCGAACACTTATTATGATGCTCAATACAACGCTTACTATGGTACTAGTAGAGTAAATACTATCGAAAATAAGGTTGATATAAATAATTATGGTCCTGGAATTGTTTGCGGAGGAGATGTGTTAAACTTTAATAATGAGATTTTCAGATCATTTGATGGAGGGATAGCAAAGTTGGGGGATGATTTAAAAATTTTAGACGAAACCAAAATAGGTTCTTACGATCCTGCTCAGCTATATTCTTCAAAAATAATTGGAGAGTATATCTATTTTGGGATCACTAATTTTCAAGATATTAATGTAGTGAAGGTTTTAGATTTTAACAATAATGAAATTTCTTCCTATAACGTTGGATTAATTCCTGGAGATTTTGCTTATTGGGAGTCAAATTGATAGTCGTATAAAGGATTTGGTTCTGAGGGGATAAATACTTTATTGTTTTTTCTCCATTTTTTCAGCTTTTGGAATAGTTTTACTGCAACATCCCTGTCAGTTTTTATCAAATTTATAGCCTCAGAAGGATCATTTTTTAAATCATAAAGCTCAATTTCATTGTCTTCAAAGTAATGGTGTAATTTCCAATTATTAGAAATTATTACAGAACCAGGTCTGGTCCTAAATAAAGGGTCTCTACCTTGGTCTTCAGATTTATTATAAGCTTCAAGATAAATTGGGAAATGAAAAAAAAGGTCACGATTAATTTTGGTTGAATTTGTTAGATGATTTTTTAAGCTTGTTCCATCAAGATTGTTAGGTTTTAAATCATTTTTTATTACATCTAAAATCGTTGGAAAAAAGTCTAGTTGACTTACATTAGAATAGCTTACCGTATTTTTTTTTGACATATTTGGCCACTTAATTATCAGAGGAACTTTTATACCTCCTTCATAATAGCTGCCTTTCCCAGCTCTAAGTGGGTATTGATTTGAAATTGCTCTAATTCCCCCATTAT
The DNA here is from genome assembly GCA_902635895.1 of uncultured Bacteroidota bacterium. Classification (GTDB taxonomy): domain Bacteria; phylum Bacteroidota; class Bacteroidia; order Flavobacteriales; family Flavobacteriaceae; genus MAG-121220-bin8. The sequence continues at coordinate 6,355 of CACPPV010000018.1, forward strand.
CAGACGTAAAAAAAATTAGTGAACTTTCATATAAATTTAATTCTTTAAGACTCTGAATTATTTTACCAATATTTTCATCAACAGAACTTACCATAGCCCCGTAAGCATTATTGTCTTGACCATTTTCTCCCTCTTTTAATTTATAAAAATCAATCCATTCTTTTTTCCCTTGAATTGGGGTGTGAACAGAGTAAAATGAAATATTTGCAAAAAATGATTTTTTTTGATTTTTTTTGAAAAAGGATATCGCTTCTTTTGCTATCCGATCGGTTAAGTACTCGCCATTAAGATTACTTTCAATAAAATCAATTTTATATGGAGAAAAATAACCGTTTTTTCCTGGATTTCCCTTGTTACTCCCCCCAATGTTAAAATCAAATCCTTGAGACAGGGGATCTTTATTAATATGCCATTTTCCAAAATTGGCAGTAACAAAACCTTTTGATTTCAACATCTTTGGGATAGTATTAATACTATCATTCAAAAAACGAATATTTTTTGCGGGGATAAGTTTTCTGGTTCTTTTATCTCCTCTCTCGGGGCTGCCGACTGTATAAATTCCATGCTTTGGAGTATTTAGTCCAGACATTAAAGAAGCTCTACTAGGAGCACAGTTTGAAGCTCCTGAGTATGCATTCATAAAAACAACACCTTGTTCAGAAAGTTCATCAATATTTGGTGTGTGGTAAAATTCACTTCCCATATATCCTAAATCTTTCCAGCCAAGATCATCAACATTTATTATTATTATATTGGGTTTAGGTGATTTAGTCTTTGAGGAGTTATTACAACTTGAAAGAAAAAATATTGAAATTAAACAGAAGAGTATTCTAATCATTTCAATTAAAATTTAATCAGGAATCTTTATTAGGAATTCTTCCGTAGTTGCCAATTCCATCATAATCCATTACATCTGTTTCATTTTTGTCTTCAATAATTTCTTTTCTTTCACCAGGGATTAAAAGAACTCCAATAATGAAAAGTGTAAAGACAAGTACTCCAATAAAAAAAATTATTTCGATACTCATTTTTTAAAAATTTGTTTAACATAAGCTCCAGCAGCTAGAATAGAAGGCACCCATATTCCGACATACAGACCTTCTTGTTGTTGTCCAGAGAACCAAAGAGATATTGATAACAAAAAACTTAAAAATGCAGCACCTAAAATAAAATAATCGGATCTTTTCATACTTAAATATAAGCAATCATTATTTTATGATTTAATTAGTCTCTTAATTAGAGGCAGTAGATATTCAAAAACAAAAGCTGTTAAGCAACAAATTCCTATTGTTAAAATATACCCTTCTTCATCGCTTATTCCCATGTAATTGTTCCCAAGATGTGATGTAGAAAGAATAATTCCAGTAAATAATAAAAAGTAATAAAATAGTTTTTTTAAAAAGCTTTTTATGATTTTCATATTAATTACAATTTTTCCTTCTAGAATCCGAAATACTAAATATTTTCCACTTTAAACCATCTTTTAGTAAATGAATAGAGTTAACCCCACAGTGACTCAGCTTATTGTCAATCCAAAACTCATATTTGACCCATGCATTTGCCAAGGGGCCATCAATATTAATTTCATAAGAAAGAAGTTTTTCTTTCCAGACGGGATTGTCAGATCTTTGAGTAACTGCAGAAATAAATTCTTTTCCATTTAAATCTCTTTTTGAAACTTTATTATCGCGAATTGCTACAGATTCGAGTTTGAACGATTCATGTAAAACAGATCGCATAAGTAATGAATCTTTTTGATGAAATCCATCAAAAAATGTTTCAATTGTAGTCTTAATATTTACATTTTCAGAACTTTGAGAATAAGATAGTAATGGAACAAGAATAATTAGTAATATTTTTTTCATTGTTTATAAATTAATTAAGATTTGACATCACTTTTTCCAAGTCCCTCCATATCTGTAATATGAATTGTTTTCTTTTACATCTAACAAGCAATTTTCGCAAGTAAAAACCCATTGTTTTGTTGAATTATATTGTATTCTAAATATTACTGGAAAATCTTTTTTACATAGTTTACAATATTTAACTCTCATCTTTTATGAGTTAATATGTTTGATGCTTTTTACTACAAAACCTATTATCACTCCAACTATAACTAGTATTACAATAACTTTATTCCAGTTTTTGTATTCTTTTGAACCTTTTGGGTGAGGATTATTAATCATTAAATAAATTTAATAATTATAACCTAACTTTATAACCTATTTAATACTTCACTACACATGATTAGCTGGAGATGTAAGCATACATGGAAAAGAGCAAGAATAAACACGCTTTGGTGTTTGTTAGGTTGTTCAATTGGTGATTTTGGAACCATTTTTTATTTTCAAAATATTAATCATAATTGGGAAACTGCAGAAATCATGGGATTGGCAATAATTAATGGACTGTTAACTTCAGTTATACTAGAAACAATTATTCTTTTAAAGCAAATGAGCTTCAAAGTTGCTTTAAAAACTGCACTTGGAATGAGTTTTATTTCTATGCTTGGAATGGAGTTATCAATGAACTTAACAGATTGGATTCTAACTGGTGGAGCTTTATTGACTTGGTGGGTAGTTCCAATTATGTTAATTTCTGGATTTCTAACTCCACTTCCTTACAATTATTGGAGATTAAAAAAATATAATGTAAGTTGTCATTAAGCTTAAGTAAAAGCTAATCATCCTAATAAAAGTCTTAAATGAAACGTCGTTTATTTTTAAAAGAATCAACCACTTTAGTAACCGGCCTAGGATTATCTTCAGTGTCGTGTAATACAAGCTCAGAAAACAATTTTGAAAATTCTTTTGATGTTTCAGTAACTGTAAATCAGGAACGAGTTTCAATTTTTTCAAATGCAATTAAAAGTCCTGTTAAAATTGTTCATATTGCTGACACACATTTATTTATGGATGATAAAAGAGGTGAGAAATACAAAGAGTTTAGTGATAGAATGGCAGGAGCATACAATCAGACTTCGCATTTTAAAACAAGAAAAAAAACAAGTCCTAGAGAATCTTTTGAAAAAACATTAATGTATGCTAAAGAAGAAGAAGCTGACTTGATAGCTTTAGTTGGAGACATTTTTAGTTTTCCATCTGAACTGGCAATTGAATGGGTTATTTCAAAACTTAAAGAGATTAATATTCCATATGTTTATGTTTCAGGTAATCATGATTGGCATTATGAAGGAATGGAAGGGAGTTTGGATTTTCTTAGAAAAACTTGGATAAATAAAAGACTACTTCCCTTATATCAAAATAATGATCCTCTTATGGCGGCTTATGACATTAAAGGAATTAGATTTTTAGCTTTAGATAATTCTACTTATGAAATCAATAAGGATCAATTAGATTTTTTTTCAAATCAAGTAGAAACAGGACTTCCACTTGTATTGCTAGTTCATATTCCAATGTATGCTCCTGGAAAATCTATTTCATATGGGTGTGGAAATCCAAATTGGAGTGCGAAAACTGATCGTAATTATAATTTAGAAAGGCGTCCAAGATGGCCAAATGAGGGGCATACTAAAACAACTTTTGAGTTTCATAAAAAAGTTTTTGAAGCCCCTAATCTTTTAGGAATTTTTACTGGTCATATTCACAAAAATACTATTGAAATCGTTAAAGGAAAACCTCAAATTGTTTCAGATGATAATGCCAGTGGAGGATTTTTGAATATAAGTTTCTTGCCAAATGAAATCAACCAAAAAGAAAGTTAAATAATATTTATTTCTTTTTTTTAAAGACTCGTTTACCCCAAATAATCATTAGCCCCAGTCCAATTAATAACATGCCGTATGATTCGAAGGTATTAGTCTTTGAATAATCGTAGGCTAGCAAAAGAATTCCTAGAAAAATTAAGATTAAATGCTCGTTGTCTTTTATTTTTTTCATTTTATATAAACGAAATTATCTTCTTACATATCCACCAATTGATTCTCTGTATTCAATTTCAAAACCGTTGTCTGATGCAAACTTTTTAAATTCATCAGAAGCATTCCCAATTGTAATAAAAGATTCAATTTCAAAGATTTCAAAAAACTTGTTAAAGTTAGGTCCATTTATAAAATCTTCACCATGTTTGATTCCGTCTTGACTGTTATTATATCTTTCAATAAGAGTCACTTTATTTCCATCTTCAGAGATATAATATCCATAAACAGTTGATGGTTCTCTTTCTACTATAAAATCTGACAAATACTGAGTGAATTCTTCAACATCCTCTTTTTCATTTCCTTTAGTGTTGAGCTCTAAAATAAAGGTTACTTCCTCAGAATCAGAATTATCAAGAACTGTTAATTCTTTAGCTGTTTGAGGCACTTCACAACTAGTAATATATATAGCAAAAAAGAATAGGTATAGTATTTTTTTCATAACGGAATTTGTATTTATAGATTAATTTTTGGTATTCAATTAAAAATATAAATTTAAAAAAACATCAAACTATTTAAAAATAATTTTATTTTCGCGTTTAATATGAATTTTATAATTAACAGTTCAGATAAATACGGAGTTACAGCATCAGTTCTATGTATGTTGCATTGTACTGCTACTCCATTGTTATTTATGACACAAGCACATACTTCTGCTGTTGTTCACGATGTTCCGTTTTTATGGCTTTCAATCAATTATATTTTCTTATTAATTTCCTCTTTAGCGGTATATTATTCAATTCAAAAATCTACTAAAGCATTTGTTAAAGTTTTATTGTTTGTTTTTTGGTTTGCGTTGTGCTTCTTAATTATTAATGAAGGATTTGAAGGATTTCATATTCCAGAATTCTACACCTACTTATCTGCCTCAAGTTTAGCACTTTTACACCTTTACAACTTAAAATATTGTACATGTAAAGATGAAGAGTGTTGTACTCACAACAATTAATTATCCATAATTAATTGATTGAACTCATACTCTCATCAAATAATTTATAAAATGTTTCAGCTTGCTTTTCGCCCTCTATCCATGGAAAGTGTCCACATTGTTCAATAAATGTATATTTAAGTTGAGGAATTATTGATTTTGCTTCATAAACCACTGATTCGCCAACAGGGTCTTGTCTTCCAGTTATTAAATCAATTGCCCCTTTGTATTTTTTTAATTTAGCGACTCTGTCCTCACTTCTTTCTCTCCAGTTTCCAGAAGCGAATGCATTAACTCCTTTTTGATTTCTGAATTTATAATCAAGCTCAGGTCTTGTCTTAATAGCAATATTTCTATCAAAGAAGTAACCAGGCCAAATAGCAATTAATGTTTCCCTGTTATTATCAATTTGTTCTTGATATAAATCAGTATCTTCTTTGTGTAATCTCATATTTATATTACTACCAAACCATGTATAGAATTGATCAGTAACTCCACCAGTGTTAAGTAATATTACTTTTTTTACTTTTTCTGGTTCGTTTGCTGCATATGAAAAACTCAACATACCTCCCCAAGAATGGCCAACTAGAATTAATTTTTTGTTTCCTAATTTTTTATATAAACCGTTAAGATCATCAATATACTTTTGAACTGTTAAAAATTCTTGATTTACTTTATCTAAAATAGAATTTCCTGTTCCTCTTTGATGTAATAAAATACATTTATATTTCTTTTTCAATTCATTGTAAAGTGGTTCAAGATAATAAGGATTTAATCCAGGACCACCTGAAAGTAAAATTATAGTTTCGCCAGAATCACCAAATTGTTGAAAGAAAATTTTGGTACCATCTTTGGATTCAAAAGAGTCAAACTCTTGACCATTCAATGTAAAAAAAACAGCAAACAAAAGGAAAAGGTTAAGAAGATATTTCATTACATAAATATAAGAATAGATAAATTAAAACCCTTCGATGTATTACATTTTATTGTTTTTCAGTCACTTACAAATAATTGCGGCATAAATTTTGCCTTTATTTAAGAAATAAAATTTTGATTATGAAAAAATTTATGGATTTCTGGGGCTTATATTATCCAATAATACTGGCTTTCTTTTCTTTTGTTTATTCAGTAATTCTTTGGTTTTCTGGAGACAAATTGGAGGGTATATTTGTTGGCATCTGGGTTCCTTCAATTCTTTCAGCTTCTGTAGCATTGAGACAGAGAAGAAGTGATTATCGTGATTCAAAAAATAAGTAATGGAAAATCTTGGAATGTTTATCATCGGATGCGTTGTATGTGCTTTATACTTAACAGGATATTTGTACATGATTAAATATGCAAATGATTCGCACGATAGAGATTTAAAAAATGATTTAGAAAAAGCAAGAAAGAATTTTTCAAAATCAAAGAAAAATAAATTATAAACCTTGTGGAGAAGATGGGACTCGAACCCACGACCTCTTGACTGCCAGTCAAGCGCTCTAGCCAGCTGAGCTACATCCCCATTAATTTTTAAGCCTTTTCAATTTCCTTTTAATTTTTTTTATAGCATTTTCAATAGTGTTTTCTGGTTCTATGATGTTGTTAATTCCCCAAAAATCTTTATCACTAAATCCAAGTTTTGAGTCTGTCAAGATCACGTTAGATTTAAGGATTTCTTTTCTTTTAGGATAATCTAAATTTGTATTTTCTTTCCAATCCGTTATGACCATCTCAGATGAAAGTGAATAAGTTGTATTAAAAATTTTTTTATCTGAATTCACTTTAAAATCAAGAGTCAAGTTGCTATAATTATAATACCATTTCCCATTTCTTTCTGAGTAATCAACTCTGAAATTAGCTTTTGTGGGCCACACTTTAGCGTGTCTTGGTTTTTTAGCTACAAATAGTTTTGAAGATTTTTCTCGATCACTTACATTAAGGGAGTAATTAGCAGATAGTAGTGCTTTGTTTTTTCCATCTATAAAAAGCTCTCCATAAAACAAAGGCTCATTAACATCTTCTTTTTGTCTAAACCTTATAACATACACAGGCTTTTTGTTGATTTCAGATGTTCTATGTACCCAAAATGTATAATTTGATACGTAAAAAAGTGGAATAAAATAGTTTGGGTACTTAATTATATCTTGAAAGAGAGTATTGTAAGGACCGCCTGAAAGTTTTAGGGCTAAAGTATCTAATCTAGTGTAATCTGTATCTTTTCTAACTTTCAGAACCTTAATAACTTCTTTTTTTTCAAATTTTTCATAAGGTGATTTGTAAATATCTATAACTGCCTCAGAAAGTGATACATTTCTTCTTTTTCGTTTTATGGTTTCTCTGTAAAAAGCAGTCATTATATTATGACTTGGTAAATAGTTTTTATTTGAATTTATCAAAGTTTCTCGTACTAATTGCTCAACATTTTTAGGGATAGAAATCACAGTTTCACTTAAAGGTGAAACAAAAACATCAAGAGAAATTGGTTTATTAATATTATCGTATGAACTTAGGTCAATGATTTTAGTTTTAAATCCAATGAAAGAGATTTTTATTTTTTTTGAAGAAAAAGATTTGGGAATTTTTAAAGTAAAATCTCCATCACCATTGCTAATTGTACTAACATTTGAACCAATCAAATTTATGTTGGCAAAAACAAGCGGCTCTTTATTTTCTGAATTAACAACCTTTCCATTGAATTCGAGATAATTTATTTTATTATCGTTTTCAATTTGGGCATTATTAATATTTACTAACAGTAAAAAAAGCAACGTTAAACTGGCACTAAAATTAAGTTTCATAATTAACAACTTACTATTAAAAATATGACAATCTATTTAATTACAACAGCCTCAATCAATAATTAAATTAGTTCCAGAAACATATTTATTATATTTAATTAATAAAACTTATTATGAAATTATTACAAGAATTTAAGGAGTTTGCTGTAAAAGGAAATATGATGGATATGGCAATAGGAATTATCATTGGCGCATCATTTAATCAAGTTATTGATGTTTTAGTAAAACAAGTTCTTCTCCCTCCACTGTCATTGCTTTCTGACGGAATAAATCTAGACAACAGAAAGTTAATTTTAAGAGAGTCTCAATCAAACAATTTAGGAGAAGTTTCTATACAAGAAGTGGCTATTAGTTATGGTCAGTTTATAGAAACATTTCTTGATTTTTTGATAGTCGGATTCACAATTTTTATAGTTGTAAAATTTATAAATAGACTTAATAAAAAAGCAGAGGATCCTGCAGATAAAACTGTCTCAACTCCAAAAAACATTCAATTATTAATGGAGATGAATGATTTATTGAAGGAACAAAACAGAATTTTAAAAGAAAAAAAATAAATTATTGAATTAGAGATTCATAAATATGAGCTCTAAAAATATCAGCTATTTTTAACTTATAGGTTTCAAATGATTGTGTCATATAAATCATGATCATGTTTTGTTTTGGATCAACTCTAAAATAAGTTCCAAACATTCCTCCCCATCCAAAAGTTCCCTTAGATCCAAACTTAGTTCCATCTTCTTTCACAACTTCAAATCCTAAACCAAAACCTTTCTTTTTTCCAAAAGCAAGTTTTTTGTATTTCAGACCCTGTGAATGGTCAAATTTCATTAGGTCTAGAGTTTCTTTATTTAATAATTGTTGGCCTTTGTAAGAACCATTGTTTAATAACATTAAAGAAAACTTTAGATAATCTTCAGTTGTTGATAATAAACCACCGGATCCATTTAATAGAATTACTTTGTCTTTAAAAGGAGTGTTTGCTTTACTGTCAAAAGAAACAAGTTCTTTATTATCTCCGACAACGTACAAGGTGGTTAGCCTATCCAACTTTTTGGCCGGTAATTCAAAGAACGTATCATTCATTTCTAAAGGATCAAATATTCTGTTTTTTAGAAAATCATCTAATTTTTCACCTGATAAAACCTCAATTAGATATCCGCATATATCAGTTGCATAGCTGTACCACCAAGTAGTACCTGGTTCAAATTTAAGCGGTTCTTTAACCGCTTCTTTAGTATATTCTTCCAAAGTTAAATTGATAGTTTTTCTATAATCTTCGGGGCCTCTAAAATTTAAACCAGCAGAATGTCTAAGAAGATCAACAACCTTAACATGATTCTTTACAGGCTTAGTTTTTTTTCTTTTTTTGACTGTTAAATTTTTAAACTCAGGAATATATTTATAAACGGGGTCATTTAATTTAAATTTACCTTCTTCATGTAACATCATAAGCGCTACAGAAACAATAGGCTTTGTCATAGATGCGATTCTAAATATATCATCATTTTCAAGTGAATCTTGATCTGAAATATCGGAATTGCCATAACTGTCAAAGTGAATAAGCTTACCATTTTTTACAATAGCAGTTTGAATTGCTGAAATATCATTATTGTCAACAAACTTATGCATGGCGTCATTTAATATTTTAAGTTTTTCTGAGGACACGCCCTGTAATTCTGGATTTGAAATTTCAAAAGTAGATTGAGCACTTAGTAAAAAGCTAAATAATAAAAGACCTATTTTTATTGAATACGAAGAAGCAGTTTTATACAACAATTTGTTTAAGTTTAATTTCTCTAAAATTTATAAAATTTTTTTGAAATCGTATTAAATTTTAAAATATATTTGCCCGAATTTTTAAAAAAATATTTAGATGAAAAGGCAAGATAACGGTAACGAACAATTAAACTCGATAAGAAATGAATTTAATAGTAGAGTTGAAGCTAAATCTTATTTAGGTAAAGCTAAAAGAGTTACATGGACTGTAAATAGAAGATTTAGAAGTATTTAAGATTTATTTTTCTAGAAATAAATTTTTAGAAATGATTACAAATGTATTTTTTGAATAGTTGTCCTTTTCAAAAAGTAGCCCTACGTCACCATTTTCAATTTTAGTCATTGTAGAATAAGCTGAACTTCCTTTGTGTATTGAAGTTAAAGTTTTCCAATTTGATCCATTATCATAACTTGTACTAATAGTCATGTTTTCTCTATTTTCAGAGCTGTATGCGTTTGAGAACAACAACAGTTTGTTCTCGTAATTTATGATACTAGCATTACATCCAGAATCTTTTAAATCAATATTTTTAAAAGTTTTCCATGTCAAACCCTTGTCATTTGATAGGTGAGAGTACCTTGAATTGTTCGAGTTCACTCTAGAATTAACAAGCCAATTACCGTTAGAAAGTTCAACGATTTTTGATTCGTCTCCAGGTTTCAAAGCGTAATTAATTAAAAACCAATTTTTTCCATGATCTTTACTTCCAAATACATGAGTTCCATTATTTAAATTAACTAAACAATGAAGCAAAGTCCCATCTTTAGTTTGTGTGCCTCTACCAGATGTAATAAACATAAAATCTTTTTCCCAATTTTTTTTAGTGATTTGGCCTGTTATGTCTTTTGGCTTGGACCAACTTTCACCATGATCTTTACTACTAATTACCATAAAACGATAAATGTCTTTCGAATTATTTAGATCCATATAATTGAAAAACAAAAAAATTTCTTGTGTCATTCTATCTACAATCATTGATGGATCAGAAGCAGATTCTCCCAGAGGATAATCTATAATTTTTTCAATTTTTTTCCACGTTTTTCCATTGTCATAACTTTTTCTCATTACGATATTTATATCATCATTCCATTTCAAATCTTTGCAATTGTTATTCCTTTCATCAATAGCAGCGATCAAAGTTCCATTTGTGGCAGTAACTAATGATGGAATTCTATAACAAGCTATTTTGTTATCGTTTGATGCATCAAATAGGTTAATAAATTCAAATTCTTGTGCTCCAGAAAACAACGAGAAAAAAAATAGCAGACAGTTATAAAATTTATTTTTCATGATTTAGTTTTACTAAAATGTCAATTAATTTACTTCTTATGTTGTCATCATAAAAACTTTCATTTAATCTTGAGGGATAAACTCTGTTTGTCAAAAAAACAATGGTTAACTCTTTGGATGGGTCTACCCAAAACATTGTACCCGTAAATCCAGTATGACCGTAACTTTTTTTAGATAAATTTAAATTAGGATAAGTCCCTTGTTCTTTGTTTTGATAGGGTTTGTCAAATCCAAGCCCCCTTCTTACACTAGTGTTCTTAAATGCATATGATGTAAATTTTTCAATGGTACTTTGTTTAAAAACGCCATTCTTGGAGTCTAAATCTTTTAGAAGAATACCAATACTTTCTGCATTCCCAAAGAGTCCTGCATTTCCAGAAATTCCACCCATAAAACTAGCTGCTTCGTCGTGAACGTATCCATGAACTAAAGTATTTCTAAAATTCGAATCGAATTCAGTTGGCACTATGAATCTTTTGTCGAAACTATTAGTTGGATTAAAAAGAAGAGTGATGTTTTTTTTATTTATGATATTGTCGTAAAAGTATTTTTCAAAATTAGATCCTGAAATTATTTCTATTAGTTTGGGAACATAAAAAAAGAAAAGACCTGAATATTCATACTTATTTAAACTTTTAATTTTAGAACGCTTAATGCGCTTAAATATTTTTTTTGAGTATGAGTTTCTTAAAAACAAACTATCATTAATTTGTGTTGAAAACCTTCTGCTTTTAGAATTTCGTATTTCAGATCTTTTAAATTTTCCATTCTTTTTTCTAATTAAGTTATGATGACTTATATATGGAATCCAACCACTAGTGTGACTCATACTTTGGAAAATAGTTGTGTTTTTTTTGTTGGAATTTTTTAAGTCTTTGAAGTAAACTGAAAGTTTATCATTTAAATCAAGTTTTTCTTGATCGTATAATTTCATTATTGAAAATGTTGAAGCTAAAACTTTTGTAAGTGATGCTAAATCATATAAGTGAGAATTATTTACTTTAACCAAAGAGTCGTAAGTATGATGGCCAAAGGATTTATTTATAATAACAGAATCTTTAAACTTTACAAATATTTGAGCACCTGGAAAATTTTTGTTTTGTATACTTGCCTCTATTAAACTATCAACTTTACGTAATAATGTATTTTGACTAAACAGTTGTATTTGAACAAAAAAAAGTATGAAAACTAGTTTATATTTCATCAATGACTGGAATTACAGTTTCTTTGTCTTTTGTTGATTTTTTCAACTTTACAAGTTCTTTTCTTAGATGTAGAATTTCTTTCTGATATGATGGATTATAAAATTCATTTTTTAATTCAAGAGGATCCTTTATTAAATCATAAAATTCCCATGCAGGATCTGTTTTCTCAATACTTGTATTTTTTTTATTTAATCCATCTCCGTAAAAATAAATTAACTTTTTAGTCTTGCTTCTTATGCCTAAGTGTGCTGGTCTTACAGGGCTATGTTCCCAGTATCTGTAATATATATAGTCTCTAGATTTATAATTGTTTTTTGAATCTAAAGCACTTTTAAAGCTTTTCCCTTGAAACGATTCAGGAGATGAAATACCAGCATAATCTAATATTAAGGATGGTATATCAAGGTTTAAAATCAAATCATCAATTCTTTTAGATTTAGGTATTTTTTTTGGATAACTAATCACAAATGGCATTCTTGAAGATTCCTCATACATCATTCTTTTATCAAAAAATCCGTGTTCCCCTAAAAAATAACCTTGATCAGATGTGTATACTAATATTGTGTTTTCTATTTGATTGGACTCTTTTAAATAAGAAATTATTTTATTTAAATTATCATCAATAGCAGCAGCACATCTTAAAAAATCTTTAACAAATTTTTGATAGGATTCTGATCTAATTTCTTTTTGAGTTTTTCCTTTTAATGAAAAAGGCATTCCAGGATATTTTACATCAGATTTATAATCTCCATTTTTTGAAAATCTTAACCATCTATTTGTTAAAATTTCAAGTTGTTGTCCGCTAAAGCTTCTTCCAGAACTTGATGGAATAAAATCGTGTAATGATTCTGGTTCAGGAAGAATTACATCCTTTAAAAAATCAGCGTGTCTTTTGGGATAATCAAATGGTTCATGAGTAGCTTTAAAATGAGTCATTAAAAAAAAGGGTTCAGTTTTTTCTCTTTTCTCTAACCATTCAATAGTCGAGTTCCCTATTACATCAGCGGAAAAGCCGGGTTCTTGCTTCCCTCCTTTGTATCCATCTTCCCAATTTTCTTTGGTTTTAAAAACAGGGTTGTTGTATTTTCCTTGCCCAGGTAGAACTTTGTAGTAATCAAATCCAGAAGGCTCTTTTTTTAAATGCCATTTTCCAATAAGTGCTGTATTATAACCATTTTTTTGTAAAATTTTAGCAACATTTAAACTATCGGGATTCAAGTTGTCAGCTAGTGTATACACTCCATTAATATGGCTATATTGCCCAGTTAAAATGGATGCTCTGCTTGGAACACAAATCGAATTAGTGCAAAACATATTATCAAGAACTGTCCCGTTTTTTTCAAGATATTTAATAGCATCGTTTTTAACATAATTGTCTAATAATCCATTATAAATTCCCCATGCTTGAGAGGTGTGATCATCAGCCATTATAAATAATATGTTGGGAGATGAATCTACATTTTTTAAGTTACAAGACACAAATGACATTATAACAGTCATTATTATAAATAAGTATTTTGAAATTTTATTTAATGAATAAAACATAAAAATTGGCTAATAAATATTTAAATTAGAAAAAAAAAATTGATCCTTATCTACTGTGAATAATATTAAACTTTTTTTTCTCATTTTTTTTATTGGAACAAATTATATCTTGTCACAAGTCATGGAAAATAAATTAATAAATGAAAAAAGTTTATACCTAAAACAACATGCAAAGAATCCTGTTGACTGGCTCCCTTGGACTAATGATGCATTACAACTTGCAAAAAAAACTGATAAGTTATTACTTATAAGTGTTGGATATTCATCCTGTCATTGGTGTCATGTTATGGAAGAGGAAAGTTTTGAAGACATTGAAGTTGCCAAGGTAATGAACACAAATTTTGTGAATATTAAAGTCGATCGAGAAGAAAGGCCTGACTTGGATGAGATTTATATGAAAGCACTAGTTTTTATGACCGGAAGTGGTGGCTGGCCAATGAATATTATTGCCTTGCCTGATGGAACACCTATATGGGGTGGGACCTATGTTCCTAAACCTCAATGGATTAAAGTTTTAACTCAAGTCAGTGGATTTTATAACACCAGAAAAAAAGATGTTTTGGAATATGCTAAAAGCGTTAAAGATGGAGTTCAAAAAGAAGGATTGATTAAACCTATTCCACGAGATGAAGTTTACACTGAGGATAAACAAATTGAATTAGCTAAAAACGCATTTAAATATGCTGATCAAGTTAACGGAGGAATTGGAAGTGGACAAAAATTTCCCCTCCCATCAATGTTAAATTTCTTCATGAGATTTTCTAATGAATTTGACAACAAACAAATGAAAGAGTTTGTTAACAATTCTTTATTGAAAATGTCAAGAGGAGGAATTAACGATAGAATTGACGGAGGGTTTCATAGGTATACAGTTGACAATGCTTGGCATGTTCCTCACTTTGAAAAAATGTTATACGACAATGCTCAACTTTTGGGTGTTTTTTCTAATGCTTATAAAATTTTCAAGAACGAAAGATTTAAAAATGAAATTTATAACATATATGATTTTCTTGAATCAAAAATGACCTCTGATGATAACTTGATTTATGCAAGTATCTCTGCCGACACCAATTATGAAGATGGATCGAAAAGCGAGGGAGACTTTTATGTTTGGAAATCGGATGAACTTAAAAATATTTTGAAAGATGACTTTGACTGGGTTTCAAAATATTATAATATTAATCAAAAAGGATACTGGGAAAAAGATAATTATATTTTTTATCAAACTATTTCTGACAAAGATTTTGCTTCAAATCTTGGAATTTCTTTAAATTCTTTTAAAGAAAAATTGAAAAGGACTAATTCTTTATTAAAAGATGTTAGAGAAAAAAGAGTTCATCCAATTATTGATAAAAAAATAATCTTTTCATGGAATGCTCTTACTTTAAGAGGCCTTGTAGAATCTTATAAAGTAACCAAAGACAAAAAATTTCTTTCAAAAGCATTGTCTTTAAATAATTCCTTAGCAAATTTAATGATTGATAAAAATAAGATTCAACACACCAACAGTAGTCCAGCTTCCGTTTTATTTTTTGAAGACTATAGTTATTACATTGACGCATTAATTGGACTTTATGAAATTACTTTTGACAGAACTTATTTGATAAAAGCTGAAGAATTTGTGAATTACTCCAACGAGCTTTTTGGAGACGAAAATGGATTTTATAAATTTTCAACAGAACAAGGGAGTTTGTTTGCAGATACTTTAATCAACTTAGAAGATGGTGTTCTTCCATCAGCAAATTCTGTAATGAATTTTAATCTGTTTAGATTAGGACATTATAATGGTAATAAACAGCTCTTGCTACACTCAAAAAAAATGATCAATAATATAAGTGATAATATTAATGACCGTGTTACTGATCACTTACTATGGTTATCTAATTCACAAAATTATTCTCAAAAATTTTATGAGCTAGCAGTAAGTGGAACAGACGCATTTTTAAAGGCTGAAGAGCTTATGGAAATGTATTTGCCAAATTCTCTTATAGCTGCTTCGAACAAACCCTCAGAACTCTATTTATTAAAAGATAGATATTTTAAAGATGAGACCTATATTTATGTGTGTGTAGATAACACTTGCAAGTTTCCTGTAAGCGATGTCAAACAGGCAATAAACTTAATGGAGGATTAGTTAAAATTAACTACTAAATTTTTGAAAGATTCCCTGTAGCTTCCTCCAATTTTATATGGATTTTTGTTGATATAGGCATTGCTTCCATCAATGACATCAATTTTATCAATTGAAACAGTTGTTGAACGATGAATTCTAATAAATTTATTTTTTGGTAAAGACTCAGTAAAAGAAGTTAGAGTTGTGTGTACAATGAAATTTTTAGACTTTGTAACAATTTTGATGTAATCTTTTAAACTTTCAATCACAAGGATATCATCGTAATTGATTTTTACATTTAACTTATTCACTCTTACAAAAACAAAATCAAGTTCAAGACTCTTTTCTTTTCTTATTCTTGTAATTGTTTTATAAGCTTTGTTAACCGCTATTTCAAATCTATCAAAAGGTATAGGTTTCATTAAATAATCAATTACATCTAAATCGTATCCATCTAGCGCATATTCAGAATGAGCACTAGTTATTATCGTTTTTGGAGGGTTTTCTAATTTCTTTAAAAAAGTAATACCGTCAATAAAAGGCATATTAATGTCTAAAAACATTAGTTCTATCTTCTCCTTTTTCAATGTGCTCATTGCATCATTAGCATTGGAAAATGTTCCTACACATTCTAAAAAGTCTATTTTCTTAATAAAATTTTCAATTACCTTGATAGCCAATGGTTCATCGTCAAGAATAATACAATTGATCATAGTTTCAATTTTAAGTGTGCAAGATATTTATTTTTTTTCTTAATAGTATCTAGATTATAATCTTTTGAACCGTAATTAAGTTCAAGTCTCTTTTTTAAATTAGTCAGTCCAATTCCTCCTATTTGTTCTTTAATTTTTTTTGTAGGTTTCTCGAAAGAGTTTTCTACTTTAAAATCCAAATATTTTTTAGTCGAAGAAAGCGATATATTAATGTAACCGTTAGTTTTAGAGTTTCTAGCTCCATGCTTAAATGCATTTTCCACAAGCGGAATTAATATTAAAGGTTTAATCATTACATTTTTTGTTTTCCCTTTAATATCAAAATCTATTTTTAATGTTTCATCGTATCTTAGTCTTTCAATTTCAATGTAGTCCTTTATATGATTGACCTCATTTTCTAATGTTTGATACTCTTTTCCAGTTTCATAGAGAAAATATTTCATTAAATCTGAGAGCTTTAAAATCAAATTTGGAGCTTTATCAGACTTATCAATTGTTAATGAGTAAAGATTATTTAATGTATTAAAGAAAAAATGAGGCTGAATTTGAGATCTTAAATATTTTAATTCATTTTCTAAAAGCATCTCATTTGTGAGATTTAGATATTCTCTTTGCTTTATCCAATCGATTACCAATTTAATCGCTGTCACAAAGGCAACAACATAAACTTCACCCAAAATTACTTGTATGGCATAGGTAAAATCAATTTTTGATGTGATTCCTGCAAATTCAGGCAAAACATCTCCACTTGTAAAATAATAGGTTACTTGAAATTTTAATATTAAAGTTAACCCCAAACTTATTGTAATTAGGGTGAAAAATTCAATAACTTTTCCATTAAATAATTTAGGTAATAAAAAAAAGATAAAGAGATATGAAAGCGCAATATGAAAAGGAAACTCTATAATGTTAGACTTAAATGCATAGGCATAATCATCGTAAAAACTTCCCCATCTTATAGTATTAAATGCAAAATAACCAAGCCAAAAGATAATTTGACTTGAAATTGAAATGGAGGATATCTTATTATAAGTTGGATTGGTAAATAAAGCTCTTTTGCTAATTTTCATTTTTTGGCTACAGATTCTCTTGCATTAACTATAAATAAAAGCATGTTATATAAAAACTTATGTTATTTATTTATAAATCACTAATTTAAAAATGAATTATTAAAAATTCTTTAAAAACATGAAATTTATCAATTTGAACTATTTTTTTCTATTTGTTCTCTTGTTTTTTTCTTGTAAAAACAATCAAAATTCTGAAAATCCTAATGTAATATTTATCTTAACAGACGATCTAGGTTTTGCAGATTTGAGCTCTTATGGCTCAACAATAATAAAAACTCCTAATTTGGATTTGATGGCAAGCCAAGGTGCTCTGTTAAATTCCTATTATTCAACTCAGGCCGTTTGCTCTGCATCAAGAGCATCTATTCTAGCAGGTGTTTACC
>CACPPV010000019.1 GCA_902635895.1 uncultured Bacteroidota bacterium
TAACCTAGAAAGGATAGAAAATTTAGCTTCAAGAATATCCTATTTTATTGAAGCTGATAGTTTGAGTTTAATGAACTCTTTTAATGATGTTAATTTTTTAAATGAAAATAATTTAAATTCAGAGTCTGTTTTTTCTATTTTTCTTCCTAATACTTATGAGTTTTATTGGAACACGAGTGCTGATCAGTTTAGAGATAAAATGTACAATCAATTTAAATCATATTGGACTGAAGCAAAAAAAGAAAAAGCTAGATCATTAAACTTATCTCCAATAGAAGTTTCTGTCTTAGCTTCTATTGTTCAGCGTGAAACCCCAAAAGTTGATGAAAGACCCACTATATCTGGAGTTTATTTTAATAGATTGAAAAAAAATATGAAATTACAGGCTGATCCGACTGTTGTATATACAATAAAAGAGAAGAAAGGATTTGATACCAAAATCAGAAGAGTCCTTTACAAGGATTTAAAAATAAAATCTCCTTATAATACTTATATTCACAGAGGACTTCCACCTGGTCCGATTTACATGCCAGATTTTTCTTCAATTGAATCTGTATTAAATCTTGAAAACCACAAATATCTTTTTTTTGTTGCCGATGTAAAAAGACCTGGCTATCATATGTTTGCTTCAACTAATAGGGAACACAATAAAAATAAACGTCAATACACAAATTGGCTTAGAAAAAATAAAATTAGAAGATAAATAGCTGATTTACAGATAATTAAAATTTTATGTATGTTTGCCGCATAAAATGAAATTAGTTTTATTAACTATTAGACATGTTTTCTGGTATTTTTAAAAACAATTTTCTGATTATATTTTTTTTAATCAGCACATCATTCAATAACTTTGATGATGACAACCCCAACTTAATTTTTGAGGACTTAGTTACTGCTGATTACGTAGATAAAGCAAATTATTTTGAGGAGGCTGTACCTGATTTTCTTTTTCTAAAAAAAGACTTTATTGGATTCAAAGAAATTCTTGGTTATAAGGAATCAACATCTGATTACAAAAAGGTAAATAAGTTTGGATTCATGGGTAAGTATCAGTTTAATTTGAATACACTAAAAATGTATAAAATTAAAAATTCAAAAAAATTCATTAATAATGCTGAATTACAGGAAAGAGTTTTCTTAATTAATGTTCAAAGAAATAAATGGATTTTAAGAAAAGACATCAAATGGTTTGTTGGTAGTAATATTAATAATACTATTGTAACAGAATCTGGTATTATTGCTGCAGCCCATCTTGCTGGTCCAGGAAATGTTAAAAAATATCTTAGGTCTGGTGGCAAATACAATACAAAGGATGCTTTTGGTACATCAATTTCTAAATACATGGAATACTTTAAGGGTTATGATCTTTCAATGATAGAAGCTGTGAGAAAACCTAAAGTAATGTTATCGTGATTGAATTAAGAAAATCGATGGTTTTTTGTTGAATTCAAATTTTTTAGTCCTCCATTTTTTTATTTCCATTGTTTTAATAAACTCAGATTTTAAACTAACATCGCATGCAATGCAAAGTTTTGTTTCTGGCTTTAGGACATTCAATAGTTCATTAAATAATTTATTGTTTCTGTACGGAGTTTCCATAAAAATCTGGGTACTAAACAATGATTTTTTTTCTAAAGATATAATGGCTTTTTTTCTTTCTTTTTTCTCAATAGGTAAATATCCGTTAAATTTAAAATTCTGTCCATTCATTCCTGAGCTCATCAATGCTAAAAAAATAGAAGAAGGACCAATTAATGGAATTACTTTTATTCCAATCTTATGAGCATTATAAATAATTTCAGAACCAGGATCAGCAATTCCTGGACAACCAGCATCAGAAATTAGCCCCATATCAAAGCCCACTTTACATGGGTCTAAAAAAGAATTGATTTCATCTCTGTTGGTTTTTTTATTTAGTAAATAAATTTTTAATTCGGATTGGTTTTTTCTTGGAAGGATATTTTTGATATAGGCTCTTCCAGGTTTTTCATTTTCAAAAATATAATAATCGATTCTTTCTATAGTATTTCTAATAGAATCTGTTAAAATATCTTTATTGAATTCACCTAAATGATTTGGAACCAAATAAAGTTTTCCAAAACTCATTTTAAATTATATCTAAACTGTAAATTTCTTTGATAGATCTTCAACATATTTCCTAAACTGCTTATCAGTAAATGAGAGGTTGTCTACAGTTTTACAAGCATGAAGTACTGTTGCATGGTCTCTGTGTCCAATTTGAGATCCTATGCTTGCTAGAGAAGCTTTAGTGAATTTTTTAGCGAAGAACATAGCAAGTTGCCTAGCCTGAACAATGTGTCTCTTTCTTGTTTTAGATTGCAAAGTTGAGACATCCATTTGAAAATATTCAGAGACGATTTTTTGTATGTAATCAATTGATACTTCTCTTTTTGTATTTTTTACAAACTTTTCTACAACACTTTTGGCTAATTCAATAGTAATTTCTTTTTTATTAAATGATGATTGAGCAATCAGAGAAATTACAGCACCTTCTAATTCTCTAACATTCACTTTCACATTCTTAGCTACATAGTCTATAACCTCATCAGATATTTCTAATCCGTCCCTGTACAGTTTGTTCTTAAGAATTGAAACTCTAGTCTCGTAATCTGGTCTTTGCAATTCAGCAGATAATCCCCATTTGAATCTTGACAACAATCTTTGTTCTATGTCCTGCATGTCAACTGGAGCTTTGTCAGATGTTAAAATAACTTGTTTTCCGTTTTGGTGTAAATGATTGAAAATATGAAAAAACACATCTTGTGTTCCTGTTTTACCTGAGAAAAATTGAACATCATCGATTATTAAAACATCTATGATTTGATAAAAATGAATAAAGTCATTTCTATTATTTTTTTTCACCGAATCAATATACTGCTGAGTGAATTTTTCAGCTGAAATATATAGAACAGTTTTTTCTGGAAACTTTTCTTTTACATTGACTCCAATTGCATGAGCAAGGTGTGTTTTACCTAAACCAACACCGCCAAATATTAATAAAGGGTTAAATGATGTTCCTCCTGGTTTGTTAGAAACTGCTAAACCAGCAGATCTAGCGAGTCTATTTGAATCCCCTTCAAGAAAATTATCAAACGTATAATTTGGATTTAGTTGAGACTCTATTTTTAAATTTTTAATTCCAGGAATTATAAAAGGATTTTTTAACTCAGTTTGAATGTTACTGACTGAGAAATCAACCTTTTGAGATGGTAAATCTGTTTTGTATTGACTTGGAATTTTTTCAGTAAATGGATTAAGGTTACCAAAAGTATTTTCCATTTTAATTACATAAACCAATCTTGCATTTTCTCCAAGTTCTTTATTTAAGGCTAATTTTAATAATTTGACGTAATGTTCTTCAAGCCATTCGTAAAAGAATTTACTAGGTACTTGAACACTAAGGACATTATTTTCATATTTGATTGGCTTGATGGGTTCAAACCAAGTTTTGTATGCTTGAATCTGTATATTATCCTTTATAAATTTCAGACAATTATTCCAAACAGATTCAGCTGTAGCCATTTTAAATTTTTGTTTTTTTTGGTTGTTGAAAAATCATAAGAATTAGTGAAATCCAAATGATAATTATATTACAACAAATATGTGCAAATTTTTATTAAAAAAAAATGATTTTGCTATTGAATATTAATTTTTTTTTGCGCATATTATAATTCCTTAAATTGTATTATTCTTTAGCCATTTTTTGGAAAATAAAATTCAAATAGAAATTAGGTACAGCGAGACAGATCAAATGTCATTTGTTTATCACGGTAATTATGTCAAATTTTTTGAAATGGGCCGAATAGCCTGGTTAAAAAAAATCGGAGTTTCTTACAGGAAAATGGAAGAAAATGGTATAATCAACCCTGTTATTGACTTAAAAGTAAATTTTAGAAAATCTGCCAAATTTGATGATATTATTAATTTGACAACAACTTTGAAAAGAACACCATCATACATGATTGAATTTGATTATTTAATACACAGAGATGAAGAACTTTTAACTACAGGATACACAAAATTAATTTTTTTAGATGCTAAAAATAATAAACCCATTCGTTGTCCAGATTTTATATTAAAAAAAATTAATTTCTAGTAAATATTTTCAGCTTATCTTTTCCAACTTTTTTTTCAGTTTTTAGTATCCCTTTAATGCTAGGCGATTTAATTCCACTTTTTAATAAATTCTCATTTTCAAATATTCTAGCTTCATCCCAACAATCGTTATTAATGAAAAGTTCAAGTGTTTTTTTTCCACCCTCTACAATTAATGATTGAACATTCAACTCAAATAACTTTTTACAAATACTAAACGGAGAGTCTTTTAAATAATTATCAATTACAATAGTCTTAGATTCATTGTTAAACACATTAAAAGAAGATTCCAAAGATTTTTTTTTATCTAATACTATTCTTAGTGGATTTCTTCCACTTATGTGTCGTGTTGTTAATTTAGGATTGTCATCTTTTACAGTTTGATAACCAACTAATATTGCATGCTCTTCAGATCTCCACTTGTGCACTAATTGTCTGCTTTCTAAACTACTAACATTGAATGATTTAATTTCTTTTTTTTCTAAAGGAGCAATAAATTGATCTTTTGATTTTGCCCATTTTAAAATTATATATGGTTTTTTATATTTATTAAAATGTAAAAAATTTCTATGAAGTTTTATGCAATCTTCTTCTAGAACATTTGAGATTACATCAACACCATTATTTTTTAGCATCGAAATACCTTTTCCATTTACTTTTGAGCTATTATCAGCACATCCAATCACTGCTTTTTTGATACCACTTTCAATGATAAGTTTTGAACAAGGAGGAGTTTTTCCATAATGAGAACATGGTTCTAGTGTTACATAAATTGTAGAATTTATAAGATCACTTTTGTTTTTTACAGAACTAATTGCATTAACTTCGGCGTGATTACCACCATAGTCACTTGTACAGCCCTCTGAAATAATTTTATTGTTTTTAACTATTAAAGCGCCGACAGAGGGGTTAGGGTAATAATTATTGGAATTTTTTTTGGCAATTTCAATACATCTTTGCATAAACATTTCGTGAATTTCCAATTCGTTCATAGTCTCTAAAATTTATTTATGATGTATATTCACTTTACAAAAGTAGCTTTAAAATATGAAATTGAAACATGGTTTTGTTATTCGAGAAGTCAAGGAAATTGATAATAAATTTATTGAAGATGTTTTATGTAAGGTTATGAAAGAGTTCAATGTTCCAGAGCAAGGTACAGCATTGGCTGATCCGGAACTTAAAGAAATATTTCAAACCTATAATAAACCAAAATCTATTTACTATGTTTTAGAAAAAGAAAATATGATTTTTGGTGGCGCAGGAATTTCAAAATTAAGAGATTGTAATAAACAAATATGTGAACTTCAGAAAATGTATTTTTTAAATGACGCCAGAGGAAAAGGGCTTGGTAAAGAGGTTATTGACTTGTGTTTAAAAAAAGCTAAGTTATTTGGTTTTAAACAGTGTTATATAGAAACAATGTTTAATATGAAATCCGCTCAGAAACTGTATTTAAAAAAAGGTTTTAAATACATTGAAAACCCAATTGGAAATACCGGACATTCTTCTTGTCCAGTATGGATGTTAAAAGATTTATAATGACTGTTTTAGAGTTCAAGAATATTTTTAATAAAAATTTGGAATCTCAAATTGATAAAAATGAACTAAATGAATTGTTTTTCTGGTTGATTGATCATTATTGTAAAATTGATAAAATACACTACATTGTTAATGAAAATTATCAACTAAATAATCAAGAGGAAAACGATCTTCGAAAAGCCATAAAATTATTAAAAAAAGAAACTCCAGTTCAGTATATAATTGGTTCTGCTGAATTTAAGGGTATGAATTTTAGTGTAAATTCAAATGTATTAATTCCAAGACCTGAAACAGAAGAATTAGTAGACTGGATTTTGGAAGATAATCCAAAAAATAAAAAAATATTGGATATTGGAACAGGTTCAGGATGTATTGCTATTTCTTTATCAAAATTTTTAAAGGATTGTTTAATTGAAGCATGGGACGTAAGTAAAGAAGCAATATCTGTGGCAAAACAGAATTGTAAAAAACAGAAAACAAAAATTTCTTTTAAATTGATTGACATTAGAAATAATATTTACTTAGACGAAAAATTTGACATAATAGTATCAAATCCACCCTATGTAACTCAAAAAGATAAACAAAATATGTCAAAAAATGTTTTGAATTTTGAGCCCCATTTAGCTTTATTCACACCTGAAAATGATCCTTTATTTTATTATAAAAAAATTTTAAACTTTTGCGAAGGTCATTTAAAATCTAATGGATGCTTATTTTTAGAAATTAATGAAAATTTATCAAAAAATGTTCAAGAGCTTTTAAATGATTACGGATTTCACGATATTAAGCTCAGAAAGGATTTTAGACAAAAAAATAGAATGATAAAGGCTGTCAAGAAATGAGTATTGAACAAGAAATAATCAATTTAAGAAACGAAATACATAAGCATACTCATTTGTATTATGTAGAAGATTCTCCAATTATTAGTGATTATGAGTTTGATAAGTTACTGAAACAGTTAGTTGATTTAGAGAATGCAAATCCAATATTTTATGACTCAAATTCACCTACTCAAAGAGTAGGAGGGGCTATTTCGAAAACTTTCAAAACTGTAAAACATCATTACCCAATGTTTTCCTTAGATAACTCGTACTCAAAGGATGATTTGGAGAACTTTAATGATAGAATACTTAAAAAAATTTCAGAAAATAGTATGGACTTTATGTGTGAATTAAAGTTTGATGGAGTTTCAATAAATATCACATACGAAAATGGAGAGTTTGTAAGGGCTGTAACTAGAGGAGACGGAGTTCAAGGTGACGATGTTTCTGAAAATGTGAAAACAATCAAAACAATTCCACTTAAATTAAATGGTGACTACCCGAGAAAATTTCAAATAAGAGGTGAGATATTTATTGGTTTAAAAGATTTCAAAAAAATGAATGTTCAAAGAGTAAAGAATAACTTAGAACCTTACATGAATCCAAGGAATACTGCATCGGGAAGCCTTAAACTTCAAGATAGCAAAGAAGTAGCAAAAAGACCATTACAATGCTTTTTATATCAAATTGTTTCTGAAGATGATAATTCAAAAACTCAATACGAAAATTTAAATTTTGCTAAGTCCTGGGGTTTTAACGTTTCTAATTCATTTAAACTATGTAAAAATATTGACGAAGTTTACGACTACATTAACTTTTGGGAAAATAAAAGAAACGAATTAGATTTTGAAATTGATGGAATTGTTATAAAAGTAAATCAAATAGGACTACAAAATATTTTAGGTTTTACCTCAAAATATCCTAGATGGGCTATAGCCTATAAATACAAAGCTAATCAAGTATCTACCATTTTAAGATCCGTTTCATATCAAGTTGGAAGAACTGGAGCAATAACACCTGTAGCAAATTTGGATCCTGTTTTACTTGGTGGAACCATTGTAAAAAGAGCGTCTTTGCATAATAGGGATCAAATTGAAAAATTAGATCTTCACCTTAACGATACTGTTTACATTGAAAAAGGCGGAGAAATTATTCCAAAAATTGTAAAAATTGAAAATTCTAAAAGAGATTTTTTTTCAAAAAAAATAGAATTTATTAAAAATTGTCCTTCTTGTGATTCAGTTTTAAATAAAAAGGATTCAGAAGCTCAACATTTTTGTTTGAATTATAATTTTTGTGGACCACAGATTACTGGTAGAATTCAGCATTTTATTTCCAGAAAAGCCATGGACATTAATGGTATTGGTAATGAAACTATTGAACTAATGTTTGAAAATAATTTAATTTCAAATTACTCTGATTTGTATTTTTTGAATAAGGAAGATTTGATTAAACTTGACCGAATGGCTGATAAATCTGTTGAAAATATTTTTATTGGTCTTAATGAATCTAAAAAAATTCCTTACGAACGAGTTTTGTTTGCTTTAGGAATCAGATATGTCGGTCAAACTGTTTCAAAAAATCTAGCCAAAAAGTTTGAATCAATTGATGATTTAATATCAAAATCTTATGAAGAATTGATTGAAATTGATGAGATTGGAGAGAGGATTGCTGAAAGTGTAGTCAATTTTTTTAATGATGATAAAAATCTCAAAATTATTGAAAGATTAAAATCTGTTGGTTTACAATTTAATTTACAAAAGCTAGATAAAGTAAGTAATATTTTTGAGGGAAAAACTTTCGTAGTTTCAGGTGTTTTTGATAGATACTCAAGAAATGAATTAAAGTCATTAATCGAATCATATGGTGGTAAAAACCTTAGCACTGTAAGTTCAAAGACTAATTTTCTTTTAGCAGGTGACAAAATGGGCCCAAGTAAATTAAAAAAAGCTAAAGATTTTGGCACAAAAATTATATCTGAAACAGATTTTAATCAGATGATTAAAAATTAAATATAAATTACCTGAGAATTTTCATTTTTAATTTTCTTTTTTGTTGAGAAATAAAAATCAATCTTGCCCAAATTAATTCCAAAACATCCTACTTGATTTATTAAAACATCTTTATTTTCTAAATTTTTGACAACAACTGGTTTGTTCATAAAAGTGTGAGTATGACCTCCAATTATTAAATCAATATTTTTTGTTTTTTTTGCTAAAATAAGATCACACATAATATTTCTATCTTTTGAATATGAATATCCTAGATGAGATAGGCATATTATTAAATCACAATTGTGTTCTTCTTTCAGTTCGTTTGAAATGTCCTTTGAAATTTCAATGGGATCTAAGTAATCAATTCCCTTATATAATTTTTTTTCAACAAGACCCTCAAGATTAATTCCTAAACCAAACACTCCAATTTTAATTCCATCAACTTTAAAAATTTCATATTTTTTTATCTGGTTTTCCAA
The DNA here is from genome assembly GCA_902635895.1 of uncultured Bacteroidota bacterium. GTDB lineage: Bacteria > Bacteroidota > Bacteroidia > Flavobacteriales > Flavobacteriaceae > MAG-121220-bin8. The sequence continues at coordinate 8,953 of CACPPV010000019.1, forward strand.
CGGAGTATTTTTTAAATTATAGTTACAGTTTAAAAAAGAAAACTCAGCAAACTTTAAAACTTTAGAGAGCTTATCAATACCATTATCGAATTCATGATTTCCTAGAGTAGAAGCATTGTAACTCATTTTATTCATCAATTTCAATTCAATTTCTCCACCAAAAAAATTAAAGTATGGAGTACCTTGAAATACATCTCCTGCATCTAACACCAAAGTATTTGGATTTTCCTTTTTCAAAAAATTTATCAGATTAGACCTAGCTATAACCCCACCACCACCCGGATTAATTGGATCATTTGATGGAAAGGGGTCAATGTGACTGTGAACATCGTTAGTATGTAGAATAGTAATTTTTTTTAAGTCCTCACTTAATTCTTCATTTAGGTTTATTAATGGAAAAGTTAACCCATAAATAGATGAAGATTTTATATGCTTTAAAAAATGTCTTCTTTTCATTGTATTCTTTCAATTCTATTATCAAGACGGCTTACTATTGTTTTTTTATTTTTTATATAACTAATCAAAACTTCTCTAAGATTAAGTTCTAGTGAATGGAGCTCGATCGGGTTTGAAAAAAAAGTCATTTTATCACCTCCCTCTTGAAGAAAATTGGAGGTTAGAACGTAATAATCTTTTTCTTTATTAAATTTTTTTCCATTAATGTAAACTTCACTTGTTTTATCTTCAAAAAATTTTATGTTCAATTTTGAGCTTGGATGGGCTAAGTTTTCAGAATCAATATAATCTATTAAATCAATTACTTTTTGGCCATCAATTTTGACTACAGTAGCAACATTTTTCCATGGCATTATTGTAAAAAGATTATGCTGAGTGATTTCTCCTTCGTTTAAAGTACTTCTAATTCCACCATAATTGAATAATGCGAAATCAATTTCTCTTGAGTTTATCTTTTTAAATTCATAATTACATTCTTGGTAAAGAATGTCAGCAATTAAATTTCCAAGAGTTGATTCTAATTCAGAGTCTCTAATACTGTATGAAGCTTCACTAAATCCAATAACTTGTTCAAGTGATTTAATTTTATTTCTATATGGTGTTATAATTTTTTCAATTTCAACATTATCAATAGTATCTGCTATTGAAATATTTTCATTGATTGAAACTTTTACAATTTTGTGATTTGTCTCAGCACATGAATAAATTAAGATTGTTAAGATTAAAACAATTAATCTAAATTTCATTTTATTATTGTAAAATATAGTATTCAATTCTTAAATATGTAATTTTGCAGAACTTTAAAGATATGATATTTAAGTCACTACATGAAAGCCTTCTAAATAAAAAGATTAAGAAATCTTTAAATGTTCTAGATAGTGAAAATCGAATAAAACCAAATCCAATCAAAACTATTGGATGTATAGTTGATCCTATGTTTCCTGTTGATGTAAATAACTTTAATAAGCTTGCTTTCAAAATAGGTTTAAAAGAAAAAGACTTAAAAATTATTACTTTTCAAGAAGACGATAATGGATTTAATATATTTTCTAATATGAATATTACTCCTTCTTCAATTTCTTTCACAGGAGATATAAAGGGTAACGATTCATTAGAATTCATCTCCTATGAATTTGATCTCTTGATAAACTTTTTTAATGACAATAATATCCTAACTCTTTTATCATCAAAAGTTAAAGCAAAATTTAGAGTTGGTTTTGATTCTGTAGATTCAAAACTAAACGATCTAATTTTTTCAAAAAAAATAAAAAAATTCAATGATTTCGAAGTAGAGTTTGTCAAATACTTAAAACTTATTAAATGAATTTAATAGAAAAGCTTAAGGGAACCGGGGTTGCGGTGATCACTCCCTTTTTAGATGATCTAACTATTGATTTAAAGTCAATTAATCAACTTGTAGATTTTTTAATTGATGGAGGAGTGGATTATATTGTTGTTCAAGGAACAACTGGCGAATCAACATCTTTAAGTCATGAAGAAAAAATTTTATCGAGACAAGCATTCATAAAAGCTAATAATAATCGTGTTCCACTGGTTTTAGGATTAGGATCAAATAATACTGGTTCTATTGTCAATGATTTAAAAATTTCAGATTTTTCAGGATTTTCAGCAATTCTTTCAGTAACACCTTACTACAATAGACCAAGTCAAAAAGGATTATATAATCATTATTCTTTAATCTCTGACAATTCTCCCTTACCTGTAATTCTTTATAATGTTCCCAAGCGTACAGGATGTAATTTATTACCTGAAACTGTCATCAAATTAGCTAATTATAACAAAAATATAATTGGTATTAAAGAAGCATCTGGAAACTTAGATCAGATCTCAAAAATTATTGAAAACAGACCTGAAAATTTTTTAATTCTTTCTGGTGATGATGATACTGCAGTTCAAACAATAATTTCTGGTGGTGATGGAGTTATATCTGTTGCTGCCGGATGTATACCAAACTATTTTTCTAAGATGATAAATTATGCACTTTCTAATGATGTTAATAGGAGCTTAGATTCTTTAGAGAAGATAAAATATTTACTGGATTTACTTTTTAGAGAAGGTAATCCGTCAGGTATTAAATCAGCTTTATCTTCAATTGAGTTGTGTAAGAATGTTGTACGTTTACCATTGACTACAGTTAGTGAAGAATTACAAAATGAAATTAATAATACCTTAAATGAGTTAAATAAACAATAAATATAGTATTTGATTATACACTAAAAATATTAAATTTGCCAGATGTCTATTAAAAAATATTTCACCTTATTTACCTTATTGATTTTATTAAGTTCTTGTAATGAATTTCAAAGAGTCTTAAAAAATGAAGATATTAAAGTAAAATACGATGCTGCTGAAAAATATTATGATAATCAAGAATTTAGAAGAGCATCTAGGTTATTCGAACAAATTTTACCAAAATACAGAGGAAAGCCACAGGCTGAAAGAGTAACTTTTTTCTATGCTAATTCATTGTTAAATACTAAAAAGTATATTGATGCAGGATATCAATTTGAAAGTTTTATAAAAGCATATCCTATGAGTCAAAAAGTAGATGAAGCTGCATTTCTAGGTGCATATTCTTATTATAAAACTTCACCTAGGTATAGTTTGGATCAAAAAGAAACTTTAACTGCTATAGAAAAGCTACAAGATTTCATTAATTCTTATCCTAATTCTGAGAAGATGTCTGATGCTAACGATTTAGTTCAAGAACTCAGGATAAAGATGGAATTTAAAGCATTTGAAATTGCTAAGCAGTTCAATACTATCAGAGACTACAAATCAGCTCTGATTGTGTTGGATGATTTTATTTCAGATTATCCAGGAACTCCATACAGAGAAGATGCTTTATTTTATTTACTTGATTCATCCTATGAACTAGCAATAAATAGTATAGATGAAAAAAAATTAGAGAGGCTTAATAATGCAAAGAAAATTCATAGTGAATTAACAAGTACATACCCTGAAACAAAATATTTAGACAAATCAAATAAAATGCTTCAGTCAATAGAAAAAGAAATTACTATATTTGCAAAAAATACTACTGAGTAAAACTTATCATATGGACTTTAAAAAAACAGATGCACCTTTAGAAACAATAACTTACGACAGAAATGCTATTGACTCTCAAACTAATAACATTTATGAAGCTATCTCTATTATTTCAAAAAGAACAATACAAATTAACGAGTCAATCAAAAAAGAACTATTAGATAAGTTAGAAGAATTTGCAAGTCCAACTGAAAGCCTTGACGAGATTTTTGAAAATAAGGAACAAATTGAAGTTTCCAAGTTTTATGAAAAACTTCCTAAAGCACATGCTATGGCTATTGAAAATTGGCTTAAGGAAAAAATATATTATAGAAATACCGAAATCAAGGAATAGAAATGTCTATTCTAAGCGGAAAAAATATTCTATTAGGAATAACAGGAGGAATTGCCGCTTACAAATCAATTTTTTTATTAAGATTACTTGTTAAATCTGGAGCAAACGTTCAAGTTATATTAACACCATCTGCAAAAGATTTTGTTACTCCATTAACATTGTCAACTCTATCAAACAGGCCAATTCTTTCTGATTTTTTTGATAAGAATAATCAAAATAAAGTTTGGAATAATCATGTTGATTTAGCACTTTGGGCTGACTTATTTGTTATTGCACCAGCCACTTCAAATACACTTTCTAAAATGGCATCTGCTAGAGCTGATAATTTATTATTAGCTACCTATTTGTCTTCTAAATGTCCAGTTTACTTTGCACCAGCTATGGACCTTGATATGCATAAAAATATGGCCAATAAAGAGAATATTAATAGATTAATTTCTTTTGGCAATAAACATATCCCTGTTAATTCTGGTTTTTTAGCAAGTGGTTTAGAAGGGGAAGGAAGAATGAGCGAACCACCTGAAATTGTAGATTTTATTAAAAATGATTTGAGAAAAGACTTAAAATTATTAAACAAAAAAATTTTAATAACAGCTGGTCCAACATACGAATCTATAGATGCTGTCAGATTTATTGGGAATTATTCAACTGGAAAAATGGGTTTTGCATTGGCTAAAGTTGCAGCTAAACTTGGCGCTGATGTCACTCTTATATCTGGACCAACAAGTCTAAGTATGAATGATGATTATGTTAAAGTTATTAATGTTATAACAGCTGACCAAATGTTTTCTGAAGTCAAAAAACATTATGAATCCTCAGAGATTACTATAATGTCAGCGGCAGTTTCCGATTTTAAACCAAGATCTAGTTTTGATAAAAAAATAAAAAAAGAAAATAAAAACCTTCTATCAATAGAACTTGTTGAAAATGTTGATATTTTAAAATATTTAGGTGAAAATAAAAACAATAACCAAATTTTAGTTGGATTTGCATTGGAAACAGATAATGAAGTTGAATACGCTAAATTAAAGATCCAGAAAAAGAATTTAGATGCTATTATTTTAAATTCACTTAATGATAAAGGTGCTGGATTTGGACATGACACTAATAAGGTTACTTATATTAATTTTAGTGGAACAATTCAAAAATTTAAATTAAAATTAAAAGATGAGGTTGCTAAAGATATTTTTGATCAAATTTTAACTGATTTTAATGAAAAAATATAGTTTTTTATTTTCTTTTTTTCTTATACAATTTGTTTATTCTCAGCAATTTAACACCAATGTTATCGTTAATTTTGAGTCTGTAAATCAAACCAATAATTCTGTTTTTAAAAATTTAGAAAATTCTATAAAGTTATTTGTTGAAAGCACTAAATGGTCTGAAGAGAAATTTGATGAACATGAGCTAATTAACTTGAATATTTTTTTTAACGTAACTAGATTTTCAGAAAATTTTTTTATTGGAAATATGGAATTTCAATCAGATAGACCTGTCTTAAACTCAACATATTCAACTCAGCTTTTTAAGTATGTTGATAAGAACACACAATTCGAATATGTAGAGTTTGAACCCATTGATTTTAATCAAACTCAATTTACATCAAACTTGTCATCTATTTTGGCCTTTTATGTAAATATTGTTTTAGGTCTTGATAAAGAATCTTATGAGTTAGACAGTGGTAATTATTTTTTTAACTCAGCCAACAATATATTAAACTTAGCTAATCAAAATAATAATTTGGGATGGGATTCATCTTTTTCTGATGGAAAGATTAATAGATTTTGGTTGATTAAAAATTTAGCTTCTGATGAATCAAAAGAATTTAAAGAATTTTTTTATAATTATCATGTGAATGGACTCGATTTAATGAGTGAAAATATTTTTGATGCAAAAAATAATATTAGTCTTTCAATTTCTAATTTAAAATCAATTCAAAGAAGAACTCCAAATTCCATTTTGCTAAAGATTATATTTGACTCTAAGTCAGATGAAATAAAACAAATTTTCTCTGGAGGAACTTTTTATGACAATTCTGATCTTATAAATAATCTTAATTATTTATCTCCTTTTTTTTCAAACAAGTGGAATAGTTTACGATAAATCAGTATTTTAATACAATAAATTAAAATCGTCTTGTTAACTAAAATACTCATAAAAAATTTTACATTAATTGATAGTCTTGAAATAGATTTTCTGTCTGGTTTTACAACTGTAACTGGAGATACTGGATCTGGAAAATCAATTCTGTTAAATGCTCTTTCACTTATCATTGGCAAAAGAGGTTCACAAAACCTACTTAAAGACAACTCAAAAAAATGCATTTTGGAAGCTGAGTTTGATCTCAAGAATTTTAATATTAAAAAAATATTTGATAATAATGGTTTAGATTATTACGAAGAAACTATTTTAAGAAGAGAAATTTTACCGAATGGTAAGTCTAGATCTTTTATAAATGATTCACCTGTAAATTTAGAATTATTAAGAATCCTTGGTGAAAAACTGATTGATATCCACACACAACATCAATCTTTAGCAAATGCAAACAATAATTTTTTCTTTTCACTAATTGATAGCTTAGCCGAGCAACAAAATATTGTAAAAAACTTTAATGAAGTTTTACAAAATTTTAATGATGATGTAAATCAACTAGAAAAACTTAAAAGACTAAACACTAGCCTAAACAATGATAATGACTATTTTTTGTATTTATACAATGAATTAGAAGATGCAAACCTGATTGAAGGAGAACAAGAAGAAATAGAAAATAAATTTAGGTTGTTGAAGAATGCTGAAAATATTAATTCTAATTTTTCAGAAATTCATAATATTTTATTCTCAGGAGATGGTATAGAAAATAAAATATATTCTGTAAACAACTATTTAGAAAATATATCAAAATATACCAGTGAATATGATGATGTTCAAAACCGATTGAAAAGTATCTTATTAGAATTGAGCGATATTCAATCTGAATTAGATAATCCTAACATAGAATTATTTGACAATTTGGCTCAAGCTGGAGAATTAGAGGCTAGACTTAACTTAATATATAATCTACAAAAAAAACACTCGATTAATTCAATTAGCGAATTATTAGAAAAAAAAGATAAATTAAAGGATCAGTTAAACAAATCAGGAGATATTGAAATTGATATAAAAGAATTAGAAAAATCAATTAAGAAAAAAGAATTGTTTTTAAATGAGTTATCAAAAAAAATATCAAATTCAAGAAAAAAAATATTACCAAAATTAAAACTTGATTTAGAATCTCTATTGTCAAATTTAGGAATGAAAAACTCTTCCTTTAAGTTTAATATTTCAAATGCAATTAAATTTAATCAATTTGGATCCGATGAAATTGAAGTTTTGTTTTCTGCAAATAAAGGAATTGAGCATGATTCTTTATTTAAAGTTGCATCTGGAGGTGAATTATCAAGAATATTACTGTCAATCAAATATATACTATCGACAAATTTAAATTTACCAACAATGATTTTTGATGAAATTGATACAGGTGTTTCTGGTGAAATTTCTAATTGTATGGCTAATATGATGTTAGAAATGAGTAAGAATATGCAAATTATAGCTATAACTCATCTTCCTCAGGTTGCAGCTAAGGGTAATCAACAGCTAAATGTTTACAAAAAAAATCAATTGAATACTACTTCAACTTATGTTAAGTTACTAAGCAATAATGAAAGAATTGATCAAATTGCCAGAATGTTAGCTGGGGATAAGATTTCAGATTCTGCATTATTACACGCAAAACAGTTGCTTAATTAATATTATCTTTGCAAAAAAAAAATATGTCATATAATCTTTTAAAAGGAAAGAAAGGAATAATATTCGGTGCACTAGATGAAAATTCTATTGCTTGGAAAACTGCTGAAAGAGTAAACGAAGAAGGAGGGGAGTTTGTTCTTACTAATGCTCCAATAGCATTACGAATGGGAAATGTAGATGAGTTGGCAAAAAAAACTAAATCAAAGTTAATTCCCGCAGATGCAACAAAAATTGAAGATTTAGAAAAATTAATCAATGAAACTATGGAGATTTTTGATGGTAAGATTGATTTTGTCTTACATTCTATAGGCATGTCAGTGAATGTTAGAAAAGGAAAGCATTATACTGATTTAAATCATGATTGGACATCAAAGGGATGGGATGTGTCTGCAGTCTCATTTCACAAGTTATTACAATGTTTATACAAGTTAGACGCTATGAACGAATGGTCTAGCATCGTCGCATTATCATACATGGCAGCTCAAAGAGTCTTTCCAAACTATAACGATATGGCAGATAATAAAGCTTATTTAGAATCAATAGCTCGTAGTTTTGGATATTTTTTTGGAAAAGAAAAGAAAGTTAGAGTAAATACAATTTCACAATCACCAACTCCAACAACTGCAGGAAAAGGTGTAACAGGGTTTGACGGTTTTATTACTTACGCTGAAAAAATGTCACCACTTGGAAATGCCACTGCTCTAGATTGTGCTAACTACACTGTTACTTTATTTTCAGATTTAACAAAAAGAGTCACTCTTCAGAATTTATATAATGATGGAGGTTTTTCTAATGTTGGTGTTAGTCAAGAAATAATTGACATTGTATCTTCTTCAAAAGACAAATAGTTTAAATTAGATATATTCTGTTAATTTTATAAAACTATTATGAAAATAATTGGATTAACAGGTGGAATAGGTTCAGGTAAGACAATATTAGCTAAGGAGTTTTCTAAAAATTATATTCAAGTTTATAATTCAGACGAAAGAGCAAAATTTCTTATGAATAACTCCAAAGATTTAAAAGATAGTTTAATCAAATGCTTTGGTTCTAATACATATGTTGACCATAGTTTAAATAAAACTTACTTGTCAAGTTTAATTTTCAATGATAGAAAATCACTTGAACTTATGAATTCAATTGTTCATCCTCAAGTTGAAAAAGATTTTATGGGTTGGATGAAAACTAAAGATGAAAAGTATGTTATTTATGAATCTGCACTGATATTTGAAACAGGCTCTTATAAAAGAAATGATTTTAATATTTTGGTTACCTCTGATTTAAATGTTAGAATTAATAGAATAATGAATAGAGATAAAATTGATAAGTCTTTAGCGATGTTAAAAATTAATAATCAATGGAAGGATGAAAAAAAAATTCCTCTTGCAGATTATATTTTTGTTAATTCTACCATCGATGAAAATATTCAAACGGTTAAAAAATTAGTAACTTATTTTAATTCAATTTACAAGTAAATTAAATGAACAAAAAAATCTTCTTTCCTTTAATTACTGTAATGACACTGGCTTTGGTTGGGATAATTTTTGTTCAAGCCTTTTGGATAAAAACAACTCTTGATAATAAGGAAAGACAATTTTCTTTAAATGTCAATCAAGCGCTCAAGTCGGTTTCTGAACAGATCCAAAGTAGAGAAATGAGAGATTATCTTGCTGTATATCAAAAGTTGATTGACAGTATTGGTTCTCCAAAAGAGTCTCAACTAACTGCTGTTTTTAAATATGTAGATCGAAATGAGAACACAAATCAAACTTATATTTATTCTCATGGAATTTTAGAAGAAGATTATAATGTATCTCCTGAGTTGTTTGATTCTGATGCTATAGACACAAATTCAATAAAAGAATACAAAGGAATCAAAACAACAACAATTATTGATGAAGCTTTTGATAGAGAAATGCAAAATATGAGTTCCATTGAGAGATTACAAAGAGTTGAAAGACTTTCATTAATGGATAAAGCTAAGTATGCATCTGTTTTTATGGAATTAGCATCTTTAAAACCTATTCACAGAAGGTTAACAAATCTGGAACTAGAGTTATTACTTCAAAGAGAATTAAATGACAGAGACATAGATATTCCTTTTCAATACAGAGTTTTCAATGGAGACTATGCTACTAAAATTGGATCTGATGGATATTCTAATTTGGAGGGGCTTAATAAATACAAATCTCCATTATTTGTTAACGAAGAAGGTAATAGTGAATTTGAATTAGTAATTGCATTTCCAGAAAGAAAACTTTTTCTAAGATCATCTTTAATTAATCTCATTATTCTGTCATTATTATTTACTATCACTATAATTGTAGCTTTTGTAACAACTGTTAATCAGATTTTTAAACAAAAAAAGGTTTCTGAAATTAAGTCTGATTTTATAAATAATATGACACATGAGTTTAAAACTCCAATTGCTACCATTAAGTTAGCAATTGATGCAATAGAAAATGTAAATATTGAAAATGATAAACTAAAAAGATCTCAGTACCTTAAAATGATTCGAGATGAAAATGAAAGAATGAATATGCAGGTAGAAAATGTATTAAGAATATCTCAACTTGAAAAAAAAGAAAATATTATAAAAAAATCCAAATGTGATATTCATGATATAATTAATGAAGCTTTGGTCCATTTGGATTTACTATTAAAAAATAGAGAAGCCTTAACTGATATTTCACTTGAAGCCAAAAGTTATTTAACAGAAGGATCGTTTGAGGATTTAGTAAATGTAATGGTAAATGTTCTTGAAAATTCTATTAAGTATTCTAAAGATGTTCCAGAAATTCAGATTTCCTCTTACAATGAAGAAAATTTTATTGTTATCAAAATTGCAGATAAAGGAATGGGCATGAGTAATAGTGTAAAAGAGAAGATTTTCGATAAGTTTTTTAGAGAAACTAAAGGAAACATTCATAATGTAAAAGGACACGGATTAGGTCTCTCCTATGTAAAGAAAATTATTGATTTACATGATGGTATGATTTATGTTGATAGTACAATAGGCAAGGGGACTACATTTTTAATTAAATTGCCTATAATTATTTAGATATGAAACATAATGATAAGAATATTTTACTTGTCGAGGATGATGTGAATTTTGGAGCAATTCTGAACGATTTCTTAAAACTACACTCATACAATGTTACTTTAGCTAAAAATGGCATTGAAGGTTTAGAAAAATTTAAAAAAAATGACTTCGGTCTTTGTATTCTGGATGTTATGTTACCATTTAAAGACGGTTTTACACTTGCAAAGGAAATAAGAGAAATCAATAAAGATGTTCCGTTGTTTTTTCTTACCGCCAAAACCTTAAAAGACGATGTTCTAAAGGGTTATAAAATTGGGGCTGATGACTATTTAACAAAGCCTTTTGACTCTGATATTTTACTTCTAAAAATTAAATCAATATTTAAAAGAAAGAAGGTTACTCTTTCAAAAAATGATTCACAATATTTATACAATTTTGGAGATTTTTCATTTAATTCAAAGCTTAGGATTTTAGAGTATAAAGATAAATCTAGCGTTAAACTATCTCCCAAAGAAAATGAACTTTTAAAATTGCTACTGATGCATTTGAACGACTTAATGCCTAGAGAATTGGCTCTTGTTAAAATTTGGAATGATGATAATTATTTCACCTCGAGAAGTATGGACGTTTATATTGCAAAAATTAGAAAATATCTTCAAAAAGATAATAGATTAGAAATTGAAAATATACATGGAGAGGGATTTAGGCTAATTGAAAAAAAATAATTTACATATTATTTCTTGGGTGGTGTTTTGATATAGTTTCAACTAAATGTTTTTTACTTACATGTAAATATCTCTCTGTTGTTACTATGTTTTCGTGACCCAGCATTTTTTGTATTGTAATTAAGTCTGCACCATTTTCAATTAAATGAGTAGCAAATGAATGTCTTAAAGTATGTGGACTAATTTTCTTTTTGATATTTGCTTTTTTCTTGAGTTGATCTAAAATAATATAGATCATATTTCTACTTAAACCACTGCCTCTTTCATTTAAAAATAATGTATCTACATTTCCTTTTTTTATTTTTCTCAAGCTTCTCTCTTCATCTAAGTATTTATTTACATAATTGATAGCTTCTTTACTAATTGGAACAAATCTTTCTTTATTTCCTTTTCCAGTCACTTTAATAATAGATTCATCAAAATATAAATCTGAAATTTTTAGAGTTATTAGCTCAGTTACTCTCAATCCACAGCTATATAGCATTTCAATAATAGCAATATTTCTAATTTGATTTTTTGACTTTTTATCTACATTACTAATTAAATCATCAATTTCTTTTGTGGTTAAAGTGATAGGCAATTTAGTTCCAACTTTAGGAGTTTCAAT
>CACPPV010000020.1 GCA_902635895.1 uncultured Bacteroidota bacterium
TGAAGATGGTAACTTAAAAATTCCTTTTAATGCATGAGAAAAGTCTTGATCAATTTCATTAAGAATTCTTTGTTTTGAACTTTCATCAAATTTTTCAATATTTAAATTTGGGAAATAACTTCTGTTTAAACCATCGTGATCTGCTTTTAAATCTCTTAGGAAATTTACTTTTTGAAAAGCTGATCCAAGTGACATAGCATATGGTTTTAGTTCCTCATATTGTTGTTGATAGTCAAGGTAATGAATCTAGAAATTTTAATACAAAAGATGGTATTGCAGTTAAAATGGCAATAGATCTTGGATATAATGTTGCTATTATAACCGGAGCAAATAACGAAGGAGTTAGATTAAGGTTAAACCGCTTGGGTGTTAAAAATGTTTACATTAATTCCTCTGATAAAGTAAAAGATTTAAATGATTTTTCAGAAAAAAATAAAATAGATTTAAATAAAACTGTTTACATGGGAGATGATCTTCCAGATATTTTCCCAATGGAATTAGTTTATCTCAAAGTTTGCCCGTTTGATGCAGCCCCTGAAGTAAGAGAAATTTCAGACTATATTTCAAATAAAAAAGGTGGTAAAGGTTGTGTAAGAGATATAATAGAACAAACACTTAGATTACATGGAAAGTGGAATTTGAATAAAAAAAATCAAAATATTTGATGAATGTTCTTAAATAGATTAGAAAACTATAATATTTTACTTGCTTCTAACTCAAAAAGAAGACACAAATTATTATCACAACTGAAAATAAATTTTAGTCTAATCAATCAAAAAACTGATGAATCTTTTTCAGAAAAATTAAAAAAAGATCAGATAACTGATTATTTGGCAAAAAAAAAATCTTCATTCTTTCTAAAAAAATTAAAGAAAAATGATATTCTAATTACCTCTGATACAATAGTATGGCATAAGAATAAAGCGCTAGGGAAACCTAAAACTAAACAAGAAGCATTTAATATGATTAAATCTTTAGAAAACGATTACCATCATGTCATATCTTCAATATGTATTTCAACTTTAAAAATTCAAGTTGTTGTTAATGAAAAAACTAAAGTTTATTTTGACAAAATAAACGATGATGATTTACTTTATTATGTAAATAGCTCAGATGTTACAGATAGAGCTGGCGGATATGGAATTCAAGACTTTATTGGATCAGTTTTTATAAGTAAAATTGAGGGAAGCTATAATAACGTATTAGGGTTTCCAACAAATAAATTTATTAAAACAATAAATTCAATGGATCTATGAAATGGCTTAGAGCTTACAGTATCATCTTAGTTTTAAATATAATATATATTGTATTCTACATAATTCTAACCAATACCTATTCTTAACTATGTCATCAATTGATTGGTTTGTTTTAATTGGAACAATATCCTTCATAGTCATTTACGGAGTATATAAAACAAGAAAATTTAATACGATAAAAGATCATCTCAAAGGTGGTGAATCCGCGAATTGGTTGACAGTAGGTCTTTCTGTTATGGCTACTCAAGCTAGCGCTATCACTTTCTTATCCACACCGGGTCAAGCCTTTGATGAAGGAATGGGTTTTGTACAATTTTATTTTGGATTACCATTAGCAATAATTGTAATTTGTATGGTTTTTATCCCAATTTACCATAAACTAAAAGTTTACACTGCTTATGAATATTTGGAACAAAGATTTGATAGAAAAACAAGAACTTTAGCTTCAATCTTGTTTTTAGTTCAAAGAGGATTAGCGGCTGGAATAACAATTTTTGCACCAGCAATTATTTTATCTACCATACTGGGTTGGGATTTAAGAATACTAATTTTTACAATTGGAACATTAGTAATTATTTATACAGTAAGTGGTGGAACAAAAGCAGTAAGCATAACTCAAAAACAGCAAATGTTTGTTATCATGAGTGGAATGGTAATAGCATTTGTTATAATATTAAATTCTTTACCTGAAAATATCAACTTTAACAATGCTTTAAAACTAGCAGGAATTGGAGGAAAAATGGAAATTGTAGATTTTTCCTTTGATATTGAAAAAAAGTATACTTTTTGGAGTGGAATTACAGGAGGATTTTTTTTAGCTCTTTCTTATTTTGGAACTGATCAAAGTCAAGTTCAAAGATATCTTTCAGGAAAAAGTGTTAAAGAAAGCCAATTAGGCTTGATGTTTAATGCTGTTTTAAAAATTCCTATGCAATTCTTTATTTTGTTAACTGGTGTAATGGTATTTGTTTTTTTTCAATTTAATGATACCCCTATAAATTTTAATCCTCAGGTAACTAATTATTTAGAGGAAGTTCAAAACGAAGATTATTTAATAGAAAAAGAAAAATTCATTTCACTAAGACAAGAAAAAAAAGATTTACAGTTAAAATATACACAAAACAATGGTCCGTTAAATGCATATACAAACGATAAAAGGATTGCTGAACTACATACTCAGGAGAGGGGAATCAGACAAAAGGTAAAAGCAATCACAAATGAAATAGCTCCCTCATCTGTTGAAACAAATGATTTAGATTATATTTTTATTTTTTTTATTTTAAACTATTTACCCAAGGGCTTAATCGGATTGTTACTTGCAGTAATTCTCAGTGCAGCAATGTCTTCTACAGCATCAGAACTTAATGCATTATCTACTACAACTGTCATTGACTTATATAAAAGAAATCACATAGTTAAGAAATCTGACAATCATTATTTAAATGCATCAAAATGGTTTACAGTAATGTGGGGAGTAATTGCAATAATATTCGCTAGCGTTGGTAGGTTATTTGAAAATTTAATCGAACTAGTTAATTTAATTGGATCACTTTTTTATGGTACTGTTTTAGGGATTTTTATTGTTGCTTTTTTCTTTAAAAAAATAAAAGGAAATCAAGTTTTTTACGCAGCATGTTTGTCTCAAATTTTGATATTTTTTATATACGGACTTTTTGAAATTGGCTACCTATGGTTGAACTTTATAGGAGCAATAATGACTATAATATTTTCTAATATTTCTAAAAAATAAAAATTATTTTTTACTTAGTCTTTTGTAAATAATTTCTAAACTATTTATTCCATCAACTGCTTTGTTCTCTTTTGCATTTTCATATCCTCTTTTTGCATACTTCAATGCTTTACTTAGTTTTCCAGCCTTTTCGTAAATAAGCGCTTTGTATCTTAACTGCCAATATCTTAAATCGTCGGAATCTTTATAGGCTTTATTAATCCAGTCCAGTGCTTTTTTTATATCAATATCCTCTTCATAGTAATACATAGCTGCTCTACTATAATCATTAGATGAAGGACTTTCGTTCATTATTTTATCAATGTTATTAATCATTTTACCTTTAGTTAAAGCATCTATAGTAAAGATTGCCAATCTGTTATCCCACGCAATATTAAGAGTTGAACCATTATTTGAAATATTTTCAAATGAGATTGTGAAAGTTTCAACATTATAAGGTAGATTGATAAAATCAGTTTCAACACGAGCCTTAATTAGAGAATCATCAAAATATGGAAGTGAACCCCAAGCTTCAGTTTTTTCATAAATGACTAAGTCAAGCTTAGATTCAGTTGGAACAGAATATACATGGTATTCACCGGCTCTAATTAATTTATTATTAATTTTTACATCATCAGAAAATGAAATAGTGGTTGGATTATTTGCACCTGTTCTCCAAATTTTATTAAAAGGAACTAATCCACCAAAAATCTTTCTTCCTTTTTTGGAAGGTCTTGAATAATCTAAATTTACTTTAACAAGACCTATTATTTGTGAAATATTTGTTCTTGGACTTGCATTAGGAGATTTTAGTTGAGCAAAGGATGATAAACCTATAGTTAAAGATAGTATCAACAGAAATGATTTTTTTTTCATGATTTTAAGGGTTGGTATACTTTTTGAAAGTTATAAAGAAATTTAGAAAGTTGAAATTATATCAAATTAAAACAAAACAAAGACTGCCAATTTCTTTAGAAAAAGCCTGGGATTTTTTAAGTAATCCAAAAAATCTTGCTGAAATAACTCCCTCTTACATGAATTTTAGAATATTAAGTGGAGCCGATAAAAAAATTTTTCCTGGGCAAATAATACAATACAAAGTAAGTCCTTTATTAGGTTTAAATCTTAACTGGGTTACCGAAATTACTCACGTTGTCGACAAACAATATTTTGTTGATGAACAACGTTTTGGTCCATATTCCCTTTGGCACCACAAACATTTCATAAAAGAAATTGATGGAGGTATTGAAATGGTCGATGTCGTAGATTACAAACTTCCCTTTGGAATTCTAGGTCAAATTGCTCATCCCTTGTTTGTTAAAAATAAATTAAAACAAATCTTTAAGTTCAGAGAAAATAAGCTAAATGAACTTTTTGGAAAACTATAATAAAATGAAAAAAAATATATTATTTATTGGTGGATCAACTGGAATTGGATTTGAAACAATTAAACTAATTCATAATGAACACAATGTATTTGTGGCTTCGCGATCTGATGAAAATTTTTCAGACTTAAATATTACTCATATAAAATATGATATACTTTCAGATGATTTTAATAATGAATTGGTGCCTGAAAAGCTACATGGATTTGTTTATTGTCCTGGAAGCATAAACCTTAGACCTTTTAGAAGCTTAAAATCAACAACTTTTGAAGAAGATTTAAATATAAATTTCTTATCAATGGTAAAGACCTTACAAAAGGTAATAAATAATTTAAAAAAATCAGAAAATTCAAGTATTGTATTATACAGTACAGTAGCTGTAAAAGTTGGCATGCCTTTCCACACCAGTGTCTCGGCTTCCAAAGGTGCAATAGAAGGATTTGCGAGATCTCTTGCTGCAGAATATGCTCCAATTATAAGAGTTAATGTAATTGCACCCTCACTAACAAACACCCCTATGGCTGAAAGATTTTTAAACAATGACATTAAAAAAGAAAAAGTTAGTGATAAACATCCATTAAAAAGATTTGGAGATCCTAAAGATGTTGCAAATATTAGTGCATTTTTATTAGAAGATAAAAGTTCCTGGATTACAGGTCAAACATTTGGAGTTGACGGAGGAATGTCAATAATCAATTTATCATAATTGAAAGATAAAATTTCTATATTTTGGTTTAGAAGAGACTTGAGGCTGAATGATAATACAGGTTTGTTTCACTCCTTGAATGAAAATTCAAAAGTTCTTCCACTCTTTATTTACGATACTAACATAATTAGTAAACTTAAAAATAACGACCACAGACTTCATTTTATTAATACATCAATTAATCAAATGAACCATATACTAAAAAAAGAAAATAAATTTATTTATAGACTTAAAGGCGATCCACTTGTTGTATTTAAAAATCTTTTAAAAAATTTCAATATTGAAAAAGTATATACAAACAGAGATTATACACCATATGCTATAAAAAGGGATTCTAAAATCAAAAAATTATTGAATGATAACCATATAGAATTTAATGATTACAAAGATCATGTTCTTTTTGAAAAAAATGAGATTACAAAAGATGATGGATCTCCTTACAAAGTATATACTCCATATTCAAGAAAATGGATTTCAAGAATGGAAAAACAAGGAATTGATGAGTACAAATCAGAAAATTTAACTAAAAATTTCATTGATTTAAGTATTGGTTTAGATTCTGATACCATCAAACTTCAAAAGAATAACATTAATTTTTTAAAAGTTGATACTTCTTTTAATTTAATTGATCAGTATGAGTTTACTAGAAATTTTCCGTCTAAAGATGCTACATCCAAAGTTGGTGTAGAACTTAGATTTGGAACAATAAGTACTAGAAAATTGATAAAAAAAGCAAATAAATCTAATAATAAAACGTATTTAAAAGAGCTTATATGGAGAGAGTTTTTTCAACAAATATTATATCATTTTCCAAAAACAATAACCAGTAGTTTCAAACCACTATACGATAGAATTGAATGGATTAATAATGAAGGTGATTTCAAAAAATGGTGTGATGGAGAAACTGGGTATCCACTTGTAGATGCTGGAATGAGAGAACTAAATAATACAGGTTTTATGCATAACAGAGTTAGGATGCTGGTTGGCAGCTTTCTGTGTAAACATTTATTAATTGACTGGAGATGGGGCGAGGCTTATTTCAGAGAAAAACTTTTTGATTATGAGACTGCAAGTAATGTTGGGAATTGGCAATGGGTAGCTGGATGTGGAGTTGATGCAGCTCCATATTTCAGAATATTTAACCCATCAGAGCAATTAAAAAAGTTTGACAAAGAATTAAAATATACTAAAAAATGGGTCCCAGAACTTTATTCAGATAAATATGTTGAACCTATAGTTGAACACAAATTTGCAAGGGAAAGATGCCTTACAACTTATAAAAAAGCATTGGGTAAATGAGTTGCATAAATATTATTTTTCCAAATCAGTTATTTGAAAAAAGCTTTTCAATTTCTAATGGATGTAAAACGTATTTGATTGAAGAATATTTATTCTTTAAACAATATAATTTTCACAAACAAAAAATATTTTTTCACAGGAGTTCAATGAAAAGTTATGAAGACTTCTTAATTAAAAAAGGAGTTGAAGTAATATATGTGGGTTCAAATAATGAAAATTCAGATGTTCGAAACTTTCTTAATAACACTGAAATTTCGAAAGTAAATATATATAATCCAGAAGACAATTGGCTAGAAAAAAGAATAAAAGAAACTTGTCAAATAAATAAAATCGAAATTAAGATTTACGAAAATCCTTTATTTCTAACATCAAGAGATTCTCTTTTTCCATTTTTTAATCCTGAAAAGAAAAAATTATTTCAAACATCATTTTATAAAAACCAAAGAAAAAAATTTAATATTCTTATCAATGAATATGATAAACCAACTGGAGGAAAATGGACATATGATGATATGAATAGGAAAAAATTTCCAAAAAATAAAAAACCCCCCTCTATTGATTACTCAAAAATAAAAAGCATAAACTTTTTAGATTCTTGTAACTATGTAGAAAATAATTTTGCCAAAAATTTTGGAGAAATAAATTCTTTTCAGTTATATCCGACTGACTTTAAATCAGCAAAAATTTGGTTTAATAATTTTTTAAAAACAAGGTTTGATGAGTTTGGAATTTACGAAGATGCTGTTTTGATTAATGAATCTATAATTAACCATAGTGTCATTTCACCACTCATTAATTCAGGTTTACTAGAGCCAAAATATATAGTTGAAACCAGTATAGATTATTATATGAAATACGATATCCCGCTCAACTCTATGGAGGGTTTTATAAGACAAATTATAGGGTGGAGAGAGTTTATAAGGGGAGTCTATTATTCAAAAGGAACAGAGGAAAGAACAAAAAATTATTGGAATTTTAAAAGAAAAATCCCAAAGTCATTTTATGAAGGTTCAACAGGTATTGACCCCATTGACGACACTATCAAAAAAGTTAAAAAAACTGCGTATGGAAATCATATCGAAAGATTAATGATTTTAGGAAATTTTATGGTTTTATGTGAATTTGATCCAGATGAAGTGTATAAATGGTTTATGGAAGTTTTTATAGATTCGTATGATTGGGTTATGGTTCCTAATGTATATGGAATGAGTCAATTTGCTGATGGAGGACTTATGTCTACTAAACCTTACATAAGTAGCAGTAATTATATAATCAAAATGAGTGATTATAAAAAAGGAAGTTGGAGTGAAATTTGGGATGGATTATTTTGGACTTTTATGGATAAACAAAGGGATTTCTTTAAAAAAAATCCAAGAATGAGAATGCTTATAAGCAGTTTCGATAAAATGGATTCAATGAAAAAAGAAAAACTTTTGATAGATGCTGATAATTTTTTAAATAGTCTTTAAAATGAAAAGTTTAAGTCAGGAACAAATAGATAGAGTAATAGAAATGGCTTGGGAGGATAGGACTCCGTTTGAAGCAATAAAATTTCAATTTGACTTAACTGAAGATGATGTTATAACCATAATGAGAAGAGAAATGAAGTCGAAAAGCTTCACAATGTGGAGAAAGAGAGTTCAAGGTAGAAAAACAAAACATACAAAATTGCGTGAAAACTCAGTAAATAGATTTAAATGCTCTAGACAACGTTCAACAGGAAATAAAATCTCTAAGAGAAACTAGATTCTTTCAATTTTTGCTCCTAAAAGCCTCAACCTCTCATCAATATTTTCATAACCACGATCAATTTGTTCAATATTATGAATGATACTTTCTCCTTTAGCTGAAAGAGCAGCTATAAGTAAAGAAATACCTGCTCTTATATCAGGAGAAACCATAGTAGTGGACTTAAGCTGAGATTTAAAATCATGTCCAATGACATTAGCTCTATGAGGGTCACAAAGAATAATTTTTGCTCCCATGTCAATTAATTTATCTACAAAAAATAATCGGCTTTCAAACATCTTTTGATGAATTAACACACTTCCTTTAGCTTGAGTTGCAACTACTAAAACTATACTTAATAGATCTGGTGTAAACCCAGGCCATGGTGCATCTGAAACTGTTAAAACTGAACCATCAATGTAATTTTGAATTTCATATCCATTTTTATGTTCTGGAATGTATATGTCGTCGTTTATTTTTTTGACCATTATTCCCAACTTTCTAAAAACATTTGGAATTTGACCCAGATTATCCCAGCTTACATTTTTGATTGTAATTTCACTTTTTGTCATTGCTGCTAAACCAATCCAACTTCCAATCTCAATCATGTCAGGTAAAACCTTATGAGTTGTGCCTATTAAAGAAGATACTCCATTAATAGTTAGTAAATTAGAACCTACTCCTTTTATATCAGCACCCATAGATATAAGCATTTTACACAACTGTTGAATATATGGCTCACATGCAGCATTATATATTTGTGTTTCTCCTTCAGCTAAAACTGAGGCCATTAAAACATTTGCTGTCCCTGTTACTGAAGCTTGATCTAGTAATATGAAATTACCATTTAACTTTTCAGCTTCAACTCCGTAAAAATACTCTTCTTTATTATATCGAAAAGATGCTCCTAATTCAATTAAACCTAAAAAATGAGTGTCTAATCTTCTTCTTCCTATTTTATCTCCTCCTGGCTTAGGAATATAGCCTTTGCCGAATCTTGCCAACAAGGGACCTACTATCATTATTGATCCTCTTAAGCTACTTCCCTTCTTTTTAAATTCTTTTGATTGTAAGTATTCAATATTTACATTCTCAGCTTTAAAAGAAAATTTATTTTTATTTAATTTTTCAACCTCAACTCCAATAGACGATAACAAATCGATAAGTTTGAGAACATCTATGATTTCAGGAATATTTTCAATGATGACTTTCTCTGGCGTTAGAAGAGTAGCACAAATAACTTGTAATGCTTCATTTTTAGCACCTTGAGGAATAACTTCTCCTTTTAGTTTAATTCCACCTGTAATAGAAAAAGTACCCATGAAAAAATAATTTTAATTATTATTTCTTTTTTTAAAGCTTCTGTAATGCTTTTTATTGTTCTTATTGGTTTGAGATTTTCCAAACTTTTTGTTTGATAATTTAATCAAGTTTTGGGACTCAGTTAGTGGTTTATCTTTTGAATCGTATACTATTTTACCATTAGAAAGTTCGTTTAAATGCGCAAAAATAACATCATCTTCAACTGTGTCTTTATTCCAGTTTAGGAAACATTTTTTCATGTGATTAGCAATCACATAAACAAGTTGTTTCTTCATTTCTCCTTCCTCCCAGCCAATAGCAACATCAATCATTCTTTTTATATTATTTCCATAGAATCTATACTTTGGGAAATTTTGAGGATATTCTAATTTATCTGGACGTTCTTCATAAACTTCTTTGGATGGTAAAGGATATGGAGAATCTATATCTAATTCAAAATTTGACATGATAAATAACTGATCCCATAATTTGTGTTGGAATTCAGGTACATCTCTTAAATGCGGATTCATGTTTCCCATAACTCCAATTATAGCTTTTGCTAAATTATTTCTCTTTACTCTATCTGTACATTCCATTGCTTGATCAATCATTTTATGTAAATGTCTGCCATACTCAGGAATAATAAGTTTAGTACGTTCAGTATTGTATTGTAAATTTTCTATCAATGTTTGGGTAATTTAATTTAGAAGTTTAACAAATTTACTAAATTAAATTATAATGAAATTATACCTTTTATTTTAGAAGCTAATTTATATTTTTCAATAACAAAGGATGGAGATTTCATAATTGCGATTAAAGAAACACTAGTAAATTTATTATTTGAAGATTTTCTAAATGAAATTTTTACATCTTTAACATCATCAAAAACAGATTCCAACTCGGAAATATCACTATCGTTCGATTTTAATATAAACTTAAATTGATACTTGGTTGGCCATTCTGAAGAGTTTTGCAACTGTTCTTCAAGTCTTATGTAGAAATCTTCACTATTATTCACATGACAAATATATCATAAAGTACTATTATTTGATTATTTTGCAAATGAAATTTATGTACAAAAAAATTCTAATTACTGGAGGGCCTGGAACAGGAAAAACTGAACTAATTAAAGGTCTAGAAAAAATGGGATATAAATGTGAGCATGAAATAGTGAGAAAACTCACAGAAGAAGGTCAAAAAAAAGGAATTGACCAACTATTTCTTAAAGATCCGATTAAGTTTAGTAATAAACTTATGGCTTTAAGATTGAAACAATTTAAAACATCAACAAAAAAATCACATGTATTTTTTGACAGAGGGGTTCATGAAATCGTTGCCTACTTAAATTTTTTAGATATGGAATTTGATCAAATTTTATTTAATAAATCAAAAAAAGTAGTGTATGACCATATTTTTATACTACCCCCATGGAAAGAAATTTATAAGAATGATAGTGCCAGATATGAAAGCTTTGAGGATTCAGTTAAAATTTATAATGAAATATCAAATATTTATAAAAAATTAAAAGTTGATATTATAGTACTAGAAAAAACATCTGTCAAAAATAGAATTAATGAAATTCATAAAATAATTGATAACTAAAACAATGAAATCTAAAAGTTTAAATATAGTTTTCATGGGTACACCTGATTTTGCAGTTAAGAGCTTAGAGGTTCTTATTAACTCAAAACATAACCTATTGGCAGTTGTCACCTCTGAAGACAAAAAAGCAGGAAGAGGAAAAAAAATTAAAGCATCTGAGATTAAAAATTTTTCAATAAAAAATAAATTAAAAATTTATCAGCCAAGTAATTTAAAAGATGAAAGTTTCATTAGTGAAATAGAATCTCTCAGGCCTGATGTTATTATAGTAGTTGCCTTTAGAATGCTTCCAAAAATTTTATGGAAAATTCCAAGACTTGGAACAATAAATCTACATGCATCAATTCTACCAAATTTAAGAGGAGCCGCTCCAATTCATTGGTCAATTATAAATGGTCTTGAAGAAACGGGTGTAACTACATTTTTTATAAATGAAAAAATAGATTGTGGAAAAATTATAGAACGATCCAAAATAAAAATTGAAAGAAACGATAACACAGGTATTTTATATAATAAATTAAAAATAATAGGTTCTAAACTATTAATTTCAACCTTGGATTTAATTCAAACTAAAGATTTTAAAACTAAAAATCAGGATTTTTCAAAAGACTACTTACTTGCACCTAAACTAACTAAATCAAATACAAGAATAAATTGGAACGCAAACTCAGAAACAATTCACAATAAAATTAGAGGATTGTCTCCGTATCCTGTTGCCTGGTCTAAAATCAAGAAAAATGACAAAATTCTAAAAATTTATAAATCTAAATTAACTTCAAAAAAACCATCTGAAACAACTATTCCTGGTAAGATTATTTTTGATAAAAACTTTATTTATGTAACTACTAATGATTATTTGATTGAAATTCTTGAGCTACAAATTCAGGGTAAAAGAGTTATGAATAATATTGAATTTTCAAACGGGTATAAAATTTTAAAAAATCATCAATTACATTGAAAAAAGGAAATATTTTATACGCTGACCCAACCTTAAATAACGATCTAAACTTTAGTAGATCTGTCGTGATTTTAGTTGAAGAAAACAATGTTGGTTATGTAGGATTTATTATTAATAAAAAATCAATTTATTCAACATTAGATTTAATACCCGAAATAAAAGAGAATTTTGAAATATTCGATGGAGGCCCTGTTGAAAAAGAAAATCTTTATTTTATTCACAATGTCCCAGATCTGATAAAAAATTCAATTGAAATTAAAGAAAATTTATACTGGGGCGGTAATTTTGAGCACGTAGTTGAACTTATTAATAAAAAGAAAATTAAAAAAAATAATATCAAGTTTTTTCTAGGATATTCTGGTTGGAATAAAGATCAACTTTTAAATGAGTTAGAAACTAAATCGTGGATCATTAGTGAGGATGAAAAACTCGACGAAAAAACTTTTAACGATTGTGTTTATTTATGGAAAGACAAATTAATCGAGCTAGGAGGTAAATATTTAATATGGTCCAATTCACCCGACAATCCTCAACACAATTGATTTTATAAATGATTATTAATTGTTTCCAAAAACCTTCTAGCCAACACGTTTGAAAACATTTTTTTTCTATAATTAGTTACAGGCACAATTCCTGAAATAGTATTTGTCATCCAAATTTCGTCCGCTGATAATAATTCAAATGGTGATAAGTCTTCCTCAGTTATCGAAATATCTGGAAATAATTTTGAAAAACTTAATATTTTTTTCCTCAATATACCCTTCAAACATCCAGAAGATAAGGGAGGTGTTTTAATATTATTATTTTTTACAAAAAATAAATTACCATTATAAAACTCTACAACATTTTTCTTATGATTAAGTAAAATACAGTTATCTAATTCATTTTCTTTAGCAAAAATTCCAGCTAAAACATTAATTACTTTATTGTTTGTCTTCAAATTAGAAAGTAGGTCATTATTCATATAGTAATCCTTAAAAAGATCAACCTTATAATTTGTCTCACTTATTTTGAATAAATTATTTGAATCTGACTTAACATGAATAAGAAAATTTGGAAGCATTGAATTAGGGCTATACAAACCACCACCCGATCGATAAACTGATAATCTAATTCTTCCAGAAAAGTTAGAACTTAATTTATTAAAAGTATTTTCAATCTGAGATTCGAAAAATTCAGAGTTATAGTTTATTGGAATTTCTACTCTAATTATTCTTAGGGATGACATTAACCTCAAATAATGATCTTCCCAAAAAATAATTTTATTATCAATAACTTTGATAGTCTCAAATACACAGTCTCCATATAAAAAACCTCTATTTAATAGATTAGGTTCAGCACCTTCAATAATCTTACCGTTATAATTAATCATGAATTTTTATGAGGATCCAACTAGTTTTTTTAAGTCTGCGATTTGACTTTCCCATAGCATTTTAGATTCCTCAATTTCGTCTTCATATGCAAAGTCGGACACCATTAATGAAACATCTTTTGTTATTTCATCTACAACGATTCTAATCTCAAAAAAACATTTATCCTGATCATCTGAACCATCCATCCATCTAAACTTAACAAATGAGTCAGATTTTGATGAAATCAAATCTGCTAATTCTTCAAAACCATCCCAAATAAATGAAAAGGTTTTACCCCTTGAATTTACATCATCTGCAAACCATTCACATAAACCAGATGCTGAAGAAATATATTGATATAACATGTTTGGTGAAGCATGTATTGGAAATTCTATTTCGAACTTTACTTTTGATTCCATAGAATACCAATATATAGATTAAATTAATTCTACAAAAAGAATTTTAAATATTTTTTATTCTTAGTTTGAGCCTATATAATTTGTTTATATATTTACGCGCATTTTATGATGGCGAGATAGCTCAGTCGGTCAGAGCGTCGGATTCATAACCCGGAGGTCGGGAGTTCAAGTCTCCCTCTCGCTACTAACACAAAACGGATTAGATTTTACTAGTCCGTTTTTTTTGTTTTTTTAAAATTATAAAATGGAATAAATTTAATTTAATTAGAGTTTTACTTCATTTTACTCTTAAATATACCTAATATGAAAATACTAATTGCTATTAATTAGAATTTCTACAAACTCATTTATGTTACATTTTAATTGATCTCCAGTTTGCATATTTTTTAATATCACAATACCCTTCTTTTTTTCATTATCTCCAAAAATTATTACTGTAGATGCATTATGTTTATGTGCGAAACTAAATTGTTTAGTTAATTTAACATTGTCTGGATATACAAAAACTTCTCTGTTTTTATTTCTAATTTCGTCAACATAAGGAGCTATAAATTTAAGATTGTTAATGCCAAAGTTTGCTACCATAAATTCAAAACTTTTATCTAAATAATCTGGAAATAAATTACTTTCTTCCATCAATAAATAGATTCTATCTAGTCCAAAAGATATACCAACACCACTCATATTTTTTAAATTGAACGTAGATGTTAAATCATCATATCTACCGCCTCCTCCAATTGATCCAATTCTTTGATTAGTTTTAGATGAAACCTCAATAATAGTCCCAGTATAATAATTTAAACCTCTGGCTAAAGTCAAATCAAATTTAATTTCATTAACTAAATTATTAGTAGAGAAATAACTTAATATTTGGTCAAGTTCATCAATTGCTAAAAATGAATCAGAATTTTTCGAAAATATTTTTTTTAAGTATTTTAAATCAAATTCTTTTTTAGATAAAAGATTTCTTAATTCTTTTTCAGAAAAATCTGAGGCAATTAATTTTATTTCATTCAATACTTTATCCACACCAATTTTATCAATTTTATCTAAAGCAGTTATAAATTCTATTATACTTTTACCTGCACCAAAATGATAAGCTAATTCTCTCAAAATTCCTCTATGATTAATTTTTAAAACTAAATCTGTAAAACCTAACTGATGAAAAACTGAATCGTATAACTTAATCAACTCAATTTCTTGTATTATAGAATTACTTCCTATGACATCTGCATCACATTGTGTAAACTCTTGGTATCGTCCATGTTGAGGACGATCTGCTCTCCAAACATTTTGAATTTGAAATCGCTTAAATGGAAATATAATTTCATTTTGATGTTGAGACACAAACCTAGCTAAAGGAACTGTCAAATCGTATTTTAAACCTTTTTCGGAGATGGACTTTACAAAGGAATTTAAATTACCTGATTCTAAAGAAGAAATATCAGCTTTTTTTACTTTATCACCTGAATTTAAAATTTTAAATACTAGTCTATCGCCCTCATTTCCATATTTACCAAGAAGAGTAGAACTTTTCTCTAGAGCTGGAGTTTCTATTTCAGAAAAACCAAAGTTTTTAAAATTTTTTCTTAAAATATTTATTATATAATTACGCTTAGAAAGTTCAAGAGGAAGGAAATCTCTAGTTCCTTTTGGATTTGAAGGTGACTTTGACATAAGAATTATATATATAACAAATATCTAATTTTTTTAAGAAAATCAGATAAAAAGAATTATATAAATAAATAAAACTAGTCTTCTGCTTTTATAACTTCGAAACTAAGATCTTGGTTTACATTTCTGTGCAACCTTAATGAGGCATTATAAGTTCCTAATCTTTTTACAGTTCCACCCTGAATTTTAATGATCTTTTTATCAAAGTCAAATCCGGAATTAGATAATTCAGCACTCAGATCGGAATTTGAAATAGAACCAAATAATTTACCACCTGTTCCTGACTTTGCACTAATCTTAATTTCCAGTTTAGAAAGTTTTTTTGCGATTTTGTTAGCTTCTTCTACCTCTTTCTTTTCTTTAAATTCTCTTTGCTTAATGTTTTCAGCTAAAACCTTTTTGGCAGATGGGGTTGCTAGAACAGCAAATCCTTGTGGAATTAAATAATTTCTTCCATAACCGTTTTTAACAGAAACGATATCATCTTTAAAGCCCAAGTTGGGTACATCACTTTTTAAAATTAATTCCATAATAACTATTTTAACATGTCTGCTTGATAAGGTAATAATGCTAAGTGTCTAGCTCGCTTTACAGCAACAGAAACTTTTCTTTGATATTTTAAAGAAGTTCCTGTTAATCTTCTAGGTAAAATTTTTCCCTGTTCGTTAATAAATCTTAAAAGAAAATCTGGGTCTTTATAATCAACATATTTGATACCAGATCTTTTGAACATACAATATTTCTTGTTGTTTTTTGTGGCTATATCAAGTGGAGTTAAGTATCTTATTTCTCCCTGATTTGCCTTTCCTGCTTTTTCTAATGTTGACATAATTATACTTTTTTAGTATTTCGTTCTCTTCTCTTGACAGACCAAGCTTCAGCATATTTGTCTAACTTAACATTCAAATATCGCATAACTCTCTCGTCTCTTTTCAACTCAGTTTCAAATAGATTAACTGTAGTGTTAGCAGCCTTAAAATCGATTAGATTATAAAATCCGCTCTGCTTATTTTGGATCGGATATGCTAACTTTTTTAGCCCCCAGTGTTCTACTGAAATAATTTCTGATCCTTGTGCAATTAAATAGTCTTCAAATTTTTTTACTGTCTCCTTTACCTGATCTTCAGATAAAACGGGATTTAAAATGAAAACAGCTTCATAATGATTCATATATTTTATTAAAAAATTGGTCGCAAAAATACATTTTTAATGCACACTAACAAAATTCTTAATTCAATTAATTATAAGGATCTACATCAATTGAAAACTTAGTACTTCTAAATTGTGGAATTGAATCAAAACTATTTGATATTTTTTCAATTACCAATTTGCTCTCTTTAAGATTAACATCAACTGGAATTTTAATTTGAAAATTATTTATATAATAATTTTGAAGTCTGGGAATAAGAGGAAATTCAGGCCCATAAACATTGTTTTTAAAATAACTTTTTAAACTTTTTGAAATCCACATAGCACTGGACTTTAGATTATTTAAATTCTTGTTTTTAAAGAGTTATTTTAATAATCCTTGTGTAAGGAGGATAATTAAAAGTATGCCTCTCATTTAACTGATCGTTAAAAAGTCCTTTAAAATCATTATTTTTTATCTTAATCATAACATTGTGGTTAGGATTGTATGTTTGTACTATAACTTTACCCCTAGTTTTAGATCTACCAGCCCTACCTGCGACCTGTTGAATTAATTGAAAACATTTTTCTTGTGATCTGAAATCAGGAAAATAAATTAAGTTATCAGCATTCACAACACCAACCAAGGCCACATTTTTAAAATCTAATCCTTTACCAAGCATTTGAGTTCCAACTAAAATTTGAAATTTTTGATCTTCAAATTCATTTATTAACTTAAAGAAAGAGTTTTTATTTTTAGTTGAATCTTGATCCATTCTTTCTGTTTTAAATTTTGGAAACAAATTTCTTAACTCCTCAACAACTTGTTGAGTTCCTAAACCTTTTTTTATTAGAGAATTTGAATTGCATTTTGTGCACTTATTTTCATTATTAATACAATATCCACAATAATGACATTTAAGTTCATTTGTTATAAGATGGTATGTTAAAGAAACATCGCAATTTTTACAAGTAAAGACATAACCACATGTCTCACACTCTTGATATGGTGAATATCCCCTTCTGTTTTGAAAAATAATAACTTGTTTCCCATTTTCAAGAACAGATCTTATTTCATTAATCAAATATTTTGAAAAAACTACCTATCATTCTTTTTAATGAAGTGGATTCTTTTAAATCTTTTAGTATTATACTAGGAAGACCTACGTCATTGTATCTTTTATCAAGATTTACAAGATTATATTTATTTGAAATTGCATTAAAATAAGACTCAATGCTTGGAGTAGCGGATCCTAATAAAACTTTAGCATTATGCAACATAGCCAAATAAATTGCACTATCACGAGCATGATATCTTGGAGAAGGATTAAATTGTTTATAAGCATTCTCATGTTCCTCATCAATTATGATTAATTTAAGATCATTGAATGGTAAAAAAATCGAAGACCTTGCTCCTAAAATAATTTTTCCAGGACTATTTAAAACAATTCTCCAAATTTCAGTTCTTTGATCTAAACTATACTTAGAATGATATACAAGTAATTTGTCACCAAAATATTTTTTTAATCTAGTTACAAGTTGGGTGGTTAATGCAATTTCTGGAACTAAATAAAGAACCTGTTTATTTTCTTTTAAATAATTTAGGATTAGTTTTACATAAATTTCAGTTTTCCCAGATGATGTTACGCCATGAAATAAAGTAACATCTTTGTCCTTGAAACCAGAAACAATTTGATCTAATGCATTATCTTGATCAAAACTTAAATCTTTTGGCTGAACTAATTTTTCAACTGAAAATTGAGTTCTATTGATTATTTCTTCGTTTTTAATTAAAATTTTTGATTCAATAAGGTTATTAATAGTTTGTCTAGATACTTTACAATTTT
>CACPPV010000021.1 GCA_902635895.1 uncultured Bacteroidota bacterium
GATGGGCATTTACTGCTCTGAAAGGAAGAGTTTAAGGCTAGATTATATAGCATTTTGATAATCTCTCTTTTATTAAATTATCAGCATTTTATTTATTAAGCATTACCTATCATATCCTCAGGTTTTACCCAAGATTCAAATTCTTTTTCAGTTAAATATCCTGTTTTTAGTGCAGCTTCTTTTAATGTAATTCCATTTTTGTGGGCAATATTTGCAATCTCTGCAGATTTATAGTATCCAATTTTACCATTTAATGCAGTTACTAGCATTAAAGAATTATCAAGTAATTCTTTAATTTTTTTTGTGTTGGGTTTAATACCTATTAAACAATTTTCTGTAAAACTTTTGACTCCGTCAGAAATAAGAGTCAGAGATTCCAAAACATTAGCAACTATTACTGGTTTAAACACATTTAGCTCGTAATGGCCTTGCATACCGCTGACAGTAACGGTTACATCATTTCCAATTACTTGTGCACAAACCATAGATAAAGCCTCACACTGTGTTGGATTGACTTTTCCAGGCATTATCGAACTTCCAGGCTCATTTGCTGGAATAATAATCTCACCAATTCCTGATCTTGGTCCACTGGCCATCATCCTTATATCATTTGCAATTTTATTTAATGAATTTGCAATTAATTTAAGAGCTCCGTGTGTTTCAACCATCGCATCGTGACTGGCTATAGATTCAAATTTATTTTTTGCAGTTATAAAATTAATTCCAGTAATATTTGAGATGTATTTTGAAACTAATTTGTCGTATCCTTTTGGAGAATTTAGTCCAGTTCCAACTGCAGTTGCACCTAATGCAAGTTCGGATAAATGAATTAATGAGTTTTTTAATGATAATAAGCCATGTTCTATTTGGGAATGATATCCAGAGAATTCTTGTCCTAAGGTGATAGGAGTTGCATCCATTAAATGAGTTCTTCCAATTTTTATAACATCTTTAAACTCATTAGATTTTTCAAATAAAGTTGATTTAAAATCTTCAAGATTAGGTATGGTGCTTTCAATAAGTTTTTTATATGTAGCAATATGCATTGCTGTTGGAAATGTATCGTTTGAAGATTGAGACATGTTTACGTCATCATTTGGTGATAAAAATTTAGTTCCTTCACCCAGTTTGTTTCCTTCAATTAGATGAGCTCTATTAGAAATAACTTCATTAATGTTCATGTTGGTCTGAGTCCCTGATCCAGTTTGCCAAATAACTAAAGGAAATTGATTGTTATGTTTATTGTCAATTATCTCGTCACAGACTAGGCTTATGAGTTCCATTTTTCCTTTACTTAATACTCCTAAATCAAAATTTGCTTTAGCAGCTGCCTTCTTTAAAATTGCAAAAGCGTGAATGATTTCAATCGGCATTGAACCAGCTTTTCCAATTTTAAAATTGTTAATTGATCTTTGAGTTTGTGGCCCCCACAAAGCATCTTTTTTTACTTTTACTTCTCCAATAGTATCTTTTTCAGTTCTAAAGTCCATTTCTAAAAATATTATACAAATTTAGTAATAATGCTTAACATTATTATTTATAATCATTTGTTAACAATTATTTTTCAAGATCCATAGTTTGATTTATATTTGTAAAGTAAATTTATTTTTATGTTCGAATTTGATCAATATTTGGGTTTTATTTTATTTCTAACTGTTCTTACAATGGGTTTTTGGCTACTTATTTTGCTTTTAACTTTTATTGTTCCTTATTGGGTTAGTGGAGCAATAATTGAAAGATTAAAGGAATTAAGAAATAAAACTAAAAAGTAAGTTAGGCTCCAAAGCCACCCTCTCCATAATCTTGATAATTCGATGGTCTTTGTCTATCACCTTTTTTCTGATTAAATCTATAAATTAAATTTAATTCAAAATTTCTACCACCTCTCCAACTACTTTCACTGTAACTTCTGTAGTTTTCATTAAAAGATTCAATTCTCCATTTCTGAGTTTCAAAAATATCGTTGATCTTGAAGGTTAAGGTTAGTTTATCTTTCATTAAATCTTTGCTAAAGGCAGTATTTGAACTAATTCTGGCTTTTCTTTTTGAAACAGCTGTTTTTTGAGGAGCTCTATAACTCAAGCTAGTTTGCCAGTCTATTGATGAAAATAGTTTTAAGTAATTATTTAATCCACCAGACCAAGATAAATTTTTGGAGTCGTACACAACTCCATTGTAGTCACCTTTCAAATCAGATTCAAAAAAATTAAAATTACCTCTAATTCTCCAAAGTTTTGATTGAGAGTAATTCACACTAAATTCAATACCTAATTGCGAATTACTAGCTAAGTTTATTGGAGTTCTTCTAATCACAGGAACTAAGCTTCCGTTGACAGAAACAAATTCTCCAGTATTTTCAGTTATGAATGTAAATTCTCCAGTGGACTTTCTAAAATAAACAGATCCATTGATAGTTGTTTTTTCAAATCTTTTAAGATAACCCAGATCAATTCCATTTGAATACGTTGGGTTTATATTTGGATTACCTTGAAATATGTTAGTCAAACTTGATCTTGATGGAAAAGGATTAATAAAATATGATCTAGCTCTTCTAATTCTTCTATTATATCCAAATGTTAGAGTTTCATTTTCTTTAATCTCAAATGCCAGATTTAAAGTTGGAAAAAAATCATTGTACTTCTTTTTTGTATTATCTCCGTTAACTAATTGAGTGACATTAGTTATTGACTCTTCAAATCTTAATCCAATTAAATAGGAAAAACTATTTTTTTTATTTCCAATTTGGGTGTAGTAGGCATTTACTTTTTCGTTGTAAAGAAGCGTATTGCTTAAATTATTGTCTGAAACATATTCTCCGGAATTATTTTCTTTCTCAACCAAATAATCAATATTTTGATGTTGATTACTTCTTCTGAATCCAGCTTCAAATTGTCCATCTGAATTTATTGGAAGA
Organism: uncultured Bacteroidota bacterium; assembly: GCA_902635895.1. Classification (GTDB taxonomy): domain Bacteria; phylum Bacteroidota; class Bacteroidia; order Flavobacteriales; family Flavobacteriaceae; genus MAG-121220-bin8. The sequence goes on from CACPPV010000021.1 coordinate 2,915, forward strand.
ACATAGTCAACTTTAAATAATTCACTATTTTGATTTTCATCTGTTTTTATTTTTTCTGAATTGTATTGTACAAAATCAGGTATAATTTGTGTATTTGAAATAAATGAAGATTCGATTTCATTAGATTTTTCTTTTTGATAATCTAAAGTTAAAATATGACCTTTTTTATCAAACTCTTTTGAAAAATTAATGGAAAATTCATTGGAATCGTCAACTTCATTTTCATCTTCAATTCTTTCAGATAAGTTGTTTGTTCCATTAAAACTTTGATTAATAGAGTTTAATGTATTAGTCGACTGATTACTTGTGCTGCTTACGTAAGAAGCTACTATACTAGTTTTATCATCAAAAAAGTATTCAATCCCTCCGTTGTAGTAATTTGATTTTCTCTCTGAATTTCTATCTCCGCCTTCATTCAAAAAATTACTTCTACCACTATCAGTATAATATTCAGTTTGATTTTTGAAACCATTAATGTAGTTAGTTGTATTATCTCCAATATTTGAAAAAAGATTAATTTTTTTTGTTCTATAGTTTAGATTTGATGATAATCCAATTCTTTTTGGGTCCCCCAAGTTTAAACTAGCTGATCCATTTAAACCCGCTAATTTATTTTTTCTAAGTATAATGTTTATAATACCCGCGGTACCTTCGGCATTATATCTGGCTGAGGGTGAAGTAATTACTTCAACCTTTTCAACACTTTCAGATGGAAATTGTTTAAGAGCATCATTACTGCTAATTCCTACTAGTCCAGATGGTTTACCATTTATTAGAATCCTAACACTTTGATTTCCTCTTAGTGAAACATTACCATCAATGTCAACCTCTAATGAAGGTAAATTGTCCAAAACATCACTAACACTACTTCCCTTTAGAGTTAAGTCTTTCCCTATATTGTAAACGGTTTTGTCTAATTTTATTTCTATTTCAGTTTTTTCTCCAATAACTTCAATTTCATCTAAAATATTTTCATTGATTGATAAGTTTACTGTTCCTAAATCGATTGATTTTTCAACTCTAATATTCTCTAAAATCTCGGTTTCAAAGGAAATGTATTCAACTTTTATATCGTAAGTTCCTCGCGATACAGCGATATTAAAAAAACCATTACTATCAGAAACAACACCGTTTATTAAATTTTTACTTTTAGAATCCAAAATACTTATTGTGGCATACTCTAAAGCGGTTTTACTTTCAGAATCGTTGATAATTCCGCTAATCGTTAAATTATTGTTTTGTGAAGAAATAAGGTTGCAAAACAAAACTATAATACATAAAAATAATAATCTCATAGCTCGTGTAAGGCAAAGATCTTGCCATTAAATTCTTAGTTATGACAATTAAAATGTTTAAAGGTTTAATGATTAAATAATTTTATCAATTTCAGTGTATGGAATTGCTATAACTCCTTTATCATTATTAACGAATAATGGTCTTTTAATTAAATTAGGATGCTTGTTAAGAATTTTTAAAATCTCATCATTATTGTATTGTTTAGACTTATAATTTTCTTTCCAAATTTTTTCTTGAGTTCTAATCATATCTTTAGGATTTATCCCAATTCTATTGATTATACTTTCCAAAAAATTTGGTTCTAAACCTTCTTTCATATACAAAACAATTTCAAAATCAACATTTAATTCTTTTAAATAATTTAAGGCTTCTCTTGATTTTCTACATCTTGGATTATGGACTAAAAAAGTATTTTTCATTTTAATTTGACATTAAGTAGGATTTTAAAAAAGGATTAATATCTCCGTTTAAAACATTTTCAACATTGTTTGTTTCATGGTTAGTTCTAACATCTTTAATCAATTTGTATGGGTGTAGAACATAATTTCTAATTTGAGACCCCCATTCAATTTTCATTTTATTAGATTCAATTTCTTCTCTTTCTTTCATCCTTTCTTTTAATTCAATTTCATACAATTGAGATTTTAATAATTGCATTGCTTTAGCCTTGTTTTCAAGTTGAGATCTTGTTTCTGAGTTTTCTATTACAATTCCAGAGGGGGCGTGTCTTAACCTGACTGCGGTTTCTATTTTGTTTACACTTTGTCCACCAGCTCCGCTTGAACGCATAGTTTCCCATGAAATATCAGATGGGTTAATGTTGATTTCTATACTATCATCAACAAGTGGATAAACATAAACTGAAGCAAATGAGGTATGTCTTTTAGCATTACTATCAAATGGAGAAATTCTTACTAGTCTATGAACTCCATTTTCACCTTTAAGCCAGCCAAATCCATACTCTCCTTCAATCTCAATGGTAACAGATTTTATTCCAGCCACATCTCCATGCTGAATATCTAGTTGTTTGATTTTAAATTTATTTTTTTCAGCCCACATGGTATACATCCTTGTAAGCATTTGAGCCCAATCGCAACTTTCTGTTCCACCAGCACCAGCAGTAATTTGAATGACTGCACTCATTTCATCACCCTCATTTGAAAGCATATTTTTAAATTCTATATCTTCAATATGCTCTTTACATTGTTCAAATTGGTTTTTTAGTTCATCTTCAGTAACTTCTCCTTCCTTGAAGTAGTCGTAAATAACCTCTAAATCTTCACTTAATTGTTTTGCTTTTTCAAAATCTTCAACCCATTGTTTAAGACTTTGAATTTCTTTCATTACTTTTTGGGCACTTTTAGAATCGTTCCAAAAATTTGGATCAAAGGTTATTTCTTCTTTGTTAGAAATTTCTATTTTTTTTGAATCTATGTCAAAGATAACTCCCTAACGATTTAGTTCGGTTAAGGAGGTTTTTAATTTGATCTAATGTTATCATTACAATAATTAAATTATAATCAAAAATACATTTTATATAAATGAAAATCAATCAATAAATTTTATATTAGTTAAATAGATTTATCATGAAAAAATTATTTTTTTTAATTATTAATTTAACTTTTATTGGAAATCTATACTCACAAGATGATTTCAATCGTGACATTGATTATAAAGGATTTTTTAATTTTCGATATGAATTAAAATCAAATAAAATTTTTTTGGAACTTGATGAGTTAGATCGAGATTTCTTGTACATAAATTCGTTAAAGACAGGCCTAGGTTCTAATGATATTGGTCTTGATCGGGGTAAACTTGGTAAACAAAGAATTGTAAGATTTAAAAGATATGGAAATAAGATTTTACTAATTCAACCTAACCTAAAATATAGAGCTAACTCAGAAAATATTGCTGAAAGAAAAAGCGTAGAAGAGGCTTTTGCATTTTCTGTTATTTTTGGTTTTGATATACTGGAAAGTAGTTCAAATAAATTTAAGATTGATTTAACTCCTTTTTTATTACAAGATTCTAATGGAGTTATAGACCGACTTAAAAATTCAAATCAGGGTAACTATACTATAGATTTATCCAAAAGTTCTATTGATCTCTCAAACACCAAAGCTTTTCCCAAAAATGTAGAATTTGAAACTTTGTTAACCTTCAAAGGAAATGGAAACGGATCTCTGATTAGAAGTGTTAGTCCAGACTCTAAATTGGTTAGTATTATTCAACATCATTCTTTTATTGAACTTCCTGACGATAATTATTCACCCAGAAAATTTGATACTCGAAGTGGAGCCATTATGACTTCATATATGGATTATGCTACAGATATTGACGAACCTATTTTAAAAAGAAATATAATAAGACATCGTTTAAATAAAAAAAATATTGAATCTAGTTACAGTGAACCAGTTGAACCTATAATTTATTATTTAGACCCTGGAACACCAGAACCAGTAAAATCAGCTTTAATTGATGGCGCTTTGTGGTGGAATGAGGCTTTCGAGGAAATTGGTTATAAAAATGCATTCCAAGTAAAAGTTTTACCTGAAGATGCTGATCCAATGGATTGTCGATATAATATGATTCAATGGGTTCATAGATCAACTAGAGGATGGAGTTATGGAGCTAGTGTAGTTGACCCAAGAACAGGAGAGATAATTAAAGGTCATGTCAGTTTGGGAAGTTTGAGAATTAGACAAGATTTTTTAATTGCTCAAGCCTTAATGAACAAACCTTATGAAAATAGTATTAACAACAAACCAATGTTAGAGCTAGCATTGGCAAGAATTAGACAACTTAGTGCTCATGAAATAGGTCATACTTTGGGGTTTGCTCACAATTTTGCATCAAGTTCAAACGATAGATCCTCAGTTATGGATTATCCACATCCTTTGTTAGATATTAAAAATAATAAAATTGATTTTTCAAAAGCATACAGCGTAGGAATTGGTGATTGGGATAAGGTTAGTGTTGCATATAGTTATTCAGAATTTATCAATAAAAATGAAGAAAGGTTACTCGATAGTATAATGGAATCTGCATACAATAAAGGATTAAGATTTATTACTGATTATGATGCAAGATCTCAATCTGGTGCTCATATCAATGCCCATTTATGGGACAATGGTCAGGATATTGTAGAAGAATTAGATAATATTTTTTCAATACGAAATTTGGCAATATCAAATTTTTCAAAATTTAATATTAGAAAAGGTGAACCTTACTCAAAATTGGAGGATGTCTTTGTTCCCTTATATTTTATGCATAGGTATCAAACCGAAGCTGCTATTAAACTTATAGCAGGAATGAATTATAATTATTCAACAAGGGGAGATAATCAATTGATTGTAGATCATGTAAACAAAAAGGTTCAAAAAGATGCTTTAAAGTCTATTATGAATTCTCTTAGTGCTAAACATTTAGCAATTCCTAAAAACATATTAGAACTTTTTCCACCCAGAGCGTACGGTTATCCAAGAACAAGGGAATCTTTCCAAAGTAAAACGGGAGTTTCGTTTGATCCTTTAAGTGCTGCAGAAACAGCAAGTGAAATGTCAACAGCTTTGCTATTAAATGTCGAAAGGTTAAATAGACTTCACACTCAGCATATACTTGATAAAACAAAAATGAGTGTCAGTGAATTTTTAGAAAATTTATTATCATTTTCTTTCGGATTAGATCATAAAGACGAATATTTAAATGAAGTTCAACATGTAATCAATTTAAATATTTTGACATATTTATTGAAAATTTCAACTGAAAAAAAATTATTTGTTCAAAACAAAAATTTAGTAGTCAAATACATTGATAAGGTCAATAACAATTCATATAAAAACAAAAAGCAAATTCACGAGGACTATATTTTTTTAATAAAAGATTTTGTTAAAAATCCATCTTATTATGATAAAAAAACATCAGTTAAAATACCTGATGGATCTCCCATTGGATCAAAATCGTGTAGCCTAAATAAAATAAATAATGGAAATTAATTTAATTAGTGATACTGTAACTAAACCCTGCTCTAACATGCTGGATTTAATGATTAATTGTGAAGTTGGTGATGATGTTTTTAAGGAAGATCCAACAGTTAATAAATTAGAAAATATGATTGCTGAAATGTTTGGAATGGAGTCGTCTCTTTTTTTTCCCTCTGGAACAATGGCAAATCAAACAGCTATAAAAATTCATACAGAACCTGGAGATCAATTAATTTGTGATAAATATGCACATGTATATAACTACGAGGGTGGAGGTGTTAGTTTTAATAGTGGAGTTTCGTGTAAATTAATTGATGGGGATAGAGGAATGTTTACTTCTAAACAAGTCTTAGAATCAATCAATCCCCCTGATTTTTATCACAGCCCTAAAACATCTTTAGTTTGTGTAGAAAATACAACTAACAAGGGTGGAGGATCTTGCTGGGATATTAATGAACTTATAAAAATTAAAGAAATATGTAAACAAAATGACCTTAACTATCATCTTGATGGTGCAAGGCTGTGGAATGCTATGGTCAAGACTAATACAGATCCAAAAGATTATGGAAAAATTTTTGATTCAATTTCTGTTTGTTTAAGTAAAGGTTTGGGTTGTCCCGTAGGTTCATTACTTATAGGTTCTAAAGAATTTATAAATAAGGCTATAAGAATTAGAAAAGTACTGGGTGGTGGTATGAGACAATCTGGTTTTTTGGCAGCTTGTGGAATCTATGCACTACAAAATAATATTAATAGATTAAAAAATGATCACCTTAGAGCAAAAGAAATTGAATCCATTTTAATAAAATCTAGTTTTATAAGAAAAGTGGAAAAAGTTGAAACCAATATTTTAATTTTTCAATTAAATCAAGATATCTCTGATGAATATTTTTTAAAAAAAATGTCAGAACATAATGTTAAACTTATTTCAATGGGTGATAATAAATTAAGATTGGTAACTCACAAAGATTATTCTCAGGAAATGCATGAAAATTTTTTAAATATCCTTTCTAATTTATCTATTTAAAATCAAGCTTTAAATTTCAAATAATATTTTATTTTTACTCCAACATTTTATAATTAAAACTTATTGAAAGATAATAACCAGCCTAAAGTTCAAAAAAAACCTTTTGAATTAAAAAACTTCAAAAATACCAGAATTGATAATTATTATTGGTTAAATAACAGAGACAATCCTGAGGTAATTGATTATCTAAATCAAGAGAATGAATACTATGAGAGTAATACATCTCATACTGTTAATTTTCAGAAAAAATTATTTGAGGAAATTAAAAATAAAATTAAAGAAGATGATGAATCGGTTCCATATTTTCTAAACGGATATTGGTATGTAACTAAATTCAAAGAAAATTTAAATTATCCAATTCATGTAAGGTATAAAAAAACTTTAAATGCTAAAGAGGAAATTATTTTTGACTGTAACGAATTAGCAAAAGGACACAGTTATTTTAATTTATCAAATTTTAAAGTTAGCCCTAATAATAAAATAGTAGCCTACAGTGTTGATAAAGTATCTAGAAGACTATATACCATAAAGTTCAAAAATTTAGAGACAGGAAAAATATACACAGAAGAAATTAAAAATACCTCAGGTAATTTTGCATGGGCTGAAGATAACATAACTCTTTTTTATTCTGCTAGAAATGTTGCTACGCTCAGAAACGAGAAAATATTTAAACACAAACTATCCAATAATCCCAAAAAAGATGAGTTAGTGTTTTTTGAAAAAGATGATACGTTTTACACTAGTGTATTTAAATCAAAATCAAATAAATTTATTTTTATTGCAAGTTCTAGTACATTGACCTCTGAATATAGGTATTTGTATAGTGAAAGTCCGGATGAGAATTTTAAATTATTTAACAAACGTAAAAGAGGAGTCGAGTACAGTGTTAGTCATTTTGAAGACAGCTTTTATATAATAACAAATAAAGATAAAGCACATAATTATAAATTGTTAAAAACAAGTATCAATAATACAACAGATGATCATTGGGAATGTGTGATAGATCATAGAAAAGATGTTTTAATTGAAGGAATAGATATTTTTAAAGATTTTCTTGTTTTAAGTGAGAGATTTAATGGTTTAAATAGGATAAATGTATTAAACTGGAACACTAAAAAAGACTTTTATATAAATTTTGAAAGTGAAACTTTCTGTGCTTATACAACTGGAAATTTAGATTTTAATTCAACAAAATTGAGATATTCTTTCAATTCACTTAATCAACCATTCTCGGTTATTGAATTTGATTTGAACTCAAAAGAGAAAAAAATATTAAAGCAACATGTTGTTTTAGATGAAAAATTTGATCCTAACAATTATAAAACTGAAAGGATATGGGCCAAATCTGTTGATGGTCAAAAATTACCTATTTCATTGGTTTACAATAAAAATTTAAGAAATGAAGGAGGTAATCCATTGTTGTTATATGGTTATGGTTCATACGGAAATACAATTGATCCTACATTCTCAGTTAGTAGATTAAGTTTGTTGGATAGAGGATTTGTATTTGCAATAGCACACGTTAGAGGAAGTGAATATCTGGGAAGATCTTGGTATGAAAATGGAAAATTATTAAAAAAGAAAAATACATTTAATGATTTTATAGATTGTACAAAATTTTTAATTAAAGAAGGATATTCATCAAAAGGACATGTTTATGCTTATGGTGGTTCTGCTGGAGGTTTGCTAATAGGTGCTGTAATTAATATGGCACCCAATTTATATAATGGAGTAATAGCTGCAGTTCCTTTTGTTGATGTTGTTACTACTATGCTTGATGAAACAATACCATTGACAACTGGAGAATATGATGAGTGGGGGAATCCTAATAATGAAGAATTTTACAATTATATACTATCTTATTCTCCATATGATAATGTTAAAAATATAAAATACCCTAACATTCTTGTTACCACAGGATTACATGACTCTCAAGTGCAATATTGGGAACCTGCAAAATGGGTGGCAAAATTAAGAGAACTTAAAAAAGATGATAATAAATTATTTTTAAATACAAATATGGACTCCGGACACGGAGGTTCCTCTGGAAGATTTGAAGCAATTAAGGATTTAGTCAAAGAATATGCTTTCTTGTTAGACTTGGAAAAAATTTATAAATAAAAATTTTATTTGGTTCTAAATTGTTTTTTTAAGTAATTTGCCTCGCAAATGCTACCAAAAGCATATTATGACAAAAAAAATTAAAGCCTACAATAATATTCTGGATTTAATTGGAAATACTCCACTAGTAAAGTTAAATAATATTACTAGTGATTTTCCTGGAGATTATTATGCAAAATTAGAAGCTTTTAATCCAGGTCATTCAAACAAAGATAGAATTGCATTGCACATAATTGAATCTGCTGAAAAAAAAGGCTTATTAAAGCCTGGTGCAACTATTATTGAAACAACATCTGGAAATACAGGCTTTAGTCTATCAATGGTAAGTATGATAAAAGGATACAATTGTATTTTGGCTGTATCATCAAAGTCATCCTCTGATAAAATTGATATGTTAAAATCGATGGGAGCTAAAGTTTATGTTTGTCCAGCACATGTTTCTGCTGACGATGATAGATCCTACTATCAAGTTGCAAAAAGATTACATGAAGAAATCAAAGGTTCTTTTTACATAAATCAATACTTCAATAAATTGAATACTGAGGCACATTTTAATACCACTGGCCCAGAAATATGGGATCAAACTAACGGAAAAATCACTCATTTAGTAGCCAGTAGTGGAACAGGAGGTACCATCTCAGGAATAGGCCAATTTTTAAAATCAAAAAATCCAAATATTAAAATTATTGGCGTTGATGCTTATGGTTCCGTACTAAAAAAATATCATGAGACTAAAATTTTTGATGAAGACGAAATCTACCCGTATCGAATAGAAGGTTTAGGTAAAAACTTAATTCCTACAGCCACTGACTTTGATATTATTGATCTTTTTGAAAAAGTTAATGATGAAAAAAGTGCTCATAGCTCAAGAGAAATTGCGTTAAAAGAAGGGATGTTTGTTGGTTATACCTCCGGCGCAGCTATGCAGGCAGTTAAACAACTTTCTCAAACAAATACTTTTGATAAAAAAAGTGTTGTAGTTATGATTTTTTGTGATCATGGCTCAAGATACATGAGTAAAATTTACAGTGACAAATGGATGTCAGATCAAGGTTTTTTTGATTCTCAAAAAACTCAACAAGAAAAACCTATTGAATACATAAAATAAGTATTATTTTTGTACCAAATCAATATCTAATTCATGAACGATTTATTTGATAAAATTATATCCAATAAAGGTCCATTGGGTAAGTATGCAGAAGTTGCTGAAGGTTATTTTGCCTTTCCTAAATTAGAAGGTCCCATCAGTAATAGAATGAGTTTTAATGGTAAAAAGGTAATTACTTGGAGTGTAAATGATTATTTAGGATTAGCTAATCATCCTGAAATTAGAGATTTTGATGCTCAGGCAGCAAAAAAATATGGTTCAGCATATCCGATGGGTGCCAGATTAATGTCTGGTCATACCGACTTACATGAAAAATTAGAATCTGAACTTGCAGATTTTGTCTCTAAAGAAAAAGCATACGTTTTAAATTTTGGATACCAAGGAATATTATCAACTATAGATTCTTTAGTTTCTAAAAACGATGTTATTGTATATGATATCGATTGTCATGCATGTATTGTAGATGGTGTTAGATTACATGTAGGTAAAAGATTTACTTTTCAGCACAATGATATAAATAGTCTTCAAATAAACTTAGAAAGAGCTACTAAAATTGCAGAAAAAACAGGCGGTGGTATTTTAGTTATTTCCGAAGGAGTTTTTGGAATGAGAGGAGAACAAGGTAAAATTAAAGAAATAACAGAACTTAAAAGTAAATATAAATTTAGATTACTCGTTGATGATGCGCACGGATTTGGTACTCTTGGAAAAACAGGTGCAGGAGCTGGAGAAGAGCAGGGCGTTCAAGATCAAATTGACGTTTATTTTGCAACATTTGCCAAATCTATGGCAAGTACAGGTGCGTTTATCGCTGCAGATGAAATGATTATTGATTTTTTAAAGTACAACATGAGATCTCAAGTTTTTGCTAAATCTTTACAGATGCAGCTAGTCGCTGGTGCGCTTAAAAGACTTGAAATGCTGAAAACTAAACCCGAACTAAGAACTAAGTTATGGGATAATGTTAATGCACTTCAAACGGGTTTAAAAGAACAAAATTTTGATTTAGGGACTACTCAAAGTTGTGTAACGCCTGTTTTTTTAAAAGGTGATATACATGAAGCTTTTGTAATGGTCAAAGAACTTAGAGAAAAATATCATATTTTTTGTAGTATTGTAGTATATCCTGTTATACCTAAAGGTTTGATTTTGTTAAGATTAATTCCTACATCTTCACATAATATTGATGATGTAAATGAAACATTATCAGCATTTTCCAAGATAAGATCAAAGCTTGAAGACGGTACTTACAGAAAGATAGCTGAAAAGGTAAAAATGGCTTAGTTATATTCTAAATTTCATTCGAATATTTCCTGTTAATCATTAATAACAAAAAAAACACTAATTTTGGCTCGAATTTAGGTGTTATGAAGCCAAAAAAAATTCTAGGATCTAATGAAATAGAAACTATACTTAATAGATTATCTTTTCAGTTAATAGAAGATCATAATTCATTTGAAGAAACAGTTCTAATTGGAATACAACCCAGAGGTGCTTATTTAGCTAAAAAAATTAGTAAACTTATTCATAGTTTCGATCCAAACAATAGTTTGAAATTAGGATTTTTAGACATTACTTTTTTTAGAGACGATTTTAGAAGGTCTGAAAAAGTATTAAAGGCAAGTTCAACACAGTTAGAATTTTCTATAGAAAATAAAACAGTTGTTTTAGTTGATGATGTATTATTTACTGGTAGAAGCATAAGAGCTGCATTAAATGCAATTCAATCTTTTGGACGGCCAAAATCAGTAAAATTACTTACACTAATCGATAGGAGATTTTCTAGGGAATTACCCATTCAACCCGATTATTGTGGTCTTCAAGTCGATTCTAGATTAAACGAGAAAGTAATCGTTAATTGGAAGGAAAATGATAATAATGATTCTGTTTATTTAATTAATAGTAATGAGTGAATTAAGTGTAAATAATTTATTAGGTATAAAGTATTTAAATACTGATGATTTAAAATTAATTTTTAAAACTGCCGATAATTTTAAAGAAGTTATAAACAGAAAAATAAAAAAAGTTCCTTCATTGAGAGATGTTACTATTGCTAATCTTTTTTTTGAGAATAGTACCAGAACAAAGCTTTCATTTGAATTAGCCCAAAAAAGACTCTCTGCTGACGTAGTTAATTTTTCATCCTCCGGTTCATCAATTTCTAAAGGAGAAACTTTAATAGATACCGTAAATAATATTTTATCTATGAAAGTTGATATGATAGTAATGCGTCATCCAAGTCCTGGGGCAAGTGTTTTTTTATCAAAAAATGTTGATTCATGCATTATAAATGCAGGAGATGGTACTCACGAGCATCCAACACAAGCATTACTTGACGCATATTCTTTACAAGAAAAGATAGGTGATCTAGAAAATAAAAATATTTTAATTGTTGGTGATATCATGCATTCAAGGGTTGCTTTATCAAATATTTTTGCTTACCAAAAATTAGGTGCTAATGTTACTGTATGTGGACCTAAATCATTAATTCCTAATGATATTTCTTCTTTAAATGTTAAAGTTGAAACTGATTTCAAAAAAGCTTTAAATAATTCGGATGCAGTCAATATGCTTAGAATTCAAAATGAAAGAATGTCTGAAACTTACTTTCCTTCAATACGTGAATACGTTAAACAATATGGTTTAACTAAAAATATTTTAGATTCCTTAGATAAAGAAATTATAGTTATGCACCCTGGTCCAATAAATAGAGGAGTTGAAATAACAAGTGAAGTAGCTGATTCAGAGCAAGCTATTATTTTGGATCAAGTAGAAAATGGTGTTGCTATTAGAATGGCCGTAATGTATTTATTAGCATCTAAGCTTAAATAAAATATGGATTCCATAAAATCCTTTAGTCCTAAAACCAATAGTGAATTAAATGAACTATTCAAAAAGCTATTTGCTGCTAGTCTTGATTACAGTATCATTATAGATTTCACTGGTTTAAAGGATATAACTTTTTTAAAAGATATACTTAAGTTGTCAAATTTTTCAAAAAAAAATAAAAAGTCATTGGTTATTGTAAGTTCTGATTTAAGTTGTGATCAAGTCAATGTAGTACCAACACTTTCTGAGGCTTATGATGTGATAGAACTTGAAGAAATTGAAAGAGATTTGTTATCATGATGAAGCTAACGATTTTAGGTAGTTGCTCAGCTTATCCAACACTCGATCGTTTTACAACTTCTCAAATTTTACAAATAAACGGAAAATCCTTTCTGATAGATTGTGGTGAAGGAACTCAAATACAATTAAGAAATAATAAAATTAAATTTAATTCCATTGAAGATATTTTAATATCTCATCTACACGGAGATCATTTTTTTGGATTACCAGGTTTAATTTTGACTTTTAATTTGCTTGGTAGAGAAAAGCCTCTTAATATTTATGGTCCAAGGGGAATAAAAAACATTATTATCTCACTATTAAAAATTGGTAATACCTGGACAAATTATAAATTAAATTTTACTGAACTTGATAATCCCAGTTCTGAGATTATATACGATAAAAATGATATTTCAATAACTACCATTCCACTATATCATGGTATTTACACAAATGGATTTTTATTTAGAAAAAAAACATCTGTTCATAAATTATTGGTAGATAAAGCTTTGAGTTTTGGGATCGACAAAACACAATTTGCAGGAATAAAATTAGGAAAAGATGGCATTTTAGACGATGGGTCTATAATTGAAAATATAAAACTAGTGGAACCTTTAAAACCTGATCTTACTTATGCTTATTGTAGTGATACCCTTTTTAATGAAAAA
>CACPPV010000022.1 GCA_902635895.1 uncultured Bacteroidota bacterium
AATTTAAATTTGTTGGGTACAAGAGAAAAAAATATTTATGGAGATGAAAGTTTTGAAGAATATTTTAAAAAATTAAAATCAAAATACACTAACCTTGATCTTCATTATTTCCAATCAAATATTGAAGGAGAGCTTATTGAAAAAATACAAGAAGTAGGATTTGATTATGATGGAATTATAATTAATGCTGCAGCATACACTCATACTTCGGTAGGAATAGGAGACGCAATTAGATCAATATCTACTCCAACAATTGAGGTACATATATCAAATACTTATTCCAGGGAAGAATACAGGCACAAATCTTTTTTGAGTGCCCACGTTAAGGGAGTAATTCTCGGATTCGGACTAAAGAGTTACGATTTAGCTTTAGAAAGTTTTTCTCATCTATAGATGGATCACTTCGTCATAAGCTGCTGCAACTGCCTCCATTACAGCTTCACTCATCGTTGGATGAGGATGAACAGCCTTAAGAATTTCATGTCCAGTAGTTTCTAGTTTTCTTCCAACTACTGCCTCAGCTATCATATCAGTCACTCCCTCTCCAATCATATGGCAACCCAACCATTCGCCATATTTTGCATCAAATATCACCTTGACAAACCCTTCACTTTTCCCAGATGCTTGTGCTTTTCCAGAGGCAGAAAAAGGAAATTTTCCAATTTTCACATCATATCCTTTTTCAACAGCTTGTTTCTCAGTATATCCAACTGATGCAATTTCTGGACTGCAATATGTACATCCAGGAACATTATTGTAATCAAGTGGATTAACATCGTGCCCAGTAATTTTTTCAACACATAAAATTCCTTCAGCAGATGCTACATGAGCTAATGCTTGGCCTTTAACCACATCTCCAATAGCATAATAATCTTTTATGTTTGTCATGTAAAAATCGTCAACTATAATTTTGTCTTTGTCAGTTTTAATTCCAATTTCTTCTAAACCAATATTTTCAATATTAGTTTTTATACCTACAGCACTTAAAACAATTTCAGTGTTTATAGTTTTGACATTTCCATCTTTAGATTTAATTTGAACTTCAACACTGTCTTGACTCAAAACTTTGGCATTTTGAACTTCTGAGGAAGTTAATATGTTAATTCCTTTTTTCTTTAAACTTTTTTCAAGTTCTTTTGAAATTTCTTCGTCTTCAACAGGAACAATTCTATCCATATATTCAACAACGGTAACATTGGTTCCCATTGAGTTATAAAAATAGGCAAATTCAATTCCTATAGCACCTGAGCCCACAATTACAATGTTATTAGGTTGCTTTTTTAAGGTCATTGCTTCCCTGTAGCCAATAATTGATTCACCATCTTGTTTAAGACTAGGAAGTTCTCTGGATCTAGCACCAGTAGCAATAATAATTTTTTCTCCGTGAATAGTTTCAATTGAGTTATCAGATTTTGTTATTGAAATCGTTTTATTAGAACTTAATTTACCATATCCACTAAATACTTTAATCTTATTTTTTTTCATTAAAAATGTAACCCCTTTACTCATAGTTTGAGCAACATTTCTACTTCTATTAACAACTTTATCGAAATTTTTATCGAAATTTTCAATTGTGATCCCATAATCATCAGAGTGTTTGATGTATTCAAAAACTTGAGCAGATTTTAGTAGTGCTTTAGTTGGTATACATCCCCAATTTAAACATACCCCTCCTAAACTTTCTTTTTCCACAATTGCAGTTTTAAGACCAAGTTGAGATGCTCTAATCGCAGTAACATATCCACCGGGTCCACTACCTAATACTATTAAGTCAAATTTTTCCATTTTATTTATCTTTAAATGAGAGAGCAGCTGAGTTGATGCAATACCTTTTTCCTGTAGTTTCTTTAGGTCCATCGTTGAAAACATGACCTAAATGTCCATCACATTTTGAACATTTTACCTCAATTCTGAACATGTTATGAGAATAATCTTTAACATAGTCAATTGTTCCGGGAATTGCTTGGTCAAAACTCGGCCACCCACAATTACTTTCATATTTGTTGTTACTTTCAAACAACTTTTGATTACATCCTTTACAACTGTATGACCCTTCTTCAAAATGAAGGTTATATTCGCCAGTAAACGGTCTTTCAGTGTATGAGTTTCTTAAAACCTTATAACTCATTTCATCAAGAGATGATCTCCATTCTTTATCTGATTTAATCATTTTTTCAGTTTTTTGAGATTGGTTAGTAATTGGAATTAAAAAAAATAAAATTAATACGATTGATTTATAAATTTTCATTTCAGAACGCTATTTAAAATTAATGAGTTTTTGTCAATACAATGTCTTCCATTTGAATTAGTTGAATCTGATGCAATGAAATTTTCATAAGTTTTTTCACAGTTATTGCATTTTAAGTTGTTAGTCTGAATTAAATTTGATTTACAATTTTCACAACATTTAGTTTCAGAACTTGTTTTAATTGTCTCTTTGATTGTGGATGAATCAGAGCAACTTAAAGTTATTATTGATATAAAAATTAAATAGAATAATTTCATAAAATAATCGAGAGCAAAAATAATTATTAAATTTAATATAAAGCTGTTTTCTTATACTTATATTGCAATTAAAACTTGAAAATGCCTAAAAAAAAATATAAAAAAGGGGACTCAAAATTACTAAATGCTTGGGCTTTTTATGATTGGGCTAATTCAGTATATCCTCTTGTTATATCTTCTGCAGTTTTTCCAATTTATTATGGATCTCTTTTTATTGACGACTTATATATTGAAGTTTTTGGTTTTAATTTTAAAAACACTGCATTAATTAGTTTTTTGACTGCCTTTGCTTTTATTATTTTGTCTTTTATTACCCCATTACTCTCTGGAATAGCTGATTATATGGGTAATAAAAAATTATTTTTAAAACTTTTTTGTTATCTAGGATCTTTTTCCTGTATGGGTTTATATTGGTTTGAGTTATCGAATATATATCTTGGTTTGTCCTTTTATTTTCTAGCTCTTATATCCTTTTGGGCCAGTCTTGTTTTTTATAACTCTTATTTACCTGATATAGCTTTTAAAGAACAACAAGACTCAATTAGTGCAAAGGGATATGCACTGGGTTATTTTGGCAGTGTTCTTTTATTAATTTTAAATCTAGCAATGGTGATGTATCCAAGCTATTTTGGAATTTCAGGTCCTAATCCAGAGATTCTTGCAATGAAATATTCATTTGTTAGTGTTGGTTTTTGGTGGATAATATGCAGTCAATATACTTTCCATTATTTACCTTCTTCAAAAGAAAAGAAAAAAATTATCAAAGATGTTTTTTTTAATGGTTTTAATGAACTTAAGCAAGTTTGGAATGAGTTAAAAAAAATCTTAGTAATAAGGAAATATCTAATTGCATTTTTTATTTATAGTTCAGCTCTTCAAACCGTATTGTTAATTGCAGCTTATTTTGGAGAACAAGAAATTGATTGGCCTGAAGATGAAAAAACTATTGGATTGATAGTTAGTATTTTACTTATTCAACTAATAGCAATATTTGGAGCTATTTTAACCTCAAAATTATCAAGTAAGTTTGGGAATATTTTTACTTTAATTTTGCTCAACATTTTTTGGGCACTTTTGTGTATCGGTGCATATTTTATAACTGATCCCTTTGAATTTTATATTGCTGCTGGTCTAGTTGGACTAGTAATGGGCGGAATTCAAGCCCTTTCAAGGTCTACTTTTTCTAAAATGATTCCAAAAACAGATAACACAACTTCTTATTTTAGTTTTTATGATGTTTCTCAAAAGGTAAGTATTGTTTTTGGAATGACTCTTTTTGCTTTTTTGGATCAAATAACTGGAAGCATGAGAACTTCAATTCTGATGTTTGTAGTTATTTTTTTAATTGGGGCTTTACTGTTAAAAAGAATCAAGATTAATAATTATTAGTTCAAGTGGCATGAAACTTGAAACATTTATTTAAAACGTTATTGTTTTAGGTAAAATGATTCTTCTAACAGATATAAAAATATCTTTTTAAAACATTGACCTGACACTTTGACTTAACTTTTATTTATGTCTAAAAATAATATTATAAATCTTGACATGATGTCATTACAAAATATCGATGAGGATTCTGAACTTATTCCATTGATGACTTCTGACGATGAAGAAGCTATTTCAAAAGAGTCATTGCCTGACTCTCTTCCAATTTTACCGCTAAAAAATACAGTAATGTTCCCTGGTGTTGTAATTCCAATCACAGCTTCAAGAGATAAATCTATAAAATTGATTAAAGATTCAAATGTTAATGACAAATTAATTGGAGTTGTTTCTCAAATAGATTCAAAAGTTCAATCACCTTCATTAAGTGATATTCATCCTACTGGAACTGTTGCAAAAATATTAAGAGTTTTAAAAATGCCTGATGGTAATGTGACAGTAATAATTCAAGGAAAAAAAAGATTTTCTATTGAACAAATTGTTACAGAAGAACCTTACATTAAAGCAAAAATTAAAGAAATACAGGAACTAAAGCCTGAAAAAAACAATAAAGAATTTAATGCTACTATTGAATCTATAAAGGATATTGCTCTTAAAATAATCGATGAAAATCCAAATATTCCAAGTGAAGCTTCTTTTGCAATAAAAAACATACAGAGTGATTCTTTTCTAGTGAATTTTGTCTGTTCAAATATGAATTTGAGTGTTAGTGAAAAGTATAAGATTCTAAACACAAGCGACCTTAATGAAAGAGCATTGATGTGCTTAAAACAAATGAATGTAGAACTTCAAAGATTATCTCTAAAAAATGATATTCAATCCAAAGTTAGGTCTGATTTAGATAAACAACAAAGAGAATATTTTCTACATCAACAATTAAAGACTATTCAAGAAGAACTAGGTGGGGTGTCATATGATGAGGAAATCAATGAAATGAGAATAAAAGCCACTAAGAAAAAGTGGTCAAAAGAAATTAATGAGCATTTTATTAAAGAACTTTCAAAGCTGCAAAGAATGAATCCTCAAGTCGCTGAGTATTCAATTCAAAGAAATTATTTGGACATTTATTTGGAACTACCTTGGAATGAATTTTCAAAAGATAATTTTGATTTAAAAAGGGCTCAAAGGATTTTAGATAGGGATCATTATGGTTTAAAAGATGTAAAAAGAAGGATCATCGAACACATTGCAGTATTGAAATTGAGAAATGATATGAAATCACCAATTCTTTGTTTGAATGGTCCCCCCGGTGTTGGAAAAACCTCACTTGGAAAATCTATTGCAGAAGCTCTAGGAAGAGAATATGTAAGAATTTCCCTGGGAGGACTAAGAGATGAATCAGAAATTAGAGGGCATAGAAAAACTTACATTGGTGCTATGCCAGGAAGAATAATTCAAAGTTTAAAAAAAGCAAAAACTTCAAATCCAGTTTTTGTTTTAGATGAAATCGATAAGCTTTCCATTGGAAGCCAAGGTGACCCATCTTCTGCGATGCTTGAGGTTTTAGACCCTGAACAAAACACTTCTTTTTATGATAATTTTATTGAGCAAGGGTTCGATTTATCTAAAGTGATGTTTATTGCGACATCTAACAATATTGGAAATGTTCAACCTGCCTTAAGAGATAGAATGGAAATTGTTCAAGTTTCTGGATATACAATTGAGGAAAAATACCAAATAGCAAGAAAACATCTAATTCCTAAACAAATTAAAGAACATGGTTTACAAAATAATATTGTTAAATTAAATAAACATTCTTTGATTAAAGTTATTGAGGGTTATACTAGAGAATCCGGAGTTCGTGGATTGGAAAAAATGATTGCAAAAATAATTCGAAACGTTGCAAAATCTATTGCTTTAGAAGAAGACTATTCATCAATTATAGATTTAGAAGATATAAATGAAATTTTAGGTGTTTCAATTTCTAAAGACAAGTATGAAAACAATGATGTTGCTGGAGTTGTAACAGGCTTAGCTTGGACTCAATTTGGAGGAGATATTCTATTTATCGAGTCAGCATTATCTAAAGGTAAAGGTAATTTGTCCATCACAGGAAATTTGGGTAAAGTAATGAAAGAATCAGCTACAATAGCTTTAGAGTATATAAAATCAAATGCAGATCTTTTATCGATTGATGTGAATTTATTAACTAAGTATAATATACATATTCATGTTCCAGAGGGAGCCACACCTAAAGATGGTCCAAGTGCCGGAATAACAATGTTAACATCTCTAGTTTCTTTACTTTCTCAAAAAAGAGTAAAATCTAAACTAGCTATGACTGGAGAGATAACTTTAAGAGGTAAAGTTCTTCCAGTAGGAGGTATTAAAGAAAAAATATTAGCTGCTAAAAGAGCAAAAATTAAGGAAATAATACTTTCTGAAGAAAATAGAAAAAATATAAATGAAATTGATAAAGAATACCTAAAAGGTTTGACTTTTCACTATGTTTCTCAAATGCATGAAGTTTTGGATATAGCTATAACCAATAAGAATGTTAAGAATTATAAAAAATTAAATGTCTAACAAAATTATAATAGCAATTGATGGTACTTCATCAACCGGAAAAAGTACATTAGCTAAAAGATTGGCTAAACGCTTGAAATATCTTTACATAGATTCTGGTGCGATGTATAGAGCATTAACATTCTATGCAATTGAAAAAAACTATATTTCAAAGTCTCATTTTAACAAAACTGAACTTATTAAAGATCTTCCAAATATCTCCATCGATTTCCAATACAATATAGAAAACAATAAATATGAGGTTCATTTAAACAATAACTCAGTCGAAAAATATATTAGATCATTAAAGGTTTCTGATTTAGTTAGTGAAATAGCTACTGTTGATGAATTAAGAAAAGAAATGGTAAAGGTTCAACATTTTTTAGGTTCTAACAAGGGAGTTATTATGGACGGAAGAGATATTGGAACTGTTGTCTTTCCCAATGCTGAATTAAAGTTTTATTTGGACGCTTCTATAGAACTTAGAGCAAATAGAAGATATAAAGAATTAGTTGAAGCTAATTATGAAATTTCCTTTGATGATGTTTTGTCTAATATATCTCTAAGAGACAAGCAAGACATTAATAGAAAAAATTCTCCTTTAAAAAAAGCTTCTGATTCAATAGTAATTCTCACTGATAATTTTACTTTAGATCAGCTTGAAGAGAAGTTACTTTCATACATAAATCCTTTAATATCAAAAAAATAGCAGTTTTCTTGCTTAATCTATAAATACAAGTTATTTTCGCATTCCTTTTGAGCGGATAATATAGATAATCAAAAGGTTAGTTGTAATTAACTCTTCTAATTTTTATCCTTTAATCTATAGAAAATTAGAATACAAAATTATTGGTATGTCAGAAAAAGAAAAAGACAGTAAAACTAAAGAAGCTGTTAAAAAAACTACCAAGGCTGCAAAACCTAAAGCAGCAAAAAAAACAACCAAAACTAAGACTGTTAAAAAAACAACTAAAGCTGTAAAAAAAGCAAAAGTTGAAAAAGATGTTTTAGAAATAGAAAATTCTAATCCCCCTGTCGAAGAAACTGTAAAAGTTGAAAACGAGGTTAAAGCAGTCGAAGTTAAGGATAATGAAGTTTCAAACGATGATTTTTTAAAGGACTTTGATTGGAATTTGTTTGAAGAAGGTATTGAAACTATTAAAGACGATAAACTTTCTGAATTTGAGAAACTTGTTGAAGAGAATTTTGTTGATACTTACAATGAAAGTGTTATTGAAGGGACAATAATAAGTTTAACCGAAAGAGAAGCTATTATTGATATTAACGCAAAATCTGAAGGTGTTATTTCATTAAACGAATTTAGATACAATCCTGATTTAAAAGTTGGAGATAAAGTTGAAGTTTTAGTTGATATTCAAGAAGATAAAACAGGTCAACTTGTTCTTTCGCACAGAAAAGCTAGAACAATAAAAGCTTGGGACAGAGTTAATGAGGCTCATGATAAATCAACAGTTGTTACAGGATTTGTAAAGTGTAGAACAAAAGGTGGTATGATTGTAGATGTGTTTGGATTAGAGGCTTTTTTACCTGGTTCACAGATTGATGTTAAACCAATTAGAGATTACGATCAATATGTAAACAAAAACATGGAATTCAAGGTTGTTAAAATCAACCACGAGTTTAAAAATGTTGTAGTTTCTCACAAAGCTCTTATTGAGGCTGATATAGAACTTCAAAAGAAGGAAATAATTGGTCAGTTAGAAAAAGGTCAAGTGCTTGAGGGTACTGTAAAAAACATAACAACATATGGAGTATTTATTGATCTAGGTGGTGTTGATGGACTCATCCATATTACAGACCTTTCTTGGAATAGAATAAATCATCCAAGTGAAATTTTAGAATTAGATCAAAAATTAAATGTTGTAATTCTTGATTTTGACGATGATAAATCTAGAATTCAGCTTGGTGTAAAACAGCTGAGTGCTCATCCATGGGAATCATTAGATTCAGATCTAAAAGAAGGTGACAAAATTAAAGGTAAAGTATCCGTTCTTGCAGATTATGGAGCTTTTGTAGAAATTGTTGATGGAGTAGAGGGCTTAGTGCATGTTTCAGAGATGTCATGGTCAACTCACTTACGTTCAGCTCAAGATTTTGTTAAGGTGGGCGACGAAGTAGAGGCTGTTATTTTAACTTTGGATAGAGAAGAGAGAAAAATGTCACTGGGAATTAAGCAATTAACTTCAGATCCGTGGACTGATATTACAAAAAAATACCCAGTTGGATCAAAACATACTGGTATTGTTAGAAACTTTACAAATTTTGGAATTTTCGTTGAATTAGAAGAAGGAATAGATGGTTTAGTTTATATTTCTGATTTATCTTGGACTGTAAAAGTTAAACATCCATCAGAATTATTTGCTTCTGGAGATTCAATTGATGTTATAGTGTTAGAGCTTGATTCTGAAGCTAGAAAATTGAGTTTAGGCCACAAACAAACTATGGATAATCCATGGGATGTTTATGATAAAACTTTTGCAGAAGGTACTTCTCATAATGCTACTATTTCTGATTCAAATGACAAGGGAGCAACTATTATTTTTAATGATGATATTACCGCTTTTGTTCCTAATAGACATCTAGTTAAAGAGGATGGTAACAAATTGAAGAAGGGCGATACAGCAGATTTTAAAGTTATCGAATACAATAAAGACTTTAAAAGAGTTGTAATGTCTCATACGGTTATATTTAATGATCAAGAAAAGAAAAATGTTAAAGAGTCATTAAAAAAGGTCAATGTAAAAGAATCTGATAAATCAACTCTTGGTGATTTAGATGTTTTAGCTGACCTGAAAAAGAAAATGGTTGATGACGAAAAAAAGAAAAAGTAATTATACTTTTTGAATAAAAAAAAAGCACCTAATAGGTGCTTTTTTTTTACTTTAAAATTTCTTTTACTAACCAGTCTCCAACTTCACTAGTTTTATAACATTTTTCTCCGTTAGCTAGATCTTCAGTTACAATTGATTTTTCTAATGATTTGTCCACAACTTTTCTAATTAATTTAGATTCATTTTTTAAGTTAAAAGCATCTTCAAACATCATTGCAGCAGATAAAATAGTAGCAAGTGGATTTGCTATATTTTTTCCGGCAGCTTGTGGATAAGAACCGTGTATTGGCTCATAGAGAGATGTTTTTGCCCCAACAGATGCAGAAGGCATGAGTCCCATAGAACCTGAAATGACAGAGGCTTCATCTGTTAAAATATCACCAAATAAATTTTCAGTAATCAAAACATCGTATGAATTTGGCCATTGGACTAATCTCATAGCGACGGCATCAACAAACTCATAGCTCACTTCCACTTCAGGATAATCTTTTTCTAATGATTGCACCGTTTCTCTCCATAATCTTGACGATTCTAATACATTAGCTTTGTCTACACAACATAGTTTTTTAGATCTTTTCATTGCCATTTCAAACCCCTTAATTGCTAATCTTTTTATTTCGTGTCTAGAATAAGTACACGTATCATATGCTGTATTTCCGTTATCTTTTCTTCCTCTTTCACCAAAATATATTCCACCAGTAAGTTCTCTTAAAAAAATCAAATCAGTTCCATCAATTCTTTCTTTTTTTAATGGAGATTTATCAATAAGTGAGGGGAAAGTAAAAGTTGGTCTTACATTGGCAAATAATCCAAGCTCTTTTCTCATTTTAAGTAGTCCTTGTTCAGGTCTAACTTTTGCTGATGGATCATTATCAAATCTTGGGTGACCAATCGCTCCAAACAATATAGCATCAGATTTCAAACAAATTTCATGAGTTTCGTCTGGATAAGGATCTCCAACAGCATCAATAGCAGCTGCCCCAGTTAAAGCATGAGACCAATTTATTTTGTGATCAAATTTTTTGGCAATAGCATTTGAGACTTTAACTGCTTGTTCAATTACTTCAGGTCCAATGCCGTCACCTGGAAGTAGTGCAATATTTAATTCCATATTTTAATTAGTTGCAAATAATATTTAACATTTTTTCAGTTGATTTAATTGCTGATACCGTTTGATCAGAATCTAATCCTCTTGTAATAAATTCCTTTTCTTCTGTTTTCCAAGTTATAAAGGTTTCGCATAACGCATCTGAATTACTTCCTGGAGGAATGGTAACAGAATAATCAATCAGTTTTGGTAATTTTAAATCGTTTTCTGAATATATTTTTCTAATAGCATTAATAAAAGCATCAAATTGTCCATCACCTGTTCCTTTTTTTGCATATTTTTTTCCATCGATGTTGATTTCAACTTCTGCTGAGGGGTTTTCTCCTTTTTTATGATTTAAAATATAAGATTCAATTTGAACCTTGATTTGAAATTCTTGACTATTAATAACATCTGAAATGATATAAGGTAAGTCTTCTGCTGTAACCTTTTCTTTTTTATCTCCAAGCTCAATAATTCTATTGGTAACCTTTTTTAAGTTTTCATCATTTAGAGTTAATCCCAAATCTTGGAGATTTTTTTTAATATTGGCTTTTCCAGAGGTTTTTCCAAGAGCATATTTTCTTTTTCTACCAAACCTTTCTGGTAAAAGGTCATTGTAATATAAATTCTTTTTGTTATCTCCATCTGCATGAACTCCAGCGGTTTGGGTAAATACATTATCTCCGACAACGGGTTTATTAGCAGGAATTCTGAAACCTGTAAAGGTCGAAACCAACTTACTTACCTTATAAAGAGACTTTTCTTTTAAATTGATTTTAATTTCAGGTAAAAAATCTTTTATCACAGCAGCTACACTAGCCATTGGTGCATTTCCTGCCCTTTCACCCATTCCGTTCACTGTCAAATGCAAACCTTTACACCCTGCTTTTACTGCTTCTATAACATTTGAAACACTTAAATCATAATCGTTATGAGCATGAAAATCAAAGTGAATTTCAGGATATTTACTTACTACAGTTGAAATAAAATTATAAGTTTCATTTGGACTTAAAACACCTAAAGTGTCAGGTAATAAAACTCTTTTAATTGAATGTTTTGAAAGATAGTCCAAATAATCAAAAACATATTCTTTTGAATGTCTCATGCCGTTACTCCAATCTTCAAGATACACATTGGTTTGTATGCCCATCTTGGATGCATCATTTATACATTTCCCTATTAAATTAAAATATTCTTTGGGGGATTTTTTTATCTGGTGAGTAAGGTGATTGAGCGATCCTTTTGTAAGGAGATTTTGAACTTTTGCTCCAGATTCTTTTATCCATTCTAATGAAATATTATTGTCCAAAAAAGTAAGAATTTCTATTTTTTCTAAATGATTATTTTCTTTTGCCCATTTTGTAATATTTTTAACAGCTTCAAATTCACCCTTAGAAACTCTGGCTGAAGCCACTTCAATTCGATCAATATTTAATTCTTCTATTAATAGCTTTGATATAGTTAATTTTTCAGAAGCTGAAAAAGACATACCAGAGGTTTGTTCACCATCTCTCAAAGTAGTGTCCATAATTTCAACATTCCTGTTTTTAACCATTTTTTAAAATTAAAGAGGAGTATTCTTAGAAAACTTTATAATATTGTCTTTGATGTTCATTAAATAATCGATATCATCATACCCATTTAACATATTTTCTTTTTTGTAAGAGTTGATATCAAAAGATTCTGATAAATTAAGTTTTGGAATCAAAACTTTTTGATCAGGAAGGTTTACTGTAACTTCAATTTTAGGATCATCGTATACAGCTTTAAAAATTTTATCTAAAAATTCAGCGGATACTTTCACAGGTAAAACACCAATATTTAAACAATTATTTCGAAAAATATCAGCAAAAAAACTTGAAATTACGCATCTAAATCCATAATCATAAATAGCCCATGCAGCATGTTCCCTTGAGGAACCGGATCCAAAATTTTTTCCTCCTACAAGAATTTGTCCATTAAATTTTTCATCGTTTAAGACAAAATCTTTCTTTGGGGAATTATCTGTGTTAAATCTCCAATCTCTAAACAAATTATCGCCAAAACCTTTTCTTTCAGTTGCTTTTAAAAATCTAGCAGGTATTATTTGGTCTGTATCAATGTTTTCAATAGGCAAAGGAACACAGCTACTTTTTAAAATATTAAATTTATCGTATGCCATATTAATATAGTGTTCTTGGGTCAGTAATTTTTCCTGTAATTGCTGCTGCCGCTGCTACTAAAGGACTGGCTAATAAAGTTCTAGAACCAGGTCCTTGTCTTCCTTCAAAATTTCTATTTGATGTACTAACTGCATATTTACCAGCAGGAACCTTATCATCATTCATTGCTAAACAAGCTGAGCAACCAGGTTCTCTTAGTTCAAAACCAGATTCATTTAAAATTTTCAGTAATCCTTCCTCTTCAATTGCTTTTTCAACTTTATGTGAGCCAGGTACTAGCCATGCAGTAACATTTGGCGCTTTTTTCTTTCCTTTTACAATTTTGGTAAATTCTCTAAAATCCTCAATTCTTCCGTTTGTGCAGCTACCAAGAAATACAAAATCAATGTTTTTCCCTATCATACTTTCCCCTTCATTAAAATCCATATAACTTAAAGATTTTTTGAAGGTTTGAAGACCTCCGTCTTGGCTGTCTGCGTTAGGAATTTCTTTTGAGATACCAATTCCCATTCCAGGATTAGTTCCAAATGTAATCATTGGATTGATCTCATTTCCATCAAAATTAATTTCTTTATCAAAAATTGCATCATCATCTGTTTTAAGTGTTGACCAATATTTCATTGCATTTGTCCAGTCATTGTTCTTTGGGGTAAACTCTCTTCCTTTTATATACTCAAACGTTTTTTCGTCAGGTGCTATCATTCCACCTCTGGCACCCATTTCAATACTTAAATTACAAACAGTCATTCTTCCTTCCATTGACATATTAGAAAACACTGAACCTGAATATTCAACAAAATATCCAGTTGCACCAGATGTTGTTAATTTTGAAATTATAAATAAGGCTACATCTTTTGGCGTAACTCCTTTATTAAGATTTCCGTTAATGTTAATTCGCATTTTTTTTGGTTTTGGCTGCATTATACATTGTGTAGACAATACCATTTCGACCTCAGATGTTCCTATTCCAAATGCAATAGCTCCAAAAGCACCATGTGTTGATGTATGAGAATCTCCACAAACAATGGTTGCACCTGGTTGTGTTATTCCATATTCAGGACCAACAACATGAACAATACCATTTTTTTCGTGACCAAGACCCCAGTAAGAAATACCATGTTCGTTTGAGTTTTCTTCAAGAGCTTTTAATTGGTTTGCTGAAAGTGGATCTTTAACAGGAAGATGTTGATTAACTGTTGGTGTGTTATGATCAGCAGTAGCAAAGGTTTTTTCAGGAAATAATACTTTTATACCTCTATTTTTTAAACCCAGAAAAGCAACTGGACTAGTTACTTCATGTACCATATGTCTATCTATAAACAAAACATCTGGCCCATCTTTTATTTTGTGTACTACATGGGAATCCCACACTTTATCAAATAAGGTTTTACTCATTTATTATATTGATTTTTTTATAATTTCAGGAATATTTTCGTCTGTAACTTCTTTGTTAACATCAGCAAATTTTAAAAATTCAGGGTATACAAGATCAAGTTCATCTTTTGAAAGATTGAATCCAATTTTTTTTGCTCTGTAGGCAAGGGCAGCTCTTCCACTTCTTGCAGTCAATATTATTGCTGACTCATTTACACCCACATCTAGTGGATTAATTATTTCATAGGTTTCTCTGTTTTTTATAACACCATCTTGATGAATACCTGAACTATGAGCAAAAGCATTTGCACCAACAATGGCTTTGTTTGGCTGTACGGGCATTCCCATACCATCTGAAACTAAATTACTGGTATCAAATAATAACTTTGAATTTATATTGGTATCTAAATTTAGCGCTGGGTGCTGTCTCATAATCATAACAACTTCTTCAAGAGATGTATTTCCAGCTCTTTCACCAATTCCATTTATTGTACATTCAATTTGTCTAGCTCCATTTATTATTCCTGCAATTGAATTTGCAGTTGCTAAGCCTAAATCATTGTGGCAATGACATGAAATAGTTGCCTTTTCGATATTTTTTACGTTATCAACCAGATATTTGATTTTTTGACCATATTCTTCAGGAAGGCAATATCCAGTAGTATCTGGAATGTTTAAAACAGTTGCACCCGCCTCAATCATTTTTTCACAAACTTTTGCTAAAAAATCATTATCTGTTCTACCAGCGTCTTCTGCATAAAATTCAACATCATTAACAAAAGTCTTAGCATATTTTACTGCTTCAAATCCAATCTCAATTATTTTGTCTCTGGATGATTTAAACTTATGCTTAATATGTGAATCGGAAGTTCCTATTCCTGTATGAATTCTTGGATTTTTCGCATATTCTAAAGCTTCTGCAGCTACCTTAATGTCATTTTTAACAGCTCTAGATAATCCACATACAGAAGCGTTTTTTATAATTTTTGAAATTTCAACTACCGATTTGAAATCTCCTGGACTTGATACAGGGAATCCAGCTTCAATTACATCAACACCTAAATCATCTAATCTTTTCGCAATAACAAGTTTTTGAGAAGTGTTTAATTTACACCCTGGAACTTGTTCTCCGTCTCTCAGAGTTGTATCAAATATTTTTACAAAATCTTTGGCCATTTCAAGTATTTGATTAAATCAAAAAAGCATAAGACGTAAAAGTAATAAAATTGGATAAAAAACAATTAATTTTTTACTAATTAATACAAAGATTCCA
>CACPPV010000023.1 GCA_902635895.1 uncultured Bacteroidota bacterium
AATTGTTTTTAATAGTTAATGGAACATCTAGTTCTAAAGCATTATATGGTGTGTCAAATATATGAACTCCCATGTCTCCCAAGGTTCCACATCCATAATCAACTATTTTTCTCCAATTCCCAGGATGATATAATTTATCTTTATAGGGTCTTTTTGCTGATGTACCAAGCCATAAATTCCAATCTAAATTTTCTGGCACTTTATCTTCGCCCTCTGGTTTAGGGCCATCGTATCCCCAGTTTTTTGGGGACCAAGCTCTAACTCTACTAACCTTTCCTATAATTCCAGATTGAATTAATAATGTGGCTAATTTATAATCGTAAAATGAATGAACTTGAATACCCATTTGAGTTATTAAATTTTTTTCATTCGCTAATTTTCTCATAGCTCTAGCCTCACTAACATGATGTGTTAATGGCTTTTGGCAATAAACAGCTTTATTAAGATTCATAGCCATAACCGAAGCTGGTGCGTGTGTATGATCTGGTGTGGATACAATAACAGCATCAATTGAATCTGAAAGTTCATTAAACATTTCTCTATAATCCTTGTAGATTTTAGCTTTTGGAAATAATTCACTTGCTTTTTGAAGAGCATTTGAATCTACATCACAAAGTGCTGTAACATCAACAGATTTGTGCGAAGCAATGTCATTTAAATCTGCAGCACCCATTCCCCCAACACCTATGTGCGCAGTTCTCAATCTTCTATTATGAGAAGACCATAATGATGAAGGCAATAAACTCAATGAAAATAGTGCAGCAGATGACTTTATAAAATTTCTTCTTTCAGTTTTCATAATTGAAATTTTGTATTTATCTAAATTTAAATAAAAATTAAAAAAAAATATTTTTATTAAGATTAATAATAAAAAGTTAACTATAAATCAGATTATATAAAGCATTAGTCAATCAAAACTTGCTTTAAAAAGTTATTAAACTTAACTTTAAATAAAGCATCAATATTATGAGCAAAAAAAATAATTCTAGAAGGAGTTTTTTAAAAAAATCAATCGTAATACCACCACTGTTCATAGTACCTCGTCATGTTTTAGGAGGAAAAGGATATACCTCTCCAAGTGATAAATTGAATATTGCAGGTGTTGGAGTTAGAAAATGGGGAATGGGTTCAAACAATATCCATCAATGTCGAAGTGAAAATATTGTAGCCTTGTGTGATGTAGATTTTAATCAATCTAAGCCAACATTTGACAAATATCCAAAAGCCAAAATCTACAAGGATTATAGAATAATGCTTGACAAACAGAAAGATATTGATGCCGTGATTGTAGCTACGCCTGATCACAATCATGCAGTAATTACGATGAAGGCCATAAAAATGGGAAAACATGTATATTGTCAAAAACCATTAACTCACACAGTTTACGAAGCTAGAGAAATAACTAAAGCCGCCAGAAAATATAATGTACAAACTCAGATGGGTAATCAAGGAAGATCCTCTGATGAAATAAGAAAGCTAAAAGAGTGGATAGATGATGGTGCCATTGGACCAGTAAGAGAACTTTATGCTTGGACAGATAGACCACTTGGTGGAAATGCTTGGGACACTTTTGCTGTTAAAGCAAAGTCCAAAGAAAAACCTCCAATTCCTGAAGGTCTTGACTGGGATTTATGGCTTGGACCTGCAAAATATAGAGATTATCATCCAGACTATCATCCTTTGTCATGGAGAGCTTGGATTGATTTTGGAACAGGCTCAATGGGTGATATGGGATGTCATATTTTAGACCCTGCGTTTTATGCATTAGAACTGGGTGCTCCTACAGAAATTCAAGCCTCTTCTACTCACTACATTCCTGAAATTGAATCTCAAACCTATCCAACGGCTTCAATTGTAAGGATGAAGTTTCCAAAAAGAGGAAAACATCCAGAGTTAAATTTAACATGGTCAGATGGAAGAATTCAACCAGCAATTCCTGATGAATTTAAAAGTGGTGAACAATTTACTTTAAGTGGAGCTATGTTTATTGGTGATAATGGAAAAATAACTCACGATTCACACGGAGCAAGTGGTGTTAAAATTTTACCAGAAGAAAAAATGTTAAATTATAAACAACCCTCCCCTTATATTCCAAGAGTAGATACAACTCATGAGGAAGATTGGATTAGAGCGTGTAAAGATGGTATTCCAGCAAGCTCTAATTTTGATTATGGTGGGCCACTTACTGAAATGGCATTACTCGGAATGATTGCAATAAGATTAAAAAATCAAAAATTAGAGTGGGATTCAAAAAACTTTAAATTCAAAAATAACGAAGCAGCAAATGCTTTACTACATAAAACCTACAGAAAAGGATGGTCATTATAGTATTAAAACTTATGTAGCACAATATTTGATTCAAGTGGTTATTAAATAATATCCGTTGTCAATAAAACATCTTTTTTTTTGTTTCCTTTTCATAGTTTCGTGCTCAAAGGAGCCTATTCTTTATAAAATAGATTTTAATATAAATCCGTCTGAAGGAGGCTCAATAAACATGCCTTCAGATTTGTACAAAGAAGGTGATGTTTTAAACCTTAGCGCTACAGCATCTAAAAATTACTTTTTTGATAATTGGTCAGGAGATTTTTCTAGTAATGATTCTATTACTGATCTAATTATTGATTCAGAAAAAATTATAACAGCTAATTTTTCAAAAAAAAAATTTGAGATAAACGTTTCAATTGATGGAAACGGTTCAGTTTCAAAAAGATTGATTAAAAGTGGTGTAAAAAACGATTATGTTCACGGAAGCATAGTTGAAATTTTAGCAAAGCCGGATAACGGTTGGAATTTTTTAAAATGGAGTGGAGATATTACAAGTGAGAGTACAAATCCTCAGCACGTAGTTGTTGACCAAACAAAAAATATAACTGCAGTTTTTGAGGAAGAATTTGTTGGTATTAATACCTCAAAATTTTTAGCACTTGGAGATAGTTATACAATTGGAGCAGCAGTTGATGTTGCCGAAAGATGGCCAGTTCAATTTTTAAAAGAATTAAAATCCTACACTAATCAAATTGACACACTGCAAATAATTGCAACATCAGGATGGAGAGTAGATCAACTAAAAAATGCAATGAATAATGCTGATTTAGATCCTCCTTATGGGTTGGTATCCTTGCTTATAGGGGTTAATAATCAATTTCAAGGTCAAGATGCTAATGGATTTAGACCCGAATTTGTTGATATTCTTGAAAAATC
The DNA here is from genome assembly GCA_902635895.1 of uncultured Bacteroidota bacterium. Classification (GTDB taxonomy): domain Bacteria; phylum Bacteroidota; class Bacteroidia; order Flavobacteriales; family Flavobacteriaceae; genus MAG-121220-bin8. The sequence continues at coordinate 3,205 of CACPPV010000023.1, forward strand.
ATTAAAACTTGTCAAAAATAAAAAAGAAAGACTATTTGTACTTTCAATTCCAGATTGGGGAGCAAGTCCTTTTGGAGCCCAGTTTGATAGAACAAAAGTTTCAAAAGAAATAGATGAATTCAATTCTGTTGTCAAAGAAGAAACTGAAAAAAGAGGAATTCAATTTTTTGATATTACAGAAATCTCTAGAAAGTCTTTAACTGATGAAAGTCTTATAGCTTATGATGGGCTACACCCAAGCGGAAAAATGTATAAACTCTGGGTTGATAAAATAATTCCAGTTATTTCAAAAATCTTTGAATAATTATAATTTTTTGATTTTAATATTTTTAAACCATATTGGAGAATCGTGGTCTTGAAGTGCAATATATCCTTGCCTGTATTTTCCATAATTTGGATAATCGTCCCATTTACCAGAATTACGTTTTTTAAACCAATCCTCTGAATATGGCTTAAATTCTAATAACAATTTTCCATTTAACCAATGTTGAACTTTATTTTCAGTGTAAACAATTCTTGATGAATTCCACTGACCTGCAGGATTTTATCTCCGTTGTAAGCTCTCCATCCCTCAGTTGTTTTACCATCGAATAAATAAATCCAGTCTGATTTATCATCTGAACATGACTGTGTAAATAAAATAATTACAAATAAGTAAAGTTTATAAATTTTCATAATTATAGGTTTTATTAATTTTTTCTAATAACATTATTTCTGTCAAAAATTGCCAATCAAAATTTATAGTTTGATTAGCAGGATGATGATGGTGATCTTGGTCTAAAATATAGTCATCTGGCTTATTAATCTTTCTGGTTTTTGAATAAACATTTTCAAAATTAGACCTCATTTTATCAAACTCTTTTGTAATACCATTCAAGTGTTTTAAATCTCCACTTTTATCTACGTTTTCAAGTTTCAAGATTAATTCTGATGAAAATTTAGTTAACTGATTAACTTGATTGTAAATTTCCAGTGTATATTGATTTTTAACTCCTTTTTTTGAATTTCATTTATAATCATATCAACTTTTTTAGAAATTTTTATAGATTTTTTAGCTTTTTTTATCCTCTCACTATGTTTTTTAATCCAATCCCCTTTATTATCTAAGTCTGGTATATCAATTATATCTGTTTTAATTGGGTTTTCTTTTTTTGATAATCCGGGTCTCCAACCATTTTCAGAAAGCAGCATATTTAACCACATTTGAACTGGTTCTTCAAGAATGTCAATAAAACCATAGTTGGAATTTGAAAATTCAGATCCAAAGTTTCTGTATCTATACCTCGATTTAAATTCATCAATTGACAAATTATTTCCAGACCAACTATATTCAGAAAAAGCAGATATTCCTCTTTTATAGAGTTCAAAGTGAGGTGAATCATCGTCCCATAAAGTCAAAAGCAGTCCATCTAATTTTTTTTCAATAGAGTTTATAGAAAATGATCTTATTTGTGAAATATTACTTTCATTTTGAGGCATTAATGTCCACCTAGTTTGACCGGCAGTAGCACCCATTACTTTTAAATCATTTTTTGAATACCAATCCATAGCTTTTAAGTTTCCATAAGTATCTGACTTTTGATAATTCCATCTCATGTACACAGCATTTTTGGGGAACTTTTCAATGAATTTCATTAAGTTAATTTCGTTTTTATTCCAAAGTTCATCAACCTGACTTTCGTTCATTTTATCATTAAATAATGAATTCCAAAATCCAGCATGCTTTAATGGCATATCGTCCCAAAAAATTGGAATTCTACCATGCTTATCTGCAAACTCACAAACTTTATTTAACCAAATAAGATTTAATTCTAGTTCAGATTTATTGTCTCTTTTTATTAAATGAACCTCATCACCTCCAACATGTAAATATTTTCCATGTGGAGTTGCCTTGATTGCATCCGAATAAAGATCAAACTGTAACTCATATGTTTCTGGATTTAATGGATTGAAAGCCCAATCACTTTTAGGGTCGTCCCTTAAATATTGATTTTTTTCATGTTTTAAAATATATGAGGCATGTCCAAGCCCTTGAACTAAAGGGTTGATCATAATATTTCTATCTATTGCATAGTTGCTTAATTGTATCCACCAATCTATGGTAAAAGAATCAGATGAACCCACTTCAGGCCTCGATTCGTATTTTAGCTTGTCTTCAAACTCAACAATTATTCCATTAATTTTTTGTTTTGCTAGCTCATCTATTAACTCAAAATAATAAGATTGCTTTTCGGTGTGATGTTTTAAATCAAGATGAATAGGTCTAAACGCAAGAGATGGAAAATCTTCAATTGATAAAATTGGAAGATTAGTTTTATTATTGTTTGAATCTTCAATGATTTGATCTAAAGTAATAAAAGCATAAAATAATCCAGGTTTATCTTTTCCAGTTAATTTTATTTTATTCTTTTCAATTTTCAAATAATATCCTTCGCTGGGAAGATCAACGGATGAATCAATGGTAAATTCTATTTTAGATTCAAAGTGATTTCCAGTAATAATATTTTTAGAATTTGAAAATAACATTGGCAATTGATCATTAGAATTTGAAAATGCTATAAGCTTATCGTTAGGGCTGATAGTCGAATACTGATTTGTATTAGAATTAAGTTTTACAGAGGGCAGTAAATTAAATTTAGTCTCTTCACTATTAGGGCTACATGAAAAGATCAATAATAAAATAATTATGTATCTCATGATTTTAAATTAATGAATTTTAGCCTCCTTTTCAAATTCAACTAAACAAAAAAAGCTTCCCAAAAGGAAAGCTCTTCATCGGTTCTCTACAAACCTCCTGCATTAAGCAGGTAACACAACGGTTGCAAATATAGGTTTTTGTTTGTAAACAATTAAAAACAAAGTCATTAAATTAATTTTTGATAATTTTCATTTATAATAAAATCTTTATGAATAAAACCATTCTCATCTCATTATTAGGTCTTTTTTTAATGATAAGTCCTGTAAAATCTCAAAAGACTACGTTTAAAGTTATGGCTTGGAACATATTGCATGGTGGAAACGATATTGAAAATGGACCTGAAAATGTAGCTAAAATAATTAAGGAAATTGATCCTGATATAATCTTAATGGTAGAAACATATGGATCTGGACCTTACATTGCTAAATTTAACGATTACAATTTTCACCTAGTTGCAAAAAAAGGAACTAAACTTGATGATAAATCTGTAAACCTTTCAATTTATTCTAAGTTTCCATTTGGAGAAAGAATTGACACTGAATACCCATTTTTTTTAGGTGGAATTGAAGTCTTTATAAAAAAGAAAAAGATTAGATTTTTTTCAAACTGGTTTCATTATCAGCCTTGGAATAACAAACCTGAAAACATGGGAAAAACATCTGAAGAACTTCTAGAATGGGAAAAAACAGAACATAGATACAATATGATTCAAAAAGTTTTACCTTATTTTAAAAAATATGCAAAACAATCAGATTCAATTCCAATTATAGTTGGTGGAGATATGAACAGTCCCTCACATCTTGATTGGGGCAAAAAAACAAAAAAAATTCACAAAGGTTTAATTGTTCACTGGTATTCGACAAAAGTTTTTGAAGATTTAGGTTTTAAAGACTCATTTAGAGATGAAAATCCTAATCCAATTAAATATCCTGGTATAACCTGGGATCATAAAGAAAGAGACGATTCTCAGCGTATTGATTATATATTTTATAAAGGAAGAAATTTAAAAACAATTGAATCGAAGACTTACATGCAATTTATTAATGAAGATATCAAAATCAATTCAAAAATATTTAAATATCCCTCAGATCATGGAATTGTTGTTACTACATTTAAGCTAATAAATTAAATAGATCCTTAGACCCAATTACTTTTGCAAATTCCTCATTAAGACTAGCAAGCGCACTTTGGTATATGATATCACAATCAATTGTTTTTCCATCAATGCCTTGTGTATTGTAACATGCTGTTGAGTCAGATATAAGAAAAGTATCAAATCCTAAGTTGCCAGACATTCTAACAGTTGTAGATATACAATGATTGGTGGTCATACCAACAATTACGAGGGTGCTAATTTTATTATCAATTAAAATTTCTTCTAAGTTAGTCCCGATAAAAGCGCTATTGACTTTTTTTGTCAAAACAATTTCATCATTAAGGGGTTTAACATGATCATTAAACTCAAACCCTGGTTTTGATTTATAAAGTTTTGAGTTTGGATTTATAGAGCTATGTCTGACATGTATAACAGGTAACTTTAATTCTCTCCATTTTTTTAAAATGTTTCCTGAAATCAATTCAGCATTGGGATTGTTCCTTTTAAAACCTGGATAGTCTTTCTCCAAAAATGCTTTTTGAATATCAACTAAAATTAATGCTGGATTTTTACTAATTAAGTTTTTATCACTCACTTCTAAAATCTTTTAAATAAAAATAGTTTGATTTTGAAAAGAAACAAAAAATCCCCCAAATTGGAGGATTTTTGCGGTCTGGACGGGACTCGAACCCGCGACCCCCTGCGTGACAGGCAGGTATTCTAACCAGCTGAACTACCAGACCAAGATTAGCGAATGCAAATATACATTGCATTTTGTATTAAGCAAATAAAAAAGTTAATCTATAGTAATGCGTCTAAACTTTCGGTGTAAACATTTTTGGGTGAAACACCAACTTGTCTATTGACTAATTCACCATTTTTAAAGACTAAAACAGTTGGAATATTTCTTACTCCAAACTTAGCAGCAAATTCTTGATTACTATCAACATCTAATTTTCCTACGACTGCTTTTCCATCATAATCCTTACTTACTTCTTCAATGATAGGACCTAACATTCTGCAAGGCCCACACCATTCAGCCCAAAAATCAACCATTACTGGTTTATCAGATTTTAAAACTAATTCATCAAAATTTGCATCTGTGATTTCTAATGCCATAATTTATAATATTTAATTTTTTAAGAGGTTCAAAATTAATTAAAGAAAAAACACTATTCAAACTTATCTTTAAAATAATTATCGAGATTCAAAGTATCTCCCATTTCTTTTTGAAGAAGTTTCAAATGCTCATATAAATCTTTTTTTAAAAATTTATAATTAGATTGATCTACTATATTATTGATTTCAAACGGATCATTTTTTAAATCGTATAATTCTATTCTTTGATTTTTTGGAAATAACATAAGCTTATAGTTGTCCTTTCTAATCATCCTTTGAAAATCAAAATAATTACCAGGACAACATCCAAAAGTTCCATATATAGCATCATTTGTATCATTATTGTCAATGTTTGATAGCAAATTGTAAAAGCTCTTAAAATCTATATGACTTGGGATTTTAATTTTCGCTAAGTCTAATGTAGTTGGTACAACATCTTGAAGATAAACATCATGATTATAAATAGATCTTTTTTTAATATTTGGTCCAGTAATTATCAGCGGGACTCTAATACTGTGATCGTATAAACTTTGTTTTCCTATCAATCCATGTTGTCCAACTGCCAAACCATGATCTGAGGTGAAAATTACATATGTATTTTCTAATAAATCTTCTTTTTCTAAATGATTGATTATTTTACCTACTTGCTCGTCAAGGTGACTTATTACAGCATAATACTCTTGAATATGCTTTTTTACAGCATATTCAGATCGTGGATAGGGAGCCAATGCTTCATCTCTAACTCCAGGTTCATTACCAATTTCTTTCCAGAATGGATGTTGAGGGGCATAATTTAATGGTAATTCAATATTTTCGATTTGATACATTTCCAAATATTTTTCTGGTGCCTGCCTTGGATCATGAGGAGCATTAAAAGCTAAATACATAAAAAATGGATTTTCTATTTTTTTTGTATCATCAATAAGTTTTATTGCATCATCAGCAAGAACTTCACTCCAATGTTTACCACCCTCCCAAAAACCTCCTTGAAGAGTGTCGCTTGATATCCATGAATTATCATTTTCATTTATAGGTCTTCCGTATCCGACGGGCATGTATTTTTCTAATTCTGAAAGCTGGTTAGATTCTTTTTTCCAAACTTGTAATTGTTTACCAAATAAGCCTCTGTTATCATTGGGCATCCCCGGTGTTTTATTTACAACTACATCAAAAACTTTTTCAACTGGAAGTTGAACATGCCATTTTCCAGTCATGTAAGTTTTATAACCATTATTTTTTAAAATTTTTGGCCATGTTTGACTAATCAAAAGTGATTGATCTTGTGATGAAATTTCAGAATTAATCTGGGTATTAGTAGGGGAATTAAATGCCTCTTTTGCTCTCCATACTGATTGTCCAGAAATTATCATTGATCTAGATGCTACACAAATTGCTCCGTGCCATGCACCCATATTATAAGAGTTTGTAAAAACTGCACCATTTTCTGCAAGCTTATCAAGATTTGGAGTATGAACTTGATTATTTCCAATTAACCCAACAGTATCAAACCTTTGATCATCAGTATATATAAAAATAAAATTGGGTTTTTTAATTTCATTATTACATGAAACAAATATTAAACTAAAAAAAAATAAATAGAGTGTTTTTCTTATCATGATAATTTAAAATGAAGTCGTTTCTCTTTAATTTTTGAAATTAAAGCTTCATTTATTGAGATTTTATAATTCTCACTTAACATCGTTAGTTTTATTTTTTCATTGTTTTCATAAAACGAGAATTCTAATTGATTCTTCCCTTTAAACTTTTTAAATAAACCAATGATTTCCTTTGATTTTTCTTCACTCAAATCATCAATGCTCAATTGTAAAGTCAACTTTTTTGAATTTTTTTCAAGTGTGTCTTGAAGTTGCTGAAAAGAAAGAAAACTAATTCTTGGATCACCTGTTTTCCCTGTTTCTCTATTTCTCCATCCCTCCTTGACAAGCAGTCTCATATAAATAAAATTATTTTCAATCAAAAAATGTTTAAACTTCAAATATTCTTCTCCAAATATTCTAAACTCATAAGAATCTGTATAATCTTCAACAATGAAGCTAGCCCATCCTTTTCCGTTTTTTGATATTCTATGTTCTACTTCTCCAATTATTCCACCTATTCTGAGTTCTCTATTAAGCAATTGAGTTAAATCTTTCAATACCTCAAGAGGTGCATTACAAAAAATGCTCTAGAGGGGTTTGAAAATCATCAAGAGGATGACCTGATATATATATACCCACAACATCTTTTTCCAATTTTAATTCTTCTAAAGTTGGCCAGGGTTCACAGTATGGAATTTCAGGTTCTTGTAATTGAACTTCATCACTTTCAGCAAATAAACTTACCTGTGCTGAGTTCTTATTTTCTTGAAATTTTGCTCCAAATCTGAGAGCTTTTTCAATAAATGTAATCCCATCCCTATTTTCTTGTAAATACTGAGCCCTATTAACTCCTTTAAAAGAATCAAATCCACCAGCATAAACTAAACTGTCAAAAGCTTTTTTATTTGCTGATCTTAAGTCAATTGTTTTAGTAAGATCAAAAATCGATTTATACTTTTTATCTTTTCTTCCTTCAATTATAGTTTTTACTGCACCCGATCCAACTCCTTTAACAGCTCCCATTCCAAATCGAATTGCATTATCATCATTCACCGTAAACTTGTAAAAAGATTCATTAACATCAGGACCCAACACCTTAATTGACATTCTTTTACATTCTTCCATAAAGAAACTAACTTGTTTAATGTCATTCATATTATTGGACAAAACAGCAGCCATATATTCTGCTGGATAGTGTGCTTTTAAATACGCAGTTTGATATGCAATTAGAGCATAACATGTAGAATGAGATTTGTTAAAAGCATAGGAAGCAAAAGCTTCCCAATCTTTCCATATTTTTTCTAAAATTTCTCTTTCATAGCCATTAGATTCTCCTCCATCTAGAAATTTTGGTTTTAATTTACTTAGTAAATCAAATATTTTTTTACCCATTGCTTTTCTAAGTAAATCAGCATCACCCTTTGAAAAATTAGCTAATTTTTGTGAAAGCTGCATTACCTGTTCTTGATAAACAGTAATACCATAAGTCTCCTTTAATGTTTCTTCCATTACAGGAATATCGTAAGTAATGTCTTCTTTGCCATTTTTTCTATTAACAAATGAAGGTATATACTCTAAAGGACCTGGCCTATACAAAGCATTCATAGCAATTAGATCTTCAAATACTGTTGGCTTAAGATCTCTTAAATATTTTTGCATTCCGGCGCTTTCATATTGAAAAACTCCAACGGTCTCTCCTCTTTGAAAAAGCTCGTACGTTTTTTTATCATCAAGTTCTAATGAGTCAATATCTATTTGAATATTGTGTTTGTACTTAATAAGCTTTACTGTGTCTTTAATTAGTGTTAGGGTTTTTAATCCCAAAAAATCCATTTTCAATAACCCTGCACTTTCAACTACAGAGTTGTCATATTGAGTTACATACAAGTCAGAGTCTTTAGCAGTAGCAATTGGAACGAAATTAGTTATGTCATCGGGTGTGATAATAATTCCACAAGCATGAGTTCCAACATTTCTCAAACTTCCTTCCAAAATTCTAGCCTGGTTAATTGTTTCTGCTTGTAAGTCATCGCCATTTGAAAGTGATTTTAATTCCAAAACATTTGAAAAATCCTCAGATCTTAAGTCATCACTTAATTTTTTTTCATCTTTTTCAAAAATGTCTTTTAATTTAAGGTTTGGAACCAGCTTAGCAAGCCTATCGGCATCACCCAAAGAAAGATCTAATACTCTGGCTGTATCTCTAATGGATGATTTAGCAGCCATTTTACCATATGTAATGATTTGTGCTACCTGGTTGGAGCCATATTTTTCAATTACATACTCAATTACCTTATTTCTACCTTCATCATCAAAATCAATATCAATATCTGGCATACTAACCCTGTCTGGATTTAAAAATCTCTCAAAAAGTAAATCATATTTTATGGGGTCAATTTTTGTAATTCCAAGACAATAAGCAACAACAGAACCTGCTGCTGACCCTCTACCAGGTCCTACCGAGACTCCCATTCCGATAGCAGCTTTAATTAAATCTTGAACAATCAAAAAATATCCTGGGTATCCAGAATTTTTAATAACATTTAATTCAAATAATATGCGATCATTTAAATCTTGATTAATTTCTGAATAGTGTTTCTTTGCTCCCTGAAGGGTTAAAAATTTTAGGTATTCATTTTCTAAATCTTCGTTATTTTCAACTTGAAAATCTTCAGGTATTTTAAATTTTGGCAGTAAAACATCTCTTGCCAAATCAAAAACTTCGACTTTTTCAACTATCTCAGAAATGTTGGAAATTAAATCTGGTTGATCTTTGAATAAAAGCTTCATCTCATTTGAAGACTTGAAATAATATTCCTGGTTTTGTAATCCATATCTAAACCCTCTTCCTCTTCCAATTGGGGTAGATTGTTTTTCTCCATCCTTTACACACAATAAAATGTCATGAGCATTGGCATCTTCTTTATTTAAATAAAAAGAGTTATTCGTTGGAATAATTTTGATTTTGTGTTTGTTTGAAAAATCTAGCAGACTTTCATTAACTCTATTTTCATCTTCTTGTCCATGCCTCATCATTTCTAAATAAAAATCCTCTTTGAACAAGTCTTTCCAATATATTAAAGCTTCCTCAGCCTGTGATTCACCAACGTTTAAAATTTTACTAGCTACCTCACCATACATATTACCAGATAGCACAATCAAATCTGATTTATACTTTTCAATAATTTCTTTGTCAACACGTGGAACGTAATAGAATCCGTCAGTATACCCAATTGAGCACATCTTTGATAAATTCTTATATCCATTTTTATTTTTTGCTAAAAAAACAATTTGATACCCATCATCTCTATTTGATTTGTCTCTATGGTTAGAACAGACGTTAAGTTCACATCCAATGATGGGCTTAATCTCATTTTTATCTTGCTCATCAGTTATTGATTCATTATAGCTTTTAATGGCTTTAATAAAATGAAAACATCCCATCATATTACCTCTGTCAGTAATAGCAATTGCTGACATATTACTTTCTCCTGCTTTTTTTACAAGATTCCCTATTCTTGATGTTGATTGCAAGACAGAGAATTGTGTATTATTATGTAAATGTGCAAAAGGAACATCTATTAATTCATCAGGAATTGAATCATTTAATTTTAAGTCTTTATGACTCTCCTTAGAAATTTTTTTACTTAATTTTTTAGATTCTTTTTTGAGATTTAGATGTTCTATACCATATAATTGAACTTTTGTTTTATCATATTGTTTGAGAGCCTCTGAAAGTTCAGGGTATCCTTTAAAAACAGTCTGGTTTAAAACTCCTATTCTTACTAATTCAAAAAAAACTCTGGCTGTTGCTTCAACATCAGCAGATGCATTATGGGCTTCACTGAAATTTTCATTAAACAGAAAAGAATAAATTTCAATTAAGGTTGGAAATTTAAATTTACCTCCTCTTCCTCCAGGTATCTTACAAAAATTAGCTGTTAGCTCAGTACAGGTATCCAATACATCCTTTTCTAATAAATTAAAATCAGATTGTACTCTATGCAATTCTGCTCCAATAATATTTAAATCAAACTTTACATTATGACCTATTATAAAACCTGCTTTATTTAAGTCATTAATGAATTTCTCTAAAGCTTCATTCAAACTAATTCCAATTGTTTTAGCAAGTTCAGTGGAAATACCATGAATTTGTTCAGATTCAAACGGAATATTAAAGTTTTCTGGCCTAATTAGATAACTATGATTTGAAACTACATTTCCTTTTGAATCGTGTAATTGCCAAGCCAATTGAACACATCTTGGCCAATTTTCAGAATCAGTAATTGGAGCATTCCATTTCTTAGGAAGGCCAGTAGTCTCAGTATCAAATATTAAATACATTAAAAAAAAGAGATTTGAATAACTAAAATAACCATCTTTTAGTTTAATTCTAAATGAATTTTACTAAGTTATTAACGACATTAAAAAATTTAAAATTTGTCAGTTTGAAAAAAAAATTTACATTTGCACCTCATTAATAACAAAGGTTTAGGACCTCTAAAATTTAATATGATATGTCAGTAAAAATTAGACTTCAAAGACACGGTAAGAAAGGCAAACCATTTTATTGGATTGTTGCTGCAGATGCAAGAGCTAAAAGAGATGGAAGATATTTACAAAAACTAGGAACTTATAATCCAAATACAAATCCTGCATCAATAGAATTAAATGTTGATGAATCAGTAAAATGGCTTCAATTTGGTGCTCAACCAACTGATACTGCTAGAAACATTCTCTCATACAAAGGAGTACTTTTAAAGAATCATTTAAAGAATGGTGTAATTAAAGGTGCCTTAACTGAAGAACAAGCAGAAGAAAAATTCCAAGAATGGTTATCAGAGAAGTCTTCTTCGATTGACAATAAAAAATCTTCACTTGAAAAAGAAGCTCAATTACAGAAAAAGAAAGCTTTAGAACTAGAAAAGGAAGCCAGTGCCAAAAGAAAGGCAAAAGCTGAAGAAGCTCTAGCTGCTGAAGAAGAAGCGCCTGCTCCTGAAGAAACACCTGCTGCTGAAG
>CACPPV010000024.1 GCA_902635895.1 uncultured Bacteroidota bacterium
CGTTGGTGCACTTCAATTTGAAGTAATTCAATATAGATTGCAACATGAATATGGTGCTAGATGCTCCTATGAAAATTTGAATATTTTTAAAGCATGCTGGGTAGAAACAGATGACTTAAAAAACACTGAATTCTTAGATTTTAAAAAGTTAAAAAGCAAATTTTTGGCAAAAGATAAAGACAGAAAACTAGTTTTTTTAGCTGACTCGTCATTTACTTTAGAAATGACAAAAAGTAAATACCCATCATTAAAATTTCACTATAAATCAGAGTTTTAATCAAGCTTCTCCGCTTGGTCCAAAATTTAATTGAATAGTTTTTTGATTTTCATAATCCTTAATCTCACCATTTGATTGTTCGAATTTTGAAATATTATCATTTAGAGCCTTAGAAAATCTTTTAGCATGTTGAGGAGTTAAGATTATTCTTGACTTAACCTTAGCTTTTGGGACACCTGGCATTATATTAACAAAATCGACAACAAATTCAGAAACAGAATGGTTAATAAGGGCAAGATTTGAATATGTACCCTGAGCTAAATTTTCATCTAGCTCAAGGTTTAAATTATTTTTATTATTAGATTTCTTCATTAAAAGTTAAGTTCTTTTTAGCTAAAAGTTCTTCATATTCATCTACATAACCAACTATAATATCATTAAACTTTCTGTTTCCAGTTCCAGCAGGAATCTTGTGCCCAACAATTACATTTTCTTTTAAACCAGATAAATTATCAACTTTTCCATTAACAGCAGCCTCGTTTAATACTTTAGTAGTTTCTTGGAACGAAGCAGCAGAAATAAATGACTTAGTTTGTAAAGAAGCTCTTGTTATACCTTGTAATATTGGAGTTGCTGTAGCATTAACAGCATCTCTTGCCATGACAAGTTCTTTATCTTCTCTTTTAAGTAATGAATTTTCATCTCTCAAATCTCTAGCACTTATTACTTGACCTTCTTTTAAGTTTTCTGAAGCTCCTACAAACTCAACTATTTTCTTATTAAATAAGTTATCATTTTCTGCAATGAATTCATTTTTATGAATTAATTGTCCCTCTAAGAAAGTTGTATCTCCAGAATCTTGAATTTTAACTTTTTGCATCATCTGTCTTATTAAAACTTCAAAATGCTTGTCATTAATTTTTACACCTTGAAGTCTATAAACTTCTTGAACTTCGTTCACTAAGTATTGTTGAACAGCAGATGGGCCTTTGATATTCAAAATATCATTTGGAGTTATTGCTCCGTCAGAAAGAGGCATTCCAGCTTTGACGAAATCGTTTTCTTGAACTAAAATCTGATTTGAAAGTTTTACTAAATATTTTTTTATTTCTCCAGTTTTAGATTCAATTACTATTTCTCTATTTCCTCTCTTAATTTTACCAAAGGTAACTACACCATCAATTTCACTAACAACAGCAGGATTGGATGGGTTTCTAGCCTCAAACAATTCTGTTACTCTTGGAAGACCTCCAGTAATATCTCCAGATTTAGCAGATTTTCTTGGTATTTTAACCAAAATTTTTCCAGCCTCTACCTTTTCTTCGTCGTCCACCATTAAATGTGCTCCAACAGGAAGATTATAGGTTCTTATGTTTTTACCTTTATTATCGTTAATCAATAAAGTTGGAACAACTTTTTTGTTTCTCGACTCAGAAATAACTTTTTCTTTAAAACCGGTTTGTTCATCAATTTCTACCTGGTAAGTAACTCCTTGTTCTATGTTTTCATATTCAATCTTCCCACCAAACTCAGAAATTATAACTCCGTTGTATGGATCCCATTGACAAACTACATCACCTTTCTTTAACTCTTGACCATCTTTAATCATTATTGTAGAACCATAAGGTATAATATTAGTACTTAATACCACTCCTGACTTTTTATCAATAACTTTGATCTCACAAGTTCTAGAAATTACAGTGTTGATGCTCTTTCCTTCAGAATCTTTAGATTTAACTGTTTTTAAATCTTCTATTTCAGCAACACCATCAAATCTTACAGATAAACTATTTTCTTCAGAAATATTTCCTGCAATACCACCAACATGGAATGTTCTTAAAGTTAACTGAGTTCCTGGCTCACCAATTGATTGAGCTGCAACTACTCCAACAGCCTCACCATTTTGAACCATTTTACCTGTTGCAAGGTTTCTTCCGTAACACTTAGAACATACTCCTCGAGGTGACTCACAAGTTAATGGAGATCTTACTTCAACCTTCTCAATTGGAGTAGATTCAATAAGTTTAACTTTTAATTCTGAAATTTCTTCACCAGCCTTAACTATTAATTCATCATTAAGAGGGTTGTAAATATCGTGAAGGGATACTCTCCCTAAAATTCTTTCACCAAGAGTTTCAACAATCTCTTCATTTTTCTTCAAGGCCTCTACAGTGATTCCTCTTAGTGTATTACAGTCTTCATCGTAAATAATGACGTCTTGCGCTACATCAACTAACCTTCTTGTTAAATATCCTGCATCAGCTGTTTTTAGGGCTGTATCTGCAAGACCTTTTCTAGCTCCGTGTGTAGATATAAAATATTCTAAAATTGAAAGTCCTTCTTTAAAATTAGATAAAATAGGGTTTTCAATAATTTCACCTCCACTAGCACTTGCTTTTTTAGGTTTAGCCATCAATCCTCTCATTCCTGTTAACTGACGTATTTGCTCTTTTGAACCTCTCGCTCCAGAATCAAGCATCATAAACACAGAGTTAAACCCTTGTTTATCTTCGCTAATTCTTTTCATTGCAAGTTCTGTAAGAGTTGCATTTGCAGATGTCCAAACATCAATTACTTGATTATAACGTTCGTTATTAGTAATTAATCCCATATTATAATTGGCCATAATACCATCAACTTCACCATTAGCTTTTGAAATCATTTCGTGCTTTTCAGGTGGAATCATAATATCACCTAAACTAAACGATAATCCTCCTTCAAAAGCAAACGAGAATCCCATAGATTTAATTTTATCTAAGAATTCTGCAGTTTCTGGAACACTTGTAATTTTTAAAATTTTTCCAATAATGTCTCTCAGCGACTTTTTAGTCAAAACCTCATTAATGTAACCAGCATTTTCAGGAACTACTTGATTAAATAAAACTCTACCCACAGTTGTTTCAATTATCTGAAATACTAAATCTCCGTTTTCATTAAAATCTTTTGCTCTGATTTTAATCATTGCATTTAGATCAACTCTTTCCTCATTGTAAGCAATGTTAACTTCTTCAGATGAATAAAATGTTAATCCTTCACCTTTAACTTTATGATCTTTAGTTGATTTCAATAACTTAGTCATGTAATATAAACCTAAAACCATATCCTGTGATGGTACAGTAATAGGTGAACCATTTGCGGGATTCAAAATATTGTGAGAGGCAAGCATCAATAACTGAGCCTCAAGAATAGCTTCAGGGCCTAATGGAAGGTGTACAGCCATCTGGTCGCCATCAAAATCGGCATTAAACGCAGTACAAACTAATGGATGAACTTGAATAGCCTTACCTTCAATTAATATAGGTTGGAAAGCTTGAATACCTAGTCTATGTAGAGTTGGAGCTCTATTTAATAAAACAGGATGACCTTTAAGAACATTTTCTAGTATGTCCCAAACCAAAGGTTCTCTTCTATCAATAATCTTTTTTGCAGATTTAACAGTTTTAACAATACCCCTTTCAATTAACTTTCTAATGATAAAAGGCTTATAAAGTTCAGCTGCCATGTTTTTTGGTAAACCACATTCAAATAGTTTTAGTTCTGGACCACCAACAATGACAGATCTAGCAGAATAATCTACCCTTTTTCCTAATAAATTTTGACGAAATCTACCTTGTTTTCCTTTTAACGAGTCAGATAAAGATTTTAAAGGTCTATTTGCATCAGTTTTAACAGCTGAAGATTTTCTAGTATTATCGAAAAGAGAATCTACAGATTCTTGTAACATTCTTTTTTCGTTTCTTAAAATAACTTCAGGAGCTTTTATTTCAACTAACCTTTTTAATCTATTATTTCTAATGATTACTCTTCTGTAAAGATCATTTAAATCAGAGGTTGCAAACCTTCCTCCATCAAGAGGAACTAAAGGTCTTAACTCTGGCGGAATTACGGGGATTACCTTTAATACCATCCACTCAGGTCTATTTTCTCTATTTAAATTTGATTCCTTGAAAGATTCTACAACTTGTAGTCTTTTTAAGGCTTCCATCTTTCTTTGTTTTGAAGTCTCTGTATTAGCCTTATGTCTTAGTTCATACGACAATTCATTTAAATCAATTCTTGAAAGCAATTCAATCAAACACTCAGCACCCATCTTTGCAATAAACTTATTTGGATCCTCATCATCTAAGAATTGATTTTCAGTTGGTAAATTATCTGTAATATTGATGTACTCTTCCTCTGTTAGGAAATCCATTTTGTTTACTGCCTCACCCTCTACATTTACAGCTAATCCAGGTTGAATGACAACATATCTTTCATAATAAATTATCATATCAAGCTTCTTAGAAGCAAGTCCAAGAAGATATCCAATTTTGTTTGGTAATGATCTAAAATACCATATGTGAGCTACAGGAACTACTAAGTCAATGTGACCAACTCTATCTCTTCTAACTTTCTTTTCAGTAACTTCAACGCCACACCTATCACAAATGATGCCTTTATACCTAATTCTTTTGTATTTACCACATGCACATTCATAATCTTTTACTGGACCGAAAATTCTTTCACAAAACAAACCGTCTCTCTCTGGTTTGTGAGTCCTGTAATTTATTGTTTCTGGTTTAAGAATTTCACCTCTTGAAGAACTTAAAATAGTTTCTGGTGAAGCTAACCCTATTGAGATTTTTGAAAATTTTTGAGATTTATTAATTTCAATTTTTCTAGACATAATGAGTGTTTGTTTTTTTATTCTTCTAATCTAATATCTAATCCGAGACCCTTTAATTCATGCATTAAAACATTGAAAGATTCTGGTAATCCAGCATCTGGCATTGTTTCACCTTTAACTATCGCTTCATAGGCCTTAGCTCTTCCCTGAACATCATCTGACTTAATAGTTAGAATTTCTTGTAATGTGCTTGAAGCACCATATGCTTCAAGAGCCCATACTTCCATTTCCCCAAATCTCTGACCACCAAATTGTGCTTTACCACCAAGAGGTTGCTGAGTAATTAATGAATATGGTC
Organism: uncultured Bacteroidota bacterium; assembly: GCA_902635895.1. Classification (GTDB taxonomy): domain Bacteria; phylum Bacteroidota; class Bacteroidia; order Flavobacteriales; family Flavobacteriaceae; genus MAG-121220-bin8. The sequence goes on from CACPPV010000024.1 coordinate 5,182, forward strand.
CAATAGATCTAGAGTGCATTTTATCATCAACCATATGGCCTAGCTTAAGCATGTAAATAACTCCAACAGTTGCAGCTTGATCGAATCTTTTACCAGTTCCACCATCGTAAAGATGAGTATGTCCAAATTTTGGAACACCAGCTTCATCAGTTAAATCATTGATCTGATCAATGGTTGCACCATCGAAAATAGGGGTTGAAAACTTTCTTCCTAGCTTTTGACCAGCCCAACCTAAAACAGTTTCATAGATCTGACCAATATTCATTCTTGAAGGTACACCTAGTGGATTTAATACTATATCAACAGGTGTTCCATCTTCTAAAAATGGCATATCTTCTTGACGAACTATTCTAGCTACAATTCCTTTGTTTCCATGACGACCGGCCATTTTATCTCCGACTTTTAGTTTTCTTTTCTTGGCGACATAGACTTTAGCTAATTTCAAAATTCCAGGTGGAAGTTCATCACCAACAGAAATAGTAAACTTTTCTCTTCTCAACATACCTTGAAGATCGTTCTCTTTAATCTTATAATTATGAAGTAAAGATTGAACTAATTTATTTACTTTTTTATCTACTGTCCATTGACCACCAACTAAATGAGTATATTCCTCTACTTGATTTAACATTTTTAAAGAGTATTTTTTCCCTTTAGGCAATACTTCTTCTTCCAAGTCATTAAAGACTCCTTGACAAGTTTTTCCAGAAAGAATATTGTAAAGTTTATCAACTAAAATTTTCTTTAGATCATCGAATTTTACATCATAAGATTTTGCCAGTTCTGCAAGCAATTCTTTATCCTCAGATCTTTTTCTTTTATCCTTAATTGGTCTTGTAAACAATTTTTTATCAACAACTATTCCGTTAAGTGATGGAGGGGCTTTCAATGATGCATCTTTTACATCTCCCGCTTTATCACCAAAAATTGCTCTTAATAATTTTTCTTCTGGTGTTGGATCTGATTCACCTTTAGGTGTGATTTTTCCAATTAAAATATCACCAGGTTTTACCTCAGCACCAATTCTTATCATTCCGTTTTCATCAAGATTAGAAGTAGCTTCTTCACTTACATTTGGAATATCATTAGTTAATTCCTCCATTCCAAGCTTAGTATCTCTAACATCAATAGAATACTCATCAATATGGAGTGATGTAAAAATATCATCTCTAACAACTTTTTCAGAAATTACTATTGCATCCTCAAAATTATAACCTTTCCATGGCATAAAAGCAACTTTTAAATTTCTTCCAAGTGCTAATTCTCCATTTTGAGTTGCGTAACCTTCACATAATACCTGACCTTTTTTAACCTCGTCTCCTTTTTGTACAATAGGCTTAAGATTTATGCAAGTACCTTGATTAGTTTTTCTAAATTTAACAAGCGAATATGTTTTTTCATCACTGTCAAAACTTGTAAGTTTTTGTTCCTCACTTAAACTATACTTTATAGTGATTTTTTGAGAGTCAACAAATGTAACCTTTCCGTCAAAATCAGCATTAATCAATACTCTTGAGTCTGATGCAACTTGTCTTTCAAGTCCAGTTCCTACTATAGGAGACTCTGGTCTTAAAAGAGGAACAGATTGTCTCATCATGTTAGATCCCATCAAAGCTCTATTTGCATCATCATGCTCTAAAAAAGGAATAAGAGATGCAGAAATTGATGCAATTTGATTAGGAGCAACATCTGTGTAGTTAACTTGGTTAGGCTCGACAACAGGATAATCTGCTTCTTGACGAGCAATTACTTTATCACTAAGAATTTTTCCATTCTTATCTTTTGGAATATTTGCCTGCGCAATTAACATTCCTTCTTCTTCCTCAGCACTTAAAAACTTGTGATTTTTAAGATCAACTACTCCATTTTCAACCTTTCTATATGGCGTCTCAATGAATCCAAGATTGTTAACTTTAGCAAATACACCAAGCGATGAAATTAATCCAATATTTGGACCTTCAGGTGTCTCAATTGGACATAGTCTTCCATAGTGTGTGTAATGAACATCCCTAACTTCAAAACCAGCACGTTCTCTTGACAAACCACCTGGACCTAATGCAGATAATCGTCTTTTGTGGGTAATCTCAGCTAACGGATTTGTTTGATCCATGAACTGTGAAAGTTGATTTGTTCCAAAAAATGAATTAATAACAGAGGATAGAGTTTTCGCATTAATTAGGTCGATTGGAGTAAAAACTTCATTGTCTCTTACATTCATTCTTTCACGAATGGTTCTAGCCATTCTTGAAAGACCAACTCCAAATTGGGAAGATAATTGCTCTCCAACAGTTCTAACTCTTCTATTGGATAGGTGATCAATATCGTCAATCTCAGCTTTAGAATTAATGAGTTCAATTAAGTACTTAATTATCGTTATGATATCTTCTTTGGTTAAAACAAGCATATCCATGTCGATGTCTAAACCAAGTTTTTTATTCATTCGGTATCGACCAACTTCTCCTAAATTATACCTTTGATCAGAGAAAAATAATTTATCAATTATTCCTCTTGCAGTTTCTTCATCTGGTGGTTCAGCATTTCTAAGTTGTCTATAAATATGTTCAACTGCCTCTTTTTCAGAATTTGTAGGGTCTTTTTGAAGAGTGTTATGAATTATTGCATATTCAGAAAGCTGACCGTCAACTTTATGTAGGAGAATAGTTTTTGTATTGGTTTCTAATATTTGTTCAATATTTTCCTTATCAATAATAATATCTCTGTCTAAAACAACTTCGTTTCTCTCAATAGAAACAACCTCTCCAGTATCTTCATCAACAAAATCTTCAAACCAAGAGTTTAAAACTCTTGCTGCGAGTTTTCTTCCAATACACTTTTTGAGTCCAGATTTTGAAACTTTAACTTCTTCTGCTAAATCAAATATTTCAAGAATATCCTTGTCTCTTTCATAACCAATAGATCTTAGTAAAGTTGTTACCGGTAACTTCTTTTTTCTATCAATGTATGCATACATTACACTATTAATGTCTGTAGCAAACTCAATCCAAGATCCCTTAAATGGAATAACTCTTGCGGAGTATAATTTAGTACCGTTAGCATGAAAAGATTGCCCAAAGAAAACTCCTGGAGATCTATGTAACTGAGATACTACTACCCTTTCAGCTCCGTTAATAATAAACGTTCCACTGGGTGTCATGTATGGAATTACCCCTAAATAAACGTCTTGAACAATAGTCTCAAAATCTTCATGTTCTTCATCAGTACAATAAAGCTTTAATCTAGCTTTTAAAGGAACACTGTATGTTAAACCTCTTTCAATACATTCTTGTATCGAATATCTAGGAGGGTCTACAAAATAATCTAAAAATTCAAGTACAAATTGGTTTCTTGAATCAGATATTGGAAAATTTTCCATGAAGGTGTTAAATAACCCCTCATCGGTTCTTTCATCAGATTTTGTTTCTAATTGAAAGAAATCACCAAAAGATTTAATTTGAATGTCAAGAAAATCTGGGTAATCAGGAATATCTGTTGCTGATGCGAAATTTAGTCTGTTGATAGTATTATACATTAAAAAGAATTTAGGTTAAAAGAGTACAAAAAAAAGTTGTTGGGACACGCCCGAACTCAAGACTTAAACTAAAGTTGAATTAATTATTTTAACTCAACTTCAGCTCCAGCTTCTTCAAGTGATTTTTTAAAGCCTTCAGCTTCATCTTTTGAAACTGCTTCTTTAATATTACTTGGAGCATTGTCAACTAATTCTTTAGCTTCTTTTAAACCTAAACCAGTTAATTCTTTAACAAGCTTAACTACAGCAAGTTTAGAACCACCCGCTGCTTTTAATACTACATCAAATTCTGTTTTTTCTTCAGCTGCGGCTGCGTCACCGCTTGCTGCTGGACCTGCTACAGCCACTGCTGCTGCTGCTGGTTCAATTCCATAATCGTTTTTAAGGATATCAGCTAACTCGTTTACTTCTTTTACTGTAAGGTTAACCAATTGTTCTGCAAAATCTTTTAAATCTGCCATTTTTTAAATATTTATTATTGTTATTATTAATTTTTATTGTTTTCTGAAAGTGTTTTTAACACCCCTGAAATTGTTGATCCACTTGATTGTAAAGCGGATATAACGTTCTTAGCTGGAGATTGTAATAATGTTATTACATCACCAATTAATTCTTCTCTTGACTTAATATTAGCTAAAAACTCTACCTGATCATCCCCAACATAAATAGCATCTTCGATAGAAGCTCCTTTAAGTAAAGGTCTTTCAGATTTTTTTCTAAATTGTTTAATCAATTTAGCTGGTGAATTACCAACTTCTGAATACATTAAAGCTGTATTTCCTACCAAAACTTCATCTAAATTACCAAAGTCTTTTTCTGAAGTTTCCATAGCTTTACTTAGAAGCGTATTTTTCACAACAGAAAGCTTAATATTAGCTTTAAAACAAGCTCTTCTTAACTTACTAGTTTCAGAAGCATCTAGACCTGAAACGTCAGTCATGTAGATGTTAGTATTCTCAGCTAATTCAGTAGTTAATCTTTCAATTACTTTAGATTTTTCTTCTCTTGTCATTTTTTAAATTTTAACTAGATATTAGTGTCAATATTAATTCCCGGACTCATGGTACTAGACATGGAAATACTTTTTACATAAGTACCCTTAGAAGAACTAGGTTTCAGTTTTAAAATATTCTGAATTAGTTCAAGAGAATTTCCATAAATTTTATCAGCATCAAAAGAGACTTTTCCAATAGAAGCATGTATTATACCAGTTTTATCAACTTTAAAATCGATTTTACCAGCTTTAACATCATTTATAGCTTTAGCAACGTCCATTGTAACTGTACCAGTTTTTGGGTTTGGCATTAAGCCTCTGGGACCTAATATTCTACCAAGAGGTCCTAATTTACCCATAACACTAGGCATCGTTATTATTACATCAACATCAGTCCACCCATCTTTTATTTTTTGTAAATATTCATCCAAACCGACAAAATCTGCACCCGCATCCAAAGCATCTTTTTCTTTATCTGGAGTAACAAGAGCGAGAACTTTAACATCCTTTCCTGTTCCGTTAGGTAGTGTTACAACACCTCTAACGTTTTGATCAGCTTTTCTAGGATCTACGCCTAATCTTACTGCTAAGTCAATAGATGAATCAAACTTTACATTTGAGATCTCTTTTATAACTGAAGACGCCTCTTTCAAAGTGTATATTTTATTAGTATCATATTTTGAAAGTGCTTCTTTACGTTTTTTTGAAATTTTCGTCATAATCTTATTTTATTAAAAATTAAAAAGGAGCCTGACCTTTAACTTTAATTCCCATTGATCTTGCTGTTCCAGCTACCATTTTCATAGCTGATTCAACAGTAAATGCATTTAAGTCTACCATTTTGTCTTCAGAAATTGCTTTTACTTGATCCCATGAAACAGTAGCTACTTTACTACGGTTAGGTTCACCAGATCCTTTTTTAATTTTAGCTGCTTCCAAAAGTTGAACGGCTGCAGGTGGTGTTTTAACAACAAACTCAAAAGACTTGTCCTTAAAGACTGTAATTGCTACAGGTAAAACTTTTCCGGGTTTATCTTGAGTTCTAGAATTAAATTGCTTACAAAATTCCATTATATTAACACCAGCTGCACCTAATGCAGGTCCAACAGGTGGTGATGGATTAGCAGCACCTCCTCTAATTTGTAATTTTAGTACTTTTTGTATTTCTTTAGCCATTATTAATATTTATTATCTCTTAAACAATTGGAAGCTATTTAAGAAATGATTTATATGTAACATTTATATTTTCTCAACTTGCATGTAAGAAAGTTCTAAAGGAGTTTTTCTTCCAAAAATTTTCACCATAACTTCTAACTTTCTTTTTTCTTGATTAACCTTTTCAATCGACCCGTTAAATCCATTGAAAGGACCATCAATTACTTTTATACTTTCACCAATTTCAAAAGGAATTGATACACTTTCACTTTCTGTAGATAATTCATCAACTTTACCTAACATTCTGTTAACCTCAGCAGTTCTAAGGGGAATTGGATCACCGCCCTTAGTTTCTCCTAAAAAACCAATAACATTTGGAAGAGATTTAATAATGTGAGGAATTTCACCAGCTAAATTTGCCTTTATCATGATGTATCCTGGAAAATAAACTTTCTCCTTGTTAATTTTCTTACCTTTTCTAATTTGAATAACTTTTTGTGTGGGAACCAAAATATCTTCAACCATGTTGCTAAAACCTAATCTATTGATTTCGGATTCCATGTAATCACGAATTTTGTTTTCTTGACCGCTAACAGCCCTTACTACATACCACTTTTTTAAATCAACAGCTTCAGCCATATTTTAGTTTATAAAATCAAAATAAAGTTTAACAATTCTTGACAACACACTGTCTGCTAGCCATATCAAGCCAGCAAAAATCAATGAAAACACAAGTACAACTACAGTAAGATTAGATAGTTCAGGAATAGCAGTCCAAGAAACATGTTCCTTTAATTCTGAAAAAGATTCCTTTATATATGAAACTATATTCATAACTATTTTATTTTGCACGGGTTGAGAGACTCGAACTCCCGACACCTGGTTTTGGAGACCAGTGCTCTACCAACTGAGCTAAACCCGTCTCTCCTTTAAGGCATAATTAAACACCAAAGATTTATAGCCACAAAAGGCATCTACAAATTGCAGATACCTTTTATGGATTATTATATATATTATTATAAGATTTTAGTAACCTGACCAGCACCAACTGTTCTACCACCTTCTCTTATCGCAAATCTTAATCCAACGCTACAAGCAATTGGAGATATTAACTCAACTTTAATTGTTAAGTTATCTCCTGGCATTACCATCTCTACTCCATCAGGAAGTACAATGTTACCAGTAACATCGGTAGTTCTTACGTAAAACTGTGGTCTATAGTTGTTGTGGAAAGGAGTGTGTCTTCCACCTTCTTCTTTCTTTAAAATATATACCTCAGCTTCAAATTTATCATGTGGTTTTACAGATCCTGGCTTACAAATAACCATTCCTCTTTTTATGTCAGTTTTTTCAATACCTCTTAAAAGGATACCAACATTATCTCCAGCTTCACCTCTATCTAAGATCTTTCTAAACATTTCAACTCCTGTTACAGTTGATGCTAATTTTTCAGCACCCATACCAATAATATCAACTCCATCACCTGTGTTAGCAACACCAGTTTCAATTCTACCAGTAGCAACTGTACCACGCCCTGTAATAGAGAATACATCCTCAACAGGCATTAAGAAATCTTTATCTACATCTCTTTTTGGTAATTCAATCCATGTGTCAACAGCTTCCATTAATTTCATAACAGTGTCAACCCACTTAGCTTCTCCGTTTAAAGCTCCAAGAGCTGAACCTAAAATTACAGGACCATTGTCTCCATCGTACTCATAGAAATTTAATAAATCTCTAACTTCCATTTCAACAAGCTCTAATAATTCTTCGTCATCAACTTGATCAGCTTTGTTTAAGAAAACAACAATTCTTGGAATACCAACTTGTCTTCCTAATAAGATGTGTTCTCTTGTTTGTGGCATTGGTCCGTCAGAAGCTGCAACAACTAAAATTGCACCATCCATTTGAGCGGCACCAGTTACCATGTTTTTCACATAATCAGCGTGACCAGGACAGTCAACGTGCGCATAGTGACGATTTGCTGTTTGGTATTCAACGTGAGATGTGTTAATTGTAATCCCTCTTTCTTTTTCTTCAGGAGCATTGTCAATTTGATCAAAGCTTTTTACTTCAGATAAACCTGCATCAGCTAATACTTTTGTAATAGCAGCAGTTAGGGTAGTTTTTCCGTGGTCTACGTGTCCGATTGTTCCAATATTTAAGTGGGGTTTCGAACGGTCAAATGTTTCCTTAGCCATAATATATAATGTTTTATTACTTTTAAAATGCGTGCAAATATATAAATTTTATCTTAAAATATTTAATTTTTTAATTTTTTTTTAGTAAAGAAATTTGAAAGAAAAACACAAAAGTTTAATCTTGTTTTTTTACAATAAATAAACCAGAATTTATATCACTAACTATAATGTTTTCACTTTTGAAATAGGGATAAACACTCCAAGCACCATTAAAAGCATCGCTACCACCTTTTATTCCAGTATGATCACCTGGGTCTTGGCCAAATTTTGAGGTTTTTACTTTTCCGTGATCGTGATCGTGATGATCATTAAAAGTGTTAAAAAACCCTATTTCAGAAATACTTTTTTGATCAATATTTAAAATATCAATCACTCTTAGTCCTGCAGTGTAACTAGCTAGAAAAAAATTAGTTCCTTTAACATAACCATTGTGATCTATTGCCTTATTTTGAGAAAGGTAATCGAAATGATGTTTAGGATTGTCCAAATCTGTAAGATCGATAACTATGGTTCTTGTTTGAGCATCAGGAAGTAAATCATAATCGGGAAATCCAGTTGTTTCATCAGCCTCATCACCTAGCAATGCATACTTGTGATCAGTGGTTAACCATGCTTGATGAGTGTATTGGTGGTCATAGAAAAATTCAGAAATAAGTTTAGGTTCATTTTTATTAGTAATATCCACCAAAATAACTTTATCCTCATTACTTCCAATATAGACTTCTTTGCCTTTGTAATCGATATCAGGTCCATTATAAATTACAGTTTGTACATCGTGACTATAACCAAAATCAGGAGCTTCTAAAACTAATTCAGGACTAACGGGGTTTGAAAGATCTAAAACATGAATTCCTCTTGATCTAGCACCGGCCGTATAGGCGTGACCGGTTTCTTCATTAATTGCAATATTGTGAGCTTGTCCATATTGATTGTAAAGAAAGTCAGAAACAAATGTTTTAGTTGATTCTAATCCTCTTAGTTTTTTTAAATCAAAAACTTGTAGTCCATGATTAGTAGCTTCACTCACTATATAAACATGATCATTGTAAACTTTCATATCTCTCCACGAACTATCAACTGTTGCTGTAGGTAACTTACCTAGATAAATAGGGTTAGTAGGATCAGTAATATCTACAAACACAGTTCCATTGTTTACTCCCATGATTGCATATTCTCTTCCTGTCATTACATCAGTCCAACCCCAGCAGTCATTGCCGGCTTCAGCATCCATTTCTTCAAGAGAAACATGACCCATTAAATCATAATCCAAACATTCGTAAGTGTGATCAGTTCCTGGAATGGTTGCAAAACCATCAACACATGTTGCTAGTGGAGTCTCTATATCTTTATTGTCATCAAAATCTTCGTATTCACATGAAAAAAATAAAGAAAGGCAAAAAATAAAAAGTAATTTTCTAATCATGATTGTAAAGCTAATGATATTAATTAATTAGCAAAATTAGTACCAGAAATTTGATGAAAGAAAAAAAGAAGAGCCAATGACGAGATTTGAACTCGTGACCTCTTCCTTACCAAGGAAACGCTCTACCCC
>CACPPV010000025.1 GCA_902635895.1 uncultured Bacteroidota bacterium
TTCAAAATTTAATCTCGATATTGATAGGTTATCACCTGGAAATATTGGCAGTTGGTTAGGTTATAAAATTGTAAGTTCATATGTAAATAAAAACAATATTAGCCTTGATGAGTTAATTAATCTTGATCATTATACTATCTTTAAAAATTCAAAATATAAACCACCAAAAAAATGAAAAAAACTCAAATTTCTTTTGATATAGAATTAGATGAAAATAAGATTCCTGAAAAAATTAACTGGTCAGCTAATGATGGTGGAATTAAAAACAAGGAATCAAAAGCAGTGTTTTTGTCAGTGTGGGATCATGAACCACAAGAAACATTAAAGATTGATTTATGGACCAAAGATATGCCAGTAGATCAGATGAATGTTTTTTTTCATCAAACCCTTGTGAGTATGAGCGATACATTTTTAAGATCAACTGATAATGAAAAAATGACTGATGCGTTTAAACAGTTTTGTGATTATTTTGCTAAAAATTTAAACCTAAATAAAAACTAATTTATTGATTCAGAAAGTATATCATTTAAAATCAATTCTTTCCCATTTTTTGATTTAGATGAACTGATAAAGTATTCAGGTTGGATTCTTAAATTTTTAAATAATTTTTCTAAGTATTTTTGAGGGTTTAAATCCAGTTGGTTTTTTGATAGTTTATCAGACTTGGTAAATATAATTTTAAAAAAAATATTATTATTAGATAGCCATTGCATAAATTCTAAATCAATTTTTTGAGGCTCTAATCTAATATCTATTAAAACATATGTTAATGTTATATTTTTCCTTTGGTAAAAATAATCTGTAATAATATTCTCAATTTTTTTTATTTCTTTTTTAGATCTTTTTGCATATCCAAAACCTGGGAGGTCAACTAGATACCATTTGTTATTAATTAAAAAATGATTAATTAGCAATGTTTTTCCTGGTCTAGCGGATATTTTAGCTAATTTTTTTGATCCAGTGAGACAATTGATTAATGACGATTTTCCAACATTTGATCTTCCTATGAATGCAAATTCAGGAAGATTTTCATTTGGACATTCTGAACTATTAGAACTACTTTTGATAAAAACTGAAGAAGATATCTTCATGACTAAAGTTTATTCTCTTTAAGCCAATCGTGTACAGTTGTATTAAATTTTTTTGGATGTTCCATCATTGGAGCATGTCCACATTTATCAAACCACACTAATTTAGAATTAGGTAATAGTTTGTTAAACTCTCGAGCAACATCAGGGGGCGTTACCTTATCATTTTTTCCCCATATTAATGCTGTTGGAACATTCATTTTAGGTAAGTCTTTTGCCATATTGTGTCTAATAGCACTTTTTGCAACAGCTAGAATTTTTAAAACTTTTTTTCTGTCGTTTACTGATTCAAAAACTTCATCAACTACTTCTTTCGTTGCTACTTCGGGTAAATAAAAAACATCCTCAGTTTTCTTCTTGATAAACTGATAGTCGCCTCTTCTTGGATAACTATCACCCATTGAATTTTCATATAATCCAGAACTGCCAGTTAGAATTATTGCCTTTGTTTGCGATGGAAACATTTTTGCATGAACTAAAGCAACATGACCACCCAAAGAGTTACCTACAAGAATCACTTTTTTTAATCCTAAAAAATTGATGAATTTATTAATGTATTTGGCAAAATATTTAACATTTGTATCAATAAGTGAAGAACTGTATATAGGTAGTTCAGGCATAAAAACTTGATAGCCATATTTTGGAAAATTTTCAAGAAATTCCTTGAAATTACCTAGTCCACCCATAAGTCCATGTAAAACAATAATTGGATCTCCATTACCTCCGTAGGTGTATGAAAAGTCCTTTGTTTTTATGTGGTCTAAATTACTCACTTTCAATTTTTGATTGTTGGTTGGGTCAAAGATAATTATTTAAAACAACAATAAATGAAAGTTTTTGATTTTATTAACCTTATTTTAACAATATATAAATATCTGATAATCAAGTTTTTAATAGCTATTGCTATTTTTCAAATAAAAATTATTAACAAAGTGGTAAAAAGTGGTAAAAAGTGGTAAAATTTCATTAAATTTGAGATTAAACCAAAAGTAAAGTGATCAACCTAATAGGTACATACGAATGTAAAATTGATATTAAAAGTAGAATAATGCTCCCTGTTAATCTAAAAAAACAGTTGGGTGATCACACCAATGAAAGTTTTATAGTAAAAAGATCTGTTTTTCAAAACTGTTTAGAGTTACACCCTTTTTCTGAATGGAAATTGACCATGGAGAAGATAAATAAGCTAAACAAATTTGTAAAGAAAAATAATGATTTTATAAGAAGATATAATGCAGGTGTTAGAATCATAGAGCTTGACAATAGTGGAAGATTATTGATTCCAAAAGAACTATCGAAACAATACTTTTCAAGTAATGAACTTGTTTTAACATCAGCAATTAATATAATTGAAATCTGGGATAAATCTAGATATGAAAAAGTGATTAATGATACTGAACTAGATTTTGCTGAACTGTCTGAAAGTGTAATGGGAAATCAATCAAATGGTGTATCATAACCCTGTATTGCTCTCAGAATCCATTGATAGTTTAAATATTTTGAATGATGGTATTTATGTTGACTTGACATTTGGAGGGGGTGGTCATTCAAAATTAATTCTAGATAATTTAGGTAATAATGGAAGATTGATAGCTTTTGATCAAGACAGTGATGTAATTAAAAATATGATTAACGACTCGAGATTTTTGTTTATAAATCAAAATTTTAAATTTTTAAAACAAAATTTAAAATATCATTCCATTGATTTAGTTGACGGGATTTTTGCTGATTTAGGAGTTTCCTCTCACCAGTTCGATAGTGCAGATAGAGGCTTTTCGTTAAGGTATGATGCAGAAATTGATATGAGAATGAATATTAATTCCTCGCTTGATGCAAAAGAAATTTTAAATAATTACTCTGAAAATCAATTATCAACTATTTTTTACGAGTATTCTGATTTGAGAAACTCAAAAGATATCGCAAAATTAATTGTTAAGTCAAGGGTAGGTAGCAAAATCTCTAAAACAAGTCAATTAAATTTAATCTTGAAACCTATTTTGCCAAAAGGATATGAAAATAAAATTCTTGCTAAAATATATCAGGCACTAAGAATAGAAGTGAATCAGGAAATGGAAGCTCTCAAAGAAGTTTTGAATCAACTTCCAGATTTAATAAAAAAGGGTGGTGTAATGTCTTTTATCACTTATCATTCCGTTGAAGACAGAATAGTAAAAAGATTTATTCAAAATGGATGTTTTGATGATGAGCCAAAAAAAAATGAATTTGGAAAGTCAAATTTACCCTTCAAAAAATCATTTAAATTTTTAACTCCATCCAAAGAAGAAATAAAAAGAAATATAAGAGCTAGGAGTGCAAAATTAAGATCAGCAGTAAGAACATGAAAAGTCACTTAAAGAAAATATTACTTGGAAATTTTTTGATTAATAGTAGTGCTGTTAAAGGATGGAAATATGTGATTTTTCTTTTTGCGATATGTTTAGTAATGATCTATTCTTCACATTCTGTAGACAGTAAAATTATTGAGATGAGCGAATTGAAAAATGAAATTTCAGTTTTACAAAGCAGTTTTATAAAAAACAGAAAAAAAGTCATGGAGTTGAAAATGGAATCTAATGTTGCAGTTCAAATGAAAGAAAGAGGGATAAGGAGTTCAACAACACCACCACAAAAAATAATTATTGATTAATGGAAACAAATCAAAAACAATTTTTATACAGGCTTTATTTTGTAGCAAGTATTCTTATTGTTTTAGGTTTAGGAATTGGTTACAAAGTTTTCCATATTCAATATATTGATGGAAATAATTATCGGTTACTTGCTAAAAATAAAACAATTCAGAACATAACTGTCAGTCCTGAAAGAGGAAATATTTTCTCTGATGATGGAAGTTTGCTAGCTGCATCCACTATTAGTTATGATATTTTTTTTGATGGAGTAACTGTTTCAAATTCAAACTTTGCAAAATTTTCTACTTCACTCGCAAAAGATCTTTCAGTTCTTTTAGAAAAAGATTATGATTTTTTTCATGATAAGCTTTCTTATGCTAAAAAAAATAGTAAGCGATATTATTTAATTCAAAGAAACGTTTCTGTTGAGGATTTAAATAAAATTAAACAAATGCCTCTGTTTAAGCTTGGAGGAGTTAGAGGAGGTTTGATAGTTGAAAAGAAAAATTCTAGAGATTATCCACTTAATAAAATAGCAGAAAGAACTATTGGAAGAGAAAGGAAAGTAAAAGGTGATAAATTTAGTGGAGTTGGTCTTGAACATGCTTTTGGCTCAATTTTAAGAGGAAAAGATGGAATGCAATTAATGCAGAAAATTTCAAATGGTAAATGGAAACCTATTTATTCAAATAACCAAATTGAACCTGTGCCAGGATCTGATTTATATACCACTATAAATGTAGGTTTTCAAGACATAACCCATCATTCATTATTAGAACAATTAGAAATATTTGAGGCTGATCACGGAACTGCTATAGTAATGGAAACATCAACTGGTGAAATTAAAGCCATATCAAATTTAGGCAGAACAAATGAAGGAAAGTATTACGAACGTTTAAATTATGCAGTGGGTGAACACTATGAACCTGGATCAACTTTTAAACTGATGTCTGTAATAGCTGCATTAGAAGATGGTAAAGCAGACCTTGAAAAAATGGTTGATACCGAAAATGGTATTCTTTCTTTTTACGGAGCAAAAGTTAGAGACTCAAGGAAGGGTGGTTATGGAATAATATCTTTAAATGACGCTTTCAAGTACTCATCAAATACGGGGATTGTTAAAATTATTAATAACGCATATAAAGATGATCCAGAAAAGTTTTCAAACAGGTTATATAATATGGGTTTAAATGATAAGCTTGGAGTGTCAATAAAAGGTGAGTCTAAACCCAAAATACCACACCCTAAAGACAAAGATTGGAGTGGTCTTTCCTTACCTTGGATGGTATATGGATATGGGGTTTTACTATCTCCTTTGCAAATTTTAACATTTTATAATGCAGTTGCTAATGATGGTGAGATGGTTAAGCCAATTTTTGCAAAAAAAAATAATTTAAAATCAAATAAAATAATTTTAAATCCATCAATTGCCTCGAAATCAACTATAAATAAAGCAAAATTTTTATTGGAGAATGTTGTTAATGATGATGGAGGAACAGGTTATAATATTAGATCAAATATTTATAAAATTGCTGGTAAAACAGGTACCGGTCAAGTTGATTACACTACTGATGATGTTCAATATATATCAAGTTTTGTCGGTTATTTTCCCGCAGATAAGCCTAAATATTCTTGTATAGTAGTTATACACAAGCCAAATAAAAAAATGGGTTATTATGGGAATATAGTAGCAGCACCAGTGTTCAAAAAAATAGCTGACAAAATATATTCTTTAACACCAAAGGATAAAAAAACAAGCAGAATAAAACAAAAAGATTTAAATAAAATCATAGAAGAGAATTCTTTAGTTATTGTTGACAATAATTTTTCAGTGATAAAGGGAAAGAATTTAAAAAATGTTCTGCCTAAGTTAGAAAACCTAGGTTACAAAGTTAGAATGAGTGGTAGAGGTAATGTAATAAAAAATTACAAAGTTAATAGTACTAAAAAATCAATTGAGGTTGAATTAATATGAAATTATTAAAAGATATACTTTACAAAGTTAGCATTCAATCCGTAGTTGGTAATACTAATGTTGGAATAAATAAGATCGAGTTCGATTCAAAAAAAATAAATAAGGGAGATATTTTTGTTGCTATAAGAGGGACTAAAAACGATGGTAATAAATATATAAGTCATGCTATTTCGAATGGTGCGTCTGTTATTATTTGCGAAACTCTTCCTGAGATCACTAATAAAGAATTAACCTACATACTAGTTTTAGATTCTAGAAAGGCTCTAGCATTAATCTCATCTAATTATTATAAAAACCCCTCAAAAAAATTAAAATTAATTGGAGTAACTGGGACTAACGGGAAGACTTCTATTACTTCTTTACTTTACGATTTATTTAGAAAACTAAATAAAAAAGTTGGTCTATTGTCAACCAACGTCATTTTAATTAATGATATAAAAATTACTGCAAAACAAACAACTCCTGATCCATTATTAATAAATCAATTATTGAATCAAATGGTTGATGCTAAGGTTGAATACTGTTTTATGGAAGTGTCATCTCATGCTATTTCACAGAGTCGAATATATGGACTAGAATTTAATATAGGAGTTTTTTCAAATCTAACTCATGATCATCTAGATTATCATAAAACCTTTGACGCCTACAGAGATGTAAAAAAAATATTTTTCGATTCTTTAGATAAAGGAAGTTACTCATTAACAAATATTGATGATAAAAATGGATCTTACATGATACAAAATACCAAAAGCAAATCATTTTCATATTCTATTAATTCAACTTCAGACTTTTCATTGAGAATTTTAGAAAAAGATTTTGATGGAATGAAAATTTTAATAAATAGTATTGAGTTTTGGACAAAATTAATAGGGAAATTTAATGCATATAATCTTCTTGCTGTATACTCAGTGTCTAAAATTTTAAATTTTTCTGATGAAGTGATATTAAAAAATCTGAGCATTTTAAATTGTGTTGATGGCAGGTTTGAAATTATAAAAAGTAATTTAAAAAAAATAGGAATAGTTGACTATGCTCACAGTCCAGATTCTCTTAAAAATGTTTTAACAACTATAAACGATATAAAGAAATCAAAAAATATTTTAGTAACCGTCATAGGTTGCGGTGGAGATAGAGATAAAACTAAAAGACCTATAATGGGAAAAATAGCTACTACGCTAAGTGATAAAGTAATTTTTACATCTGACAATCCAAGAAATGAAGATCCGTTAGAAATAGTTAATCAAATGTTAGAAGGAGTTAGTAAAAAAAATATGCGAAAGGTTGAAACTGAATTAAATAGAAAAAAAGCCATTCAGAAAGCCTGTTCAAGTTCTAATGATATTATTCTTGTTGCAGGAAAGGGTCATGAAAAGTATCAAATTGAGGGAAATAAAAAAAAAGAATTTGATGATAAAAAAATATTAATAAAATCTTTAAAAACAATTAATTAGTATGTTTTATTTTTTATTTGAATATTTAGAAAATCAGTTTCAGTTAATAGGAGCTAGTCTATTTCAATATATTTCATTTAGATCTTCATTAGCATTTATAATTTCTCTATTAATATCTATTAAATATGGGAAAAATTTAATTAATTTTTTAATTAAAAAACAAATTGGAGAAACAGTTCGAGATCTTGGTTTAGACGGTCAAAAGAAAAAAGTTGGTACTCCAACAATGGGAGGTTTAATAATCATATTATCAACTATAATCCCTGTTTTATTATTTTCAAACTTTACTAACATTTACATCCAAATTCTTCTTTTTACTACTCTATGGATGGGTCTAATAGGTTTTATTGATGATTACATTAAAATATTCAAAAAAAATAAAGATGGCTTGAAGGGAAAATTCAAAATAATAGGACAAGTTATATTAGGATTAGTTGTCGGGTTAACATTGTTTTTACATCCAGATGTGACAATTAAAGATCAAGTTATTGAGGAAGAAAAATCAGAGATTATTTTAAATAATCTTGAATATAAATCAACTCTTACTACTATACCTTTTGTAAAAGATAATCAGTTTGATTATAGTTTTATATCATCTTATTTTCCTGGTTATTCTGATTCTATAAGTCTAATTGTATTTATAATAGTTGTTATATTGATAGTAACTTCTGTTTCTAATGGGGCAAATCTAACCGATGGAATCGATGGTTTAGCAGCCGGTTCATCGGTAATTATAACAATTACTTTAGGAGTCTTCGCTTGGGTCTCTGGTAATATAATCTTTTCAGAATATTTAAATATTATGTACATCCCAAGGGTTGGTGAAGTAGTTATTTTTATATCTGCATTTGTTGGATCACTAATAGGTTTTTTGTGGTTTAATAGTTTTCCTGCTCAAGTTTTTATGGGTGATACAGGAAGTCTAACTATTGGTGGTATAATAGCTGTTTTAGCAATCATCGTTAGAAAAGAGCTTCTCTTGCCATTAATATGTGGGGTTTTCTTAATAGAAACCCTTTCTGTAATAATTCAAGTTGGATATTTTAAATACACTAAAAGAACTATAGGAGTTGGAAAAAGAATCTTTTTGATGTCTCCATTACACCATCATTATCAAAAGTTAGGCATTCATGAAAGCAAGATAACTGTAAGATTTTGGGTAATTGGAATACTGCTAGCTATCCTTTCGTTAATCACTCTTAAAATTAGATAAAATGAAAAATGAAATTGTAGTTATTGGTGGTGGAGAAAGTGGAGTTGGGGCTGCTTTTCTAGCTAAGAAAAAAGGAATTAATGTTTTTTTATCTGAACGTAATATTATCGAAAATAAATTTAAAAAAGTTCTAAAGGAAAACAATATTGGTTATGAAGAAGGTGGTCATACATTGAGTAAGTTTTTGAATGCAAATGAAATTATCAAGAGTCCGGGCATTCCTGAAAATATTGAATTATTAAATAAAGTAAAATCAAAAAAAATACCCATAATTTCTGAAATAGAATTTGCTTTTAGATTTACTAATTCTAACATAATTAGTGTTACAGGATCTAATGGAAAAACTACTACTTGCTCTTTAATTTTTCATATTCTTAAAAGCTCAGGCTTAAATGTTGCGCTTGGAGGAAATATTGGAAACAGTTTTTCTTTTTTGATAGCAGAGAATAACTATGATTATATAGTTTTAGAGTTAAGTAGTTTCCAACTGGATAATATATCTCGATTTAAATCATTTATTTCGGTTTTGACTAATTTGTCACCAGATCATTTGGAAAGATATAATTATAGTTTTAAAAATTATATCAATTCAAAATTCAATATTGTTTCAAATCATACCAAAAATGACTTTTTCATTTATAATGAAGATGATAAAACTATCAATTATGAGTTGGAAAAAAGACAAATAATTTCAAAAAAAATTCCATTCTCAAAAAATCTTATAAGAAACAAATCAATAAATATTAATATAAATAATAGTAAACTCATGATACCAATTGAAAATTTATCCTTAAAAGGAAATCATAATATTCAAAATAGTATGGCGGCTGCAACAGTTGCTAAAATTTTAAATATAAGTGATAATAATATAAGAGAATCATTAGGAAACTTTAAATCCATAGAACATAGACTTGAACATGTTTTGACTATTCAAAAAGTTAAATACATAAACGATTCAAAGGCAACAAATGTTAATGCTGTTTATTACGCATTAGATTCTATGAAGTCAAGTACTGTATGGATTGTTGGTGGGGTTGATAAAGGAAATAATTACGACGAACTAATTCCACTTGTTCGAGAAAAAGTTAAAGCTATTGTTTGTATAGGTATAGATAATACTAAAATAATTGAAGCTTTTAGTCCATTTATTGATCAAATAATTGAATGTAATGCGATGCCAGATGCTGTAAGAATGGCGTACAAAATTGCCAAACCAAAAGATTGTGTTTTACTTTCTCCAGCTTGTTCAAGTTTTGATTTATTTAAGAATTACGAAGACAGAGGAACTCAGTTTAAAAATGCTGTTAGAAAATTGTAATGAAAACATTTTTTGAAAAAATTAATGGAGACAAAATAATTTGGACAATAGTTCTAATGCTAGCTATTTTTTCTTTCTTACCTATTTACAGTGCGAGTTCAAATTTTGGAAATGGATTTATTTTTTCAAATTTAATTAAACACGTTGCTATTGTTTTTATTGGAATTTTAATAATGTATGGCACTCATTTAATTCCTTATAAATATTTTAAAGGATTATCAATGATTTGTTTGCCCTTTATGATTGTATTATTGTTTTTTACTTCAATTCAGGGAAATTTAATTGATGGAGCTAATGCAAGTAGGTGGATAAAATTACCAATAATTGGTCTATCATTTCAACCATCGTCAATGGCTACTGTAGTATTAATGGTTTATATAGCAAGATATTTATCAAAAAATTATAACAAAGAAAATAGTTTTACCAAAACAATAATACCATTATGGCTTCCAATAATTTTCGTTGTTTTATTGATATTGCCTTCAAATTTTTCTACTGCAGCTATGATTTTTCTAATGATTATCACACTAATATTTATTGGTGGATATCCATTTAAATATCTTGTTGGAATTGGCTTTTCAGGAATAATACTTTTTTCTATTTTTTTCTTAACAATTAAAAGTTATCCAGACTTAATTCCAAACAGGATTGATACATGGACAAGTAGAATAGAAAATTTTACATCCTCTGACAACAATGAGAATAATTATCAAATATTAAGAGCAAAATCTGCTATAGCATCAGGAATGATTTTTGGTGTTGGTGCTGGTAAGAGTACAATGAAAAACATACTACCTCAAAGTACCTCTGATTTTATTTATGCTATCATAACTGAAGAATATGGAACGATTGGAGCATTTTCTATTCTTTTTCTTTATTTACTTCTATTTTTTAGAATAATAATTGTATCGTACAAAGCAGATTCAATATTTGGTCAATTATTAGCTTTAGCTGTTGGATTACCAATAATTTTTCAAGCTTTTATCAACATGGGGGTAGCAGTACAGCTCTTTCCGGTTACAGGACAACCACTTCCTCTAATTAGTACTGGTGGAACATCAATTTGGATGACATTTCTTGCACTTGGAATTGTATTAAGTGTTAGCTCAAATAAAAAAAATAATGACGAAGTGAGTTCTAATAATCCAATAAATGTATTAAGTGAAACAGCATAAGTTTTTAATATCAGGCGGAGGAACAGGTGGGCATATATATCCAGCAATTTCTATTGCAGATGAGTTGTCTAGTAGGATTAAAAATATTGAAATTGAATTTGTAGGTGCTAAAAACAGAATGGAAATGAAAAAAGTACCTGAAAATGGATATCGAATAACTGGTTTATGGATTTCAGGAATTAAAAGAAACTTTAGTCTTTCCAATTTATTAATTCCTTTTAAAATTATTTTTAGTTTGATTAAATCTTTTTTTATAATCAGACAATTTAATCCAAGTTGTGTTATTGGTACAGGAGGGTTTGCAAGCGGTCCATTATTATATATTGCATCTAAATTAAATATTCCAACGATTATTCAAGAACAAAATTCTTATCCAGGAATAACTAATAAAATTTTGTCTCCATCAGCAAAATATATTTGTGTGGCTTATCCAAATATGGAAAAATATTTTTCAAATAGAAATTTGGTTTTTACTGGAAATCCAGTTAGAAATAAAATATCCAACAGTGATTTGAATAAGGAAGAAGCAATAAATTATTTTAATTTGAGTTTGTCAAAAAAGACAATTTTATTTTTGGGAGGGAGTCTTGGTGCATCAAAAATTAATGAATTTGTTAAAGTAAACTTAAAAAAGCTTTTAGATTATGATATACAAATTATTTGGCAATGTGGATCAAAGGAATATGATCAGTATGTAAATTTATGTTCTAAAAAAGTAATCGTAAAACCTTTTATTGATAAAATGGACTATGCTTACAAGGCTTCAGATATTATAATTTCAAGAGCTGGAGCTAGTATAATTTCTGAGCTATGTATTGTAGGGAAGCCTGTAATTTTCATACCCTCACCAAATGTAGCTGAGGATCATCAAACAAAAAATGCTCTCTCTCTTGTAAAGCTAAAATCAGCTGAGATGATTTCTGAAAAAGAATTAAACAATAAATTTTTTAAAGTATTTAATAAAATATTTTTAGATGAAAAATATTCAAATCAGCTGGCTATTTCAATTAAAAAATTAGGTAGACCAAGTGCATCAAATGAAATAGTTAATTATGTACTAAAAACTATAAACTATGCTTAAGAATTATAAACACATATATTTTTTAGGAATTGGCGGTATAGGAATGTCATCTCTTGCTTTGTATGTATTAAATGAAAACAAAGTAGTGGGAGGTTATGATAAAGTAAAATCAGAAATAACAGATAAATTAATTAGTCAGGGGGCAACAATTAATTTTAGTGATGAATTTAAAATTATTCCCAAATCATTTTTAGATAAAGAGAATACCTTAATTGTTTACACCCCAGCTATTCCTCTTTCTAATAAGCAATTTGTTTTTTTTAAAAAGAAAGGATTTACAATTATGAAAAGATCAGAATTATTGGGTGAGATTTCAAGGGATAAATTCTGTATTGCGATAGCAGGAACACATGGAAAAACTACAACTTCTTCAATACTATCACATATTCTTTTTGATAATAATTTGAGTTTCACATCGTTTGTTGGTGGTATTTCTGAAAACTATAATACTAATTTAATACAAAATGGAAGTGATATAATATTAGTTGAAGCTGATGAATTTGATAGATCTTTTCTCACTCTTAATCCAAATATAGCTTGTGTAACATCTATTGATGCTGATCATTTGGATATTTATGAAAATGAAATGGAGTTGAAAAAGTCATTTAATCTGTTTAAAAATAATATTAAAAAAGATGGTGTTCTTTTTGTTAATGATCAAATTTCAATGAATGGGTTGACATATGGCTTCGACTTAAAGTCTGACTATTTTATTTCAAATTATAGAGTCGATAACCAAGTTGCACACTTTGATATTAATTTTAAAAAATCAATAATAAGTATTCGATTTCAAATGCAAGGAAAACACAATGCTTTGAATGCATTGGTAGCTTTTGCAATCGGAAATTTTTTAGGTATCAATAATGAAAACATAAAAAAATCATTATCAACGTTTAAAGGGGTCAAAAGAAGATTTAGCTATGTTTTGAAATCTCCAAGAATAATAATTGATGATTACGCACATCATCCAACAGAAATTGATGCAGTTCAAAAATCAGTTAAAGAAATGTATCCTGGCAAAAAAATTACGGCTGTTTTTCAACCGCATTTGTATACTAGAACTAGAGATTTTATGGATCAATTTGCTGAAATTTTATCAGAGTTTGATGAAATAATCTTGACTGATATTTATCCTGCCAGAGAACAACCAATTGAAAATATTGATTCTAATGCATTATTAAAAAAAATAAAAAATAAAAGAAAATTTATTTCAAAAAAATCTAACCTATCAAACTGTCTAAAAAATTCTAAATCAGATGTGTTTGTTATCATGGGAGCTGGTGATATTTCAGATGAGGTTCAATTAATAAAAGAAAAAATTGAATTATTATGAATTTCGATAACTTTAAAATATCAGTTTTAATATTGGCATTAATATTAATCACGTTATTTAGTTTTCAAAGAAATAATAATAGAAATATTCAAAATAATAATATTGTTTACAATGAATCTAACTTTAAGTTTTCATCAAAAGATTCGGTTAATAAATTGTTGAAACAAACCAATTTATTTTCAAATAAAATTTTGAAAAGTAAATTAAATTTGAAAAGTATTGAACACGCTATTTTGACTAATAATTTTATTGAATATGCAGATGTGTCAATCTTTGTTGATGGTAAAGTTGAAGTAAATATTAAAGAAAAAAATCCTGTGTTCAGAGTTCTTGGTAAAAAGTATTATGTTGATGATAGAGGAGAAAAGATGCCTTTATCTAATAAATTTTCTAAATCGGTCCCATTAATATTGAGTCAAATTGATTCAGTTGATATGTTGAAATTAGCAGACTTAGGTAAATTCATTGAACAAAATAAATTTCTTAAAAACCATATTACCTCTCTGGAATTTTCAAATAATAATTTAAATTTTGGATTAAATCATTTTAAATATAATTTATTGATTAATGGGTTTGAAAATTATGAATCTAAGTTTAAAAAATATGAATCGTTTTTTAAAAAAGTTTACAATTCAGGCATTCTCGATAGTATTGACACAATTAATTTAAATTTTAAAAATCAAGTCATAATTCAAAGAAGTTTAATATGAATTATAAGAATATATATGTTGGTTTAGATATTGGAACTACAAAGATTGTAGCCCTTATTGGATCCTTGAATGAATATGGAAAGTTAAAAATAGTCGGAATTGGAAAATCTAAAAGTTTAGGCGTTCACAGAGGAGTTGTAAATAATATTACCCAGACTATACAGTCTATACAAGCTGCTGTTAATGAAGCAGAACTCAATTCATCTGAAAAAATCAAGAAAGTAGTTGTTGGTATTGCTGGCCAACACAT
>CACPPV010000026.1 GCA_902635895.1 uncultured Bacteroidota bacterium
TTCATGACTATTATGGAATGGTTGAACAAACAGGTTCAATTTACATGGAATGTGAGCAGGGCCACTTACATGCACCCATTTTTTCCGATATAATTATAAGAAGAATATCTGACTTCAGTGTTGCTGAAAAAGGTGAAAGAGGAATTATTCAAGTATTGTCTATACTGGCTTACAGTTATCCAGGCCATTCATTACTTACCGAAGATGAGGGAATTTTATTGGGTGAAGATGACTGTCAATGTGGTCGAAAGGGTAAGTATTTTAAAATTGTAGGACGTTTAAAAAATGCAGAAATAAGAGGCTGCAGTGATACATATGAACAAAAATTTTAAAGATTTAGAGTATGTTTTTCCAAAGGAAATTGATTTTGAAGAATTTGTTAAAAAATCTTCTTTCGAACCATTTGCCGAAGAAGCAGTAAATTACTTACATTCCTTATCAAGCGAATTAATCAAAGATCCTAATACAAGAAACTATCCTGATGTGGCAACATTTGCCTTTTTTTGTAGACGGGCAAATATAATCTCCATTAAAAACAAACAGCAATTAAATGATGTTTTAAGATTAGGAAGAGGACTCATTTTTCATATAGCTCCTTCAAATGTTGCTGTAAATTTTGCTTACTCATTAGTAAGTGGCTTACTTGCTGGTAATCTAAATGTTGTAAGGGTGCCCTCTAATAATTTCTTCCAAATAGAAATTATTTGTAAAGCAATGGAAAGGGTAAGAAATAAAACAGAACACGAATTTATATCTTCAAGAATAGCACTTGTACGTTATGAACGTAAGAACACTGCAACCAGTCATTTCTCATCAATTTGTGATGCAAGAGTTATCTGGGGAGGAGATGAAACAATATCACAGATTAGAGAAAATAAATTACCTCCACGTTCTTTTGATATTACTTTTGCTGATAGATACTCATTATGCGTAATAAATGCTGATAAATACATAAATGAAAAAACACCAAAGAAAATAGCAGAGGGGTTTTATAATGATACTTATTTATTTGATCAAAATGCATGTACAGCACCTCATTTATTGATATGGTTAGGCACCAAGGATAATGTAAATAGGTCAAAAATTATTTTTTGGGATTGTTTATATGATTATGTAAAACTTAATTATTCTGTACAGCCTGTAATAGCGGTTGATAAATTGACTTCCTTTTTTAATCAGTCCATCTATATGAAACAGATAACAAAATCATTTATGCCTGATAATTCAATATGGAGAGTAGAATTAAAAAAATTAATGAAAAATATTGATGAATATCGTTGTAGTAGCGGATATTTTTCAGAATATCATGCTAGTTCACTTTCTGAAATTAATAGTATTATTAATAGAAAATATCAAACACTTTCATACTATGGTATTTCTAAAGATAGACTTAATGAATTTGTTCAACATGAAAAACCAATTGGAATTGATAGAATAGTTCCTATTGGAAAAACACCTGATTTTTCTTTAAATTGGGATGGGATAGATCTTATTAAAACTCTATCGAGAGTAATTGAAATAAAATAATATTATAAAAATAAATTGAACGGATGAAAAATAGAATTTGGCTTTCTTCGCCCCATATGGGAGGTAATGAAATGACTTACGTTCAAGAGGCATTTGAAACTAATTGGATAGCTCCATTAGGGCCTAATGTATTGAGTTTTGAAGACTTGTTAGAGTCATACTTGCAGGATGGTGTTAAAGTAGCTTGCTTGTCTTCTGGAACATCTGCTATACATTTGGCCTTAATTTTAGCAGGTGTCAGACAAGAAGATGAGGTTCTATGTCAAAGCTTTACCTTTTCTGCTTCTGCTAATCCAATTATTTATCAAGGTGCGACTCCAATATTTATTGATAGTGAAAAAGATTCATGGAACATGTGTCCAGATGCATTAGAATTAGCAATAAAAGACAGAATATTAAAAGGAAAAAAACCTAAAGCTATTATTGTAGTAAATCTGTATGGGATGCCAGCAAAAATGAATGAAATTTCTGCAATTGCAAATAAATTCGGAATTATACTTATTGAAGATGCTGCAGAATCTCTTGGTTCAACATACAAGGGCCAAAAATGTGGAACTTTTGGAGATTTTGGTGTTCTTTCATTCAATGGAAATAAAATTATTACAACTTCTGGTGGTGGTGCTCTTGTTTGCAAAAATGAAAAATTCAAGCAAAAAGCAGTTTTTTTAGCTACTCAGTCTCGAGATGTTGCCCCACACTATCAACATTCACAGATTGGTTACAATTACAGAATGAGTAACATACTTGCAGGTATTGGCAGGGGTCAAATGGACGTACTTGATCACCATGTTGGGCTACGTAGATCAATGAATCATTTTTATCAATCAATGTTTAAAGATATTGCTGGAATAACTGTTTTTATTGAGCCTACAGTTGATTATTTTTCAAATCATTGGTTAAGCTGTATCATTATTAACCCTAATATTACAGGGTTTTCCAGAGATGATCTTCGTATGCACTTAGAAGAAAGTAATATTGAATCAAGACCATTGTGGAAACCTATGCATTTACAACCAGTTTTTAAAAAATTTCCTTATTATGGATCTAACATTTCAGAAAATTTTTTTATGAATGGACTTTGTTTACCATCAGGTTCTAATCTAACGGACTCAGATAGAGAAAGAATTACAATTTCAATTAAAGAAAAGCTTATTTAATAAATTGGTAATTGATTTTATTAATAATGTTTTACAAAAAAAAAAGATTTTATATTTTTTTGAATCATAATTTTAATAGATTTAAGTATCATATTCATATAATTAAATAAAATTTAATGATTTTAAAAATTATATTTCAAAAAAACTATCCATCTTGGTTTAAAATATGTATTGATTTTTTTTTA
Organism: uncultured Bacteroidota bacterium; assembly: GCA_902635895.1. Lineage (GTDB taxonomy): Bacteria > Bacteroidota > Bacteroidia > Flavobacteriales > Flavobacteriaceae > MAG-121220-bin8. The sequence continues at coordinate 2,870 of CACPPV010000026.1, forward strand.
TTGTCAATTACTTATTATTTCCTAAAATTATTTATTGTATTTCCAGAAACTAACGTTGGTTTAGCTACTCAGTTCTTATTTGCCACTCTTTGCGTCGTATTGTTATTTGCTTTTGGGGCATATAAATCAATGCATAGATATTTTAATATTCATGATTCAATTAGACTATTATTAGTTCTTTTTTTAAGTTTTTCATTTTTTTTTATATACTTAAGTAAATATGGTGAAGTAATAATTGTAAATTATATATTGCTTTTTTTTATTTCCTTATCTTTTTTAACCTCTTTTCGAATTTTCATTAAACTTGTATTTTTTAGATCTAATAAGTCAAATATTATTGAAAATAATATTATGGTTTTTGGGGCTGGCAATAGTGGAGTAGTTACTAAAAGAGCATTTTATAATAGCTCAGAATTTAAAATATTGGGCTTTATTGACGATGATGAATTTAAAATTGGAAAGACACTTGACGGAGTTCCTGTTTTTAAATTAGGAGTTAAGTTGAATAAGTTTATTGTTAAAAATGATATTTCAAAAGTAATTATTTCAACTGAAAAAATTACCTTAAATAGACAAGCTTCTCTTTTTAATTATTTTCAAAATTTAAATATTCAATTGTTAAAACTTCCAGACGTTAAATCCTGGATAAATGGAATTCCTAATATTTCAAAACTAAAAGCTATCAAAATTGAGGATTTGCTTAGTAGGGGTCTAATTAAAATTGATAATAATAAAAATAAACTTCTTTATAATGGAAAAACAATATTAGTTACTGGAGCAGCTGGTTCTATAGGTTCAGAAATTATAAGACAGATTGTTAGGTTTAAACCAGCAAAAATTATTTTGTTAGATAATTCAGAAACGCCAATGTTCAATATCAAAGAAGAATTAGATTTGATTTCTAACAAAATAAACATATTATACTATATTGATTCTGTATCAGATAAGAAAGCAGTAAGTAAAATTTTTTCATTACATAAGATTGATCTTGTTTTTCATGCTGCAGCCTATAAACATGTTAATATGATGGAAGCAAATCCTAGAACTGCCATTATAAATAATGTTTATGGCACAAAACTAATAATTGATTATTCTATAAAACATAATATACAGAAATTCGTATTGATTTCCTCAGATAAAGCGGTCAATCCTACTAACGTTATGGGAGCTTCGAAGAGAATTTGTGAATTATATTTAGCTTCAAAAATCAGTAATAATAAAGATATTACAAAGTTTATTATAACTAGATTTGGAAATGTTTTAGGATCAAATGGTTCTGTAGTTCCTATTTTTGAAAAACAAATAGAAAATGGTGGGCCAATTACAATTACACACCCCAAAATTGAGAGATATTTTATGACAATTCCTGAAGCTAGTCAATTAGTTCTTGAGGCCGGAACAATGGGTAAAGGAGGAGAAATTTTTATTTTTGATATGGGAACCCCAGTTAAAATTGTTGATTTAGCCACCAATATGTGTACTCAAAAAGGTTTAAAAATAGGAGAAGATATTAATATTGAATTTACAGGGTTGAGGCCAGGAGAAAAATTATATGAAGAGTTGTTACTAGATACAGAGAATTTAATTAAGACTTATAATGATTTAATTTATATTGCGAAAAAAGATGTAGTAAGTAAAGAATTATCGGATTTAGTAAATGATTTGATAGATTTAGCATTTAATTCTTTTGATCACTATAAGGTTGTAGGCTTAATGAAAAAAATAGTTCCAGAGTATGTTTCTAATCATTCAGAATTTCAAATTTTAGATAATAATGATTAAAACATTTTACAGATTACTAATCTATTTGTTTTCAAAAATTTTCAAGGTAGATGAAATTTCTGATAAATTACCGATCTCAATTAAAGCTATTATCATTGATGATAATAAAGTTCTTTGTTTAAAAAATGAAAGAAATGAGTGGGATTTTCCTGGGGGTAAGATTAATTTTAATGAAGGTGTTGAAGACTGTTTAATTAGAGAGGTTAAGGAAGAGGTAAACTTAGAAATTAAAAATTTAAAAATTTTAAAATCTATTAATTTAAAATTCAATAATGTTCCTGTATTTATAGTTCTTTATTCTGCTAAAATTTCTTGTGATTCTACTATTATTGTTTCTTATGAACATTCGGAATATGATTTTTTTTCAAAACAAGAAATAAAAGATTTAAATATGCCAGAAGATTATAAAAAACTTATTTATACATTGATTTAATAAATTAAAAATATGAAAGGAATAGTCTTAGCAGGAGGTTCAGGAACCAGATTATATCCAATTACCAAAGGAGTTTCTAAACAGCTTTTACCTGTTTATGATAAGCCAATGATTTATTATCCATTGTCGGTATTAATGTTGGCGGGAATTAGAGAAATATTAATTATTTCAACACCAGAGGATTTACCATATTTTGAAAAGTTACTTGGTGATGGATTAGAAATTGGTTTAAAATTTTCTTACAAAGAACAACCTAGTCCAGATGGTTTAGCACAGGCTTTTATCATTGGAGAAGAGTTTATTGGAAATGACAATGTTTGTTTGGTTTTAGGAGACAATATTTTTTACGGTTCCGGTTTTTCAGGAATGTTAAAAAATGCTAAAAAAAATATTTTAAAAGGTAAATCTACTGTATTTGGATATTATGTTAAAGATCCTGAACGATCTGGTGTTGCCGAGTTTGATAATAAAGGAAATGTAATTTCTATCGAAGAAAAACCTAAAAATCCAAAGTCTAATTATGCAGTTGTTGGATTATATTTTTATACAAACGAAGTGATTCAAATTGCCAAAAATGTAAAACCTTCAGAAAGAGGAGAACTAGAAATTACATCTGTGAACCAAATCTATCTCAAGCAAAAAAAATTAAAACTTGAATTACTTGGTCGAGGATTTACTTGGTTAGATACAGGAACTCATAATTCTCTTCTTGAAGCAGGGAACTTTATTGAATCGATAGAATCCCGTAAAGGATTTAAGGTAGCTTGTCTAGAGGAAATTGCGTTTAGGATGAACTATATTGATGCTGATCAAGTTAGAAAATTAGCATTTAAGCTTAAAAAAAATGATTACGGTAAGTATCTTTTAAATTTGATAAATGTATAATGAAGTTAATTAAAACAAAAATATCTGATTTAATTATTATTGAGCCTACTGTATTTGAAGATGAAAGAGGGTGTTTTTTTGAATCTTATAATCAAAAAAAGTTTGAAAAAATTAGTGATAAAATTTCCTTTGTTCAAGATAATGAGTCAAAATCATTTAAGGGGGTTCTAAGAGGTTTGCATTTTCAAAGACCACCTTTTGACCAGTCTAAATTGGTCCGTTGTATTAAAGGAAAAGTTTTGGATGTTGCTGTTGATATTAGAGTGGGGTCAAAAACTTATGGGAAGCATGTGTCTGTATTGTTATCTGGAGAAAATAAACGTCAATTATTTATACCAAGAGGTTTTGCTCATGGATTTTTGGTTTTGAGCGAGAATGCTACTTTTGCCTATAAAGTTGATAACGCTTATGCACCAGAATATGATGCAGGTCTTTGTTGGAAGGACAAAGAATTAAACATTCAGTGGGGAATGGAAGAGAGTGAGGTTATAATTTCTAAAAAAGATGCTGAACTTCCTTTTTTGTCAAAATTTGAATCTCCATTTACAATTTAAAATATGAAAGTATTAATTACCGGTTCAAACGGGCAATTAGGTTCAGAAATTAAAGAGTTAGCCGCTTGCTATAAAAATTTACATTTTGTTTTTAAAGACTTACCTGAGCTGGATATTTGTGATTTTAATTTACTGCAGTCATATATTTTAGACAATAAAATCAAGACAGTTATTAATTGTGCAGCCTATACTGCAGTAGAAAAAGCTGAGCAGGAGGCTGAAATTGCGAAAGATGTGAATTCAAAAGGTGTTTCAAATTTAATTAATGCTCTTAAAAGAGTAAATGGCAAATTAATTCACATTTCAACTGATTATGTGTTTAACGGAGACCACTTTATCCCATACAACGAATCAGATTTTGTAAGTCCAATTGGTGTGTATGGTATGACCAAAAGAGAAGGAGAATTGGCAGTTATTAATAGTATGCTTGATGCAATTGTAATTAGAACTTCATGGCTTTATTCTTCTTATGGAAATAATTTTGTAAAAACTATGTTTCATTTAGGAACAGAGAAAAAAACTTTAAATGTTGTTTTTGATCAAATAGGAACTCCTACCTATGCTAAAGATTTGGCCAAAGCGTGTCTAGATATTTTAAGTAATGAAAATTTAGATAAGTTAAGTCACAAGGGAAGAGTATATCATTTTTCTAATGAAGGGGTTGCTTCATGGTTTGACTTTGCGAAATCTATAATGGAATTGGCAAACATCAACTGTAAAATAAATTCAATTGAAACTAAAGATTATACTAATAAAGCCAAAAGACCACATTATTCTGTTCTTAACAAAACAAAAATCAAAACAGATTTTAAAATTGAAATTCCATACTGGAGAGATTCCCTGAAAGATTGTATAGAAAAAATTATAAATAATTTATGAAAAATATATTAGTAACTGGAGGTGCTGGTTTTATTGGTTCACATTTAGTGAGGTTGCTAGTGAACAAGTATTCTAAATATCATATTATAAATATGGATGTGTTAACTTATGCTGGTAATTTAGAGAACTTAAAAGATATTGAGCATAAGGAAAATTATAGTTTTGTGAAATGTGATATTTGTGATTTTAAAAAAGTAAAACAAGTTTTTGTTGATTATAAAATTAATTCTGTGATTCACTTAGCAGCTGAATCACATGTAGATCGTTCTATCAAAGATCCTTTTTCTTTTGCTGAAACTAATGTCATGGGGACACTTAGTTTATTACAAGCGGCCAAAAATTATTGGGAAAATAATTTTGAGAACAAATTATTTTATCATGTTTCAACTGATGAGGTATATGGTTCTCTTGGAACAACGGGTTATTTTACTGAAAAGTCTAATTATGACCCACACTCACCTTACTCAGCTTCTAAAGCTTCTTCTGATCATTTTGTAAGAGCCTTTCATGATACCTACGGATTGCCTATTGTGATTTCTAATTGTTCTAATAATTACGGTTCATATCAGTTTCCAGAAAAACTAATTCCACTTTTTATCAATAATATAGTAAATAATAAACCTCTTCCTGTTTACGGAAAAGGAGAAAACGTAAGAGATTGGTTGTTTGTAAATGATCATGCCATAGCAATTGATATTATTTTTCATAAAGGTAAATTGGGGGAAACTTATAATATTGGCGGATTTAATGAGTGGAAAAATATTGATCTGATAAATGTGATAATTAAAACAGTTGACAGGTTAATTGGAAGAAAAGAAGGTTCTTCTAAAAAATTAATAACTTATGTTTCTGATAGAGCAGGTCATGATTTACGCTACGCAATTGATTCTTCAAAATTAAAAAATGAACTTGGTTGGGAACCCTCTTTACAATTTGAAGAAGGAATCGAGAAAACAGTGAAATGGTATTTAAAAAACCAAGAATGGATGGATAATGTAACTTCAGGAGAATACAAAGAGTATTATGAAAAGATGTACGGATTGAACTAAACTTTTTTAATTACATATTCTACAACCCCCCAAATAATTAATTCATTTTCTTCTTTTAATTCAATAGGCTTGTATTTTTTGTTTTCAGGCATTAAATACAATTTCTTTTTTTCTTTTTTTATTCTTTTTACTGTAAACTCTCCGTCTACCAAGCAAACTGCTATTTTACCATTTTCTGGGTTTAATGATCTGTCAATTACCAGTAGGTCTCCATCATCAAGTCCTGCTCCAACCATTGAGTCCCCACTCACTCTAGCATAAAAAGTCGCTTCTCTATTTTTTACTAATTCTCTATCTAGACTTATTCTAGTTTCTTTAAAATCGTCTGCAGGGGAAGGAAATCCTGCTGATATTCTCTCTTCAGCAAGCCACTGTCCTAATCCATTTTCTTTTTTTGGAACAAAAAATTCAAGTTTATTTTCTTTTTTCATCCTTTAATTGATATTGTTTCTTGTAACTCTGTAGTGTATCTTGAAGACAGTTTAGTTTGTTTCATTTTCCAAATTCTTTTCAGGTCTTGACTAGCTAGTTTTACTTTGTTAGGCCCTTCTTTTTTTGCTATAAAATCCAATGTTTTCATAAGTATTTGATGTTTAGCATTTTCTTTTTCAAAGAGATTAAGCTGAGTTTTATTATTTGGAATGAGCCCCATTACTATTACTCCCGCTTTTTTATACTCGATATTTTTTTTGTAAATTTTCTTTAGTCCTTCAACAGCGTATTTATTTATCGTTATACTAGAGTTTGACCCGTAAGGCAGGGTCATGATTATCCCATTTCGATATTGTAACTTATTTTTTTGATGCCTATTGCTTTTTACAAACACATAGATAGAATTACAATTGCTATTTTGATGTCGTAATTTTTCTGAACAACATATTGAAAAAGTGGAGACTCGTTCTTTTAAATCTTGAAAATCAGTTATATTTTTTTCGAAACTTCTGGTTGTTGCAATTGCTTTTTTAGGAGATCTACTTTCTTCAAGTGATAAAACAGACTTGCCTTCTAATTCTTTTTTTAATCTTAATCCCACTACACTCATTTGTTTTCTAACCCAATCATCAGGGAGATTAATAAAATCATAGGCTTTATTTATTTTATAACTTTTTAAGCGCGCAGCATGTTTGAAGCCAATTCCCCAAACATCTTCAATTTTAAGCCATTTAAGAGCTTTATCTTTTTTTTCTGTTGAGTTTATTACATAAACCCCACCAGTTTTATTATCAAATTTTTTTGATATTCTATTGGCCACTTTAGCTAACGCTTTTGTAGGAGCAAACCCAATACTAACTGGAATTCCAGTCCATTTTAAAATGGTTTTTCTGATTTTTTTACCGTAATTTTCTAAGTGATAGTTTTCAAATCCTTTAAATTCTAAAAATGCCTCGTCTATACTGTAGATTTCTATATTTGGAGTATAGTTTGACAATATGCTCATAACTCTACTGCTCATATCACCATACAATGGAAAGTTAGATGAAAAAACATGGACCTTATTTTTTTTGAAAACAGAGTCGTATTTAAACGCTGGAGCTCCCATCGGAATTCCAAGTGCTTTAGCTTCGTTACTTCTAGAAATCACACAGCCATCATTATTTGAAAGAATAACAACAGGTTTTTTATCCAATTTTGGATTAAAAACTCTCTCACAAGAAGCATAGAAATTATTACAATCAACAAGCGCAAACATAATATAAAACTACATTTTAGTTTATCTTAAATCAATCTATTTTGAAAATAAAGTTTTTAACAATTCTTGTTGTAAATTTGAGCTTTAATTTTGGTGAATGAATTATTACTTAGAGGCAGAGGAATTAATAAAATCAAAAGGTTTTAATATTATTTCAAAAGATTTTGAAAGACCTTGGGGAGGGTTTTTGGTTGTTGACGAAAATCAAGCTCAAGATTTTTCAAATCAATTTTTTAAAGGACTGGATGTGGAAACTTTGAAAATTGGAGGAAAATTAAGCCCTAAGATATTAATAGTAAAGCCAAAGGTTAGTTTGTCATGGCAATATCATCTTAGAAGAGCTGAAATTTGGAGAGTTTTTAAGGGTGAGTGTGGTATAATTAGAAGTGATACAGACATGGAAAATCAAATGAAAATTTATAGCAAAGGCGATCAAATTAAATTAAAACAAGGCGAAAGGCATAGGTTAATTGGTTTAGATGAATACTGTTTAGTAGCTGAAATATGGCAACACACAGATAAAAACAATCCTTCCAACGAAGAGGATATAGTCAGAGTTCAAGATGATTTTGGAAGATAAAAAAATATAAAAATAAACTCTCTAATTTTCATAAAGTTGTAACTTTATATTTTAAAACATCCATTGGTGGATCCATATTCTTTTTTAAATACAGCACACACTGCCTACTTTGCTGAACTGTATGATCAGTACTTAATAAATCCAGAACAAGTTGAACCGAGTTGGAGAGCTTTTTTTCAAGGTTTTGAATTTGGAATTGAAGAGTCAAAAAAAGAATCTTCAAAATTTAAAAATGTTGAAATTCCAGAAAATATTCTTAAAGAATTTAAAGTAGTAAAACTGATTAATGCTTATAGAACAAGAGGACACTTGTTTACAAAAACTAATCCTGTAAGAGACAGAAGAACTTACCTTCCAAATTTAGAAATTGAAAATTTTGATTTATCAGAAGGCGATTTAGAGTTAGTCTTTAATGCTGGAGAAATTATAGGTATTGGACCAGCAACTTTAACAGATATTCTTATACATCTTGAACGAATTTATTGTAGTTCAATCGGCATTGAGTATATGTACATTAGAACACCTGAAAGAATACAATGGATTCAAGAACAACTAAATCTTAATTCTAACAGTCCTAATTTTTCTGTTGATCAAAAAAAACAAATATTAAAAAAGACAATTGAAGCGGTAGCTTTTGAAAAATTTTTGCATACTAAATATGTTGGTCAAAAACGATTTTCTTTGGAGGGAGGTGAGGCTTTGATTCCTGCTCTTGATGCTCTTATTGAAAAAGCAGCAAACGATGGAGTTAAAGAGTTTGTGGTTGGAATGGCTCACAGAGGAAGACTAAATACACTGACAAATATTTTTGGTAAACCAGTTGAAGATATTTTTAATGAATTTGACGGAAAAGACTATGAAGAAAGGGGTTTTGATGGAGATGTAAAATATCATTTGGGTTGGACTTCAAATAGAACTACCGATTCTGGTCATAAAGTATATATGAATATTGCTCCAAATCCATCTCATCTTGAGGCAGTTGGACCAGTTGTTCAAGGAATCGCAAGAGCAAAACAAGAAAAGTATCATCCTGACAACATAAAAAATGTCCTTCCAATAATTATTCACGGAGACGCTGCTATTGCAGGCCAAGGTGTTGTTTACGAAGTCGTTCAAATGGAAAGGCTAAAGGGTTATAAAACAGGTGGGACAATTCATATAGTAGTTAATAATCAAGTCGGTTTTACAACAAATTATTTAGACGGAAGATCTTCAACTTATTGTACTGATGTTGCAAAAACTAATTTATGTCCGGTACTACACGTTAATTCTGATGATGTTGAGGCTGTTGTTCACGCAATCATTTTAGCACTTAATTACAGAATGAAATATGGTAGAGATATTTTTATTGATCTTCTAGGTTATAGAAAATATGGCCACAATGAAGGAGATGAGCCACGTTTCACTCAACCAAAACTTTATAAGGCTATTTCTAAGCATTCTAACCCTATGGAAATTTATTCCAAAAAACTTATTGAAGAAAATATAGTTGATGAATATGAAATAAATGATTTAGAAAAAAAATATAAGTTATCACTTGAGCAAAAATTAGAAAAATCTAAAAAGGATAACAATATAGAAATTACTCCTTTTATGGAATATGAGTGGAAAGGTTTTGGTAGAGTGAAAAAAGACAAGATGCTTACAATTTATGAAACTAAAGTATTAGATGAAAATCTTACTAAAGTAGCTAAAGTTGTTACAACACTTCCTGAGAAAAAACAATTTTTAAGAAAGACTCAACGACTAATAAATGATCGATCAAAAATGTTTTTTGAAACAGATAGAATAGATTGGGGTATGGGTGAAATGTTAGCTTATGGATCTCTACTAAATGAAGGGTTTAATGTCAGAATTTCAGGTCAAGACGTTGAAAGAGGCACCTTTTCTCACAGACACGCTATTTTAAAAGTGGAAGATTCTGAGGAAGAAATATGTCTTTTAAATAATATTGATAAAAATCAAGGAATTTTTAGTATTTATAATTCTCATTTGTCAGAATATGGAGTTATGGGTTATGAGTATGGTTATTCTTTAACTAGCCCTAAAACACTTTGTATTTGGGAAGCACAGTTTGGTGACTTTAGTAATGGAGCACAAATTATGATTGATCAGTATTTATCTGCTGCAGAAGACAAGTGGAAACTGCAAAATGGTTTAGTTTTATTGTTACCTCACGGGTATGAGGGTCAAGGTGCTGAACATTCATCTGCTAGAATGGAAAGGTATTTACAATTATGTGCAAAAGACAATATGTATGTTGCAAATTGTACTACTCCATCAAATCTATTTCATTTATTAAGGCGTCAAATGGTTACTTCGTTCAGAAAACCACTTATAATTTTTACACCAAAAAGTCTATTAAGACATCCAAAAGCTGTTTCTAGTATAAGTGATTTCTCATCTGGAAATTTTTTACCATTAATAGATAGCAATAAAATTGAAAACTCAAAAATTGAACGACTTGTATTTTGTTCAGGAAAATTTTATTATGAACTTAACGAGTATATTGAAAAAAATAAGATTCAAAATACTGCTCTAATTAGACTAGAACAATTGTTTCCATTACCTGAAATTGAGATTAATGGTGTTCTAAAAAAATATTCATATGCAACTGATATTGTTTGGGCCCAAGAAGAACCTAGAAACATGGGTGCTTGGAGTCACTTATTACTACATACTGATAAGTTTAGAGATTTCAGAGTTGCATCAAGAAGATTTTATAGTTCTCCATCTGCAGGAAGTAGTACTAGATCCAAGAGAAGACATAATGAAGTTATTCAATATGTGTTTGATAAAACCAAGCCTAATTGTTAGTTAGCTATTGATTTATTATATTTGCTATCAAATATTGAGGATAGATTTGACTGATTGCACCCTCAAAAAAAAAATGCTAAAACAGAAATGAAAAATTTATTTTTCCCTAAAAACTTTTTTAAATGAGTAAATACAATATTCCATATGTTGTTATTATATCCTTGATATTAGTAGCTTCATTTTCAAGAATAATTCCGCATATACCAAATTTTACACCAATTGGGGCTATGGCTTTATTTGGTGGGGCCTACTTGAAAAATAAACATCATGCTTTTTTAATTCCAATAGCCTCTCTATGGTTAAGTGATTTAGTTTTAAACAATTTTATTTATTCTTATTACTCTGATTTTATCTGGTTCTATCCTGGTTTTATTTGGCAGTATGCTTCATTTATTTTAATAATAATCATTGGCTATTTATTTCTTAAAAAGTTAAATTTTAAAAATGTGTTCTTAACTACTATTGGGTCTAGTTTATTATTTTTTATTGTAACCAATTTTGGAGTTTGGATGTCTGGAACAATGTATACTTTAGATTTAAATGGTTTAATAGCATGTTATGTTATGGCCTTGCCATTT
>CACPPV010000027.1 GCA_902635895.1 uncultured Bacteroidota bacterium
TTATCATTTAAAATACCATCTCCATCCCTGTCATCATCACAAACATCACCAACTCCGTCACCGTCAGAATCAATTGAGCCACAATAAAGATAATTTCCTAAAACAATTGAGGTTCCAGGCAGCATGTCCAAAGTTGAGTTTTCAGAAAAGTCTATAAATTCATCATTTAATAAATTTTTCCATTCCCCTTTATAAGGTAAATCCAGAACAACTGATCTTTTGTTTACTTCAAAATTTGAAACAACATAAACATACTTTAACTCATCATTTTTTAGATCATTGTTCCAAACTTTAATGGAGGGTAGTAAGTTATTTTGATCAATTTTACCTAGCTCATATTGGCCTTCAAAAACAGGTTCATTAATCTTTAATTCAATCAGTTTTTTCCAATAATTATATATTTCTTTTCTTTTACTAAGTGAATTCCAATCTGGCTTCCATTGAGGTTGTGGTTTAGTAGAAAGTTTACAATCTTCTCCTCCGTATGTTCCATCTTCACATGTAAAAATTGAATTTTCCATACCCATTTCCGAAAAATGCCAAATCATTTTTGGACCAGGAATTAAAAGTAGTGCTGATCCTAATGATTTCATTCTTTCAAGAGCAACTTCAATTTCTTTTACATTGTGTTCAGAGTTTGATGTATTGCCATAATTAAGATTTTTATACATTAATCGTTCTTCATCATGGCTTTCAGCGTATGTAATTAATCTTTTCCCATTAAAGCCTCTTGATTTATGATCTGCCCTTGAAATATCAGAACTATCAGAATAACCCATTGTTAATTGGTTATACATTGATGTCATTTTTCCCCAAATCAATATTCCCATCCCTTCATCAATTCTATAATTAGCCCATTCTTTTTCTTCCTCATCAGTTCCTAGATGTTCAAATATTACATAATGATTTGGATCCAATGACCAAGAGTAATCAGCATATGATTTTAAAAGATCAACTCTATCTTGTTGAAATTTATTTGTACAATCATAATTACTTTTATTACAATTCTGAGTGAAACCTTTTGTTAAGTCCCAACGAAAACCATCAATTTTAAATTCTTCAATCCAATACTTAACTACTCTTTTAGTATAGTTCTGAGTATACTCGCTTTGATGGTTTAAATCATAACCTACAGAGTATGTATGTCTAGCTGACTGATTTAAATACGGGTTTTCAGAGGAGGGGTCACCCCATCCGTTAGAATCAGGATCATTCATCCACATTTTTACTAGAGGACTACGTCCAAAAACATGGTTTAAAGCTAAATCTAAAATTACTGCAATTCCATTTTCATGACACAAATCAATAAACTCCTTTAATTTATTCTGCGTTCCATAAAACTTGTCCAAAGAAAGATGATAAGAGGTATTGTAACCCCAACTTTCATTTCCTTCAAATTCCATGACTGGCATGAGTTCAATTGCATTAATATTTAAATTTTTAAAGTAATCTATTCTATCTATTAAGTTTTGAAACGTTCTTTCTTTGTCAAAATCCCTAATAAGCAATTCATAAATAACTAGATCTTCTTTTTTTGGTTTTTCAAATTCCTCAACATTCCAATTGTATTCATTATTCCATAAATTTTCTAAAAAAGTGAATTCCCCATCTTGATTTTTTGGAAAATCAGGAAGGTTTGAATAAGAATTTGATGAAATTTGAGAATCATCGTATTTTGATAATATAACATTTGAAAAAGGATCAGCAACTTTAACAACTGTTGGTGAATCATTTACAGGAGATTTAGAATAAACTTCATATTGATACCAGTAATCAAAACTCTCTTTTAATCCACTTAATTTGATCCAAAACTTGTTATTACTTGGATTAATCTTCATTAAAGAATTGGAATTTCTTTTATAGTCATTGAAATTTCCTAAAACATATACAAAATCTTTGTTTGGGGCTGACAGTTGTAAGTAAAGATTTGATTCATAATAATTTATACCATCAAATAAACTTATCGGGGGTTCTTCAGAAATTGTTTGAGGCTCAAGTATAATATCAAAATTTAAATTTATAAAACTTGAACTATCATTTGTGTCCTCACACAGTAACGTTAATGTTGTTGATTCATTTATTTTAATACCGTCATTTTGAGAGTCTGGACCTAAAATATTTTTACTAAATGTTTTAGTAGAAAGAGATTGGAAAAGAATCTGATCGTCTTTTTTTAAGTAATAATTGATCTCATTAGCTGAAGTCGTAGATATTGTAACAGATCCGTTTCTCTCCAGTATTACAGGATTAGATATAGGACTGTTAATTGTTATTTCGAATCTTCCAACTTCAAAAAAATGATCGGGAGTTTTTTTATCACCAGTTCCATTCTTAGCCTTTGCTAAAACCCCTATTTTTCCAATACCATTATCTTGATATAGTACTGTTGGCTTAAATTTAAATGAAAATGATCCGTCTTGATTTTTAGTCATTTTCATTGATTCTTTAGAGTTATTCCATTCACCATTCCAATTGACGTTAGAATTTACTTCAACATCATTGGAATCAAAGTACCATGTCCACAAATAAATATCATCAACTCCCCATTTAGATATATCAATTCCTGATACTTTTACTTCAATTTGTTCATCTTCATTGAAGGGATTTGGATCTACAGACCAAGAAACATTGTCTTGAACTTGTGAGGATAAAAAATTAAAACTTATTAGAAATATTAAAAAAAAATATTTTTTCATTTAAAAAACTATTCGATTTCTATTATTAAAGCTGATTTTTTATCTATTTCAATACTGTTATTTATAGAAACTCTTTTCTTGTTAAGAACATCATATCCAAATTCTTTGTTTGAAATTAATTCTTTGAATCTGGATGTATCAATAATTTTGGAACTATTGTTTCTGTTAAAAATTACCCATACTAACTGATTGTCTAAAACTCTAAAAAAAGAGTATATACCATTTTCTTTTGGTGAAAATTGTATTAGTTTTCCCTTGTGAATAACCTCATTATTCTTTCTCCAGTTTAATAATTCTTTAAAAAACAATTGTGTTTGTTTTTCATCTTTAGAAAGTCCGTCGCCAGTGAATGCATTTTTTAAATGATCTGGCCAACCTCCAGGAAATTCAGTTCTAATTAAACCATGGTCGCCAGGGTTTTCATTACTATTCATTAATATTTCAGTTCCATAATAAAACTGTGGAATTCCCCTCGTCGTACTATAATAAATAATACCCATTTTAAATAAATCTAGATCATTATTTACTTGAGTATAAAATCTTGCCATATCGTGATTGTCAGGGAATATTAATAGATTATTAGGATTAGGATAGACAAAATCAGTAGCTAATGTTCTGTAAGGCTTTACAAATCCTTTTCCCCAACCAAAATCATCATTTAAAGCTTCAACAAAAGACATTTGAAGCGGAAAATCCATCAATGTTGGTAAATAAGAAACATATCCATCGTGATTCACTTTATTCTTTTGCCAATATGAAATTAAAGAGGGATTTTCTGACCATTCCTCACCAACGATATTAAAGTTGGGGTACTCATCCATTACTGCATATGTCCAATCGCTCATAAAATCTTTATCTGAGTATGGATAAGTATCAACTCTGATCCCAGAAAGTTCAGCATATTCTATCCACCACAAAGTATTTTGAATCAAATAAGTAGACATCTTTTGATTTTTTTGATTTAAATCAGGCATTGTTTCAACAAACCAACCATCAACATGATCTTTTTTATCAATTTCAGAAGCGTGTATATCTTGGATTGTTTCTCTTCTGTGACTTGTTTGTTTAAATTTGGATTGATTGTTAATCCAATCGTCCATTGGAGGGTCTTTAAAAAACCAATGTTCTGATCCACAATGATTTGGTATAATATCCATTACCAATTTAATTCCCTTTTCCTTTGATTTCAAACTTAGTTCTTTGAATAATTTATTAGTTCCAAATCTTGGATCAACTTTATAATAATCAGTAGTTGAATATCCGTGATAAGAAGACTTTTTCATATTATTCTCAAGAACTGGATTAAGCCAAATAGTAGTAAACCCTAAATCCTCTATATAATCTAGATTATTAATTATTCCCTGAATATCTCCACCATGTAGACCTCTATTATTATCTCTATTTGGACGTTCATACATATATTCAATATCATCGTTTTCAGGATCACCATTAACGTATCTATCAGGCGTGATTAAATACATAACATCAGAGTTATTAAATCCTACTACTTTAGAAGCATTCTCTTTTCTTTCCAGTAACGAAAATTCATATTTATCAACTATAACATTATCATTTAGAAAGTTAATTTCAATATCCTCCGGTTCAGCATTTTCTGAAATTGAAATATTTAAAAACAAATAATTTTTATTTTTAACTTTTTCAGTTGAAACTAACTTAACATTCGAACTATTAATCACTGGAACATAATCAGAAATATTTTTACCATAAACAAGAAGTTGTAAATCCCTTGTTTTCATACCAATCCACCAATTCGGAGGTTCAACTCTTTCAATATTATTAGTTAATTTTAATTCAAGGTTCTGTATTTCAGATTTCTTATCGTTATCACACGAAATAATAAAAAGACCAATTAAAATATAAATCCAATTTTTATTTACACTATTCTTCATTTTTAAATATTTGTTTATAAATTTCTCCTCTAATTTCATTATCTCTTCCGTGACCTTGAGAAGGTGTTTCAAACATTTGACTCATTATTAAGCCAACAAAATCACGTTTAGGATCGATCCAAAAGTGAGTTCCTTCATATCCTCCTCCAGTCCACAAACCTTCGTCTCCGAATCCTTTCTCTTTATTCAAACTACTAGTTACCCATAGATTATATCCATTGTAACCATAGTCATTATCCAACTGGGTATGAGGTGAATATATTTCTTTAACTGAAGATTCTTCCAAAAAACGATGACCATTTAACTCACCATGATTTAAAAGCATTCTTAAAAAATCAGCATAACCGTCGGCTGTACCTATCATTCCCTCTCCACCCATGAACAACTCATTTTCTATACCATAACCAGGTACATACGAACCCATTATATCGAGTTCTCCTTCATTGGCTAATCTTATAGTAGAATCAACGCCAGAAAAAACTGGTAATAATTTAGTATTCAAATTCTTATTGTACTGTAGACCATCAATGTTTAATGGTTCAGTAATTCTATTTTTAACCAGTTCATTTAATGTTTCACCAGAAGCTCTTTCATTAACAAGTCCTAAAACTGTAGTATTAAGTCCATAAAAATGCTTATTTCCTGGATAATTAATCAATGGCAACTCAGATAATTTCTGAATTAGTTCATTAGAATTTTTTGAAGCTGCTAAATTTTTTGAATCCAAAATATTGTCTAAACAATCAATTCCAGTTGTTGAATAATAAAATCCCGCTTCATGATTTATCAATTGCAAGACAGTCATTTCTGATTTATTTTCTACTAATTGGTACGGACAAGGCTCATCATTTTCTAGTACATCAGCACCTAATCCTTCACCATAATTTGTTAAGGGTTTACCTTCTTTCGATAAAGCTACTTTAAGGTTAGTAAATTCAGGAATGTATTTAGTCACAGGATCGTTTAGCTTCAATATACCATCCTCCACTAAATCCATCGTTAATGAAATAGTAACTATTTTACTCATTGACCATATTCTAAACCAAGTTTTTTCATTTATTTTATGGTTAGGAACTAAATTATCGTTCTTGTTACTGTATTGATAAATGGAATTACCATCATTATCTTCCAACCTAACTAAAAGTAAGGCTTGCGATCCATTATTGATATATTTATCAACAATAGAGTCTAATGAATTAGTATCATGAATAATAGTTTTACTTTTCTCACAAGAACAAAAAATAATTAATATTGAAATCAAAAATTTTTTCATGATTTTTATTTTATTATATTTTTAACCCATTCAAATTCTGCATATTCATTTGTTTTTGCTCCATTACTTGAAGCATATAAGCCTAAATTTGTTCCAATATATCCTTTACATAAAACTAAATTAGCAGCAGTTTCAGTAAATTTCTTAAACGAATTACCATTATCAGTTGAATAATAGTAACTATACTTACTTTCTTTAGATGAAACTTTTAAAATTATATTTTCGTTGTAAGTTACTGGAAGTGATTTAACATACTCAAGTTTTTGGTCTCTGGGTTTAACACTTAAATTTAATAGTGTTTTATTGTTGTGTTTTTTAATAGTAAAGTTTATATAATTATCGTCTTGAGAAAAAATACTCAAACCAGCCTCAGATAAATTCTTTTTAGGTTTAAAATTCATACTTGTAGAGTATTCAAACTCAGTTTCCTTTTGTCTAAAACCCATCAAATTGTATTGACCTCTTAATTCAAAAGATTCGGAACTTAAATTTAATTTTAGAGTTTTGTTTTTTGAATTTAATTCGTAGGTATTTTCTCTTGGAACTCTTCTAAAATTCCATTGTAAATCAAGGGAGGGCTTAGTAAAATCATCGTAAAAAGAATAATTTTTAGATTGTTTTAAACCAGAAAATGGAATAGGATTGTTTCTTTCAACTTTTCCAGTTTCAGGAGCAGCCACTGGCCATTTAATAATCACTGGCTCCCATCTACCTTCTTCAACTTCAACCCAATTGTCCCAGGCTTCTTCCCAAGAAACAGGAATTAAATGGGTTTCTCTTCCCATATTACTAGTCGAATCCATTTCATTTCTTATACCTAACGAAACCATATACCATCTGTCATCTTTAAGTTGAACTAAATCTGCATGTCCTGTACTGTGAACCCAATTATTATTGGATAAATGTCTTGATGTTAATATTGGATTTTTTGGATTTGAGTCGTATGGGCCTTCAATATTTTCACTTGAAGCAATCATTACAGCATGATTGTAGGATGTTCCTCCTTCGGCTACCATTAGGTAATAGCGATCGAATTCCTTGTAAATATGAGGACCCTCTACACAACAACCACCACAAGCACCTCGCCAGATAGAATATCTTTTTCCTATTAGCTTCCAATTATCTAAATCTAGTTCTTGAACCCAAATTTCACCGATTCCGTTTTTGTTAGGATTTCCAGTATCATGAGTCCCAACAAACCACACTTTTCCATTGTCATCAAAAAATATATCAGGGTCTATACCAGGTGCACCTTTAATAACATGAGGTTCAGACCAAGGTCCAGATGGATTTTCTGCTGTTAATATAAAATTAACCATTTCAGTTGGTTTGGAATTATCTTTTGGACTGTAAACGTTTGTTGTAACTATATAAAAAAGACCATCATGATATCTAATTGAAGGAGCATGGATTCCTCCTTGTTGTTGAACATCATATAAATTTACTTTTCCTGTTGCTTGACTGGGTCTATCAATCCCATAACCTATCAATTCCCAATTAACCAGGTCTTTACTATGATGAATAGGAAGAGCTGGAAAGTATTCAAATGATGAATTTACAACATAAAAATCATCATCAACCCTTACAATTGAGGGATCAGGGTATCCTCCATTAATAATAGGATTTGTAAAAGTCTCCTGAGAATAAATATTACATGAAAAAAAAGCTACTAATAAAAATTTGATTAAAAATTGTTTCATATTTAAAGTTGATTAAAAAAAAATGGATTATCAAAATAGATAACCCATTTTTTTAAATAAATCGAAAAACAAAATTTATTTTTTGGTTAAAGTATATGTTCCATTAACTGTATCAAGAATCATATCATAAGTTCCTGCAGAAACAGCGATATTGGCACCATTTGCTTCTGTTGTACCATCAGCTCCATTGTCACCTAAATTTACACCCCAGGCGTCGTCTTGTCTAAATTTAATTTCTCCATCAGCTAAAACCACATCTTTAACTACAAATACTCCGTCATTACATGGATCTGGCATTAATTTTACATCCTCAGCAGCACCCCAACCATTTAGAGTTGCACTTCCAACAACCCCCCAAACGGTATCAGCTTTAGTTATAGTTATGGTAAAGTTATTTGCATCAAAGTCAACAATGTAGTGACCTGCTGAAATAGCTATATTAGCACCGTTCTGTTCTAATGTACCATCTGCTCCATTATCTCCATAATTAAGACCCCATGCATTATCTTGACGAATTTTAAATTCACCATCGTATAATGTAGCTACTGCTCTAAATAATCCATCTTGTCCATTACTTAGAAATGGAACGTCATTTCCAGCTGAGAAGCCTCTATTAGTTCCGCCCCAACCATTTACAGCACTTCCAACAAGTCCCCAAGTACTTAGAGAAGCTTCAGCACAAGCGCCTACGTTCTCAAGAACCTCTATATTCATAGAAGCAGTTTTAGAAACAGTAGAAGATTGATTAGCACCAGCAGAAGATGTACCTGCATATGCTGTTACTCTAGCGTAAACCATACCAGTATTATTAGGAGATCCGTCACTGAAAGTAGTATTTGGATCATCATCTAAACCTAAAGTTTCAGCAAATTCAAGCATAGAACTTACCTTAACCCCTAAATGATTGTTTGATGTATCACCTGAACTCATGTCAATAGTTGAAAAATCACTATTTACTGAGATCTCTACAACATATGTTACTGTTGTTGGAGCGTCAAAGTCTGGAGCGTTCCAAACTAAACGTTCAGAGATATTATTTGATGTTTGCTTTGATAATTTGTAAACATCTTGAAATTCATTTTGAAATTTAACCTCTTTCTGATTTATAGCAGTAAAGATTAAGTAGTCTTCTTTTTCACAAGAAGATATATTTACAATTAAAAATGTAAATAATAAAAGTTTACTAAATTTTAATATAGTTTTCATAATTAATAATTTGGATTTTGTTTTAAGTTAGAATTCACTAGAAGCACAGCTTCTGGAATAGGGAAAATTCTTCTGTATTCATCAGAAGCTTTCCCCTGAGCAGCTCCTGCTTTGAATGGCCACATGTAATTTGAAGTAACAAATTTATTGTGTCTTATTAAATCTGATCTTCTTTGACCTTCCCAATACAATTCTCTTGACCTTTCATCTAATACAAAATCAGATGTTAAATCAGAACTAGTTATTGTTGGTGCACCTGCTCTTGATCTTAGTTGATTTATAAGATTTGCGGCAGTTTCTAAATTTCCACCACCTTTAACAGCAGCTTCAGCATAATTCAAATAAACTTCAGCTAATCTTATAATTGCCAAGTCTGTATCAACATGATTACCTGAGGAATCAGAACCTGCTGTTCCATTTATATCAACATTTCTAAATTTAGTCACACCGTATCCTTCTTTAAAAGGAGCAACTTTTTCCATCTCATAATTTTGACCATCTGTATGAAACATTGCTCTTGAATCAGACCATGCTGTTGGATAACCATTTGAATCAGATGCAGTAATTGAATACTCAAACTTATCAACCAAGGCTTTTGTAGTTCTTAGTCCAGCCCATCCACCATTAACTCCAAAAATTGAAGCATCCATAGTCCCACCTATTGGAGCATGAACCATAAAAGTTCCACCTCCCCAGGTTTGACTATTTAAACCATCAAATTGAACAACAAAAATAAACTCATTTTGAGCACCATTGACATTGTTATCTGCTAAGAATAATTCATCATATGCTGATCCATTACCATTTCCATCGCTTGTATTAATGGAGTAAGAACTTGAAATTACTTTTTCTGCATTAGCAATAACTTGTGAACTCATATCACTTCCAATGTATACTGGAGCGTTCAAGTACAATCTTGATAGTAATGCCCATGCGGCAACTTTATCAACTCGACCGTATTCATTTGATCTTGAATCTGGAAGAGAATTACTAATTTCTTCTAGTTCTGATTCAACAAAAGTGAAAATTTCTTGTCTGTTGCTTTGAGCTGGAAGCTCAGACGTTACTTTAGTTACCAAAGGTACATTAGCATACATATCCATGAGTTGTAAATATGCATATGCTCTCAAAAACCTTGCTTCAGCTACAAAATATGCTGCTTCAGTATTACTTGAAGCTAAATCTTCAGCATTCTCAATAAAAGAATTTGAAAATGATACAACTTGAGCAAGTCTAAAGTACATTCCTTGTGTCCATGGGTTGTTTATGTCCCATGACATTTCATGAATGTTTGGTAGACCAGGATCTCCCCAACCAACCACAGCTTCATCTGTGCTACAAACATTCAATGTATAAAGAATTCTTGTATACTGAGAAAACCCTTCATCAATTAAACTAGGATCAATATCCGGACTTCCGTCAGGACCAACTTGACCTGTAACAGCTAAACTGGCATATATTTTTGCAAGAGCTCCCTTAGCTGAATCAACATCTTTAAAAACATCTATTTCTGTGAAAAGATCAGGATCTGTAGGAACTTGATCTAAATCAGCATGACACGAAACTAGTATCATGGATGTTAGAGTAAATAAATAAAATATTTTTTTCATAATATCAGTTTAAAAATTAATATCAAGACCTAATGCAATTACTCTAGATCTTGGGTAAAAGTTACTATCAATTCCTCCTGTTATTTCAGGGTCAATTCCATCGTATTCAGTAATAGTTAGTAAATTGTCTGCACTGATATATAACCTCATTGGGTTATTATCAATAACATCATCTACTGTCCATCCTAATGTAACATTATCAAGCTTGAAGAATGAAGCATTTTGAATATAATGATCACTTACGGTGTTTTTATCTGAGAAAAATAAAAACCCAGTATCTAAATAAGAACTATGTACATTACTTAGTCTACCTAAATTCCATATTTGATTTTCGTTTGAAGAAGCAGACATTCTATTTGAACTGTAGTTTCCTATGCTAGCTCTTGATGCCATGCTAAGATCAAAATTCTTGTATGTTATTGACGCATTTAAACCCATCAATACATCAGCGTATGGATCTTTATAAAAATACCTGTCATCATTATTTATTCTACCATCACCATTTAAATCAGCAAATGCTCCCTCGATTGGTCTACCCTCGTGATCATAAATTTGTTTATACACATAATAACTATATGGAGCTTTTCCAGTTTCATGTCTTTGAAGGAAGGCTCCAAAACCAACTCCACCTACGTTTTGTTCATTCTCCAGTCTAGTGATTTTATTATTGTTTATTGATACATTGTAACTTACATCAAACTTCAAATCATCTGATTCATACAAAGTTGAGTTTAATTGAAGTTCAACTCCTTTATTTTCCATGTCTCCAATATTTGCATCAATTGTAGTACCAAAATTGGTAAATGGATCGATTACAGCAGTAGCAATTAAATCGTTTGTTTTCTTTAAATATAAATTAAGTGAACCATCTAACTTTAAGTCAGAGAATGTAAAATCAATTCCAAAATTAGTTGTTTGGCCTACTTCCCATCTTAAATCCTTGTTAATAGGTGCAGGTCTGTATGTAGAGTAAAAAGAATTACCAAACCCATATTTAGATTGTGTGTCACTACTGACATATCTAGTTAAAAAGTTATAATCTCCAAGCCCATTTACATTTCCAACTTCACCAAATCCAACTCTTAACTTAAATTTATCACCTCCGTTTTCATAAAAGTTATAAGCTAATGCCGCAGAAAAGAACTGACCCCATCTGTCAGAAGAAGGTAATTTTGAAGAAGCATCTGCTCTTAATGTTGCAGTTAGAAAGTATTTGTCATCTATTGAATAATTTAAACGACCGAAGTATGATAACAACACATTTTTTGAAGTATCAATAAATGAATTCGTAGTTGATGAACCTGAATTTACTGAACCATCTGAATTAAGATATTCAATTGAATCAGTTCTAGAATTATCATATTCAAAACTTTGATAAGAATGACCAGCAGTTACAGAAAGATTAGAATTTGAAAAATCTGTAGAGTAATTTAAATACGCATCAAATAATAAATTAGTTGTTTCATTTGAATAGACATTATTACTTCCATTAAAACCTGCAGCATCAGTCGGCATATTTTTATCTTGAGAACTAAATCCTTCTCCTTTTGATTGATCGTAACCAGCATTTACAGTTGCGATTAAACCATCTACAGGAAGAGCATAATCAAGTTTAATATTACTTATAATTCTATCAACTGTTGATTCGTCGTCGCTTAAATTTAAAAGTGCTAAAGGGTTAGTAGGAGATAAAGCAAGCTTTTTTCCAGTGGAATCAAGCCAAGTATAATAACCGCCAAATAAATCTGGGTTTGATCCGAAAACAGGTTTTGTTGGATCAAAAAACACTGCAGATCCAATAGCTCCTCTGTTAGCAAAATCATTTTCACTTCTAACGTATCTGGCATTAATATTAACTCTTAAGTCACCATCTAAAAAAGATGGAGAAATATTTAATGATCCTGTAATTCTGTTAAAATTATCTCCCATTAAAATTCCATTTTGATCAGTGTATCCTAAAGATGCTCTTAAGGGCATTCCCAAAACACCACCTGAAACTGAAAAACTATTGTTTTGTGCTAATGCAGTTTCATAAATTTCTCTTTGCCAGTTGGTATCGTAAGAACCTAATCTTGAGATATAATCTGAAACACCTGTTTCCTGGACTGCATATTTAAACTGTTCAGCATTTAAAACGTCAACATAATCAGTAGGTGTAAATACAGAAGATCGAGAGCTAAAATTATATTTTAAGCCACCTGTTCTACCTTTTTTAGTTGTAATTAAGACAACTCCGTTAGCTGCTCTTGATCCATAAATAGCTGTTGCAGAAGCATCTTTTAAAATACTAATTGCCTCAATGTCGTTAGGATTAATAACATTTAAACCGTTTCTTGATCCACCAACACCACCAGAATCCAAAGGAATACCATCCACTACATAAAGTGGGTTTGAATTTAAATTTAGTGATCCGATACCTCGAATAAGAACATTTGAGTCGTCTCCAGGAGCACCACTATTTGAAACAATAGAAACACCTGCAACCTTTCC
>CACPPV010000028.1 GCA_902635895.1 uncultured Bacteroidota bacterium
AAGCGATATTGGAAACTTGATAGACAAAAAAAGGGAATTCAAAAAGTTGTTGAGCTTGAAGAAGGCATAATTAAATGGGACAGTTTGTTAAAAATTTCCAAATACAACAAAAAAAAGCTTGACAGCATACTTGAACCGATGTTAATTTCAAAACAAAATTCTCAAGATTCGAATTTTATTAGCGACTCAAAAACAAACAGTAGTTTTATTAAAACTAACTTTTACTTTTACAATTCAAATATAGTTTCACTTGGAAAAGAATCTTTTGCCTCTGTATGGGGAAAAAGACAAAGAGATACGTATTGGAGGTCAAAAAAATCAAACAGTATTGCGCTTGACAAACAAGAACAAAAAAACTCGGAGTCTCAAATCAAAGAGTCTTTAGATTTTACTGAACTGTATGATGAGATACCATTCTCCAAAGAAGACAAAGACAGTTTAAGGGGTCTTATTTCCTTGTCTAAAATCAAATTAGGAGAATTGTATATATTAAAATACAACAACAATAAATTAGGAAGAAAAGCAATTAACGAAGCTTTAAGTGGCAAGATAAAACCACAACAAGTAACCAAAGGCAAATACCTTTTATTTAAATCTTATAAATCTGAAGAAAATAAAAAATATGAAAAATTTAAAAAGGATATTTTAGCCAACGACTCTTTGTCAATTTATGCAAGAATATTACAAAAATCTCCCAACCAAATAATAGGACAAGAACAATCAACCAATATTTTAGACAGCTTAAAGAAAAATTTTGAAAATCAAGAATTTGAAATAGTATTAAAAGAAATTAATCAAAATATTGAATTTATTGATAATGAAGAGACAAGGGTTGAGTTTGAAATAATACGCGCTGAAACTTTAGGAAGATTGGAAGGAATAAACAGATATAATGAAAGTATTAAGGAGATTTACAACAAATATCCTACAAGTAATAAATCTAAGGCTTTAAGAAAAATTACAGCTAAAATTAATAGAAAATGGAAGGATCCCTCAAATTTAGCTAACTCAAAAAGCTATAAAGCAATTTTTGTCTTATCAAAAAAAGATTTTTCAATAAATCAAATTAATGAACTTGTTAAAGTTTTAGAGATTGAAATCTTAAAAAACAGAAGAGTATCTTATGATGTTTACAACTATGATAAAGGTCTTATTGTAGCCCATGATTTCAAAAGCGTTGAAGATGCTGAAGAAACAATCGAAAAAATTAAAGAAAGTATCGACTATCTTCAACTTAAAAATAATTTTGTAAGTTTGTCTTCCCAGTATAAAAACATGCTGATTTACAAGACTTTAGAGCTAGAATAATATTATGGCGTTTAACATATCAAATAACAAACAAATGCAACAACATAGAGAATCAAACCAAATTGATATTATAGAAAAAACAACTAGGATAACAGGAAACATAACTTCCCAGGCAGACTTTAGAATTGACGGAAAGGTTGAGGGTACAATTACAACAACAGGCAGGGTTGTTATTGGAGAAGAAGGAGTAGTTGAAGGAAAAATTACGTGCGAAAACTCAGATATAGCAGGAACAATCAAAGGAAATCTAGACATTTCAGGAATATTATCCTTGAAATCTTCAGCAAGAATTGAAGGAGAAGTAGTTGCAGGTAAACTTGCTGTCGAATCTGGAGCTAATGTTGATGCAAGTATTTCAATGAAAGGCGCAAAAAAAATGAAAGCAATTTCCTCAACTGAAAAACCTCAAACTGAAAAAACAGCCTAATCCATTCATCGTTTTTATTGGTCTTGTTACTCAAATGGGAGTAACTATCTTTTGTGCTGCATACCTTGGAAAGTTTATTGATGCTAAATTTAATTACGATAAAACATACACCATTTCTTTAACCCTATTGGGTGTTGCAATTTCGTTTTATATTTTGATTAATCAGTTAAAAAAAATGAATTAAAAACCGTTTAAAAAATTCTTGTTTGTTAATTTTTGTTTTTTAGTTAATAACCTTACATTTGCGCACATATTTTTAACCTATTAATTGAGGCTTAAATTGAAACAAAGTAAATATTTATTATCCATTGTTTTTTTATTGATTTTTGGGCTCTCAACTTTTGCTTCCCCAATCAAAGTTTCTGACAAAGAAATTAAGGAAGACGGAGGAATCAAGACAGAAATTAAAGACTACATAACACATCACTTAAAAGATAGTCATTCGTATTCGCTTACATCTTGGGTTGATGAGGATACCGGTAAAAAGGTATATTTAGAATTACCTCTTCCTGTTATTTTATATGATAATGGATTTCATTTTTTTATGTCTTCTAAATTAAAACACGGAAAAACAGTAGTTGAAAGCAATGGTAATTTCTATAGGTTAAATTACGATAAGAGTAAGATTTTTAAAACAAATAAAGAAGGTGTTTTTGATTATGATAAGGATAATAAAATTCTAAATTATGCTCCTTTAGATTTTTCAATTACAAAAAACATATCGACTATAATTTTGGTTGCTTTTATTATGTTTTTTTTATTTACTAATTTGGCAAAATCTTTTGCTGAAAACAAAGGAATATCAAAGGGAATAGGAAGGTTTTTTGAACCTATTATCTTATACATAAGAGATGAAATAGCCATACCAAACATTGGAGAAAAAAAGTACAAAAATTACATGAGTTTTTTACTTACAATTTTCTTCTTTATATGGTTTTTAAACATGCTAGGATTAACTCCGCTGGGGGTTAATGTTACGGGAAACATTGCCGTAACTTTTTCTTTGGCATTGCTAACTTTTTTAATAACAAATTTTACTGCCAATAAAAGTTACTGGGGTCATATATTTTGGATGCCAGGAGTGCCTGTTTTAATCAAAATTGTTTTAGCTCCAATTGAACTTTTAGGGGTTTTTATTAAACCGTTCTCCCTGCTTATTAGATTATATGCTAACATTCAGGCAGGACACATAGTACTATATAGCTTAATTGGGTTAATGTTTATTTTTCAAAATCTCATTGGCTCAAGCTTGTCGTTTGTTTTGGCGTTTTTCATTTCTATTATTGAAATTTTAGTTGCGTTATTGCAAGCATATATTTTTACAATGCTTTCAGCGTTGTATTTTGGATTCGCAGTTGCAGAGGATGATCATTAAAATGAATGTTTAATTAAAATTATATAAATATGGAAATACCAGTAATTGTAGGTGGTGGACTAGTAGTAATCGGAGTTGGAATCGGAATCGGTTTAACAGGAAAAGGAGCGATGGAGGCTATCGGCCGTCAACCAGATGCTAGTGGAAAAATTCAAGTTGCCGCGTTAATTCTTGCTGCATTAGTTGAAGGGATTGGTTTCGCTGCACTTTTTGCACTTTAAGAACAGAAAAAACACAATACAGTACAGCTACAGAAATTAGCTGTACTGTACTTAGAGAACTTTAAAATCTAAAAAAATGGAAAAACTTATTTCTGAATTTTCGATTGGTTTGTTTTTTTGGCAAACTGTCATTTTCGTAATCCTAATCTTTCTATTAAAGAAATATGCCTGGAAGCCTATTTTGGATGCAGTAAACGATAGAGAAGAAGGTATTAAAAACGCTTTGTTATCAGCTGAAAAAGCCAAAGAAGAAATGGTTTCTCTTCAATCAGATAACGAAGCTACTCTAAAAAAAGCAAGAGCAGAAAGAGATTTATTGCTTAAGGAAGCTCGAGAAATGAAACAACAATTAATTGAAGACGCTAAAGATGAAGCAAAATCTGAAGCAAAAAAAATAATTACTCAAGCTCAGGAAACTATTCAAAGTGAAAAAAACGCTGCCATTTCTGATTTAAAAAATCAAGTAGCATCACTTTCTGTTGAAATTGCTGAAAAAGTATTAAAAGAAAAATTGTCTAACGACAAAGCCCAAATGGATTTGGTCAAAAATCTTGTCAAAGACGTTACATTGAAATAAATGAAATCTAGTAGAGCTGCAATACGATACGCAAAAGCATTAATTCAAGAATCTATTGAAGTCGATAGTCTTGAATCAATGTATTCTGACATGCAAGTCGTTTTGAATACATTTCAAGAAAATGATAACTTAAAATTTTTAGTTGAAAGTAGAGTTGTTAAAAACAGTTTAAAACTTAGTACGTTAAAATTGATTTTTAAAAATTTAAGTAAACTTTCTTTGAAATTCATTGATGTTCTTTCTGAAAACAATAGAATTGATTTATTGGAAGCGATTTCATTTAAATTCATTGAGCTTTATAAGGATTACAAAGGAATTCAATCTGCATTAGTTACCACTGCAGTTCCATTAAATGCTGAAATGAAATCTGAGGTTTTGGAAGTAGTATCTAAGCTTACAAACAAACAAACAATTTTAGAAAATAAAATTGACAAAACTCTCATAGGAGGATTTATCTTGAGAGTGGGAGATGTTGAATACAATTCAAGTTTTAAAAACAAGTTAAAAACCATTAAACAGGTATTTACAAAAAATACTAATTTATCAATACAATAGATTATGTCACAAATTAAGCCAGCTGAAGTTTCAGCAATATTAAAAAAACAATTAACTGGTCTTGATGCTTCAGCATCTTTAGACGAAGTAGGAACAGTTCTTCAAGTTGGAGACGGGATTGCTAGAGTTTATGGACTATCAAATGTTCAGTATGGAGAACTTGTACAGTTTGACTCAGGACTTGAAGGGATTGTTTTAAATCTAGAAGAAGACAACGTTGGTGTTGTTTTGTTAGGTCCATCCAAAGAAATTAAGGAAGGAGATACTGTAAAACGTACTCAGCGTATTGCCTCTATTAATGTTGGAGAAAAAATAGTTGGCAGGGTAGTTAATGCTCTTGGAAAACCTATCGATGGAAAAGGAAATATCGAAGGAAAACTTTATGAGATGCCTCTAGAAAGAAAGGCACCTGGAGTTATATTTAGACAACCTGTTAACGAGCCTTTACAAACAGGAATCAAATCTATTGATGCGATGATTCCAGTTGGAAGAGGGCAGAGAGAGCTTGTGATTGGAGACAGACAAACAGGAAAAACTACGGTTTGTATCGATACTATTTTAAATCAAAAAGAATTTTATGATGCTGGAGAGCCAGTATATTGTATATATGTTGCTATTGGACAAAAAGCTTCTACTGTTGCTGGTATTGCAAAAACATTAGAAGATAAAGGCGCCATGGCATACACAACAATAGTTGCCGCAAACGCATCAGACCCAGCGCCAATGCAAGTTTATGCACCATTTGCTGGAGCAGCTATTGGAGAGTTTTTTAGAGACACAGGGAAGCCTGCTTTAATCATTTATGACGATTTATCTAAACAGGCTGTTGCATATCGTGAGGTTTCTTTACTTTTAAGAAGACCACCTGGAAGAGAAGCTTACCCAGGAGACGTATTTTATTTACACTCAAGACTTCTTGAAAGATCTTCAAAAGTTATTGCTGATGATGAAATTGCTAAGGACATGAACGATTTACCATCTTCTTTAAAATCAATTGTTAAAGGTGGAGGGTCTTTGA
Source organism: uncultured Bacteroidota bacterium (assembly GCA_902635895.1). GTDB lineage: Bacteria > Bacteroidota > Bacteroidia > Flavobacteriales > Flavobacteriaceae > MAG-121220-bin8. The sequence goes on from CACPPV010000028.1 coordinate 5,482, forward strand.
CTGCATTACCAATAATTGAAACTCAAGCAGGAGATGTATCAGCGTACATTCCAACTAATGTAATTTCTATTACCGACGGTCAAATTTTCCTTGAATCGAATTTATTTAATTCAGGGGTTAGACCTGCTATTAATGTTGGTATTTCGGTTTCCAGAGTTGGAGGATCAGCACAGATTAAATCAATGAAAAAAGTTTCAGGAACTTTGAAATTAGATCAAGCACAGTTTAGAGAGCTTGAAGCGTTTGCTAAATTTGGTTCAGACCTTGACGAAGCTACTTTAAATGTAATTGAAAAAGGAAAAAGAAACGTTGAGATATTAAAACAAGCTCAAAATGACCCTTTTACTGTTCAAGATCAGGTTGCTATAATTTTTGCTGGTTCAAAAAACTTGTTGAGAAATGTTCCTGTTGAAAAAGTAAAGGAGTTTGAACAGAAATACATAGAGTTTTTGAACACAAAACATAAAAAAACGATGGAAACCATTAAAGCTGGAAAATTGACAGATGAAGTGGTTGATGTTTTAACTAAAGTAGCTGAAGAATTAAGTTCTACATATTAATAAGTAATGGCAAATTTAAAGGAAATTAGAATTAGAATAGGATCTGTGTCATCAACGATGCAGATTACTAGCGCGATGAAAATGGTTTCTGCTGCCAAGTTAAAAAAAGCACAAGATGCTATCACTGCAATGAGGCCTTATTCTAATAAACTTTCAGAGCTTATGCAAAGTTTCAGTGGTTCAGGCGGATCTGGCAACAAGTCTTTTAACGAAAAGAGAAAATTAAATAACGTTTTAATTGTTTCTATTAGTTCTAACCGTGGACTTTGCGGAGCATTTAATTCTAATATTGTTAAGGAATCATTATTGTTGAAGTCTTCTGAAAAATTTAAAAATTCAAAAATTGATTTCATTACAATTGGTAAGAAAGTAAACGATACCTTATCAAAAACTGAGAATGTTATTGAAAACCATAGTGATGTTTTTGATAATTTAAATTACGAAAGTGTTTCGAAAATTGCAGAAACTCTTATCAATTGTTTTGTTGATAAGAAATACGATTATATTGAAATAGTTTACAATTCATTTAAAAACGCTGCAACCCAAATAATCAAATCTGAACAATTTCTACCCATACCAATTTCTGAAAATACAGGATCTGAAAATTTAGATTATATTTTTGAACCTTCTCTAGAGAGCATTGCTAATACGTTAATTCCTAAATCTTTAAAAATTCAATTGTTCAAAGCTTTAAGAGACTCATTGGCTAGTGAGCACGGTGCTAGAATGACCGCTATGCATAAAGCTACTGACAACGCTTCTGAGCTAAGAGACGAACTTAAGCTGACTTACAATAAAGCCAGACAAGCATCTATTACAAATGAGATTCTTGAAATTGTCGGTGGAGCCGAAGCTCTAAATAATTAACTGTTTGATCATTAATTTCACAGGATGGTTTTAAAAATCGTTAATAAATCCAATAATCAATTACCCAGGTATGAAACTCTCCTTTCGGCTGGAATGGATGTTAGAGCTTTTATTGATAACCCTAAAGTTATTGCTCCCTTAGAGCGCACATTAATAAAGACAGGTTTATATGTTGAGATGGAAAAGGGATATGAAATTCAAGTTAGACCAAGAAGTGGTTTAGCTTTAAAAAAAGGAATTACAGTCCTTAACTCACCAGGAACAATTGATGCCGATTACAGGGGTGAAATTGGAGTTATTTTAATTAATTTATCAAAAGAGGACTTTGAAATAAATTCAGGAGATAGAATTGCTCAGTTAGTTGTTTGCAAGCACGAACAGCCAGTAATAGAAGAAGTAGATCAAATTTCTAGCTCCGAAAGAGGAGAAAAAGGATTTGGCAGTACTGGCGTAAATTAAATATTATGAAACTAATCATACCTATGGCAGGGAGAGGATCTAGGCTTAGACCTCATACATTAACAGTTCCTAAGCCTCTTATTAAAATAGCAGGAAATAGTATTTTAAGCCAACTAGTATTAGATGTTTCAAAGTTAGTTGAAGAGCCAATTGAAGAAATGGCTTTTGTTCTTGGAGATGAAAAGTTTTTTGGAGATGAAATAGTCTTTGAATTGAAAAAATTAGCAAAAAGACACAATGCTAAAGTATCAATTTACAGGCAGCTAAGCCCTTTGGGAACAGGACACGCTATAATGTGTGCTGAAAAATCTTTGAAAGGCAAAGCGATGGTGATTTACCCCGACACTTTGATTAAAACAAACACGAGTTTCAATAAAAATGCAGATGCTGTAATCTGGACCAAAGAGGTTGAAAATCCTGAAGCATATGGAGTAATAAAGTTAAATACAGAAAACAGTGTTGTGGACCTTGTTGAAAAGCCAAAAGACAAAGTGTCAAACCTGGCTGTGATTGGATTGTATTATTTCAAAGATATTTCTCAGCTAAAAACCCAATTGCAAAAAGTAATAGAGGAAAAAATAATTCATTCCGGTGAATATCAAATTAATGATGGTCTTTTAAAAATGATGAAAAGCGGTCAAATTTTTAAAGTTGCTAAAGTTTCAGAATGGCTGGATTGCGGAAATGTTAAAAGCTCAATTAATTCAAATAAGAAAATGCTAGAGTTTCATCACAATGATAAAAACAATTTGGTATCAAAGGATGTAAATCTGATAAACTCTAAAATTGTTCATCCAGTATTTATCGATAAAAACATTACAATAGAAAATTCTACTGTAGGGCCGCATGTCTCTATTCATAAAAACACTAAAATTATTCATTCAGAAATTTCTAATTCTATAATTGGGGAGTCAACAATTGTAAAAAACGCAACTATTAGCGATTCCATGATTGGCAACAATTGTAAATACAACGGAGATTATAAATCAATAAGTATTGGAGATTTCAGCGAGTTAATTTAACTTGCTGCCATGAGAAAATTTATTTTAGTTTTTTTCATTATTTTTTCTGGATGTAAAGCAACCAAAACTCTTGATTCAAAGAGTACAGTAAAAAAGCTTTCAACTAACTTTTTAGTTGAAAAAACAGAAAATAATAAAAGCGCATTTGATTATTTAGTTTTTCGCTCACAGACTTCATTTGTTGAGAACGGTTCAAAAAATCAATTTAATTTATCGTTTCGAATAAAAAAAAATGATAAAATTTTAATAAGCGGATCTTTGCTTGTGCCATTGTTTAAAGGGCTATTAACAAAAAATGAAGTTTTGTTCTATGAAAAATTAAACAGGTCTTTTTACAAGGGAAATTATGATTATATCTCTAGCTTATTAAATTATGATTTTAATTTAGAATCAGTCCAGAACTTAATTTTAGGAAAGCCAATTAACGATTTTAACAAAAAAAGACTAACACAAAAAAAGAGTCAAACTAAATACGTTTTAAGCTCTTATGACAGAAAGGAAAAGCTCTCCTACACTTATACAATAGATCCACTAAGCTTTGCCCTAATTCAACAAAAAATATCAAGTGCAAACGGAAATTATTTTTTGGTAAATTACAGCAACTTCAAGAAAGTTAAGGGGGTGAAATTCCCTCAAACAATTCAAATTTCTTCACTGAACAATAAAAAAAAGGTAGAAATTGTAATGAAAAATAAACTTACAAAAGTGAATGACAATGTTTCATTCCCGTTTAAAATACCAAACGGATACAAAAAGATAAATTTGTAGCTTAATGTATGAGTAAAAAAAGTATTCTTTTCGCTGTTTTTTTGATAAGTGTTCAAATTGTTTTTTCTCAAGCCTCAAGCAAAAAAGATCTTGAAAAGCAAAAACAAGCTATTCAAAAAGAATTAAAAGAAATTAACAATCTGCTATTTATAAATAATAAGAAAAAGGAGTTGGCTTTCTCTGATATTGAAAACCTTACGCTTAAAATTCAAAGGCAACAAGAAATCGTTAAACTAACAAACAGACAAATTAATATTCTCAACGACGAAATAAGTCAAAACCAAAAAACTAAAGCTAATCTTGAAAAGAATCTTGAAGAAATAAAATTAGCTTACAAACAAATGATTATTAGATCTTATAAAGCTAGATCAGGAAAAAATAAACTTATGTTTATTTTGTCAGCAGAAACTTTTTTTCAAGCGTTTAAAAGAACACAATATATAAAGCAATATGCAAGCCATAGAAGGAATCAAGCAAAAAAAATTGTTTCAATTTCAGAGAACATTTCTAATGTGATTAAAGATTTGTCAAAAAGACTGGATCTTAAGAGAAATTTACTCCAAAAAAACAGAGACAATCAAAAAACTTTAGAATCAGAAAAGACTCGAGTGAATAAAATGGCTTATCAACTTCGAAGCCTGGAAAAAAAATACAAGAGGAATATTGTATTAAAACAAAAAGAGAGTGAAAAAATTGATAAAGAAATTGAAAAACTTATCAAAGAAGCAATAGCTGCTTCAAATAGAAAAAAAACAAAATCTAATAATTTTAGCTTAACACCTGAAGCCTTGGCTTTAGCAAAAAGTTTTGAGTTAAATAAAGGTAAGTTGCCTTGGCCTGTTTCAAGAGGAGTAGTTATTCAGAAATTTGGAACACAACCCCACCCAGTTGTTAGGACCGCAAAAATTAAAAGTAATGGAATTGTTATAGCCACTGAAAAATCAGCAAAAGTAAAAACAGTTTTTAAAGGAATTGTTTTGTCAGTTTTGAAGTTTCGAGGAAGTAATCCTACAGTCTTAGTACAACATGGAAATTATATAACAGCCTACAAAAATTTAGCTAAGGTATTTGTTCAAAAAGGAGATAATTTAGATTCAGGAGAGATCATTGGAGAGGTTTATAATAATGAAAGCTCAGGTAAATCATCTTTACAGTTTAGCGTATTTAAAAAAACAACTCCTTTAAACCCGATTTACTGGATCTTAAAAATGTAGAGTTATTTATAGTTTGAAATCATTTTTGATAAATATTTTCCTAAAATATCAAACTCAAGATTAACGTAGTCGTTTGTTTTTAATTTACTAAAGCTAGTGTGTTCATAAGTGTAAGGTATTATTGCAACTTTAAACTGGTTGGGACGTGAGTCAATTACAGTTAAACTTACTCCGTTTATTGCTATTGATCCTTTTTCTACAGTAATGTTTTCAGACTTTTCATATTTGATTGTGTATTCCCAACTCCCATCCATAGTTTCAACGTGTATACATTGTCCAATCTGATCAACATGCCCTTGAATCATATGACCGTCCAATCTTCCTCCAATTTTCATTGCTCTTTCAAGGTTCACAATATCTCCTACTCTCCATTTTGATATGGTTGTTTTGTTTATTGTTTCTTCAATTGCAGTTACTGTATAATGGGATTCGTTAATGTTCACAACTGTTAAACAGATTCCATTATGAGAAATACTTTGATCAATTTTAAACTTCGAAGTTAATGAGGAGGAAAGCGTTATATCAAGATTTTTCTTGTTCTTTTTTATTGAATCAATTTTAGCAAGATTTTCTATAATCCCTGTAAACATTATTACTATTTTTATATTTGAGTTTATATCAAAACTAATAATAATTTAAACACAAAATTCATGCCTAGCATCCCACTACCTATTGTTGGAATCTCATGTGGTGACCCCAATGGAATTGGGATAGAGGTAATCTTAAAAACATTTGAAGACAGACGAATATTAAAATCATTTACTCCTCTTGTTTTTTGTAACAACAAGCTTTTTTCAGAGCAAATGACAGCTTTAGACATAAAATTGGACTATATTAAAATTTCTTCGCCTAAAAAAATAGTTAATGGAAAAATTAATGTAATAAATGTTTGGGATCATGTTTTTGAAACAGATTTTGGGAATCCAACTACCGATTCAGGAAAAGTTTCGTTCTTATCTTTGAAAGCATCGGTTGAATCCTTAAAAAGTAACGAAATTGATGTTTTAGTTACTGCGCCAATAAATAAAAATAACATCCAAAACGAGGACTTTGAATTTCCGGGCCACACAGACTTTTTAGCTAAAGAACTTAGGGGAAACAGCTTAATGTTTATGATTACAGAAAATCTAAAAATTGGATTACTAACCGATCACATTCCTTTAAAAAGCATAAACTCCCATATTACTAAAGAAAGAATTCAACAAAAAGTATCATTAATAAATAATTCTCTGAAAAAAGATTTTGGTGTATTGAAACCAAAAGTAGCTATACTTTCAATTGATCCTCATGTCGGAGATGGAGGTGTTATCGGATCTGATGATGATGAAGTATTAAAGCCAGCATTGATTGAAATGTCTAGCTCTGGAGATTTGATTTTTGGCCCTTTTTCTAGTGACAGTTTTTTTGGTTCGAACCAATACATTAAATACGACGCTGTTTTAGCAATTTATCATGATCAAGGCCTAATTCCATTCAAAACAATCTCTTTTGGGGAGGGAGTAAATTACACTGCTGGATTAAAAAAATTCGAACATCGCCTGATCATGGGACTGGTTATGATATCGCGGGAAAAGGAATAGCTAATCATAACTCATTTAAAAACGCTATTTTTTCCGCTATTGATATTTTTAAGAATCGAAAGCTATACGAAAGCTTGAAGAAAAATCCATTACCATTTAAAAATTCGAAAAGCTCTAGTAAATAGACTGTTACAATTATAATATTTATTATATTCGCTGGCTCAAAGATTGAATTATGCAGTACTTGAACCAATTTGTAATTAATTTTACAGGATTAAAATTAGGTGCTCATGAATTTAATTTTGAACTAGACAACACGTTCTTTGAACATTTTAATTATAACGATTTTAATAGTTGTAAAATCTCAACTAAGGTTGTTTTAAACAAAAAATCTAATCTTTTAGAATTGAGCTTTCATTCAAGTGGAACAATTAATTTAAATTGTCACGTTTCCAATGAGCCGTTTAATTTCCCTCATTCTAATGACTTGAATTTAGTTGTTAAATTTAGTCCTGATACAATTGATGATAATGAGGAGTTTTTGGTGTTACCTGTTGGCTCCTCACAAATTAATGTTTCACAATACATATATGAAATGATAATATTATCTTTGCCAATTAAAATCACACACCCTGGGGTTGAAGACGGGACTTTAAAGTCTAAAACGTTAACAATGTTAAGGGATTATGAGAACAATGTTCATAAAACAGAAAATAAAATAGATCCTAGGTGGGATAAATTAAAAGATTTAATATAAAAGATTATGGCACATCCTAAAAGAAAAATTTCAAAAACTAGAAGAGATAAAAGAAGAACTCATTATAAGGCTCCTGAATCTCAAATAGCAACTTGTAAAACAACAGGTGAATCACACTTATATCACAGAGCGCATTGGCACGA
>CACPPV010000029.1 GCA_902635895.1 uncultured Bacteroidota bacterium
GAAATTATAGTATGATTTCCAATAATTGAGTCATGACCAATGCAAGCCATGGGGTGTACATAAACATTTTCTCCTATTACACTATCACAAGATATTGAGGTTAATTTATTTATAATTGTTCCTTTACCTATTGTAGTTGATTTTGGAATTTCAACTTTGGGGTGTATTAAAGTAGATATCGATATATTACTTTTAATCAATTTATCGAACAATATTTTTCTAATGTGAGGTTCACCAATAGCAATACAAACTTCTAAATCATCCAGTTTATATTTATTAATTAAATCCTCAAATTTTAAAATTATAGCCTTTCTAGGATTGTTAGTGACTTTAGCATCATCAATAAAAACAATTTGTGACCAAAAATTATTCTCGATATTTATTAGATTTGCTAATTCAAAAACTTCTCTTCCAAGGCCTCCTGCTCCATATATACCAAGTGTCATAATTTAAATTTATTTTTTAGAGCCCAGAAATTCTTCCATAGAATCTTTATTATCCGGAACTATATCTTTTCTTAAGATTACCTTATAAAAAGTTAAAATTAATATTTTAAAATCTAATAAAAAACTTTTATTATCAACATACCAAACATCTAATTTAAATTTTTCTTCCCATGAAATTGCATTTCGACCATTTACCTGGGCCCATCCAGTAATTCCTGGCTTTACTTCATGTCTACGATCCTCTTCTTTACTATATCTGCCAAGGTATAACGCAGGTAAGGGTCTAGGTCCAACAAGGCTCATTTCACCTTTGAGCACATTCAATAAACCAGGCAACTCATCAAGACTTGATTTTCGAAGAAAATTTCCGATTGTTGTTATACGATTTACATCGGGTAATAACTCACCTTCAGAATTTAATTCGTTTGTCATAGTTCGGAATTTAATAATTTTAAAATTTAAGTGATTTTTCCCCAATCTCTCTTGAAAAAAAAATACAGATTTACCTTGAAAAGAATATATCAAAATTGATATTACAATTAAAAGAGGGCATAGAAAAAAAAGAAGAAGAATAGTTATACTTAAATCAAAAACACGTTTCATAGCTAAGTTTCTAATAAATTTATTGATTCAAAACACTTTTTTATCTCATTAAATCTCTCAATAATTTTATTTGAATTATTAAAAAAGAGTGGATTTGTATTTCCCGTAATATGAAAATCAATTTCTTCAATTAAAAACAATAATAGACTCATTTTCTTAAATTCTTTATTTTTCCAATTAAGTTCCGGCCAGTTATTAATTATATTCATTTGAAATGAGTTAAATTGATTATTTAATAATTTAGAAAATCTCATGTAAAAACCATTAACTATTCTTGATTCTAAAAGTAAAATTATCAAATCATATCCAATTTGTTTTTGTCCACTGTTCTCCCAATCTAGAATCCAATTTTTATCACCTTCACATAAAATATTTCCTTGATGAAAATCTCCATGACAATATGAGGTAGTTATAATATTACTAGAATACTTATCTAGTTCATTTAAAATTTTCTTTGAAACTTCAGTAACATATAATTTATCCTCAAATTTTAAATAATTAATATCTTTTAGTCCCGAAAGAACCCGCTGTTTTAATTCAGACAAGTATTCAGATAAAGGTTGACTTACTTTATTATCAACTAACATTTTATGAATCCCCATGATGACTTTATTAAGAGAATTATTATCCGAATCGGAACTGATTCTATTTGGAGATATACCTTTTATATATTCTTCTGAATACCAAATAGCATTATTTCCTTTATTATAAATTTTTGGAATATCTAAATATTTAAAATTTTCTCGAACATATAGCTCTTTATCTATATACTTTTTATCAAAGCCGTTTTTAAGAATTACATAAACTCTATTTTCAGCTAAATCAATTAAACGAATTTTATTGTTTCCTCCTATTATTAATTTACTTTTAGGGTCTTTTAATGGTGGAGAAATAATAATTCTGTATTTTGATAATATTGAAGAGGTAATCTTATTTTGAGATAAGTTCAAATAAAATCTTTGAAATCTACTTCTCCATGGCTTCATGGGGTTTGTTGCATATTCACCATTGATAGAATTAAAAATATTTTGGTTGCTTCCTTTTACAAAAATTGAATTTATTAATGGATTGCATAACCATTTTTGAGAAAATTTAATATCTCTTGAAACTATTTTTTTACTTCTCCATGAAACAATATGTGGTTTATTTAAATGATCCTCAAGGAATAACGCTAATGTTTTTTCAAAAATTTTTTCAAATGGCTCCCTTTCCAATAACACGCTAATTTTCATTTCAATTTTTTTTAAGTTTCAGAGTTATATATTATATATAGTTATTTAAAATAAATATTATTTATTATAAAATAAAGTCCGGCTTATGCCCACCGTTTAATACCCAATCATAAAGAATAATTGTTCTTTTTGTCGTTTTATTCCATAAATACTTACTCTCAATTAATTTGCGACCACGAACTCCCATTTCAGACAACTCTTTTTCAGATTTATTTAACATATTTAAAAGGCCATTTTTTATTCCTTCGTTTGTATTTTCAACCCAAAATCCACAATCTTTGGAATTCAATTCTTTCCAAGGTGTGCCCTTGGTTGTAATAACAGGAACGGATCTTGCCAGCGCCTCAGCAACCACAATACCATAATTTTCGTTATAAGTTGGAAGAATAAAGATCTCAGAGTTATCAAATATTTCAACTTTATCTTTACCTAATTTCGGTCCAACAAAAAAAACAAACTTTTCTAAATCTAAATTCTTAACTAAATTCTTTAGAACACTTATATAGTTTTTATCATCATAACCAGCAATCAAAAATTCCCAATTTTCAAATCTATCAACTCCAATTTCATATATAACTTGAAATAATCGTTCTAATCCTTTTATTGGAATAATTTGAGAAAGAAATAACATTCTATTCTTATTCTTTCTAATTTTATATTTTAGAGATGGTTCATAAAAAAATTCATTAGAAATACCATTTTGAATTATAGCCACATCTTTGTGAGGAAATAATTCTTTTAGATTTAAAGCTTCCTCATCAGCGCAAGCAACTAAAACTGAAGCACTTTCTAAATTTGATTTTTCAAATAAATTAAAAGCTATTTTTTTTTTGAACCTGGAAATATTCAAACGAAAAGGTTCTAAATAACCATGAGGCTGTACAACCGATTTCAATTTTGAATTTTTTATTAGTTTTTTATTTAGTATGCTTATAGGCATCCAAATGCCATGCTGGTGAATTATGTCAAATGTTTCAATTTCCTTTGTTACTTTTTGAAAAAGTTGTTTTATAAGGCCATATTTTGGGGCACCAATAGTAGAAAGTCCTTTAATGTTATTATCTAACCGAATTGAATTTGCGTCATCATCTGAACCTGGAAACCAAATATGTGGTTCATGATTTAAAAATTTTTGGTTTCTATAAAAATTAGAAACTACCTCATGAACTCCTCCTCCTTTGTGTTCTCCAATAACATTGGATAAATGTAAAATTTTCATGTCAATTATCTTAATTAATTTTATCAATAACAGAGTTCATGTCCTCAATATATGACTGACCTGATAGTTTATCTTCAAAAATTTTGTAAGAATTTTTTTTCATTTCTAACAATTCATTAATTTTTATTTTAGATAATTCAAAAATAAGTGAATCAAGAGATCTAGAATCAAAATTATAACCAATATTATGATTCTCAACTAAACTATAAGTGTCTTCCTTAGCAGAATTTAGTAAAGGAACACCATATGACAAGTAATCTACAGATTTATATGAAAGTGCTACTTCTGTATTTCTTTTATAACCATTGAAGCCAAACCAACATTTAGAAATAATTTCTTTTTTAAGTACTTCATCAAATGAAGAACCATGATAACTATAATTAATTTTTTTTGATTTAAGATTTTCAAATAGCCAGTCACTCTTAGGCCCTAAACCAAGAATATGTAGTTTAATTTTTCTGATTTTTTCGACTCCCTTAATAATCGAAAATAGACTATCAAAGTCATATATGTTTCCAATGTTTCCTAAATAAATGATAGTCATTTCTTTAGAAAGATTTTTAAAAGAAGGTTTTTCTGGCTGAAACTTTTTTATATTAATAACTTTTGAATTGACCTTGTTTTGTAAATTCAATTTTTTGTAAAAAAGCTCTGATTCTACAATACAAAAATCGCTATAATCTATTGTTTTTTTTCTTATAATTCTTGGAAGTATTCCTCCCAAATAAATTACAGCTTTAATTAATATGTTGTTATTTGTAAATGCTTCGGGCCATAAATCAATAACATCAACTATTAATTTTGAATATTTTCCTCTTCTAAGTAAAGCCGATAAACCAATACTATTTGGTGGTAAATTTATGTAAACAATATCAAAACTATTTTTTCCTAAAAACCTAAAAAATTTAAATGAGAATACTAAATATGAAATAATTCTATGTATCGACAAACTAGAGCTATATGAAAAAGTGTCTAGTGAAATAAATTTATCATTATCGAACTTTCGAAATTTTTTAAGACTATGTGAAAAGTTAGAGTAAAGTACAGTTGGAACATACCCTTTTTCAAGAAAATAATTAAAAGCCATATTAGATCTTGAAATAGAAACATCTTCGTGAAAATTAGATACTATTAATACTGTCTTTGGCATTATGATAAATTAATTCTTAGAAAAATTTATGATTTTTATTCGAGATCACAAAAAAGTATATTTAGTTAATTTTAGTATGTTACTTACTAAAAACAATGCTATGAATCTGAGCTTTTATATCATTTACGTCTCGCATTCCATCAATAAATAAAAATGTTTTATCACGTTTGATTTCTTTATTGTAAAACATAAGTCGCTTAGAAAGCGTTTCGGGACTATCAGGGAATGGTTCAAATTTAGACTTTGATCTAATAACTGATTCAGCAACTGGAATTGTTGATACAAAATGAAAATTAGGTTTTAAAGAAAAAAAATTGATTATTCTCCAAAGTAACCATTTTTCGGTATTATTTTGAGGATATGCCAGCTTAAAATCGATATTAGTATCCAATAAATATCTATCACATATAATATTATAGCCAGTAAAACATTTGAATCTCAAATATATTACATAGTAATAAAACAAATCAATCATTGCTATTGATAACCATATTTTTCTAATTAACGAATTTGAAAAAGCTTTATCACGCTCTGGAGAATTTCCTGATTTGGGCAACTTATTCCCACTTAAAAGTCTTAATAAGTCTTTTAGTTTTTGAAAGCCTGGAGTATATCCACCTCTAGACCAAAAAACTAAACTTTTTTGATTTCTTTCATTAAACTTATCATTTAAAAACTCAATTTGTGTTGATTTTCCAGAACAATCTAATCCGGAAAAAACTATATGCTTACCTTTTTTCATTCTAATTTATAGTTTTTTTATTACCCTGGCAGGATTTCCAACAACAACTGAATTGTTTGGTATATTTTTGGTTACGACTGAGCCTGCACCAATAATTACATTATTTCCAATTCGTATTTCTCCAATAATTATTACATTCGCTCCTATATCAACATCATCACCAATAATTGGGCTATTGTAATTACCATCTTTACCCATTTTTATACCAATAGTTGTTGAGTTTCTTAACCTACAATTTTTTCCAATTTGAACATTTCTATTAATTACAAGAGCTTGACCATGATCAATGATTACTCCACCACCTATTTTACAACCAGCAGGAATTTCGATTCCAAAAATCCATTCAATAAGTATTCGATAAAGAAATAAAAAAGGAATTCCTAAAATAAATACAACTAAATTTTTTTTTGATAATTGAAAAAAAGAAGCAATTCTAAAAAAAAATACAACAACTAGAGATTTATAGTTTTTGTTATTTCTTTTGAAATCCTCACGAATTAATTTTATTAAATCAAAAAAGTACATTTTAATACATTTATTTTTTTATTTTGAATAATTTTTTGAAGTTAAATAGCTAGCTATAGCTATAAAAGTAAAAAATCCAAAATATATTGGATAAGCTTGGATTGATGAGCTATGAATAGTCGAAAATAAATAAATTATCAAAACTCTGTAAGTCGAAATTGCAATAATTCTATCTCTAGAATTAATATTATTCAGTTTTAAAAATCTACTTAAACCACGAAATACATTAATTAAAATCATCAACATAATCAATGAACCAATGATACCGTATTGAGTAATCCATTGTAAAAAATATGTGTCATTTGTTAGTATTGGATTTAAATTCAATTCAGTAGAGTATATTGGAAATCCTGCTCCAACTAACAAAGCTAAGGGATAATTATTAGTTATCCGGCTAAATTGCTGAATATCAACTTGAAACATCCCAATAAAAGCATCAAAAATGGAATAATTAATTTCACCACTACTAGAAAAACTATTAGATAATAGAGTAAATAAAAACGTAATTTCTTTAGTTTCGAAGTATGAAAAATATATGACTACAACTAGAATACAGATCATCAATAATTTAAAATACTTTTTTAATTTTTGAAAAAATCCAACATTTGACCAGTCGAATAAAAATATTAATAATACACTTAAAATTGCTGTCCTACTTGCTGTCATAATGATAGATACGAACAACATTGTAATTAGAAATTTAGATTTTTTAGAGTTTTCCTGATAATATGTATAAACAATAGCTAGGGCTCCACTTAAAAAAATTCCTGTAGAATGACTATATCCTATGATACCCATAGGTCTATAAAAACCAACATAGCCTTTCCATAAAAATTGAGATCCAGTTCCAAATTGATTAAAATATTTAATAACCCATGACGGAAATGAACCCCCCAAAAGGTTAACATTAATCCAAACAGATATATACGCAACAGAAACAATTATTCCAGTATATAAAAAAATCTTTAAAATAAATTCTAAATCTTTTTTTTCAAGAAGAAACCTGACAGCAAAGAACATAATAATTCCCGATATAAAAGTATGTATATGATCTAAAGTAATTATTAGACCACCCCTAATTGTTGAAAATATTAATACTAGTAAAATTGAATAAAAAAGAAAAAAAATCATCAGAACATCTATTCTATTATAAGTTTTGTTAAACACACTTTTTTGAATTAAAACGTAATAAAATAGAATACTGATAATTACATCAGGGATAAAAGTAATATTAAAAGGAAGTGTAAATCGTAAAGGCAAATAAAATGGAAGATACCCAAGTAGAAAAAAAATTAAAGATTTATAACGCATTAAAATAATTAATAGCTAAAGTTTTTAAGTTTTAAATTATTTAAGTCGAAGACCAAAAAATTTTAAAGCCACTGAATATAATTTATATGGAAAAAAAGTCAAAATAAATAATATTAAGTTTTCTTTGCTAGAAAAAATGAATCCATACAAAGATTGTCTTGCAAGTAAATTGTTGTTTTTTTGCCATAATGAAATTGCTTGTCTTCTTTTCATAACTGACATGTAATGTCTTATTTCTTTGGCATAAAGAATATCAAAATTAGGAATCATTTTTGAAAATTTTGATAACATCATCTCACCTTCCATTTGAATTTTTTCATACAATGTCCAAGTTGAACTCTGATTGTGAATTCTCCATTTTACCAATGGTTGATCAACAAAATCTATTTCCCAATAATATGAAATTCTACGAAAAAGGTCAGCTTCTTCTAATAGATGAAATTTTTCATCAAACCACTCTGATTGACTAATTAAAGCTTCTTTTTTAATTATTACGCTTGACTGAGTTATCAAATAATTTGTAAGAAGTTCTCTAAAACAATTTCCACGAAGTTTGTTTTTTGGTTTTAATGATACTTTTTCTCTGTTATTTTCAGAATTAAACCAAATTGCATCCGAATAAACTAATCCTAATTTACTGTTTTTAATAAATAAAGGAATTTGAAGTGATAATTTTTCTGGAAACCAAAAATCATCCACATCTAAAAATGCTATATATTTCCCATTAGATTTTTCAATTGCTTTATTCCTTGCACCACCCAAGGGAATATTTTTTTTTGCACAAAAATATTTTATTCTAGAATCATCAAATGATTTTATAATCTTTGAACTAGAATCTGTAGAAACATTATCCCAAAAAATTATTTCCCAATTTTTATAAGTTTGGTTAATTACAGAGTAGACTGATTCTTTAATATATTTTTCTCCGTTATAACAATTCATAATAACGGAAACTAACGGTTGATTTTTCAAAAAACACTTTTTATTACCTTACAGATATAATCAATATCACTTTTGTTTAAATCAGGGTGTAAAGGTAGGGTTAATAAGTTTGAATAAATTCGTTCAGTTTTTGGAAGAGAATAATTGGAATAAAACTTTAATAAATGGTTAGGATAATAATGAATACCTACTTGTATACCATTTTGTTCAAGTTCAGTTTTAAGAAGATCTCGATTATTATTTTTAACTTTTATGGGGAAAATGTGAGGAGTTATTAAATCGTAATCAATATCAATAATTTCAATTTCTGAAACCTCAAAAAGTAATTTTTGATATAGCTTAGCTAACTCCTTTCTTTTTTGTTGAAAAGATTTAAATTTTTTAAGTTGTTCAATTCCAATTGATGCCATGATATTACTCATATGAAAGCGCCAACCTTGCTCATTTACATTTAATTCCCATGAACGTTCATTTTTATATCTGTTTTCAGAATCTTTAGAAACACCAAGTAACCTAATATCTTTGATCCTGTTTATAACATTTTTATCGTTAGTTACAATTGCTCCCCCTTCGCCTGATGAAATATTTTTTATACCATCAAAGCTAAAGCAGCAAATATCTCCAAAACTACCAATTAATTTATTCTTGTAAATTGATCCAAAAGCATGTGCAGCATCTTCTATGACTCTTAAACCATGTTTTTTTGCAAAAGAATAAATAGATTCTAAATTTCCAGGATTACCAGAATAATGTACTGGCATTATCGCTTTTGTTTTTTTAGTTAAACGCTTGTAAGCGTCATTTAAATCAATAGTTAAATCATGTGAATTTACTTCACATGCAATTGGCTTTGCACCTGAGGCTGAAATTGCTTGAAAACTAGCTAAATAGGTCAATGATTGAACCAAAACTTCATCTCCATCACCAATATCACAAGCCTGAAGAGCTAAATGTAAGGCTGCTGTACCTGTATTAACACAAATTGCAGGTCTGCCAATGAAAGCAGATATATCTTTTTCAAATTTAAAAACTTCCTCTCCCATTCCTAAAAACTCTTTTTTAAGAACGTTAGTTACTGCTAATATTTCCTCATTTCCAATTACAGATTTTGATAATCTTATCATATAATTTATTTTAACCAGGGAGTATTTTTCTTTTCACAAAAATCTTCTAAAACCATTCTATCTCTTTTGGTATCCATTGATTGCCAAAAACCAGAATGTTTATATGCCATTAAATTAGACTGTTCAGAAAGGTTTTCCAATGGTTCTCTTTCTAAAATCGTATTATCATCTTTAATAAAATCAAAAAATTTAGACTCAAAAATAAAGAAACCACCATTTATCCAACCTTGTGTTGTTTGTGGTTTTTCTTGAAACGATTCAACAATATTTTTATTATTAATTGATAATTCTCCAAATCTTGCAGTGGGTCGAACTGAGGTTACAGTTCCTATTTTTTTATGACTTTTATGAAATTTAACTAGTTGTTTAATATTAATATCTGAAACAGCATCCCCATAGGTTAACATAAATGGATTATCACCTATAATTTTTTGTAACCTTTTGACTCTACCACCTGTCATTGAATTAATACCTGTATCAATCAACGTTACCTTCCAATTTTTCTTTTTTTCATTAATATAATTAATAGTTCCATTTGATAAATCAACTTCAAAATCATTATTTAAAGAATAATAATTCAAAAAGTAATCTTTAATAACATCACCTTTATAACCCAGAGCAATAACAAAATCATTATATCCATATTTTGAATAAATATTCATAATATGCCATAAAATAGGATGTCCACCTATTTCAACCATAGGTTTAGGGATTAAATTTGTGTATTCTGCCAATCTAGTTCCAAATCCACCCGCAAGTATTACTGTTTTCATATCTTTTTACCAATTATAATTTAAATAATTTTTGTTGTAATTAATTTGTTCATTTGGATTATGTGGAATATTTGCCACGTTAATTATCATATTTATAGTTTTATCTAGACCCATAAAGCCATATAATAAATTTGGTGGAATAGTTAAACGAAAATAATTGTCAATAGACATAATAAATTCATTAAACAAACCATATGTTGTTGAGTGTGGTCGGTCATCAAAAATTATCATTTTCACTCTCCCACATGGAACAACCATATTTACTGTCATTTCAACATGTTTCTTCCATGCTTTTATTTCACTATAATTTATAGTAGAAACATATACCTCCCCAAAACCACTAAAGCCTTTGTCAAAATTTCTAATTATATGGAATAAGTCTCCATTTTCATGATTAATCTTTTTTACTGGAGAAAACAATACACCTTCAATTATTTTGTCATTTTGATCCATTAAATACTTTTGTTTTTTGCAATTTCTTCATATTCTTTAATTTGTTTTTTTGTAAACTCCAACATATTTATATTAGCATTGTAAAAATTAAAATACCAAGTGCTAGTAAATTCGATTAATTTTTTATAATCAAGTGTTGGAAGCCATTTTAAATGAAAAAGAGCTTTGTCACAATTTAATTTTAAAAGTCCAGCTTCATGAAACTCAGAAGTTTCCTTAGATAAAATTGAAGGCTCTTGTTTCAAATTCCAATTTTTACTTAAATCGTTTATAAGTTCCATAACAGTTTTATTGTATTCAGCTTTTGGTCCAAAATTAAAGCTTTCTCCATTGAAATTAATATCCTCACAAAGTTTTTTGGCTATGGTTAAATATCCACTGAGGGGTTCTAATACATGCTGCCAAGGTCTTGTAGCTTTTGGACTCCTTATCTCAACACTTTCACCTTTTATCCAAGCTTTTATACAATCTGGAACGATTCTATAATCTGCCCAATCTCCACCACCAATTACATTACCTGCCCTTACAGAGACTAATCGTACATTACAATTTTCTATATTTTTAAAAAATGAATGAAAATATGACTTAAAAATTAATTCGGCAGCACCTTTGGAACCACTGTATATATCCTGACCACCTAAAGCATCACTTTCTTTATATCCCCATACCCATTCCACATTGTCATAACATTTATCACTAGTAATAATAATAGCAGTACATTTTAAATTTATTTCTTTTAATGCTTCCAATACATTAGCAGTGCCCATGACATTAGTTCTTATTGTATCTAAAGGATCATTATAAGATGTAGCTACAATAGCTTGTGCAGCCATATGAAATAAAAAATCAGGTTTTACCTTTTCAATTATTTTTTTTATTGAATTATAATTTGCAACATCTTCTTCATAATGAGTTACAATTTTTTTTAAACCTAACTCAGAGAACATCGAAGGTTTTGTAGGTATATCCTTTGAAATGCCA
>CACPPV010000030.1:0-2500 GCA_902635895.1 uncultured Bacteroidota bacterium
CTAATGTAGGTTTTGAAGTAGGAGACATGAAGAAAATTTTTTCTTCGGAATTCATATCAAGACATGGTAGTTGTGATTTAATAATAACCGACCCGCCTAGAGACGGAATGCATAAAGATGTTATTAAAGAAATCTTGAAGCTTAAAACTCCCAAAATAGTTTATGTAAGTTGTAACCCTTCAACACAATGTAGAGATTTAGAATTATTGAAAGATAATTATAATATAACTAAGGTTCAGCCAGTGGATATGTTTCCTCATACTGATCATGTTGAAAATATTGTACTTTTGAAACTTAAATAATCATATTGAAAAATAAAATCACCTTAATCTGTTCATTTCTTTTTTTTGTATCCTGCGAACCTGATGACATTTGTTTGTCTTCAACAGCAGACACACCAAAAATGATTTTAGGTTTTTATGATTTAAATTCTGGAAATTTAAAAGAAGTTAATAATCTTAAAATTCAAGGAAAAAATAGCGATGAGATTTATTTTTATCAAACTATAGACTCAATAGGAATTCCTTTAAAAAATCTTGAACAATTAACTATTTACAGTCTAACTAAAGACTACAATGAAAGTTCCACATCCTCTGGTAACTCTGATCAATTATACATAAACTATAATTATAATTACTCTTATATAAGTAGAGCCTGTGGGTTCATTATTAGCTATGATTTAGAAAATTTAATTATTGAAAAAGATACAAGTAATTGGATTTTAAATACAGAAATTATTAAAACAAATATTTCAAATGAAGAAAACATACATGTTAAAATATTTCATTAGTTTATTTCTTATTTTAAATTCATTGCATGTTTTTTCTCAGGAAGAAATCACAAAAGATAGCATTATCACGTCAGATTATGGCCTTAAAATTGGAATTGATTTTGGAAAGCAAATAAGAATGCTTACCGAACCTGAATACAAGGGATTATCAATTTTGGGGGATTATAGACTCTATGAAAAAATTTTTTTAGTGTTTGAGTTTGGAAGTGAAGATAAATTAGTTGATAATGAAGTTTTAAATTTTAATACAAAAGGAACCTTTTACAAAGTTGGAGCTAATTATAATGTTTTTAAAAACTTTAATGATTTACAAAATGAAATATTTGTTGGGTTACGATTTGGGAATTCAAAATTTGATCAACAATTAAATTCTTTTAAAATACACAACCTTGATAACTATTGGAATCAAAATTTAGTTGTGCAACAATCTAATTATGATAACTTATCTGCTAGTTGGATTGAATTTGTTGTTGGTTTTAAAGCTCAGGTTATTAATAATCTTTACATGGGTTTAAACCTCAAAGTTAACCGACTTATTAGTCAAGTAAAACCTGACAACTTTAATAATCTTTTTATTCCTGGATTCAATAAAGTTTTAGAGGATAGTAATATTGGTGTTGGATTTTCATATACTATCCAATATCAAATACCATTTTTCAAAAAATAACATCTAATTTTTTCTTTTTTTTGACCCTGAATAAATATCATACTTCACAAGTCTACTTTCTAATTTTCCATTGAATAGTTTTATTTTTCTAGTAGATCTTAAACCAACATGCTTTAAGGATTCTAAACTAGAAGTTATAAACCAAGAAGTAGAATTTGGATAATTTGTTTTTAGAGTATCACCAATATTTTTATAAAAACTTTCAATATCTATTAAAAGTCTTTCTCCATATGGTGGATTAAAAAGTATATGTATGTGATCATCTTTTTCTTTTTTAGTTTTAAAAAAATTAAGCTTTTCAACAGTAATTGAGTTTTCAAATCCTGAATTAATTATATTGTCTTTTGATTTAGATATTGCTGAGGGAGATTTATCATAACCAAAAATATTACATTTAATTGGTCTAACTTTTTTTAAGACTGAATCTTTAATTAAACCAAATAAGTCTTGGTCATAATCTTTCCAATTTTGAAATGAAAAATTAGATCTATTAACGTTGGGCGGGTAATTATTTGCTATCATCGCTGCTTCAATTAAAAAAGTTCCACTTCCACACATTGGATCTAAAAAATGATTGTTAATATCCCAATCACTAAGTAGTATAATCCCTGCTGCTAAAACCTCATTTATAGGTGCAATATTTGTTTGGGTTCTATATCCTCTTTGATTCAATGGTTTTCCAGAGGAATCCAAAGATACCGTACATCGGGTTTTTCTAATATGAATATTGATTTTAATATCAGGATTTACGGAATCAACACTTGGTCTTGATTTAAATAATTTTCTAAATCTATCAACAATACCATCTTTTGCTTTTTGAGAAACATAGAGAGAATGATTGAAAAAATCAGAATTTAAAACCGATTCAATAGAAAAAGTATCATCAATTGAAATGAAATCTTCCCAATTATAATTTAAAAAAGAACTATACAAATCTTTTTCTCCTTTTACATCAAAGACAGCAATGGGCTTTAAAATTTTTAAAGCTGTTCTTAAAGCTAGGTTAGATTTATACAAAAAACCTTTGTCTCCATAAAAAGAAA
>CACPPV010000030.1:7500-9003 GCA_902635895.1 uncultured Bacteroidota bacterium
GGCCCCCGTCAATTCCTTTGAGTTTCAGTCTTGCGACCGTACTCCCCAGGTGGGATACTTATCACTTTCGCTTAGCCACTCATCTAACCAATGTTAGACGAACAGCTAGTATCCATCGTTTACGGCGTGGACTACCAGGGTATCTAATCCTGTTCGCTCCCCACGCTTTCGTCCATGAGCGTCAGTATATTGTTAGTGATCTGCCTTCGCAATCGGTATTCTGTGTGATATCTATGCATTTCACCGCTACACCACACATTCTAACCACTTCACAATAACTCAAGTTTTCCAGTATCAAAGGCAGTTCTACAGTTGAGCTGCAGGATTTCACCTCTGACTTAAAAAACAGCCTGCGGACCCTTTAAACCCAATGATTCCGGATAACGCTTGGATCCTCCGTATTACCGCGGCTGCTGGCACGGAGTTAGCCGATCCTTATTCTTACAGTACCGTCAAGCTCCGACACGTCGGAGTGTTTCTTCCTGTATAAAAGCAGTTTACAACCCGTAGGGCTGTCATCCTGCACGCGGCATGGCTGGATCAGACTTTCGTCCATTGTCCAATATTCCTTACTGCTGCCTCCCGTAGGAGTCTGGTCCGTGTCTCAGTACCAGTGTGGGGGATCCCCCTCTCAGGGCCCCTACCTATCGTAGTCTAGGTGAGCCGTTACCTCACCTACAAACTAATAGGACGCATGCCCATCTTTTACCGTTAAAACTTTAATCTTAAAATCAGGAGATTAAAAGATATTATAGAGGATTAATCCAAATTTCTCTGGGCTATACTCTAGTAAAAGGTAGGTTGCATACGCGTTACGCACCCGTGCGCCACTCGTCATCTGGTGCAAGCACCAATGTTACCGTTCGACTTGCATGTATTAGGCCTGCCGCTAGCGTTCATCCTGAGCCAGGATCAAACTCTTCATTGTAAATCTTTAAATAAATTTAACAACTAAAATTTGAATGGAATTGTACTCAAAATGGTCTTACTTAATTCTTTAATAATGTAAACATTATTGTTACGCTGTCTATCTCAATACTTTCAATGAACTTAGGCACTACATCTTCTGTAATGCGGATGCAAATATACATTGCTTTTTTAATCCCACAAACTTTATTGTAAAAAAATAAAATAAATGTTAATAACATTCGTTTTACTCATATAAAGTGAACAAATAAATTAACAAAAAAGTCTAATTTAAGTCTAAAATAATTGAATTATCGCCATAAGCTCGTTTTAAAACATCTTCAATTATAGCATCTTCTATGTTTTTATCAGGATTGTAGTCTGTTTTTATCGAAATATCAAATAATTTTGCTAAAGAGTTGTAAGAGAAGGCTTTGAAACCATTTCTCAATTCCTTAACCAAATCGAAGACTGTTTTACCAGTTTCACGGTAAATCAACTTAATTAAAATTTGTCCCTCCGTTCTTGTCAATTTTTTTAATTGAGCTGACAATTCATTTTCAATAAATTTCTCAACATGTCTTGTGTATCTCTTTT
>CACPPV010000031.1 GCA_902635895.1 uncultured Bacteroidota bacterium
AGATTTACAGTCTGCCCTCGTTGGCCGCTTGAGTATCTCCCCGATATTTTAAAGAACTAAGAGCCGATGGAGGGACTCGAACCCACGACCTGCTGATTACAAATCAGCTGCTCTAGCCAGCTGAGCTACATCGGCTTTTCCATTCAATGGTTGGCAAATGTATTGATTTATTTTTTTTGAATCAAAAGAAAAATAGTGATTTTTTAAAAAAAATTTAATTGATTATTTTTTTTTCTCTCTTGGATGATTTTTCTTGTAGTCATTTACAATTTTAGGTAGCTTAATTTTAGTGTAAATTTGAGTTGAGGCTAAACTTGAATGCCCCATGATCTCCTTAATACTATTAATATCAGCCCCATTGTTAAGCATATGAGTTGCAAAGGAATGTCTTAGAACATGCGGACTTGTCTTAACTTTTGTTGAGACCTTTGAAAAGTAATTTTTTACGACTCTGTAAACTAATGAAGGTCCAATTTTTTTTCCTTTTTTGGTTATGAAAAAGCAATCTGAGTTTGATTTTACACTATCTCTTAAAGTCAAATAATCATTTATTCTTTTTTTTAAGTTTAAAATAACAGGAACCAATCTTTCTTTATTTCTTTTACCAAGCACTTTAATTACATTTTCATGGACTAAAACATCATTAATTTTTATGTTAATTAATTCATCTCTTCGTATTCCAGTTGAATAAAGCATATCAACTATTAGCAAGTTTCTTTTCCCCTCAAAATCTTTTGAAAACACATCAATTACCTTTAAAATTTCATCCTCTGAAAAGGGTATTATTAGTTTTTTTTGAACTTTTAATCTTTTATGATGTTTTAAAGGAGAAGTTTTTATATTCTCAATTTTAATTAAAAAATCATAGTATTTACTCAAAGATGAAATCTTTCGATTTATGGTAAGTGGAGATAATTTTTTCTCCGAAAGTTCTATTATCCAGTCTCTAACGATTTCGTACGATATTTTGGAAATATCTAATATCTCAAATCGATCATTACAAAAATCTACAAAAGTTTGAAGATCTTTTTTGTAAGCAACTACAGTGTGTTTTGAATAATTTTTCTCTTTAGATAAATAATCAATGAAGTTTGATAAATACATTATTAATTCTTAACAACTTAAAGTTAAGTATTAAAAGTAAATGTAATGTATGGAATTAAATATTTTCGCGGTCTCTCAAACGCTGGATGTAAGATGCTTTTTTGATCTTATCTCTATTAATTACAGAAGGTTTGATAAATGCTTGTCTTGTTCTTAGACTTTTCATCGCACCAGTTTTATCAAACTTACGCTTAAATCTTTTTAAAGCTCTGTCGATATTTTCACCTTCTTTTACTGGAATAATTAACATATTGTAATTTTAATTGGCAGCAAATATAAAAACATTTTTTATTTGCTTGGTAATTATTTTAAAATATTTCTAGCTATTACTAGTTTTTGAATTTCTGTAGTTCCTTCTCCAATAGTACACAACTTTGAATCTCTTAAAAATTTTTCTACTGGAAAATCCTTAATAAATCCATATCCACCATGGATTTGTACAGCCTCATTAGATATTTTAACACAAACTTCGGAAGCATACATTTTACACATGGCGCTAAGCTTTGTCATGGGTCTTTTCATGTTTTTTTCGTGAGAAGCTTTTCTAATTAATAATTCTGATGCTTCAATTTCTGTTGCCATCTCAGAAAGTTTAAATGAAATTCCCTGAAAAGAACTTATCGGTTTACCAAACTGGACACGCTCCTTTGAATATTTTAATGAAGCATTAAATGCTCCTTTGGATATTCCTAAAGATAATGCTGCAATTGAAATTCTTCCTCCATCTAATATTTTCATTGATTGGATAAATCCTTCTCCAACTTCTCCTAATCTATTTTTATCTGAAACGATGCAATTATCAAATATCATTTCTGCAGTTTCAGAAGCTCTCATACCAAGTTTATTTTCCTTCTTTCCAGCGTTAAATCCTTCGGTGCCTCTTTCTATTACAAATGCAGTAGCATTTCTTTTTGTACCTTTTTCGCCTGTTCTAAAAACAGCTACAGCAATATCACCAGAAATTCCATGAGTTATGAAGTTTTTTGTTCCATTTAAAACCCAGTCATCTCCCTTCTTAACTGCTGTTGATGACATACCGCTAGCATCAGAACCTGAATTGTTTTCAGTCAATCCCCATGCGCCTAAATGTTGACCAGAGGCCAACTTTGGAATCCATTTGTTTTTTTGATTGTCATTTCCAAAAGAAAGAATATGATCTGTACACAATGAGTTATGAGCAGCAACTGACAACCCGATTGATGGATCTACTTTTGAAATCTCTTCAATTATTGTAACATATTCTTGGTAGCCTAAACCAGAACCTCCTAATCTTTCCGGAACAAGAATTCCCATAAAACCAAATTCACCAGCTTTTTTAAATAATTCTTTAGGAAAAAATTGGGATTCGTCCCATTTCATTACGTTTGGTCTGATAAATTGATTAGCGAAATCTCTTGCTGATTCTGCCACCAAACCATTGTTTGTATCTAAACTAAAATCCATTGAAAATATTATACGGGATTAGTAACAATATTAATGCCAAAATTAACTAAAAATCAAACGATATTTAAATAAATTAACCTTTAATTACTTTCAAATATTTATTAAGCTGTTCTTTAACAATTGGGAATAAAAAGTATAGCCCAATCATGTTTGGAAAAACCATTGCAAAAATCATTGCATCAGAAAATGCCCAAATCGAGTTCATACTTGCTGCAGCACCAATAATTATGAATGAACAAAAAAGTAATTTATAAGTTAAATCAGCAGCTTTACCCCTCCCAAATAAAAACTTCCATGATTGTAATCCATAGTATGACCATGAAATCATAGTTGAAACAGCAAATAAAACAACTGCTATGGTTAAAAAGACATCAGAGTAAGGTATGTACTGAGAAAAAGCTTCAGATGTTATTCCTGCACCTTCATATGGAACTCCGTCAATAAAAACAGTTCCAAGTCCATCACCTCCATATTCGAAATAACCTCCAAAATTGAAAATTATAATAACTAAAGCGGTCATGGTGCAAATAACAACAGTATCAATAAAAGGTTCTAGTAAGGCAACAAGACCCTCACTTGCTGAGTACTTAGTTTTTACAGCAGAGTGAGCAATTGAAGCCGATCCTGCACCTGCTTCATTTGAAAAAGCAGCTCTTTTAAACCCTACCATCAAAACTCCTATGATTCCTCCAACTCCGATAGCTGTTGGGTTAAATGCTTCTGTAATAATTAAAGAAAACGCATCGTCAATAAAAGTAAAATTTGATAGAATTATGTAAAGACAAGCAAACAAATAAAGTAAAGCCATGAATGGCACTACTTTTTCTGTAACAGACGCGATTCTTTTTATTCCACCAATAATAATAATACCTACTAAAATTGCTAAAATTAGTCCAATAACTGCACCTGCACTTGTACTTTCGAATCCTAACAATTGTTTAACAACGATAGTTGCTTGGTTTGATTGAGCAGCATTACCTCCTCCAAAAGATCCTCCGATACAACAAATTGCAAAAACAACAGCTGCTATTTTACCAAGAGTTTCAAAACCTTTTTCTTTGAGACCTTTTGTCAAGTAATACATTGGCCCTCCATAAACTGTACCATCCTTTCCAACATCTCTATATTGTACACCAAGTGTACATTCAACAAATTTTGTTGACATCCCCAACAAACCACAAATAATCATCCAAAAAGTTGCTCCAGGACCACCAAGAGCGATAGCAAGCGCAACACCGGCAATATTTCCATTACCTACAGTTCCAGAAACTGCTGTAGCTAAAGCTTGAAAATGGGAAACTTCTCCATCTTCAGAATTATCATCTTTATCGTGATTATCATATTTGCCTCTAACTACATTAATTGCTGTTTTAAAATATTTAATATTTGGAAATCCAAAATATAATGTAAAAAACAATGCACTACCAACTAATAATAAAATTACAAATGGATATCCTGCAACCTGAAAGAAAACAACGTTGCTAAAAAAATCAGAAATCGGAGCAAATGCTTCATCTATTTGTTGATCTAATCCTTTTTCTTGAGCAGAACCGATCGTTGAAGATAAAACTAAAACTATGCTTAAAAGTACTTTTTTCATATGTGTGTAATTATATTATTAGTTGAGTAACAAGATGCAAATAAAATGTAGAAATTCAAATCTTTTTTTTATAAATCAAAAACAGATGATCTTTTCGAAGAAACTAAATCTTTTATTTTTAACCAGAAAGCTAAAGTTAAGTACATAAAAAAGCCAAAGCCAAGAGCAAAAAAACTACTGTAAATAAAAAATATCCTTACATTTTTTCTTTTCATTCCTAACCAATCTGCAAGTCTTGAGCAAACTGAAAAGCCATGTCTTTCAAAAAAATATCTTAATTCTAACATTAATTTGATATCTCACCGTTCCATTCAGAAATTCCACCCGTTAAATTATAGACATTATTAAAGCCCATCTGATTCATTATTTTACATGCAGCAGAACTTCTTCCACCAGATTTACAATAAATATAATATTCGTTATTTTTTGAAAAAGATTTAATTTTTTCAACAAAATCTGAAGATTCATAAATATTTAAATTGATGGCATTTTTTATAAATCCCTCGTCAAATTCTTCAGGTGTCCTAACGTCAATTATAATATTTGATTCTTTTAAAGATGATTTATTTGACCAGTCTGATTGATTTAAATCCATATTGTAATTTAAAGATTTAAAATTATTAATAATTTTTTGTAATGTATAATTTTCGTTATTATATTTGATGTAATGAAAACAAATTTAAATACTAATTGGTGGCGTCAACTTAATTCAAATTAGGTCGATAACTCTTTTAGTTAAATTATAATAAAAAGGCTTGTTTATCGACAAGCCTTTTTTAATTAATATAAATTGAAGTGTATAAATTTAGAACTCATAGAAAAAAAATTATTGCTGATTTAATTACACCTGTAAGTGTTTATCAAAAAATAAGAGATAATTTTCCAAACTCAATACTACTTGAAAGTAGTGATTATGGAGCTAACGATAATAGTTATGCTTACATATGCTTTAATCCAACTTCTACTTTCAAAGTAAACAAAAACACTGTCGAAATAATTTACCCTGATAATCAAACTGAAACATCAAAGATCAATAAATTAAATTCTGTTGTAGATCAACTAAATCTTTACAAAAGTAAATTTCAATTGGAAAAATCGGACTCTAAATTTTTCGAAAATGGAGTTATTGGATATATGAACTATGATTCGGCACAATATTTTGAAAACATTGAATTTGATTCAAAAAAAAATAAAATTAATATCCCTGATATTTTTTATTCTTTCTATTCAAATATTATCATTATAAATGTATTTAACAACGAAGCTACCCTTCTTCATCATAGTTTTGATGAAAAAAACAATTTAAATACTATTGAGGATTGCATCAGATCTAATAAATCTGCAAAATATAATTTTGAAAAATCAGGAAAAATTTCCTCTAATTTAAACGACCAAGAATATATTGATTTAGTAAAAAAAGGTATCAAACATTGCAAAAGAGGTGATGTTTTCCAAATTGTCCTTTCAAGAAAATTTAAACAAAGTTTTGAAGGTGATGAATTTAACTTATACAGAGCTTTAAGATCAATAAACCCATCTCCATACCTTTTTTATTTTGATTACGGAGGTTATAAAATTTTTGGAAGTTCACCTGAAGCACAACTAGTAGTAAGAAACAATAAAGCTGAAATTCATCCAATTGCTGGAACTTTTTTAAGAACTGGAGATGACTATAAAGACTCTATTGAAGCAAAAAAACTTGCTGTTGATCAAAAAGAAAATAGTGAGCACATGATGCTTGTTGACTTAGCAAGAAACGATTTAAGTAGAAATGGAAATAATGTTACTGTAGAAAAAGATCGTGAAATTCAATTTTATTCTCATGTTATTCATTTAGTATCTAAGGTAACTGCAACCAAAAAAAACAATTCATCATCCTTTCAAATAGCTGCAGATACTTTTCCCGCAGGAACACTTTCAGGTGCACCAAAACATAAAGCGATGCAACTAATTTCCAAGTATGAAAATTGTAATAGATCTTTTTATGGTGGAGCAATAGGTTTTATGGACTTTGAAGATAATTTTAATCATGCAATAATAATCAGATCGTTTTTAAGCATGAATCATGAACTAGTTTTTCAAGCTGGCGCTGGCATTGTTTCTAAATCTAATCCAAAAAGTGAACTTCAAGAAATAAATAATAAACTAGGGGCTTTAAATAAAGCTTTAGATCTTGCTGAAAAAATTTAATTATGAAATTAATTGTTATTGATAATTATGATTCTTTTACATACAATTTAGTTCATTACTTTGAAGAACTTGGATGTGATGTAACTGTAAAAAGAAACGATGAAGTTGAAATGAGTGAAATTGAAAAATTTGAATTTTTAGTTTTATCTCCTGGTCCTGGAGTTCCAGACGAAGCCGGTGAATTAAAAAATATAATTTCTCGATTTGGATCTAGCAAAAAAATTTTAGGAGTATGTTTAGGTCACCAAGCAATAGCTGAAGTTTATGGCGGAAGACTTAAAAATCTTTCTGAAGTATACCACGGAGTTGATAGTGAAATTCAGTTAACTAAAGACCATTACTTATTCAATGATTTAATAAAACCATTAAACGTTGGAAGATATCACTCATGGGTTGTTGAAGAACCTGTTCCTGACTGTTTAGAAATTCTGGCCTATGATGATAAAAATCATATTATGGCTTTAAAACACAAAGAATATAATATTACTGGAGTTCAATTTCATCCAGAGTCAATTCTAACTAGTCAAGGAAAAGAAATATTAAATAATTGGTTAAAATACAGCTAATGAAAGATATAATTAACAAGCTCATTTCGTATAAGACTTTGTCTAAAAATGAAGCAAAAAGTATTTTAATTAATATCTCGAGCGGAAAATTCAATAACAGCCTTATAAGCTCTTTTTTAACTGTGTTTATGATGAGAAACATCACCTTGGAAGAACTTCAGGGTTTTAAAGAAGCTCTTCTTGAATTATGTATTAGAATAGATTTAAGTAATTACAGCACTATTGATCTATGTGGCACTGGGGGAGATAATAAAGATACTTTTAACATTTCGACTTTATCGGCATTTATTACATCTGGAGCTGGGGTAAAAGTTACTAAACACGGTAATTATGGAGTTTCATCAACTTGTGGATCTAGCAACGTTCTTGAAAATTTAGGGATTAAATTTTCTAATGACGTGGAATTTCTTAAAACATGTATTGAAAAATCTGGAATATGTGTTTTACACGCTCCACTTTTTCATCCTGCAATGAAACACGTGGCTCCAATTCGAAGAGAACTAGGATTAAAAACATTTTTCAATATTTTAGGACCACTTGTGAATCCTTCATTTCCAAAAAATCAAATAGTCGGAGTTTTTAATTTAGAACTAGCAAGATTATATTCTTATTTATTTCAAAAAACTAAAAAAAATTATTCTATAATTTTTTCACTTGATGGTTATGATGAAATCTCTCTAACTGGTTCTACAAAAATTATTTCTAGAAAAGAAGAAAACATATACTCACCTGAAAACTTAGGCTTTAAAACTTTAACTCAAAAATCAATTAACGGAGGAAAAACAATTGAAGAATCTGCTAAAATTTTCATGAATGTTTTGAGTAATAATGGAACAAGTTCACAAAATAATGTAGTTATTGCAAATTCTGGTCTAGCAATTTCAACTGCCCTTGGAATATCAATTAATGAAGGAATTGAAAGGGCAAAAGAATCGTTAATTTCAAGAAAAGCTCTTGAATCATTTAATAATCTAAAAAAAATTAGTGGTTCATGACAATTTTGGAAAAAATAATAACTTCAAAAATTGAGGAAGTTAAAATTCTCAAAAATTTATATTCATACAGTGAAATTGAAAAAAGATTTTTTTTCAATAGGAAAACTAAATCTTTAAAAAGAAGACTTGAACTAAGTAATCATGGCATTATTGCTGAGCATAAAAGAAAATCGCCCTCTAAGTCTGTAATTAATAGTAATGTAAAACTGGACGAA
>CACPPV010000032.1 GCA_902635895.1 uncultured Bacteroidota bacterium
CATGTCCAGTATTTCCCTCACACACTTTTTTATATGAGGGGTTTTTAACATGACCACCCATATATCCAGGAAAGATAGAAACAACACCACTTATATTTTTAAATATAGCTTCAGTACACCAAAAACAACCTCCACCAAAATAACAAGTCTTTTCCATATTAATCAATCAATTATTTAAATAAAATTAGTTTAAATTTGCTTTGCATTTAAAAAATTAAATGAAAAAAAATATCCTACTATTTTTCATCTTATCCATAACCTTAAGTTATTCACAAAACAGAAAAGTAATAGAAATTACTAGATTTAACTCTCCTCCTGTTATTGATGGTGTTCTGGATGAGTCTCAATGGAAAAATTTAATTCCTGCTACTGACTTTGAGAGATGGATGCCTAATAATGGACAAAGCGAAAGATTAGGATATGAAACATTCATTTATTTGGGATACGATAATAGTGGAATTTATGTTGCTGGACAATTCAATGACCCTAATCCATCACTAATTCCCGTTGGATTTAGTCAAAGAGACAATATATGGGAAGTTAATGCAGATTCTTTTTGGTTAAGTATAAATACAAATGATGACAATTTAAATGATCAAGGGTTTCAAATAACTAGTGCTGGTACTTTAGGAGATACATATACTTCAGGAGAATTCTCCCCTGATGATTGGAACTTTGATACTGTTTTTGAAGGAAAAGTATCAATAAATGAAAAAGGATGGAGCATGGAAATGAAAATTCCATATAGTGCACTTAGATTCCCAACAACAGACATTCAATCATGGGGTATTCAATTTTCAAGAAGAATTATTGAATTTGGTGAATTTTATACGTGGAATTTTATTGATACTAAAACATCGACATTTAGAGAATCTTTAGGTTTGTTAAAGGGTTTAAAAAATATTACGCCTCCCACCCGATTATTTTTCTATCCATATTTACAATCTTCTGTTGACTTAAAAAAAAATAGTAAGCCATTAAATGGATATTCTGCTGGGATGGATATTAAATATGGAATTTCTAACAATTTTACATTGGATGCAACATTAATTCCTGACTTTGGGCAAGTAGCATTTGATAACAAAGAATTAAACTTAAGTCCTTTTGAACAAAAGTTTGATGAAAATAGAGCGTTTTTTACAGAGGGCGCTCAATTATTTCAAAAAGCAGACAGTCAGGGTTATATGAGTGGAAATTTTTTCTACAGTAGAAGAATTGGAGAAGATATTTCAGTTGACTTTGATGAATTAGTTCAAGACAATCAAGAGTTAGTAAACTACGATACCAAAGCAAATCTTATTAATTCTGTAAAATTAACTGGAACAACAAATTCGGGACTTAGTATTGGGATTATCAATTCAATCACTGAAAAGGCATATGCACAAGTCAAAGATGTTAAAACAAATGAAATCATAAATAAAATAATAGCTCCTGTTACAAATTATAATGTTATTTCTCTTAGTCAAACAGCACTAAACCAATATTCAACGTTTTCTTTTTTAAATTCTAACGTTAACAGAGGAGGTGATTTTTACAATTCAAACAATAGTGCATTTATTGCAAATCTTTACGACAACAACAGAAAATTTAATTTTAATGCCAGTATTTTTCAAAGCATTTCTGAAACTTTTTCAAAGACTAAAGGTTTTAGAGGTGGTTTAAGCTTTGAAGATTTAACTGGGAGTTTTAGATTTAATTTAGGTTGGAATGGTGTTGATGCAAATTATTATCAAAACGATCTTGGTTTTTATAATTTAAGAAACGATCAAAGGTTTTGGGCCAGATTACAGTTTTTAACTTTTGAACCAACAAAATCTTATGAGAAAATTGATGCTTATTTATGGTTAAGTGAAAGAAGTAGATTTTATCCTAAAACACTTAAGTCTCAAGGTGGAAGAATTGGTTTTACTTTAACTTCTCTAAAACTTGAGGAACTAAAAGCAAGTTTTGATTACACGTCAAAATACAAAGACTTTGAGGAGACAAGAAAAGAGGATGTTTTTATTTATCAACCTGCTGTTTACGAATTAGAGTTTAGTTATAATTCTGATACAAGAAAAAAAATTGCTTTTGGATCTGGAATTGAATATTCATATGGTGTTGGTGAAGATTATAATGAAAATTATAATATGACTGAAATAGAGTTTTATTCTAGATTTAGATTTTCTGACAAGTTCCAAATGGAACTTGCTGCTCAGATAGGTCAAAGTAATGATGAAATTGGATATGTTTACAATGAAAATGATAATATTTATTTTGGTAACAGAGAAGTGAAGTATACTGAAAATAATTTATCGTTAAATTATAATTTTGATTCTTATAGATCACTGTCGTTAATATTCAGACAGTTCTGGAGTACAGCTAATTACAAAAACAATTTTTTTCTTTTAAAAAATGATGGTTTTAGAAAGTTATCAGAAAAAAATCTAAATGATTACAATCCGAACACAAACTTTAATCTATGGAATTTTGATTTAAGTTATGATTGGGAATTTGCTCCAGGAAGTAAAATTACATTTCTTTACAGAAATAATATTTTTAATGAAAACAATTTATCTGGAATTTCTTATTACAAAAGCACAAAAGATCTCTTTCAAAATCCAATTAATCACCAATTATCATTAAGAATTAATTATTTTATTGATTATAACCTATTAAAAAAGAAAAAGGTATAAATGATTTATGTAAAAAACATATCAAAGACTTTCAATAACAAAAAGGTTATCAATGATATAAATATTGATATTCACAGAGGAGAAATAGTTTCTATCATAGGTCCATCTGGAGCAGGAAAAACAACTTTATTAAATATAATAAGTACTCTTGAAATTCCTGATCATGAAAATAATTCAGAAATTTTAATTGACAACATTAATGTATTAAGTTTAAATGATTCTGAATTATCGAAATTCAGGAATACTCAAATAGGTTTTATTTTCCAATTTCATGAACTTCTTCCTGAATTTACAGCCATTGAAAATGTAATTATACCAGCTTTAATCAAAGGAGAAAATAAAAATGATTCCATAACTAAAGCCAAAGAAATTTTAAATTCTCTTAAGCTTTCTGATGTAATCAATCAATACCCTTCAGAACTTTCAGGTGGTGAACAACAAAGAGTTGCAGTAGCTAGAGCACTTATAAACAACCCAAAAGTTATTTTTGCAGATGAACCTACTGGAAATTTGGACAATAAAACATCTGATCTTCTCCATAAGCTTTTTCTTGATTTGAGAAACAAACACAACATAACTTTTGTTATAGTTACTCACAATAAAGAATTATCAAATATGGCTGATCGAAAACTTAATTTAGTTAATGGGAAATGGGCTTAGTTCTTCAGAACTCAAAGAATTTCTTGAGGAAAAATATGCCAAATACAATGGTTTAGGTTTTATTGATTCTGATCCAATTCAGGTCCCTCATATGTTTAATAAAAAGGAAGATATTGAAATATGTTCTTTTTTAACTTCCACTATTGCTTGGGGGCAACGAAAAACTATTATTAAAAACTCATTCAAAATGATGGAGTTAATGGACAACGCTCCATTTGACTTTATTATGAACTCGGGTGAAAAAGAAATAAATAATTTATCCATTAAGCATAGAACTTTTAATGAAATTGATTTTAGATATTTCATTAAAAGGTTAAATTATATTTATTCAGAATACGGATCAATTGAAAATATTTTTAAAAAATTTTTATTGGATAACAGAATGCACAATTCAATTCATAATTTTAAAAGAATTTTTTTTGAAGACATTCATCCTAAAAGAACGACAAAACATGTTAGCGACCCTTACAAAGGTTCAGCATGCAAAAGACTAAATATGTTTCTTCGATGGATGGTAAGAAAAGATAATAATGGAGTTGATTTTGGAATTTGGAAAAAGGTAAGCCCATCAGATTTATCATGTCCACTTGATGTTCATAGTGGAAGAGTTGCAAGAAAACTTGGATTACTAAAAAGATCTCAAAACGATCATAAAGCTGTTATTGAATTGGATAATTCATTGAGAAAATTAGATAAAATAGACCCAGTGAAGTACGATTTCTCTCTCTTTGGATTGGGTGTTTTTGAGGGATTTTGATTAATAAATTCTTATTAATTCAAATCAATTCCTATATTTGCCTCGCATTTTAGAAACAAAAATGTATCATTAAGTAACTTGATTGCATGTCTATAATTCTTAAATCTGCAAAAGTTATAAATGCCGAAAGTAAATACAACGGTACTCAACAAGATATTTTAATTTCCGAAGGAAAAATTATTAAAATCGCTAAGTCAATATCTGACAAAAATGCACGTATAATTGATATCAAAGATTTACATGTTTCTAACGGTTGGTTTGATAGTAGTGTTTCATTTGGTGAACCAGGATTTGAAGAAAGAGAAACTATTGAGAACGGGGCCATTGTTGCATCAAAAAGTGGATTTACTGATGTGGTTTTAAATTCTAATACAAATCCAGTAATTGATTCTCAAGCTGGCGTTTCATTTGTTAAATCAAAGAATTCACCTTGTAATATTCATCCATTAGGAGCATTAACAATTTCTAGTGAATCGAAGGAAATGGCAGAACTTTTTGACATGAAAAATGCTGGAGCTGTTGGATTTTACGATTATAAAAAACCAATTATTAATTCAAATCTTCTAAAGATTTCACTTCAATATTCTCAAGCTTTCAATTCTTTAATAATGTCTTTCCCTATAGATAAATCTATAGCTAAAAATGGCATCATAAATGAAGGCGAAATAAGCGTTAATTACGGAATTAAAGGGATACCTAATTTTTCTGAAGAAATACAAATCAACAGAGATTTACATATCCTCGAATATACAGGTGGTAATCTTCATATCCCTACAATTTCAACTAAGAAATCATTGGATCTGATAAAAAGAGCCAAAGAAAAAGGATTAAATGTAACATGTAGTGTAGCTATTCATAATTTAACCTTTAACGAAGCTAAACTTAAAGATTTTGATACTCGATTTAAAGTTCTTCCACCACTTAGAACAGAGAAGGATAGATTGGCTTTAGTAAAAGGAGTCAAAGATGGAGTTATTGATCTTGTAACTAGTGATCACTGCCCTATTGATGTAGAAAATAAAAAAACTGACATTGACAATGCTGAATATGGCACTATTGGTCTAGAATCATTTTTTGGTTCATTACTGAACTTATTTACTCTTGATGAAACTGTAAAAATCTTAACAAGAGGAAGAAAATTGTTTAATATCGAAAATTTCGATTTTAAAGAAGGTTCGGAAGCTCGCTTATCACTTTTTAAAATTTCAAAGAAATTTGAATTTTCAAAATCGCATATCAAATCTAAATCTAAAAATAGTGCATTTTTGGGCACTATAATGAAAGGTTACCCTATAGGAATAGTCAATTCAAACCATATAATAATTAATGAGTAATCTTCCTTTTTTTCATTTAGTCAGAAAATCTAACTTGAAAAATGACAAATCTCCTCTTTTACTTATGATTCACGGATATGGCAGTAACGAGCAAGATTTATTTTCATTTTCAAGAGCTATCCCCGAAAATTTTACAATTGTCTCTCTAAGAGGAGATATTGAAATTCAATACAATGGGTATGCTTGGTACAATATTTCTATGGATTACAATGGTAATAAAAGTTATGATATAGAAAAAGCTAAGAAATCAAGAGATAATATTTTAAAGTCTTTAGAAATTTGTAAAGATCTTTATGAAATCGATCCAAATAACATCACGTTGATGGGATTTAGTCAAGGTTCTATGCTTGTAAACGCTGTGGCATTAACATATCCTGAAAAAATAAAAAATATTATTTCACTAAGTGGAGCATTTGATCCAAGTATTATAAATCTGTCAAGCTCAAAGTATTTAAAAAAATTATCATTTTATATATCTCATGGATTAAACGATGAAATATTACCTTTTGATCTTTCGAAAAAAAGTTTAAAAATTCTTGACGATAATAATCTAAATTACATTTTTGAAGAATATCCAATTGGACATGGAGTATCCCCAGAAAATTTTAAATCTATGCTAAATTGGTTAATTAAAAAAACTAACTAATATTTAAAGTTAAACCGTCGTAGGAAAGAAAAACATTTTTCGGTAAAGTTTTGGAGACTTCTTCATGAAAACCTAACAAATGACTAATGTGAGTTAAATAAGTTTTTTTAGGTTTAATTATACTTATTAAATCCAGAGCTTCTTTCAAATTCAAATGTGAAAAATGTTCTTTAATTCTTATGCAATTTAAAACTAGAACATCTAGATTATTTAGTTTGTCAAGTTCCTTCCTATTTATAGTTTTTAAATCAGTTAAATAAGCAAAATCATTTATTCTATATCCGTAAACTTGAAGTTTAGCATGTAAATAATCTATAGGAATAACTTTGATTCCAGAGAATACTATTGCCGTATCAGGCTCAATTAAATTAGTTTTAATTGACGGAGAACCTGGATACTTTTCATCTTCTTTAAATATATAACTAAATCTAGTGGAAAGATTATTTATCACTCTTTGGTGGGCATAAATAGGAATTTCACCATCTCTAAAACAAAACGGCCTAATATCGTCTAATCCCGCAGTGTGATCAGAATGTTCATGAGTAAAAAAAATAGCATCAATTTTCTTACAATTTGAATTGATCATTTGTTGTCTAAAATCAGGACCACAGTCAATAATAAAAGTTTTCTTTTCGATATCAATTCTAATTGAAGATCTAAGTCTTTTATCCCTAGAATCTTTGCTCAAACAGACTGGATGATTGCTTCCAATAAAAGGAATTCCTGTTGATGTTCCAGTACCTAAAAATGTAACTGTCAATTTTTTTTATTTAAATATATATTATTCGTTGATAAACTGCTAACTTAGCATATATATTTAAATAAATATGTCAATTTCTTTAAAGGGAGATAAACCGTTTGAAAACATTCCCTCAATTAAAGCAAAAGCTTTAAGAATAAATCTCAATGAACATATTTACGGAACTTTTGCTGAAATTGGTGCAGGACAAGAAGTAGCTAGACATTTTTTTAGATCTGGTGGTGCTTCGGGTACTATTGCTAAAACAATGAGTGCTTACGATAAAGAATTCAGTGATGCTATTTACGGAGAGGAAGATGATAACCGATACGTTTCAGAATCGAGGTTAAAAAAAATGCTAACTCATGAGATCAATCTACTTGAATCTCGAATGGATAGATCTAAGCATCCAGAAAAAATGTTTTTTACATATGCCAATACTGTTGCAACTATTGATTTTGCAAAAAAATATAGAGGACACGGATGGATGGGTTTAAAATTTCAAACTGATGCATCACAAGATTACAGTGAAATACTTATTCACGTTAGATTTAATTTATTTGATGCCAAAGCTCAACAAGAAGCGTTAGGTTTGATGGGGTTAAATCTCATATATGGTGCTTATTATAAAAACGATCGACCAAAAAAACTTTTAAAGTATCTATATGATCATATAGATCCTGGTGCAATAGAGATCGATACTGTTAATTTTTCAGGCCCATTGTTTAAGAACGTTGATAACAGATTGATGAGTTTAGAACTTGTCAAAAACGGTATGACTGAAGCCGTTATGTTTGGGCCAGATGGTAATAATATTCTTCCAGCCAGAGTATTGTATAAAAAAAATATTTTAGCCATCAGGGGAAGTTTTAGACCGGTAACCAAGGTAAATGAAGACATGTT
>CACPPV010000033.1 GCA_902635895.1 uncultured Bacteroidota bacterium
TTTATATTTGAGCTTGAAATTAATAAACTGATGTTTGATGCCTTTATTAGCAACTGATTATTCTCCTTCGTTTCTTTCTAAGAATAAACATTTTAACACTATATATAGTTCATTATTTAGAAAGACCTTACCAGTTAAGTTTAAACGTAAGCGAATAGAAACTCCAGACGATGATTTTTTAGATATTGATTTTATTGAAAATGGAAGTAAAAAGATTGTAGTATTATGTCATGGACTTGAAGGAAGCAGTGACTCAAAATATATTCAAGCTACTGCTAAACTATTATCCGCAAATGGTTATGCTATAGCTGCCATGAATTATCGGTTTTGTAGTGGAGA
The DNA here is from genome assembly GCA_902635895.1 of uncultured Bacteroidota bacterium. Classification (GTDB taxonomy): domain Bacteria; phylum Bacteroidota; class Bacteroidia; order Flavobacteriales; family Flavobacteriaceae; genus MAG-121220-bin8. The sequence goes on from CACPPV010000033.1 coordinate 340, forward strand.
AATCAATCGTCAATTAACAACATATCATAGCGGTAAAACCGATGATTTAAATACAGTAATTAATTACCTTTTACCAAATTATGATAAAATTTATTTAGTAGGCTTTAGTTTAGGAGGAAACTTAATTTTAAAGTATAGCGGAGATGGGATTTTTGATTTGAGTCCAAAAATTAAAGCTAGTGTTGCTATTTCAGTCCCAGTTGACTTAAAAGGATCTTCAACTGCATTAAAGCGACTTGAAAATTTTCTATACACCCAACGTTTTCTAATTACTTTGTCCAAAAAGATGCGATTAAAACATCAACAGTTTCCTGAAGATTTAGACATAAGTTTTTTGAAAAAAGTAAAAACATTGACTGATTTTGATGATTATTTTACAAGTAAAATTAATGGATTTAAAGATGCTGATGATTATTATTTAAAAGCGAGTAGCAAACAATTTATTCCCAATATTTCAAAACCAACATTATTAATAAATGCTATCGATGATCCTTTTTTGTCTACGTCTTGTTTTCCAATTAGTGAGGCTCAAAATAACACGAACTTTAATTTAATGACTCCTAAATATGGCGGCCATGTTGGTTTTATTTCAAAAGGAGAGTTTTATTGGTCAGAATATGAAATTTTGAATTTTCTAGATTCTTATTGATTTTTTAATCTTAAAAATTCATTAAAATATCTTTTGCCTAATTCTCTTTGACCGTCAGCGTCGTAATGAATTGCATCAAATTCATCATCAATTTTTTTAATTCTAAATGGAATTTCAGGATTAGCGTAACCAATTTTTACATGCCTATTAACAGTGTTTGATATAATATTCTGTTGTTTTTTTCTTTCGGAAGATTGATCAACCCAGAATGGAACCATTCCGCCGACAATAAATGGCACATCATTAGCATCTAAATCATTTCTCAAGTTTATTATAAAATTGTCTAAGTCTGTTTGATATGAATTTGAACCTATATCTTTTTCTCCTTGATGCCATAAAATTGTAATTAATTTACTGTCTGGGTAATTTTTTAAAGTCGATTTTACTCTTTTAATTGCATCATTGTATAAGTCGTTCCCTTTATTCCAACGATTATCTTTAAAACCAGTACCGCCAAATCCACATGGAATTAAAATAATATTTGAATCAGAATTTAATTGATTTTTTAAAAGTTTAGCGAAAGTAAAACTAAACCCTATTTTAGTTTTGTTTTTAGTGTGATGTTGTATAGGTTCAACAGCTTCAATTATTTTCATATTATCAGTTCCAAACCTTCCTAGTTGTTTGATTCCTTTCACAGGTTTATCTAACTCAACATCAAATCCAATTCCTGCATGTGTATTAGATTGACCAATAACCAAAATAATATAATTATTAGGGTCACTTTTAAGACCGCAAGAGCAAAGTATTAAGGTTGTGAAAAATGAAAAAATTAGATTTTTACAGTAATTACAGTTCAAGGGAAAAGAGCTTTTATTGTATTTTCATCTGGTATTGAAAATATTTTTTCTATGTAATCCATATATAATTTATGGCCTAAAGGAAGTTGTGATTCAATTTCAGTTGATGTACCAATTTTAAATTCTTCATTTCCAGAAATTCCGTTTTCCTTTTTACCTGCTATTTCAAAAAAATTCCACTCAGCTAAAATTAACCAATACGCATATTCTTGAGTTATGATTTGCTCATAAACATCTTCACCTTTTAAATTATCATACATTGATATATCATAAATATTTTTATCTATTGCCTCTTGCATTGCTAAGCGTAATTCTGAAGAGGAAGTATTATAATCCCATTGAGAATGTGAAAGGTAAAGTACAACTGCTGTAGCTGTATGTAAAAGGTGTTCTATTACTTCTCCGATTTGGTCTTCACCTCCTGAACTCATTTGCCAAATATAATCTGTAGCATTATCTCCGTAAGGGCTTGGAGGTGTCCCAGGATTAAAGTTAGAGTTATTTGCCATTCCATCAATTCCAACTCTTTGATAAACATATTTATCTTTTGTTGTTGACAAATAATTAGATTTTAATGTTGGGTCAATTTTAGAATTTTCTTTCATCATTTCACCATACGCAAGTCCAACATTTTTTAAAAAGATTTCAGAAACACCTTGACGCGCAAAAATTCTAAGATTATTTGAATCAACATAACTAGGAAAGTCATTATTAGTGCCAGGAAAATTCGAATTTTCTTCTTCTGATTCACTTACTCCACATGAGATCAATAAAGAGATAAATAATAAAAAAAATATACGAACCATGTATAAATATAATTATTAAATAATATAAAATCAATGTTATATATTAGCTTAATAACACTTAATTAACTAACATGAAAAAAATATTATCAATTTGCGTGGCTTTTTTGTTTTTAAGTTGCGGACCTAGTGAAAAATGTGCAACACTAGAAAATGAAAATTCTAAAACTGAGCAAAATTTAGATACATACAAAACTGCTTGGGAACAATTCTTTGAAAATAGAGATCCTAGTGCTGTTAACATTGAAAGTTTTGATGAGAACGTTACTGTAGTAACAGCGTCAGGAGATATAACAGGAATAGACGCATTTAGAGATTATTACAATAATTACTTAACAGGATTTTCAGATGCTGAATTTAGTTTTGTTGATATTTTTGCACAAGGAGATAAACTTGTTAAACATTGGAATTTTAAAGGAACTCATGATGGAGAAATGTTTGGAATTCCTGCCACTGGCAATAAACTTGATATTAGCGGAACTACCATTGTTTTAATGAAAGACGGTAAAGTCTTTAGAGAGCAAGATTTTTTTGACAATCACTCTTTTTTAATGCAACTCGGTCTACTACAATAGATTTACACATTAAGCTCAAGGCTTAAATTATGGAACTTATTGGATTTTTCTTTGCACTATTAATTGGCTTTTTTGTTGGCCTTTTTGGCGGAGGAGGGTCCATACTTTCCGTACCAGTATTAGCTTATTTATTTGTTTTTAACGAGAAGGTTGCTACTGCCTATTCTTTATTCATTGTTGGTGTTACTGCAATGATTGCAGGAATTAAGCAAAATTTAAGAAAAAATGTAAACTGGAAAATTGCTATAATTTTCGGTATACCATCCCTTGTTGGAGTGTGGTTGGTTAGAAAATTTGTAATTCCAGAGCTGCCAATTGTTATTTTTGATTTTTACGGGGTTTTGTTGTCTCGTAGAATGTTAATGTTTGGAATATTTATTTTGCTAATGTTCCTTTCCTCATACTCTATAATTGTTGAAAGAAAAAATTTAATTTCAAAAAGATCTAAAAAAATAAATTATTCTTGGATCATCTTTGAGGGTCTAGTAATAGGAGGCTTAACTGGATTTGTTGGAGCTGGAGGGGGATTTTTAATTATTCCAGCTCTTATTGTTTTAACTCATTTGGATATAAAAGTAGCGGTTGGTACGTCTTTGATAATAATAGCAATTAAGTCAATAATTGGTTTTTTATTGGGCGATGCTTTAATAATGGAAATTGATTGGAATTTTCTAATATTTTTTACGAGCATTTCTATATGTGGAACTTTTTTAGGAACCTATTTTTCTGAAAAAATAAACAGCTATTTATTAAAGAAAGGTTTTGGCTACTTTATTTTGTTAATGGCTTTAGTTATGTTAGTGTTTGAATTTAAATAAAAAACCCCTCCAATTTGGAGAGGTTTTAAATTCATAGTTAGTTGTTGTTAAAATAGCAATGTTAAATTCTTGTCAGTTCTGAGCTTGCACTAAATACAACGCCCTCAGGTCCACTTACGGTATAGTGATATGAAATTTTATTTTCATCTTCAGGCATTAAATTGATTTCCCAAGAAGTTACATAGGTGTCTTTTTCTGGAGATAAGCCACTCATTTCAGAGTCAGTAGTAAATGACAATACACCTTTTTTACTTCCAGAAAGTTTAGAAATAGGTTTATTTTGAAGACCGCAATAATGAGTTAATAAAAGCTCGTCGTTTTGAAAATTAAAAATCGTTAACATTTCAACTCCGCCAGTGTTGCTTTCCTCAAGTAATGCACTACCATTTGAGGTTATTGAATAGTCTAAAATAAATACATCAGAGGTTCCATTAGTTCTTTCTAGTGTTCCAGCCCATTTTCCTTCAAGTTTTTTTAATTCTTCGAAGTCATTTGGGTTATTGATAGCATTTAAACTTATTGCAAAAGCAAAAGTAAATAGTAATAATAAGTTTTTCATAATATGATTTTTTGGTTCAATTAATATAAAAATAAAAAAACATTTTTAAAAGAATGTTTTTTATAAATCTAAATTTTTAATTGTTAAGTTGTTTTTTCTTTTTCAATTGCATTGTAAATTAATAATATAATTAAGCCGAATACAATTCCAGAAATTATTAAGATTATACTTGTCAGACCATCAGCTGAAAATGAGAGTCTTAGTAATATCGTTGAAATTATAAACCCTGTATTTCTAATTAATTGACTGTATCGTTCAGTATATTGAAATGATAGTAATAAAATAAACACATCAGCCAATATCATAATCGTAAAGAATTCATTGAAAAATAAATTGTTTAAGTCTTCATTGAAAGTTTGCTCAATAAATACTCCGTTGAACCAATTTGAAAAGCTTACTATGCAAACTATAAATAAAATTGGCAGCAGAATAATACTTACTAATTTTTTAGAAGCTATAAAGCGATCAAGTTTTTCCGAAACAGGTTTAATCGGAAGATTTTCTTTTGTTTTTTTAAATAAATAGATCAGAAAGAAAATTATTAGGACCCCAACAAGATCAAATATTAATTGCTGGTTGTTTGCATTTTCAAGCCAATTGGCATTAAGATCAACAAGGGGAATATCCTTGAAAATTTTTCTAATAACAATCAATGACATAATTTGATATTGCTTTCCTACTGCAGTTGTAAATGATCTAGGTATGTAATAAACTAAAAGAAAAGCTTCATAAATTAAGATGAATGAAAATGGGGTGTATAAAGCCGATATTGGATTAGAAAAAAGATTAGTTCCTACTATGGATAATTCAATTATGTTATAGTTGTTTAGTAGAATTATAGCTAAATGAACTACGAATCCAAACGATGCTAAATAAAGAATATATTTTTCAACTCTTTTTAAAGAACGTTCTGAAAAAATAGATCCAAATAAAGACTCAATATTTTGCTGAATACTCATAACTATGTGATTATTAATTATTTAAAAATAATGTTTTTTA
>CACPPV010000034.1 GCA_902635895.1 uncultured Bacteroidota bacterium
ACAAGAAATATTTATGAGGGCGGTTACACCAAAAATGTCAAAATAGATTACGACTATACTAATAATATTGCAAAAGTTAATGACATTAAGAATTCTAAGACAACGACAGTTGAAATCCAGGAAAATGTTCAAGACTTAATCTCGACTTTTTATTTTTTGAGAAATCACTTTGACGTTAACAGTTTAAAAATAAATGATTTTATAAGAATAACTATTTTTTTTGATGCTGAAAATTATCCATTTCGAATGAAATTTTTAGGACATGAAAATGTTCAAACCAAATTTGGAGAAATTAACTGCTTAAAATTTAGACCCTATATAGAATCTGGTAGAGTTTTTAGTGATAGTGAAAGTCTTACCTTGTGGGTTAGTAACGATAAAAACAAAATACCAATTAAAATTGAAGCTGGATTAAGGATAGGGTCAATTGAAGCTGATTTAGAAGAATTTAGAGGACTAAAACATCCTTTTAAAATAAACATTAATGAATAGAGTATTTTATTTTTTTGTTTTTTCCTTATTATTTGTTTCCTGCGGTGATACAAAACAAGCGGTTCCAGAAAAAAAGGTCGAAGAAAAAATAATCAAACAATTTGGGTTTACATTAAATGATTATAATGTCAAAACTGGAAAAGTTAAGAGTGGTGATTCTTTTGGAACAATTTTAGAAAACAATAATCTATACTATCCTCAAATCTATAATATTGTTCAAAAAGTAAAAAAAGTATACGATATCAGAAAAATCAATATTGGCAAGCCCTACACTATTCTTTCATCAAAAGATTCATTAAATACTCCACAAGTTTTTATTTATCAGCCTAACTTAATTGACTATGTTGTGGTTTCTTTAACTGATTCTCTATGGGCTGAAAAAAGATCTAAGGCTGTTGAGCTAAAAGAATTTGAAGCTAGAGGAGTTATATCAAGCTCATTATCTGAAACTATGGAAAAACAAAAACTTTCCCCTTTGCTTACCAATGAGCTTTCGGAAATTTATGCATGGACCATTGATTTCTTTAGGCTCGAAAAAGGAGATAATTTTAAAATCATTTATACTGCAAAGTTCGTTGATGATTCAATATCTGTCGGCCTTAACAGAATTCATTCTGCTTACTTTGAACATAGAGGTAAACCTTTTTATGCAATAGAATTTGAAACCGATTCTGAAAGAGGAATATTTGAATATTTTGATGAAAACGGAAAAAATTTAAGAAGAGCTTTTTTAAGATCACCTGTTCAGTTTAGTAGAGTTTCCTCTAGATATAATTTAAAAAGAAGAATAGCCTACTATGGATACAGAATTAGGCCTCACAAAGGAACTGATTTTGCCGCCGCTGTTGGGACGCCAATAAGAGCTACCGCAAGTGGAACAGTTACAAAATCAAGCTATACACGATCTAATGGGAATTATGTTAAGATTAAACATAACTCAACATATTCAACTCAATATTTACACATGGATAAAAGGGGGGTAAAAGTTGGGCAATTTGTAAAACAAGGTGATTATATTGGTACGGTAGGTATGACTGGGAACACTTCAGGTCCGCATGTTTGTTACAGGTTCTGGAAAAATGGAAGGCAAGTTGACCCTTTAAAACAAAAGCTTCCCGAAGCAAAACCTATTTCAAAAGAACTTAAAGAGAGGTATATGACTCACATGTATCCAATCAAAAAACAGCTAGATGCTATTGAATCAAATGTTACCTTTGCAACAAAATCATAAAAGATTTCATTAAATGACATTAAAAAAAATAAATCCTACAAGCACAAATTCTTGGAAAAAACTTCAATCTCATTTTAATGAAATTAAAAATGAAAAAATTGTAGATCTTTTAGACAAAAGAACTGACGGTAAAAGTTTTAATTTAAACTGGGAAGATTTTCATGTCGATATTTCAAAAAATATACTTGACAACACGACCTTAAGTTTACTTTTTGACTTGGCTAATGAATGTGATCTTAAAGATGCTATTTCAAAACAATTTAGAGGAGGTTTAATTAATGAAACAGAAAACAGAGCTGTTCTTCACACTGCAGTTAGAGCAAATGAAGATTCAAATATTGAAGTTGATAACACGAATGTTATTCCAGGTTTGAATCAAACTAAAACTCGAATTAAGGACTTTACTAAAAATATTCTTTCAGGTAAATTAAGAGGTTCTACAAATAAAGCTTTTACAGATGTTGTGAATATTGGAATTGGAGGTTCAGACTTAGGGCCAGTTATGGTTGTTGAAGCTCTAAAGTATTATTCATCAAAACTTAATTCTCATTTTGTATCAAATGTAGACGGAGATCATGTTTTAGAAGTTATTAAAAAATTAAATCCCGAAACGACTCTATTTGTAGTTGTATCAAAGACTTTTACAACTCAGGAAACTCTCTCAAATGCAAACACTATAAAGAGCTGGTTGATAAAAAAACTAAATAAAAATGCAGTTTCTCTACATTTTGCTGCAGTATCTACAAACCAAAATGCGATACAAGATTTTGGAATTAAATCAGATTATGTTTTTCCAATGAACGATTGGGTTGGTGGTAGATTTTCTTTATGGAGTGCAGTCGGTCTTTCAATTAGTCTTTCTATTGGATACAATAATTTTAAAGCTTTACTGAAAGGGGCAAACGAAATGGATGAGCATTTTAAAAATACTGAGTTCAGTTCTAATATTCCTGTTGTATTAGCAATGCTAAGTATTTGGTATAATAATTTCTTTAAGGCTGAGACAGAAGCAGTGATTCCTTACACTCAATATCTAAGTAGATTACCAGCTTATCTTCAACAAGCTATAATGGAAAGCAATGGTAAGAGTGTTGACAGATCTGGTAACCCAGTAAATTATCAGACTGGTAATATCATTTGGGGAGATACAGGTACTAATTCTCAGCATGCTTTTTTTCAATTAATTCATCAAGGAACTAAGTTGATTCCATGCGATTTTATTGGTTTTAAATTTCCTCTGCACAAGGAAAACACACAACATAATAAATTAATGTCAAACTTTTTTGCTCAAACAGAAGCTCTAATGATGGGAAAAGATGAAAAATCAGTTAATAATGAATTGGAAAATTCTAAGATGCAAAAAAAACAAATTGATTTTTTAAAACCATTTAAAGTTTTTGAAGGAAATAAACCTACCAACACTTTACTAATTGATAAATTAACTCCTAAAAATCTAGGAGCTCTAATTTCAATGTACGAACATAAAATTTTTGTTCAAGGTATTATTTGGAACATTTTCAGTTATGATCAGTGGGGAGTTGAACTTGGGAAACAATTGGCCTCTAAGGTGTTAACGGAAATAAACCAAAATAAAATCTCTAAACACGACAAATCGACAACTTCTTTGTTAAACAAGTATTTGTCTAACTAACAATTTTGGGAATATATGTTGAGTTATACACATAGTTTGTTAAAAAAAAGTAATATTTTGTTAACAGATATTTAACAAAATTTAAGCACATTTGTACAAATAACTACTTTAATATGAAAAAAATAATCTTACTATTTACAGCTATCTTAATCTCAGGATTCAGTTATGCTCAAAATGCTATAACAGGTACGGTTGTTGATTCTGAGTTGGGGTCTCCCCTTCCTGGAGCTACAGTACTTGTTAAAGGAACTTCAAACGGAGTTTCAACAGATTTCAATGGATCTTTCACAATTAATGTTTCTGGTTCAGGAACGCTTGTGGTTTCATACATTGGATACGATACTCAAGAAATATCTTTTAATGGTGGAATTAGTTTAGGTAACGTTGCTCTTGTTGCTAGTGCTAATGAGCTTGAGGGAATTACTGTTTTTGGAACTGTTGACTTTGCAATCGACAGAGAAACGCCTGTTGCTGTTTCTACATTGACTGCTTCAGATATTCAAGAAAGAATTGGAAACTTGGAACTTCCTGAAATGCTTAATGCTACACCAGGTGTGTATGCAACTAGAGCTGGTGGTGCGTTTGGAGATTCTAGAATTAACGTTAGAGGTTTCGATTCTCAAAACACTGCTGTTTTAATTAATGGTATACCTGTTAACGACATGGAAAACGGAAGAGTTTATTGGTCAAACTGGTCTGGACTTTCAGACGTAGTTTCTGCAATGCAAGTACAAAGAGGTCTTGGAGCTTCTAAGCTTGCTATATCCTCTGTTGGTGGTACTATTAATGTTTTAACTAAATCAACTGAACTTACAAGAGGAGGTAAAATTGCTGCAACTGTAGGAAACGACGGATACATGAAAACTGTAATGTCTTACAACACTGGAGAAATGGAAGGCGGAAGTGCTCTTTCATTACTTTTTTCAAGAGTTGAAGGAGACGGATACGTAAATGGAACTATGTTTGAAGGATACAATTATTTTCTTGGTTATGGATGGCAGTCAGATGATGACAAACACAACGTTCAAGTAATTGTTACTGGGGCTCCTCAAACTCATAACCAAAGAACTAGTAGTTACTACAATATGGCTACTGCTGGTGACTATGAAAAATATGGTATCAGATACAACTACAATCATGGATACTTAAATGGTCAAGAGTTTAACTGGAGAAGAAACTTTTATCACAAACCTATTGCTTCTGTAAACTGGGAGTATGAAATCAATGGGACTACCAATCTTTCAGCTTCTGCATATTACTCTGTTGGTAGAGGTGGAGGAACTGGTGATATTGGACGTTTAGGAGGAAACTACGCTAGTAGCTCAAGATTTAGAAACGATGTAACTGGAGAAGTTGAATGGGATCAAATTGTTAATTCAAACAGTGGAAAAGGCGGTAACTGGAGCGGAGGCTACAGTTACAATAATGTTGTTGATGCTGCAACTGGACTATACATTGTAAACGACCAAGATGAAAGAGTGGATGGAGTAAAAAGAAACGGATTCGTGAGAAGAGCATCTGTAAACTCTCACAATTTTGTTGGTACACTTATAAATCTAAAGAAAGAACTTTCCGATAAATTAACTCTTGATTTTGGAGTTGATTTAAGAAACTACAGAGGAATTCATTACAGAAGACTTGATCACTTATTAGGAGCTGATGGCTACAGAGATTTTGACAATGTTAATTACTCAGGCGGAAGTGCCGTAAGAACT
>CACPPV010000035.1 GCA_902635895.1 uncultured Bacteroidota bacterium
GAAAGGATAAATAAAAAGCATAAAATCCCAAGAAACAATATAATATTATATGATTTTTTATTTATCATTTTAAATCTCAAATTCTCCGGAGAAAATTAATTCTACTTTTCCAATTAATTTTATATGAGAATATCCTTTATTATCATGTTTAAATTCGACACTCAAATCACCTCCTTTGGTGGAAATTTTAATGTTATTTGAATTTGTTTTTCCAAGATGAAACATTGAAATTGCTACAGCAGTAACACCTGTTCCACAAGACAATGTTTCATTCTCTACTCCTCTTTCATAAGTTCTGACTGAAAATTCATCTTCAGAAATTTGTTCAACAAAATTCACATTAACTCCATTTTCAGCAAATGAAGAATTGTTTCTTATTTTCTTACCATTTTCGAATACGTTGTAATCACTCAAATTATCGACTATTTTTACAAAATGAGGAGATCCAGTATCTAAAAATAAATCTTCGTTATAATTTTTTATGTCAGTAACTGGACTCATTGAAAGAGATATAGTGTTTTGATCAATACTAGCATAATGACCACCGTCGTAAGCATTAAATGAAGTTGTTTCAGAAACTATAATCTTATTTTTTTTGGCAAATTGAACAGAACATCTTGCACCATTTCCACACATTGATCCCTTGTAACCATCTGAATTAAAATAAATCATTTCAAAATCTGAATCAGTTGAAGGGTTGATTAAAATTAAACCATCAGATCCAATACCAAATTTTCTATCACAAAGTTTTTTAATTAATTTATTGTTATTTGATGGAAACGATAAATCTTTATTATTGATTATAATAAAATCATTTCCAGTACCTTGAAATTTTTGAAACTTTATCTTCATAAAAATATTTGACGAAGATATAAAAACAATAAGTTGTTAAAAAGTAGTTAAAATATATTTTCTAATTTTCAAAAAAATTAATTTTGATAAAAATTTTTGTAATGAAAAAGATAATTTCAACATTTTTAGTTTCAATTTTTGGAGGTTTATTAGCATTAACTATCCATAACTATTTTTACGATCACGAAGTAAGTTATGAAAACAAAGAAAAAGACAACGTTGTAAATATTGCATACAATCCTTTTTCTAAAATTTCAAATAGCAGTTCAATTAAGAATATTGATTTTGTTGAAGCTGCTGAAAAAACCATTCATTCGGTTGTTCATGTAAAAAACACTAGTATTTCAAGATCAAATTCTTCTCTTTGGGACTATTTTAACAATCAAGGAGAAAGAACTAGAGTTGGAATGGGTTCCGGTGTGATTGTTTCAGAGGATGGCTATATTATTACAAATAATCATGTTATTGAAAACGCTACCACTATTGAAGTTACAACAAATGATAATAAAACATATGAAGCTGAACTTTTAGGAAGTGATGAAGTTTCCGATATTGCTGTTTTAAAAATTAAAAGAAAAGAATCTTTCCCATACGTTAGATTTGCAGATTCCGATCAAACAAGAATTGGAGAATGGGTTTTAGCTGTTGGAAATCCTTTTAATTTAACCTCTACAGTAACAGCAGGAATAATTAGTGCTAAATCAAGAGATCTAAATGATTACGATTCAAAAAATCAATCTTTCATACAAACTGATGCAGCTGTTAACTCAGGAAACAGCGGAGGAGCATTAGTAAATACTGACGGTGATCTAATTGGAATTAATACTGCAATAACCAGCGGAACTGGCGGATTTGTAGGTTATTCTTTTGCTGTTCCAAGTAATGTTGCTAGAAAAATATTTGAAGACATTATTGAATACGGTAATGTCCAGAAAGGTCTTCTTGGGGTCACTGGATTTGGCTTAAATTCAAGATCAGCAAATGAATTAAATATAAATTTAACTGAAGGTTTTTATATAAATGATGTGCAAGTCGACATGGGAGCCGCTAAATCTGGAATAAAAAAAGGGGATGTAATAGTAAGCTTAGATAATATTCAAATTGTTAAATTTTCGGATCTTTCCGGCTATTTAAGCACCAAAAGACCTGGTGATAACATTTCTGTTGGTATAATTAGAAATAATAATAAAATCAATTTAAATGTAATTCTTGAAAAAAATACAAATGTTAGTTTTTTAGGAATGCAATTAAAAAACATGTCCAAAGAAGAATTAAAAGAAATTGATCTATCCAACGGAATTAAAGTTTTAAATAATAGAAATGGATCTTTATACAGAATGGGAATTAGAGAAGGATATGTTTTAACAGAAATCAACTCGATTACTATTGAAAATACTGATGATCTTTCCTCAATAAACTCTAATACAAAAATTAATCAAATGATATTTTACAGTCCTGAGGGAGAAAAAGAAAGACTAATATTTGAATAAGTATGAGAATTGACATTATTAGCGTTTTACCTGAATTAATTGAAAGTCCATTTAATGCGTCTATTTTAAGAAGAGCTATCGATAAAGAATTAATTGAAGTATTTTTTCATGATCTCAAAGATTACTCCTCAAACAAAAGAAAACAAGTTGATGACTATCAATTTGGTGGTGGCTCTGGAATGGTTTTAATGATTGAACCTATAAAAAAATGTATTGATTTTTTAAAAAGTCAAAGGCACTATGATGAAGTCATATACATGTCGCCTGATGGTAAAATATTGGATCAAAAAATCTCAAACAATTTATCCTTAAAAAAGAATTTGATCATTTTATGTGGTCATTATAAAGGAGTAGACCAAAGAGTAAGAGATACCTTAATCACAATGGAAATTTCTATAGGAGATTATGTATTATCTGGAGGTGAACTACCTGCTGCAGTTTTATGTGATTCAATAATAAGATTAATCCCAGGTGTTTTAGGGAACGAAACATCCGCTTTGACTGATTCATTTCAAGATAATTTATTGGCACCACCAGTTTACACAAGACCCTCTTCATTTAATGATATGAAAGTCCCTGAAATACTTTTGTCTGGGAATCAAAAGAAAATTGAGGAATGGAGAGAAAATAAAGCTCTTGAAAGAACAAAAAAATTACGACCCGATATTTTTGATTGATTTCTTTCGAGAAATAAAAAAAAAATGTAAATTCGCAATCGATTTTGATATAACCACTGACGATAATCGTGTACGTTGTATTAAATAAACTTAAAATCTTACATAATGGAATCTTTAATTAAATTCGTACAAGACGAATTTGTAACCAAAAAAGAAATCCCTTCTTTTAAATCCGGAGACACAATTACAGTTTATTATGAAATACGTGAAGGCGAAAAAGTTCGTACTCAGTTTTTCAAAGGAGTTGTAATTCAAATAAAAGGAACTGGATTGACTAAAACTTTTACAATTAGAAAAATGTCAGGTACTATTGGCATTGAAAGAATTTTCCCATTTAATTTACCTGCAATACAAAAAATTGAAGTGAACAAAAGAGGAAAAGTTAGAAGATCTAGGATATACTATTTTAGAGAATTAAGAGGTAAGAAAGCTAGAATTAAGGAAGTTAAAAGATAATTTAATACTTGATGAAAAAAATATTAGTTAAAAATCCTGTCGTTGAGTTGGATGGAGATGAAATGACAAGAATTATTTGGGATTTTATAAAATCTAAACTAATTCTGCCCTATTTAGAACTCGATATTAAATATTTTGATTTAAGTATTCAACATAGGGATTTTACTGATGATCAAGTAACAATTGATTCTGCTGAAGCTATTAAAAAATACAACGTAGGTATTAAATGTGCTACAATAACACCTGACGAAGATAGAGTAGTAGAGTATACATTAAAAAAAATGTGGAGATCTCCCAATGGAACTATTCGAAACATAGTTGGTGGTACAGTCTTTAGAGAACCCATAATAATGAACAACGTTCCTAGATATGTTCAAGGATGGACAAAACCAATTTGCATTGGAAGACATGCATTTGGTGATCAATATAAAGCAACAGACATAGTTACTCACGGAAAAGGTAAACTTACAATGACATTTACACCCGAAAATGGTGAAAATTCAAAAACTTGGGAAGTTTATAATTTTCAAGAAAACGGTGTGGCTATGAGTATGTATAATATAGATTCTTCTATTTATGGATTTGCAAGATCATGTATGAATCAAGCTCTTACAAAAAAGTGGCCATTATATCTTTCAACAAAAAATACCATTTTAAAAGCATACGACGGACGATTTAAAGATATTTTTCATGAAGTTTATGTAAATGAATTTCAAGAGAAATTTGAAGAGATCGGCATCACTTATGAGCACCGATTAATTGACGACATGGTTGCAGCAGCAATGAAATGGAATGGAGGATTTGTTTGGGCTTGTAAAAATTATGATGGAGATGTTCAATCCGATACCGTTGCTCAAGGGTTTGGATCCTTAGGTCTTATGACTTCTACCCTAGTAACTCCTGACGGAAAGACTATGGAAGCTGAGGCAGCACATGGAACAGTAACAAGACATTACAGAGAACATCAAAAAGGAAACGAAACTTCTACTAATCCTATTGCTTCGATTTTTGCATGGACAAGAGGTTTAGCTCACAGAGGGAAACTCGATGACAATAAAGATTTAATTGAGTTTTGCTCAACTCTTGAAGATGTTTGTATAAAAACTGTAGAGAATGGCGAAATGACTAAAGATTTAGCTCTTCTAATTCATGGAAAAAATCTCGACAGATCTCATTATCTTAATACTCAAGAATTTTTAGATTCTATTAAAAACGGTCTAGAATCTAGATTAGCTTAGTTAAATTATCGTTGGCATATTATTTGTTAATTTGTATTAGATTAACTATTGATTTAATTACATGTTAAAAAAAAATCTTTTCTTTTTATTTTTTTTAACATTTTACTCATACATATTTTCCCAAGAAAAATTTCAGACCTTAAGTGGTTATGTAATGTCTTGGGAAAGTAATGAATTAATAATTGGAGCCAATATCGTCTTTCCAGAAATTGGCAATGGTACTACAACCAACAGCTATGGATTTTACTCAATTACTTTACCA
>CACPPV010000036.1 GCA_902635895.1 uncultured Bacteroidota bacterium
ATTTCTTATAAAATAAAAGTCTGTAAGCTCAAAATTCCAATATCCTCCAAAAGATCTTTCTAAATTATTAACTTTTTCATTAGAAAAAATATAATCAGCAATGTTCAAGTCGTTTGGGTCATCAATTTCTGCCCATTTCTCTCCATCAAGAATTTCAGCATGAATTTGTTCTTTTTGAACATAAATTAAAATTCCAAGAATTAATTCATAATAACAATTATCATCAATTAATTTGGCATAATATTGAAGTAAATTTGAAAAAGTTAAATTACAAAACTCCTTTGAAAACTTATAAATGTTTAAAGTTTTGAACTTATTTTTAAAACTAAAATCTTCATTTTGAAGATGTGGAGGAATTATAGATGAAATAACTTTATTAGAAATTGTTACAACTGTACCATCCATTCCTGTTTTATAATGATCTACCAGAGCAACAGTTCTTTCTTTTGAGCTTAAAATTCGATTTAAAACAGCGGGCTCATATATTAAATCTGATTCAATTAATAAAACATCATCATCAATTTCAATTGAAGAAAAAATTTGAGATAATGAATAAATATTGTTTGTTTCTTTGTAACGGTCATTAAAAATGAATGTGAAATTCATCGAAGGGTATGTTTTCTTTAGATGAGATTTTAACTCTTTCGCCATATATCCTGTTCCTACAATAATATCTTCAATATTATTTTCAATTAGTCCATCAATTATTCTGTTAATTACAGGGACAGAGCCTACATTTAATAATGTTTTATGAGTTTTATTTGTCAGTGGCCGCATTCTTTTGGCGTATCCAGCAGCTAGTATAATTGCTTTCATTTTATATTTTTAAATCCATTTTCAATTAATTTTTCATTTAAAATATTTTCATTCCCTTTGGAAACTATATAATCATATTTATAGTTATCGTATTTTAATTTATCAATATTTCTATTTATTACAATTTTTCCATAAAAATTGTCAATATTAATTAGTGTCTGATCTAGGCGTTTAGCGAAATCTTTCGAACATTGTGTCGCTTCAGGTTCAGGGAGTGCAGACGATACAACATTGGAATTAATAAATAATATTGGCTTATATTTTAAAATTGCGTAATTAACTGCTGTACTGAAAAATGTAATTATAAAATCACAATTAATCGTGTATTTTGCGGTATTAATTCCTCCAACAAGTTGTCTATTATTAAAGGGGTTATTTTCATAGTTAGCGCTTGGATGAGTGGCAATAATCACTTCTTTATTAAATTGATTTTCAACCTTAGAAAAAAATTTATTTAATTTCTGATAATATAACTCTTCATCAACTTTGATATTTCCCATTATTTTCCAATCAGGATGATTAACCATATTTTGATCTATGAAAACAATATAATTATTGAGCTCTAAATTGGTATTTTTTGATAGTTTTAAATAACGATTATTATCTAAATTATTAAATTTAATAGGGTTATACATAGAATATTTTTTTGCTGAAATTTCCCCACTTGTAAAAAAACAGTCAAAAATAATTTTTGTATAAATTTTATTGTGAATAATATCTAATATTTTGTTAATTATTTTAGCCGGTTTAAGTAAATTTTTAAGTTTTACTAAAATCGAGCTACTTTTAGAAATCGCTGGAAGTGTGCCATCATCAAAAAAAACAAGTTTTGAACCATATGATTTTAAAAGACTGTATACCTTCCAGTTTTGTCTTTTTGGTGCACCAAAAGAACAAACAGCTATACAATTAAATAATTTATTTTTTTTAAAAAATAATTTTAATTGATTAAAATCTTTAATTGTGTAAGAATAATTAGTGACTATTTTATTCATATTTAATTCAATAAAAAACAAAGCTGAAATATCAATGTGATATATTTTATAACCTTTATCAATAAAATAATCAATACAAAATCTTTCTATATACCTTTGATTAATCGGCTTAAACGAAACATATAAAATTGTTTTTTTCATTATGTTTTATAAAAAATAAAATATAATTATTGTGACACATTCTTTATTAATCCTTTTATTTTTTTAATAACAATTGCCTCAGCTTTTAAGATTTTTATTTTTTTAATTGAAATTAAAAATGGAAAGTTGTAGATAAGTAACAGCGTTAAAAATATGTAAATGACTCCACTAAATATAAATAAAAGCAAATCATTGTTTAAAATTATGTCTGAAATAAAATTAGAACTCAAAGCGAAAATAAAAAAAACTATAACAATTAGTATTTGATGTCCTAGTAGTTTTTTAAAGTCTAAATTTAAATGTTTAGAGTTATAATATAATTGAATATTGACAGATAAAAATTGAATTAATAACATTTTTATTGCTAATCCTAAAGCTCCTAAATTAAAACCATAAAATTTTTGTGGTCCTATTAAAAGAAAAGAAACAATAATACCCAAAATCATTACGGTAACCTCAATATTTCTATAAAGTTTAGTTTGTCCAGTTGCATAAAAAACCGAACCACTGAGCTGTCCATATGTTTGATGAATTGGGTAAAGAGCCATAAGCGATATGGCTAACCACGCATCCTCAAATTTCTCTCCTCCAATTAATTGTGTAATTAATTCTCCCTGCAAACAAAGAAAAATTGAAATAGCCGCAGAAATTGTATATAATAATGGAACGTTTTTTAAAAATAAAGATTTTATTTCTGAAACTTTGTTGTTTTTAAACGAAGCTGAAAATTCTCTTATTATTAAAGGTGTCATTGCCCCAGTAAAAATGAAACATATTGCTGCAATTTTATAAGATAATCCAAAATACCCTTGCTGAACTGAACCTGAGAATCTTTGTAACAACCAATAATCAAGTACATTAGCAATCATTACAACAAAAGAAAAAACAATCATAGGAGAGGAATAACTCCAAAAATATCGAGAAAGTTTTTTTAACTGTAATTTAGTTAAAGATATAGGTTCGGAAAGATTTACACCTTTTCTTTTAAGTAAAATGAATCCACCCACAATAAATAAAATAATTATTAAATAATGGTAAAGAAAATAGGAGAACAAATCTAACTTGAAAAAAAAATAAAGACTTAAAATCAAAACAAGTGAAAAAACTTTTTGTGCAATTTTAATTAATTCTCCATGAGACGTTAACCCATAAGCATCTATTGTTTTATTTATAGTACTTGAATAATAATTAATTAATGCCCAAAATAAGGCCATATATATGAAAATAATTTTTTGGTCGGGCCATATATATATTTCTAAATTTAATAATAATATTCCTGTTGTTACTAATATAAGTAACACACTAAGAATAAAAATTAATTTATAAAAATAATTTATTAATACTTTATTTTCTAAGTCCCCTGATAATTTTGTGTAATATGCGTAAGTTAAGCCAGAATCGAAAAATCCTATGATTTGCGAAAATGAATGGGATAAAAAGTTGAACTGACCATATGCAATAGGTCCTAAAGCTCTAGGTATAATCGATTGAACAATTAACTGTATTGGCAAACTAATTAAACCAGTAAAAAGTTTATAAAAGTAACGTTTATTTAATGAGTCTATATTTCTTTTCATTTTAATACCAAAAAGATTTAAAAAAAATTCTTCTGGTTTTTAATTTTAAGAGAAAAAGCATAAAAAATTTAAATTCTAAAAAATATTATTAACCATAAATCATAGAAGAATAATTCATTAAAAAATGATAAAAACAATAAATTTTTAAGATAATCTAATTAACTGTACGTCTGAGCTTCCAATCTCCATTCACTTTTTCCCAAATATGTGGGCTTCTATGCTTATTGACCGTTTTCCAAAACTCTTTTTCTGTTGTGTCTATGTATTCTAAAAATTCTTTAAAGTAAATTTCGGGGAATTCTGTGTCATACTTATTTACTAAATATACAGCTTCTTCTCTAGTTATTTTTCCATTTCGCACTTCTTGAGCTGCATCATAGGTACATCTACCAATACCAAACTTTATTAATGTTGTAAAATAATGAAATGGATCAATTTTGTCATCTATACTACTATACTTAGAATATGTTCCTTCAGTTCTAACTGGATTTGCTTGAAAACCAGTATTATCTACTGAATAGTAATAACATTCTTGTGGATCCCATTTTAAATAATAACCTAAATAATGTACTTCGACACCTGCTTCAATTAAATCTGTCTTTTTTGGAGCAATATAAGGCGTAAAATCATTTTTTGTATATTTTCCGCTGGCTATATAATCCTTCATTGCTACTCCTCCAAATTTCATATTCATAACATCTTCAGAAGAAAAGAAATCCATATTCATAATTGGATTTGTATTCTCTTCAATTGCATTGCCATATTCAGCTTGGTTTTCTCCGTACATTACCAACTTGACACCAAATTTCTTAGCCATTGCTGGTCCAATTATTCTTTGTCCTACTATGAAAGGTTGAAATGGATGCAATAAGTTATGAAAAGCATTTTTTGTCATTTCTTTATGTAATGTACCATTAGGAGTATATAAAATATTATCTAAACCCCCTGTGTGGACCCATTCTTGCATATTCTTCCATCCTATATCAGTATATAAATGAGGAGCCCATGTTACGGTTAATGGATTCATACCATATTTGTACTTTAAAATGTGAGAAGTAAAAGCACTATCTTTTCCTCCGCTACCTGGGACAATTACATCATATGAACCATCAGTGCTTCTGAACTGAGCTAAAAGCTTTTCTAACTTATTTTCTCTTTTGGTCCAATTTATTTTACTTTCTTTTTCCTCATGATAAATACAAGCAGAACAAACTCC
>CACPPV010000037.1 GCA_902635895.1 uncultured Bacteroidota bacterium
TTCGAAAAAAAGAGGTTTTGATTCTATTATAAAAGATTCAAGAGAGATTATTACGACAAAACTAATAAAGCTTGGTTCAGTTCAAATAGATTATGATTTAACTAAAAGAAAATGGGAAGAGTTTTACAATAATTCAAATAGTAGAATAATTATTATGCCTGGTTTTATTGCCAGAGATAATTTTGGCAATAATGTTACTTTAGGCAGAGGAGGATCAGATTTTACAGCATCAATTATGGCTTCTATTACTAATGCTAGTAATTTAGATATATGGACTGATGTAAGCGGAATTTATACAGCAAATCCTAATCATGTTAAACAATCATTTCCTATTGGACAGATTACATACAAAGAAGCCATGGAATTGTCACATTTTGGAGCAAAAGTTTTGTACCCTCCTACGGTGAAACCCGTAATGAGTAAAAATATTCCTGTAAACATTAAAAACACTTTTGATCCTAAAGCTAAAGGAACAATAATAGGAGAAAACTCCAAAAGCGATTCCGTAATTAAAGGAATAAGTCATATTGAAAAAATAGCTCTTGTTACAATTGAGGGAAGTGGAATGGTTGGAATTCCAGGGTTTTCAAAAAAATTATTCGAAGAAATTTCAAATAATAACATTAATATTATTATGATAACACAAGCCTCTTCAGAACACTCAATATGTATTGGAATTAAAGAATCTGAAGCAGATAAAGCTAAAAAAATTGTAGATGAGGCATTTAAATATGAAATTGAGAACTCAATTTTAAACCCATGCTTAATAGAAAACAACCTTTCAATTATAGCTCTTGTTGGTGATAAAATGAAAAATCATCAAGGAATAAGTGGAAAAATGTTTAGCTCACTTGGTAAAAACAACATTAACGTTAAAGCCATTTCTCAAGGATCCTCAGAACGAAACATAACTGCTGTTATTGAAAAAAAGGATGTAAAAAAAGCTTTAAATACTCTTCATGAAAGATTTTTTGAAAAAAACACTAAACAGATTAATCTTTTTGTTATTGGAATTGGAAATGTTGGATCAAAATTATTAAATCAAATAAATCAACAATCAGAGTATCTAAAAGAAAAACTTAAATTAAAGTTAAGGGTAATCGCTATTTCGAATACCAAAAAAATGATTTTCAATGAAAGTGGCATTAATTTAGACAAATATTCTGAATCATTAAAAGTTGGAACAAATGCAGACTTAGAAAAATTCATCACAAAAGCAAAAGAACTTAACTTAAGAAACAGTGTTTTTGTTGATAACACTGCAAGTCCTAAAATATCTGAATCTTACAAGTACTTTTTAAAAAATAACATAAATGTTGTGACTTGTAACAAAATTGCTTGTTCTGAATCTTACTCTAATTATATAGAGTTAAAAAATATCTCAAAAAAATATGGAACTTCATTTTTATTTGAAACTAATGTTGGTGCTGGACTTCCTATTATTGACACACTGAATAACTTAGTTAACTCAGGTGATAAAATAAACTCAATTCAAGGAATATTTTCTGGAAGCTTGAACTTTATTTTTAACAACTATAATTCATCGAATTCGTTTTTTGAGGTTGTTGAACAAGCTATGTCAGAGGGGTACACTGAGCCTGATCCAAAAATTGATCTTAGTGGAATTGATGTTGCAAGAAAAATTTTAATTCTTGCTAGAGAAAGTGGTAATGAAATTGAACTTAGTGAAATAAACAATAAGCCTTTCATGCCAGAAGAGTGCCTACAAACTAACAATAATAAAGATTTTATTAGCTCATTAAAAGCTCATGAAACACATTTTAAGGAAATATTAAATGATGCTAAAAATGCTGACTGTAAAATTAAATATGTTGCAGAATATAAAAACAACAAAGCCTCAGTAGGAATTAAACACATTCCTAAATATCATGACTTCTATAATTTAGAGGGAAGTGACAATATAGTATTGTTTTACACTGACAGATACAAAGACCAGCCTCTTATAGTAAAAGGTGCAGGTGCAGGTGCAGATGTTACTGCAGCTGGTATTTTTGCTGATATTATCAGAGTTAGTAGAAATTAATCTAATTACAATGAAAGAAGTCAAGGTTTTCTCGCCCGCCAGTATAGCAAATTTATCATGCGGATATGATGTATTAGGTGTTTGTCTTGATAATATTGGTGATGTAATTATCGTAAGAAAAACAAAAGAAAAGGGTGTGTTTATTAAGAAGATTACTGGACAAAACTTAAGCACTGATATTTCAAAAAATGTTGCTGGAGTTTCAGCGACAGCTCTTTTAAAAAATACGAATGTTGACTGTGGGTTTGAAATTGAAATTCATAAAGGAATTAAGCCTGGAAGTGGTATTGGCAGTAGTGCTGCCAGTTCAGCTGGAAGTGTGTATGCTATAAATAAATTAATTGGTGAACCCTATACAAGAAATCAACTTATAAAATTTGCTATGGAGGGAGAAATGACAGCTAGTGGCTCTAGACACGCTGACAATGTAGCTGCAGTTTTATTGGGCGGATTTACTTTTGTAAGAAACAGTATTAAGCATGATTACTTTAAGCTTAATTCCCCAATTGAGATGGCATTCGCTGTAATTCATCCAAAAATTGAATTAAAAACCAAAGATTCAAGAGCTGTTGTTAAAAACAACGTTACCATTAGTGATATGGTGAGTCAATCAGCAAATCTTGGAGCTTTTGTAAGTGGACTCTACACTGAAAACTATGAACTTATTGGAAGATCCATGAAAGATATAATAGTAGAACCTATGAGGTCAATTTTGATTCCTAAATTCAACGAAATTAAGTCTGCTTGTCTTGGTGAAGGCGCTTTAGGTTGTGGTATTTCAGGATCTGGTCCATCCATATTTGCGCTATGCAAGGGAGTATCAAAAGCCAATAATGTGGCAAAAAAAATGAAGGAAATTTACGACAAACTAGACTTAGAATATGATGTTCACATTTCCTGTGTTAATGATGTAGGAGTAAAAGTTTTATAACATGTTATACAGGAGTTTAAATAAAAAATCTGACCCTGTAAATTTTGAAAAAGCTATTAAATTAGGACTAGCTTCAGATGGAGGTTTATTTTTTCCAACAACTATATCTCCGATTAAAAAAGATTTTATCGATAAAATAGAGGATTACTCCAATATTGAAATTGCATATCAAGTTTTAAAGCAATTTGTAGGAAATACAATTAGCGAATTAGATTTAAAAAACATAATAGAAAGTACTATTGATTTTGATTTTCCATTAGTTAAACTTGAGGACAATATTTTTTCTTTAGAACTATATCATGGGCCTACCCTAGCCTTTAAAGACGTTGGAGCTAGATTTATGGCCAATTGTTTGGGCTATTTTAATAAAAATAGGTCAAAACTAACAACTGTTTTGGTTGCAACATCAGGGGATACTGGAGCAGCTGTAGCAAATGGTTTTCTTGATGTTAAAGGAACTAAAGTTGTGATACTTTATCCTAAGAATAAAGTTAGCGAAATACAAGAAAGACAGTTAACTACAAACAAAAAAAACATAACTGCTCTAAGAATAAATGGAAGTTTCGATGACTGTCAAAAAATGGTCAAAAAAGCATTTGTTGACAAAGAATTGAATAATCAGTTTAATTTAACATCTGCTAATTCAATAAATGTAGCAAGATGGCTTCCTCAATCATTATATTATTTTTATGCATATAAAAAATTAAAAAGTAAAAACTTAGTTTTTAGTGTACCCTCAGGAAACTTTGGAAATATTTGTGCTGGAATAGTTGCTAGGGAATTAGGACTTCCAATAAAGCATTTTATTGCTAGTACAAATGTCAATGACACTATACCAAGATATTTTAAAAACGGTGTTTTTAAAGCAAACAAAACAATACAAACAATATCCAACGCCATGGATGTTTCGAATCCAAGTAATTTTGTTAGGAT
The DNA here is from genome assembly GCA_902635895.1 of uncultured Bacteroidota bacterium. Classification (GTDB taxonomy): domain Bacteria; phylum Bacteroidota; class Bacteroidia; order Flavobacteriales; family Flavobacteriaceae; genus MAG-121220-bin8. Next base: position 3,909 of record CACPPV010000037.1, read on the forward strand.
TTTAGAGATTTTTAAAGATTTTGATAATCTCAGAAAAAATATGTCCTCTTATAGTTTTAATGATGTAGAAACTTTAGATTTAATTAAAAAAGTTTACGATTCAAAAGGATATGTTCTTGATCCTCACGGAGCAGTTGGACTGTTGGGACTAAATAAATATTTAAAAATTAATTCCAAAAATATTGGAATTTTCTTAGAGACTGCTCATCCAATAAAATTTTCAGATAATGTAGAAAAATGTCTTAAAATTAAACTCGATACACCTGAAAGAATTAATAAAATTTTATCAAAAGAAAAAGAATTTATTGAAATAGATAATTACGATAATTTTAAAAACACATTATTGAATTTCAGGTAAAATAAAATTTGACAAAGGACTTTTTTTCTTCATTAGTTTTTCAATTTCTTCAGATTTTCTAGGTGCATATACTGATAAATTAACAGGTCCATCTTCGGAAATTAACACTGTATCCTCAATTCTAACAGCTATACCCCACCATTTCGGATCACAATCACTATTATCTCGAACATATATTCCTGGTTCAACAGTTATTATTGTATTAGGTTTATAAGGACCTGTAGTTCCTGGATCGTGAACATCCAAACCA
>CACPPV010000038.1 GCA_902635895.1 uncultured Bacteroidota bacterium
GATATGTGGCCATATCATGCAGAATATCCAGATAGCTATCCTGATTTAATGTTGTATGATAAAGATAAACCCATCCAGATTTTGACTGACCAATCTGACTTAACGATGGATCTTACATACAAGAGTATTGATTTTATTGAAAATAATAAAGACAATTCATTTTTTTTATTTTTAGCTCACCCACAGCCGCACGTGCCCTTGTTTGCATCCTCAGAATTTAATGGAAGATCAGATCATGGATTGTATACAGATGTGATTGAGGAAATTGATCATTCTGTAGGTTTAATAATGGAAACTTTAAAGAAAAATAATTTACAAGATAATACGATTATTGTTTTTACATCAGATAACGGCCCTTGGCTTTCCTATGGAGGACATGCAGGATCAACCGGTATCTATAGAGAAGGTAAAGGTACTACATGGGAGGGTGGCCAACGTGTTCCGTGTATAGTTTGGTATCCAAAAGAAATTAAACCCAATACAATAATCTCAAATCCACTTATGGGAATAGATTGGTTGCCAACATTTGCAGAATTAACCAATTCAAAATTATCTAATAATAAAATTGATGGCAAAAATATTTGGGATGTTTTGACAACAAAAAGTCAGGAAGATCCACACGAAGCTCTGTTTTTTTATTACCACAGAAATAGCCTTCACGCTGTGAGATATGGAGATTATAAAATGTATTTTCCTCACAGATATAGAACTCTTAATGGTAGAAAAGGAAGAAATGATGGTACTCCTATAAAATACCAATACATCGATTTAAAAGAAAATGAGTTGTACAACTTAAAAACTGACCCTTCTGAACTCTTTAATATTATAAAAGACAATAAAGAAATTGCTAATAAAATACAGCTTTTAGCAAATAAAAAAAGAACTGAGTTGGGAGACGATCTATTCGAAATTTCAGGAAATGAAGTTCGTGAAGTTGGATTGATTGATTAATTATATAATTATGGAAAACAGAAGAAGTTTTTTAAAAAAATCAGCGCTTGCAAGTCTTAGTGCACCATCTATATTGAGTTGCGAGAATGATTTAAGACAAAGCAAAAAAGAATTTCCAAGAATTATTTCAACTTGGAATCATGGATTGGCAGCAAACAAAAAAGCATGGGAAGTTTTAAAGTCTGGAAATGGAGGTTTACTTGCAGTTGAGGAAGGCGTAAAAGTCACTGAGGCAGATCCAAATGTTAGATCTGTAGGTTTGGGTGGATATCCAGATCGTGATGGAATTGTTACTCTTGATGCCTGTATAATGGATAAAAATAGTAATTGTGGTTCAGTTAGTTATTTACAAAACATTAAACATCCAATTTCAGTTGCAAGGCTTGTAATGGAAGAGACTCCTCATGTTATGTTGTCTGGAAAAGGAGCTTTAGATTTTGCAATTTCTAAGGGTTTTAAACAAGAAAATTTACTTACAGAACAATCAAAAAAAGATTGGATCAAGTGGAAAGAAAAGTCTGATTATAAACCAATAATAAACATAGAAAATCATGATACTATAAGCATGTTGGCCATTGATGAAAATGGAGACCTTTATGGGGCATGTACAACAAGTGGAGCTGCATGGAAGCTGCATGGAAGGGTTGGTGATTCTCCAATTATTGGTGCAGGTTTATTTTTAGACAATGAAGTTGGAGCGGCAGCAGCTACAGGTCTTGGTGAAGCTATAATTAAAACATCTGGTAGCGCCATGGTTGTAGAGCTAATGAGACAAGGCCATTCTCCTATGCAAGCTTGTAAGACAATCGTTGATAGAATTTCAAAGTTGCATAAGAAAGGGCCTGAATGGGATTATCTTCAGGTTGGATTTATTGCTTTGAATAAAAATGGCGAATATGCCGGGTATAGTTTAAGAAAAGGGTTTAATTTTTCCCTATGTGATGAGAAAAATAAAGATTTATTAATTGATGCTGATTATAAAATAGGGTAATGGAAATTTTAGAATATTTAGGAAAATTTCATCCAGTAGTTTTACATCTACCTATAGGTGCCTTATATCTCACATTTTGTCTTGTTTTATTAGAAAAATTCTTTAAAAATAATTACACAATTCCTGTAAGATTTGGATTACTGTTTTCTTTTACCTTTTCAGTTTTAAGCGCTCTTTTAGGATACTTTCTGTATTTAAGCGATAGTTTTTCTGGAGATTTAATAGACCAGCACATGTGGCTTGGTATTTCAACTACAATTTTTATTGGAGTTCTTTTATGGATGCATAAAACTTCAACTTATTTAAAGTATTTTGACGGAACTTTCTTAATTACAATAATTTTACTTTCTGTGACGGGTCATTTTGGTGGACAAATCACCCACGGGACAGACTATCTAAAAATTCCTGATTTTAGTGAATCTTCAGTTGAGATTTCAGCGGATAGCATAAATGTTTTTTCAAGTGTTGTCATGCCGATACTAGAAAATAAATGTGTAAAATGTCATAACCCAAATAAATACAAAGGCGATTTAATGATGCATTCACAAGAAGCAATATTAAAAGGTGGTGAAAGAGGTCCATTATTTGTGTCCTTTGATCCAAATTCAAGTCGTTTATACAATTATCCAAAGCTTCCTTTGAATGATAAATTACACATGCCTCCTGAGGGAAATTCTCAATTGACTGAGAATGAAGTAGAAATTTTAAGAATCTGGATTGAAAAAGGAGGTGAGTTTGACAAGTTCAATAAGACAGATAGTTTTAATGAAATAGATAAAGAAATTTTAACCTCTTTTTTCCCAAAAGAAAGAAAGGTTGATTCTCCCAGAAAACAAGATTTAGAAAAGTTGATTGACCTTGATTTCAGATTAGAGCGAAATAGTATTTCAAACAATTATATAGAAGTAAAATTTTTAGGAGACAAATTGAGTTCTAAACATATTAGTGCTTTAAGATCTGTTAAAAGCCAGCTAATAAAGTTGGATTTGAGTCACTCAAATTTTAACGATCGTCTTATGTCCAAGATTAGTTCGTTCGAAAGTCTGCAATATTTAAAAATAAACGATACTGAGATAACAGACAAAGGCCTAAAATCTATTAGTAGTTCTGTTCAAAGTCTTAATCTTAATAATAATGATATTGGATTCAATAGCGTTATGACTTTACTTGAGAACTCTAATCTAAAAACAGTCTATTTGTGGAATACGAACATTGACATAGATTCTCAAAAAATATTAAAAAATTCTAGTACTGCTTCGTTAAATTTTGGGGTCACTGACTTTGCAAAAGGAGTTCCTTTATCTTCTCCAAAACCAATTTCTGGACAAACTATGTTTTCGGACTCTCTAAAAATTGAATTTTATAAACCTTTAGGTAATCCAGATATTAGATACACATTAAATGGTGATGAACCTGACTCTTTGTCTTTATTGTACGAAAAGCCGTTTACTATTAAACAGTCTCTCACATTGAAGGCAAAGGCTTTCAAGAAAGGATGGTTGGATAGTAAAGTTGGAGTTCTAGATTATGTTAAAGTTGAGGGAATTCTAAAAGATTATGTTTTAAAAACGATGCCAGACAACAGATACAGACATCCAAAAAAATTATTTGATGGAATCATTGGAGATATAAATTTTAGAGACGGTCATTGGAACGGATTTATAAGAACGAAAGATTATCAAAAGGGAGTTAATGAAAGAAATTCTGGGGATTTAGTTTTAGAAATAGATATGAAAGGAAAAGAGTATTCTTCCATAGGGTTTCATTCGCTTGAGGATATAGGGTCTTACATAATGTTTCCAAAAAGAATTGAGCTTTATGACATTTCTAATTCTGTTGAAAAACTTATCCAATTTAAAGATATTCCCGAATCAAAATTGGGAGCACCAAATCTTACAAAATTCTTTAAAATTCCAATAACTCAAAAAGCATCCAAAATAAAATTGGTGATAAAAAGCAATAAAAAACTTCCCAAAAATCACCCAGCCGAGGGTCAATATGCCTGGCTTTTTGTTGACGAGATTTTATTTCTATAATTTATATTAATTAAAATTATAAAATATTCTTTTACAATTGTTTAGTTAATGTATAGCTAAAACTTAGTATAATTTTACTAAAAAAATTAGTCGGCTAAAATGTGGCTTTTGTCGAATTATTAGAAGAAAATTGTTAATCTGTTAAAGAAGTGTTAACGTTTTTATTAAATTAGTAGGGATTTAATCAAAAATATACATTTATGAAAACAAAATTATTTAGACTTTTGTCTTCTTTTTTATTGATGTTTGCCTTTGGATTTACCGTGCAAGCTCAAT
>CACPPV010000039.1 GCA_902635895.1 uncultured Bacteroidota bacterium
TATAAGGTAGCCATCCAAAATGCCTATACCAATAATCAATTAGTTTCATAAAATAAATATAGCTATATGATTAATAAACGAAAAACTTAAAGATTGTCAATTAACTAAGAATTATTTAAATTCATAATAATGTCAATATTGAAAAACTCTTTTTTTTTATTAATTACTATTGCTTTTTTTTCATGTCAAAATATATTAGAGAGCTCAAGGCCTAATGTGATTTTAATTATGGCCGACGACATTGGTTATGAATGTATTGGGGTTAACGGATCAAATTCATATATAACCCCTGTTTTAGACTCATTATCCAATCATGGTATAAGATTTACTAATGCTTATTCTCAACCTTTATGTACTCCATCTAGAGTTAAAATAATGACCGGAAAACCCAATTACGAAAATTATGAATACTTTGGGTATTTAGGCTCTGATAGAAAAACCTTTGGAAATTTATTTAAAGATAACGGTTACAATACAGCTGTGGTTGGTAAATGGCAATTAAATGGACTTTCTTACAAATTAAAAGATCACAAAAAAATGTCAAAACCTCTTGACTTTGGCTTTGATGAGTACAGTCTTTGGCAACTTTCACACCCGAGAGATAGCAATAAGGAAAGGTTTGCGAACCCTAAAATTGAACAAAATGGTAAAATATTAGAAACAAATATTTCTGACTATGGGCCTGATATAGTCTCAAACTATGCGATAGACTTTATAAGAAGAAATAGGGATAATCCCTTTTTTCTTTACTACCCAATGATTTTAGTTCATGATCCATTTAGTCCTACTCCAGATTCAGAAATTTGGAAAGAAGAAAGTAAAAGAAATATTAATGATACTAAGTATTATTCTGACATGATTACTTATATGGACAAAATAATTGGAAAAATAATTAACGAATTAAAAGAAAATTCAATTTTAGAAAATACTCTATTAATTTTTATTGGTGATAATGGTACTCATCCAAATATTATTTCTATAAATAATGGTCAAGAAATAAAAGGAGCTAAAGGAAATACTATAAAATATGGTACTAATGTTCCAATGTTTGTCAATTGGAATTCTCAAATAAATAAAAGTTTTACATCACATTCATTAATTGGTTTTGAAGATTTCTATACAACTTTTGAAGATATATTAAAGGTCAGTAAAATTAAATCCTCAGGAATTAGTTTTTTGAATCTCTTAAATGGAAAAGATTTCAATGAGAGAAAAGTTCTTAATTCATATTATGATTCAAGATGGGGGGGCTAGGGTTAATAAATTTAGGTCTGTTTATTCTCAAACAACAGAATATAAGCTCTACAAAAACGGAAAATTTTTCAATATTAAAGAGGATCCAATGGAAATTGCTCATATTGATATTTTAACAACAGAGCAAAGACAAATAAAGTCAATGTTAAAGGAAGAATTAGACAAAATTCCTGACCTTGAGGAAAACAGCAAATACATATGGGAGAATAAACGAATAAAAGATTATCGTTAATTTTTAATTAGTCCTTAAATAACTAATTTAATATTTCTTGAATTTTATTACCGAACTCCATTCCCCATTGCATTGACGCTTGCATGCTTTCTTTTGCTATTACTGGATTTTTTTCGGCAATTTTTAAACCAATTGGAGTTTTGTAGAGTTCTATAGCCTGTTTAAGTTCTTCTTCACTAAAATGTTTTTTGTAAATAGGAACCATAAGCTCAATCAAATCATCTATCATTTCTTTTTGAAGTTTTTCAAACTTTTCATCTGATTCACTAATGCCAAACATTCCAGCCATTTGGTTAAATGTAGAACTGAATGTTTCAAATTGACCTTGTGATTTCATATATTCAATAAGGTTTTCTTTATATGAATCTTCTTGAGAAAGTCCAATAGAAAAACTAAATAAAAACAGGGCGGATAGTAATATTTTTTTCATTCAAGTATATTTTATTTCAAAGATAATAAAAACATTACTTATAGAATGTTTTATTTAAAAAAAACAAGTTTCATGGCTGCAACAAATGCAAAAAATAAAAATATTTTTGCAATAATGTCAATCCAATACCAGAGTATCTTTTTTTTTCTTTTATTCATATGAATGGAGTATAACTATTGATTTTTGGCCTTTTTTACAAAATATTCCACTACAATTAAAAAAACTATAAAACCAAAAAAGTAAATAAATCTTTTCAAATCCCAATTAAAGATGTTGAAATAGGTTTTAAAACCATTAATTATTTCAATTGAGGTTAATACATATGAAAGCACTATAGCTTCAAAAAACTTACTTTTTTTCAATTTTATGACTATTTATTTTAGCGCCAACGAATTCGTATCTATTCAATAGACTCCAAAGATGCAGTCCAGTCACTATACCATTGTACATATATGGCTTTACCTTCACTGTCAAAATCGAAAGATTCATAGATAGGTATTACAACAGATTTTTCGTTTGAGCTATTAGTAACTTCCATGTCATAATACATTCTAACTGATCCATCAGCATCACCAGTTTCTGGATTAACACCTTGTAAATAGTTAAATTCACCTAAGTGTTTAACATCATATTTAGCAAAAAAACCTTTGTGAATTTCTTTTACTTGATCTAAGTTCAGAGAATCCGGAGAGTTTAAAAGAGTTCCTTTAAATACAACTTCATCAGAAAAACGAGAGTAGTCAACAGCTTCAGCAGCAAAGCTCTCAAATAATGCTTGCATTGTTTCTGAGTTTTTTAAAAAAGTTTCGTTAACATCCGACTGCTTATTTGAAACTTCTGAATTACACGCGAAGAACAATAAAGATAAAAAGGATAGATAAATTAATTTTTTCATTGTGAAATATATTTGGTTATTAAACAAAGATACAAATTAGTGTATTTTTAATTTGTTAATTTTCAAAACAAAATTCATCACCAATTTTTTTTGAGTCATAAATTGATTTATTGACTTTAGCATCGGCGAGAATTTCACCACCAGGATCTTCTCCATTATTTGGTCTTTGATTGCTAAGATTTATAACTAAAAAATATTCACCGTCCTTTTCATATTTTGTGTAAACTTCACCACAATCATTTACAGATCCGTTACATGAATATAAAAAGATCATTATGACAACTAATAGTTTTTTTTTCATTTCAATTTAAATTTTTTTATCTCTTTTTTTCTCATTTCCTTAAATAGAGTTTTTTCATCATAATCTACAATATATTGTTTTAGATCAATCAGTTTGTTCAAAGAATTTTTAGTAAAAAACTTTGGGGTTAAGTAAGTAATTTCATAATCATCAGATGACTTAATAGTTGATAAACTTATATTTTTTTTTGTAGTGTAGGAGTATAGAGACAGGTACAATCTATAAATATTCCTTTTATCAAACTTTGTTATTTCACCTAAAATAGTTTGAGGATACACAGTTTCACCTTCATTAACCAAAATTTTATTTTTATCAAAACCCTTATAGGTGGCAACTGATCCATCTTTGTGCTCTATTGATATTAAATTTTGTTGGCTGTAATATGAAATTTCAAGATTATTATCTGGATTATAAATATCTTTTATTTCAATAACTTTTCCTTTTCGAATTGCCATGACTTTTTTTGGCTGATTGAATGTAAAACTATAAGATTTCCATCCTTTAGGAGTTTTTTCATTCAAATATTGATTTTCAATTG
>CACPPV010000040.1 GCA_902635895.1 uncultured Bacteroidota bacterium
CATTTCCAATAGTTGTTCGATCAGCATAATAAAGATCTGTATAGGTTGGTATCCTGTAAGTCTTACCTATATTACTGTACAATTTAAAACTTGAATTTAAGTTATACCCTAAATCAATTCCTGGAAAAGAATGAAACGACATATCAGAAAAATAACTTGCAGAGATTCCAGGTGAAACAACTAATTTTTCGTCAAATAATTTAAATGTATGATCAATATATGCAGAAACAGTATTTCTGTCATGTTCTCCAAGATTATTACTAGAAATATTCACTGCAGATAAATCAATTCCAAATCCAGTAACACCTGAATTAGAAAAATATGAACCACTTAATTCAGCAGAAACCTTATTTGTTTTATGAAGGTTTCTGTAAACAGAGGGATTGTCTCTAATGTAAATATATTCGTCTTGACCACGTCTCCAATAAAGTTTTGGAGAAATTATAAATTTTTGTGATTTAATTGAGGTAGACAATCCTATTAAACTAGCTTGAGTTTCCTCGTACTGCTCTGTTGCACTGGGACTTGCGTAAAATCCATTTGCTCCGAATTTGTTTTCAGTAAAAGATGCTATTATATCAAATGGAAATCCATTTGATTTTATGGAAGATTTAACAAAGTAATTGTTCTTCTTATAGTCAGTATTATGCCTGTAACCATCGGATCTATTTCCAGAGTAACTAATTAATGTTTTGACTTTATTAGTAATAATTTTTGTGGAAGCAGAAATGTTTTTCTGTTCAAAAGATCCATAAGAAATTTCATTAACTCTAAAATCTGCTTTACCAATTTCTCCAATAACATCCTTTGTAACAATATTTATTGCTCCATTAAAAGCATTTTGTCCGAATATTCTTGCAGCAGGACCTTTTATAATTTCAATTCTTTCAATTAAATAAAGGGGAAGAATCATATTTAGTGTATGATGACCTGTTTGGACATCGTCCATTTTCATACCATCAACTAAAAGTAAAGTCTGATCAAACCCACCCCCTCTTATGTAAAGATCGCCTTGGATTCCTCCTACTCCTCTTCTTCTAACATCGATTCCTGTAATTTCTTGTAATAAATCCGAGACATTAGTGGCTGGACTATTTTTAATGTAATTTGATGAGATTACTGTTAATGTTCTAAAGTTTTTTGAAAAAGGGATTTCTAATTTAGATGTAGAGACTATTACTTCCTTAAGGTTGGTAGTATCTTGCTGAGATACAGAGATATTAAGAATTAATAAAAGAAAAAGAGTGAGACTTTTTTTCATAGAGTCAATAAGAGTTTTATGGTTAGTCAGTTAAAATAATGACTTTATTTTCTTTCATCTCAACAACTCCAGAGCTTACGGATAGGTGTAACTCATTTGAATTAACTACAGAAAAAGAATCAGGTAAACTTTCTGAATTTTCAAATTCTCCAGAAATTTTTATAGTACCTGAAATTAAAGTAGAAACAATCGGAGCATGATTATCTAACATTTGAAAAGACCCATCAGTTCCAGGGACAATTACTGACTTAACATCAGCTGTCAATAGGGTTTTTTCAGGACTTACAATTTCTAATTGCATAAGTTAATTTTAAGCTTCTGCTAACATTTTTTCTCCAGCTTCTATAGCCTCCTCAATAGTACCTTTTAAATTAAAGGCAGCTTCTGGAAGATGATCAAGCTCTCCATCCATTATCATATTAAATCCTTTAATAGTATCCTTAATGTCTACTAAAACACCTGGAATTCCTGTAAATTGTTCAGCTACATGGAAGGGTTGAGATAAAAATCTTTGTACTTTTCTAGCTCTATATACAGATAATTTATCCTCTTCGGAAAGTTCTTCCATACCAAGAATGGCAATAATATCCTGAAGTTCTTTATATTTTTGAAGAAGTTCTTTAACTCTTTGTGCACAATTATAGTGGTCATCACCGATAATTTCTGGAGTTAAAATTCTTGACGTTGAATCTAATGGATCAACAGCAGGGTAAATACCTAATTCTGCAATTTTTCTTGACAATACAGTAGTTGCATCTAAATGAGCAAAAGTTGTAGCAGGAGCAGGGTCAGTTAAATCATCCGCAGGAACATATACCGCTTGAACTGATGTAATTGATCCATTCTTAGTAGATGTAATTCTTTCCTGCATAGCACCCATTTCTGTAGCTAAAGTTGGTTGATAACCAACAGCAGAGGGCATTCTACCTAGTAGTGCAGATACTTCAGAACCAGCTTGTGTAAATCTAAAGATGTTATCTACAAAGAATAGTACGTCTTTTCCTTGACCATCACCAGCACCATCTCTGAAATATTCAGCCATAGTTAAACCTGATAATGCAACTCTAGCACGAGCTCCTGGAGGCTCGTTCATTTGTCCGAAAACAAAAGTAGCCTTAGAATCTTTCATGGCCTTTTTATCTACTTTACTCAAATCCCATCCTCCTTCTTCCATGGATTTGTCAAATTCTTCTCCATATTTTATAATTCCGGATTCAAGCATTTCTCTTAATAAATCATTTCCCTCACGTGTTCTTTCTCCAACACCAGCAAATACAGAAAGTCCACCGTGACCTTTAGCAATGTTATTAATCAGTTCCTGAATTAAAACTGTCTTACCAACACCAGCACCTCCAAATAATCCAATTTTACCACCTTTTGCGTAAGGCTCGATCAAATCAATAACTTTAATTCCAGTAAATAAAACTTCTGTTGAAGTGGATAATTGATCAAAATCAGGTGCTTCTCTGTGGATAGGTAAACCATTTTTTCCAGTCTTTGGTAATTCACCAAGTCCATCGATTGAATCTCCAATTACATTAAATAATCTTCCGTAAACGTCATCTCCAATTGGCATTTGTATTGGATTTCCAGTAGCTTTTACATCAGCACCTCTTTTTAAACCATCTGTTGAGTCCATTGAGATAGTTCTCACAATATCCTCACCAACGTGCGATTGAACTTCAAGAACTAATATTGATCCATCCTCTTTTTTAATTTCAAGAGAATCGTAAATTTTTGGAAGATCATTTGAAGAAGTATCAAAAGTTACATCTACAACAGGACCCATAATTTGTGAAACTTTACCTACTGATTGTGACATTATACTGGTTTTAATTTTTGATGTGGCAAATATAAAATTTTGTATTTTAAATTCTATGCTTTTTTACATAAAAAAAGGCGACCTAAGTCGCCTTTTTATTAACATTGTGTTGGTATTATGGATTGATTGTAAAACCAACATAAAATTGACTTCCAATTGCACCAGATCCAGGAATCATGAAATATTCCTCTCCTCCTAGATTTGTTCCACCAACTTTAACTTTTGAGTTAATATTTGGTAAATCAAAATTCATTGAAGCATCAACAGTTGTTCGTGCAGGTATCATTGCATCTATAAAACCAGATTGTTGCCACATAAAATTATCGTGATACTTTGCTGTTACGTTAAAAGAAAAATTATCAGCTAACTTAGTTGACCCTAGCGAAACGACTGCTCTGTTTTCAGGAGAATTAAATCCAGCCTCAAAATCTGAATTAGGGTTATCAAATTTCATTTTATTATATGAATATGACATGTTTAAATCAAATAAGTTCAATAAGTTTGTTTCCAATCCAGCACTAATTCCATATGTATTAACAACTTCGTTAGTGTTA
>CACPPV010000041.1 GCA_902635895.1 uncultured Bacteroidota bacterium
GACTTGAAGCAAATTTTCATGTTGTAGTTGGTCAAGTTTCGTCAATAAAAAATATTGCGAGATGTATTAAAAGTGCTGGAATAGATTTCGAAGGAATTACTTTAGAACCAATAGCATCTTCTGATGCAGTATTAAATCAAGAAGAGAAGGAGGCTGGAGTTGCATTAATTGATATTGGTGGTGGGACCACTGATTTAGCAATATTTAAAGATGGTATAATCAGGCACACTTCTGTAATCCCTTTTGGTGGAAATGTCATAACTGATGATATAAAAGAGGGATGTTCAATTATTGAGAAACAAGCTGAATTACTTAAAATTAAGTTTGGTTCGGCTTGGCCCGGAGAAAACAAAGAGAATGAAATTGTATCTATTCCAGGACTTAGAGGAAGAGATCCAAAAGAAATTAGTTTGAAAAATTTGTCAAAAATTATTCATGCTAGAGTTGTAGAAATTATTGAACAAGTCTATATAGAAATTAAAAATTATGGACACCAAGAACAAAAAAAGAAATTAATAGCTGGTATTGTTTTAACAGGTGGAGGAAGCCAGCTAAAGCATTTAAAGCAACTTGTCGAATACATTACAGGAATGGATACAAGACTAGGTCATCCAAGCGAACACCTAGCAGGAAATAATTCAATTGATATTTCTAGTCCAATGTATGCAACAGCTGTTGGATTAGTTATGAATTCTACAAAAATTAGAAAAAATAGTTTAGATCAAGAAGATTCTAATCTAGGTGAAGAATTAGAATCAAAGGAACATTTAGAAAATGAAAAACAGAGAATGTCAATTCTTGATCAATTTACAGAAAAAATAAAAAACTTTTTAGATAACGCCGAATAAATATAATTATGCAACTAAATCCAGAAATTAACAATTTACCTTTCGATTTACCCAAAAATAAGAGTAATGTAATCAAAGTAATAGGTGTAGGTGGTGGTGGAAGCAACGCAATCAACTACATGCACTCTAAAGGAATTAAAGGAGTAGATTTTGTAGTTTGTAACACTGATTCACAAGCTTTAGAAAACAGCAGTGTAGAAAATAAAATTCAATTAGGGATATCTCTGACCGAAGGTCTCGGAGCAGGTGCTAATCCAGAAATAGGAGAAAAAGCTGCTGTTGAAAGTTTTGATGACTTGAAAAAAATGTTGGAAACCAATACAAAAATGGTTTTTATTACAGCAGGAATGGGAGGAGGAACTGGAACGGGAGCTGCTCCTGTAATTTCAAAATTAGCAAAAGAGATGGATATTTTAACAGTAGGAATTGTTACAATACCATTTCAATTTGAGGGAAAAATAAGAGAAGAGCAAGCTAAAAAAGGAATTGATAAATTAAAAAACGAAGTTGATGCTTTAATAGTAATTAATAATAATAAATTAAGAGATATTTATGGAAACTTAGGATTTAAAGAAGGTTTCGCTAAGGCAGATGAAGTTCTTGCAACTGCCTCGAAAGGAATTGCAGAAGTAATTACCCATCATTACACTCAAAATATTGATTTAAAAGATGCTAAAACTGTCTTATCTAATAGTGGAAATGCTATAATGGGTTCAGCTACAGCTTCTGGTTCAAAGAGGTCAATTGAAGCTATTTCATCAGCTTTAGATTCTCCATTACTAAATGATAACAGAATTACTGGTGCAAAAAATGTTTTATTATTAATTGTTTCAGGAGAAGATGAAATTACTATTGATGAAATTGGATTAATTAATGATTACATACAAGAAAAAGCTGGTCACAGCGCTAATATTATAATGGGTGTTGGGGAAGATTTGAATTTGGAAAATTCAATTTCAGTTACTGTCATTGCAACTGGTTTTGATCCAAATCAACAGGAAGAAATAATTCATTCTGATCCAAAAAAAATAATTCATAGTTTAGATGAAAATAGTGGATATGTTCAAAATTTATCTTCAAAACAATCAGCAGGAAATTCTTTAGAATTTGAGTTTGAATCTGATGCTATTGATTTTTATAATTCAAACTTAGATTCAGAGGATGTTGAAGCTAAAATTTCAATTAATGATTTTGATGTTAATTATGTAGAAGTTCATCCTAATGTAGAAATAAATGAAGATCAAATTGAAATCAATGATGTAACAAATAAAATAAATCAAATAGAAGTTGTATCTGCCGAAGAAGTAAGACCAAAAGATCAAGTGTCTTTTGATTTTGATATGCCAATCAAAAAACAGGATTCAGGAACGAATAAAATTGTTCATGAACTTATCGAGGATATTAATGAAATAGAAGTCAATAATCCAATTCACATTATTCCTGTAACTGAATTTAACGGATCTAAATCTAATAAATCTAGCTGTGATGATTACTCCAAACCTTTTAATTCAACAGTTGATAATGATGTAAAAGAATCTGAATCAATTTTAAATCCACTGAACAGTTCTATTGCAGATGGATTAGCAAAAAGGACTGAAGAAAGAAAAATTAAATTAAAAGAGTATAATTATAACTTTTCAAAATCAAAAAACATAAAGTCGATGGAAAATGAGCCTGCTTTCAAACGTGCAGGAATAACTTTGAACGATATTGAAAAAGTAAAAGCTTCTCGAACTTCAATTAGTGAGGATTCTAATGGTGAAGTTACACTAAGAACTAATAATTCATTTTTACATGATAATGTTGATTAACTTTAATTAATAACTATGGGATTACTAGAAAATATTTCAAGCTCAATTGTTAAGGCTATGAAAAATAAGAACAACGATGAGTTAGAGTCTTTACGAGCGATTAAGTCAGCATTGTTACTTGTAAAAACACAAAAAAATTCTGGAGGAGAAATTAGTGAAGCCGATGAAATTAAAATATTACAAAAATTAGTTAAACAAAGGAAAGAAAGTGCTGAAATATATTCGAATCAAGATAGGTTAGAACTTGCCGAATTAGAACTCAGCCAGGCTAAAGTAATTGAGAAGTTTTTACCAAAACAATTAGATCATGATGAAATTGAAAAAATTATTTTGGAAATAATATATCAATCTGGTGCTCTTGGAATGAAAGATATGGGCAAAGTAATGGGAATTGCATCAAGCCGACTTTCTGGGAAAGCAGACGGCAAAACTATTTCTAATATAGTTCG
>CACPPV010000042.1 GCA_902635895.1 uncultured Bacteroidota bacterium
TCTTCTTGCCCAAATAATGTCATAGTGGCCTTCCCAAAATCCATCATAATCTTTGTTTTCAGCATATATGTGTTCAGGTTTTAGTTGTATAGAAAGAGGACCTAATTCAAAAAATAGTCCAGCGCTTAAAAGTTGCTGATAACCTGCATTTGTTATCATGCTTCCATTGTTTCTGTTATAAGGGTGATGTGAGCTGTAATTAATATTAAAATCGACAGGAAGAACTTTTAATTTTCCATTTCCATTTAAAAAAGAAAGAACAGTAGGAGCATAATCGTTATAATCAAAAATGTCCTTGTCAATATTATAATTATTTAAATTTAAAGGCCTTAATGTGAAAGAAATATTTGAATTAATATCTCCATTTAGCTGAGCTCTCCTCAGATTACTTTCAAACAAAGGATTGTTTAAGTTTAATGTCTGAGAATAAGACTCTATAGAAAATAAAGAGAGAAATAAAAAAAACAGTCTAGTCATAAGAAATTACTCTTATTTTAATGTTGTCCATTGACCAGCTTTCATCACATTTTTCGATTGATTCACCTTTGGAATTTATCGCATTTGGCTGAAATAATTTATCATAAAACCTTATAATGAGAGCCTCTCCTTGATGATCAAACCCCTTTTCAATTTTATATAAAGTAGTTTTTTGATTGTTCCATCCATCTACAATACAATTTTCAACTAAGTCAACTTTGTCTGAACCTGATTTAGGGTTATTTTCAAATGGAAAGGTATTGGGATAAGACTGTCTAAGACAATAATTTGGCCAACATTCGCTGTTAGAAAAAGTGGTTTTAAATTGATGAAAATCTAAATTTTGATAATTATTCATTTCAGGTCTAAGTTCCATAATCCATAAATCAGGTTTGTCTTCATAACCGTGATCTTGTATGTTGAATCCATTAAAATTCCCATCCCATGATCCATGAATATATAAATCAAAAGAAATATAAACGTAGTCGTGAGCTCCTAAATTATTTAAATGAAGAGTAAATCCATCGTTATTGTAATTGCCTATCACTTTGGTATTATTATATGACATAATTGTTCCACCATCAATTTCGGTCAATTGTTCATTTTCAAAATTATTTTCATATATAAGTTCGTCTCTGGATAGTTTTGGATAGGAACAAGAATTTATTACAAATATTACAATTAGAAAAAAAAGGTATTTCATATTTTAACAAATTTACAACATATTCACACTAAATTTTATGGCCATATTCAAAATATTTTAAAAAAAGAGTTTAGATTATAATAAAATCAAGTACTTTTATAACTTGATATATGTTAGAATCATTGATTACATCAAAGACTAGAATAAGACTTTTAATTAAGTTCTTTTTAAACATTACCAATAAGGGTTATTTAAACAGTCTTGCAAACGAGTTTGGAGAATCTACCAATTCTGTAAGGAAAGAATTAAACAATCTGTCTTCTGCAGGCTATTTAGAAAAACACAATGTAAATAATAAAGTTATTTACAAGGCTAATGCCTCACATCCTATGTTTAAAATTGTTCAAAAAATAGTACACAAACATTTGGGAATTGAAGAAATATTAGAATCGGTTTATGATAGAATTGGAGATGTAAAAAAAATTATGCTTCTTGGAGATTATGCAAAAGGAATAGACAGTGGAGTCATAGAAATTTTAATTATTGGTAATAATATTAATTATGAATATTTGGATCAAATAGCTCCAAAAATTCAAAAAAAAATAAAAAGAAAAGTTAGTTTTTTTGTTTCAAACAAGACTTTAAAACAAGAATCACTAACTATTTTTGAAGCTTAGTTTAATTAATAAAAATATTAAGTTTGTACATTAAAGTGTGGAAATGTGGGCGAAGCTGTCTTTAAAAGTGAATATGAACTGTGTAATTGATAAGATTTTACAATTAGTAAAGACAATTAATATGATAAAAAAATAAAATTATGAAAGTAGGAATTACTTTTTCTTGTTTTGATTTGCTACATGCTGGACATGTGGTAATGCTTGAAGAAGCAAAAAAACAATGTGATTATTTAATTGTAGGCTTACAATTAGATCCATCCATTGATAGATCAAATAAAAATGCACCTTCACAATCCATTATTGAGAGATACATTCAATTAAAAGGTTCCAAGTATGTAGATGAGATTATTCCATATGTTTTGGAACAAGATGTAGTGGACTTACTACAATCTTTTAAAATAGATGTTCGTATCATTGGAGAGGAATATAAAAATGTTGATTTCACAGGAAAAGAATATTGTATAAAAAAAGGAATTGATATTTACTATAATTCAAGAAAACATCGTTTTTCAAGTACAGAAATTAAAACCCGTTTAAAAAAAATAAATTAAATATTTTAATGAAAAGATTTAAAGTAGGTGTCATTGGAAATGGTTTTGTAGGTGAAGCCATATCGTTTGCTTTTTCTCCAGTTTCAGATTTATACTTATTCGACAAAGATCCGTTAAAAAGCTTTCACGATTTAGAGTCAGTGCACTCCTGTGATTTTGTATTTATTTGCGTACCAACACCAATGTTTCAGGACGGATCTCAGGATTTATCATACGTAGAAAATGCTTTTGAAAAGGCCACTAGTAAACCAGTTTATATAATAAAGTCTACTGTTTTGCCAGGAACTACAGATCAATTATCTGAAAAATATTCTAATATTAAAATTATTTTTTCTCCAGAATTTCTCACAGAAAGAACTTCAAAGTTAGATATGTTAACTCAAGCCAGAATTATTTTAGGTGGAGAATTGTCATTAACCGAAAAAGCTAAAACCTTATTTAATCAAAGGTTTACAAATAAAAATATAATTCAAACAGATTCTAAAACAGCAGAACTTACCAAATACATGAATAATACTTTTTTTGCAACTAAGGTTAGTATTATGAACGAATTCAAAATATTGTGTGATAAAATTGGAGCAAATTGGGAAGATGCATTATTGGGTTTTATCTCTGATGGTAGAATAGGTAACAGTCATTTAAATGTTCCGGGACATGATGGAAAGCTCGGCTATGGAGGAACCTGTTTTCCAAAAGATGTCAACGCTCTTTTGTCTTTTTCTAAAAAGCATGATGTTGAACTAAATACCATATTA
>CACPPV010000043.1 GCA_902635895.1 uncultured Bacteroidota bacterium
TAATTCAAATGAATTGGTTTTTGTTAGATAATCATCCTCTTATTTGATCGATAAAACTTTTAATATTTTGAATTTTATTTGTTTTTAAAAATTTGATGAAAGCGGATCCAATTATAGCTCCTTTGCTGTAAGTTACTGCATCATTAAATGTGTTTTTGTTACTGATTCCAAAACCAATTAATAGTTTAGATTTTAAATTCATTTTATTAATCCTTTTGAAATAATCTATTTGATTTTTCCCAAAAGAATTAACAGCACCTGTTATGCTAAAACTACTAACCATGTAAATAAATCCATTTGAAACCTTATCAATAAATCGTATTCTTTCGTCACTGGTTTGTGGAGATATCAAAAACATATTTAGAAGCTTATGTTTATTGAAAAGTGACTGATAGTTTTCTTTAAAAACATCAACTGGAAGATCCGGAATTATTAATCCATCGATACCTGCTAATTCACATTCTTTGCAAAAATTTTCAATTCCAAATTGTAAAATAGGGTTGAAATAACCCATGATTATAAGCGGAATATTGGTTTTTTTTCTGATATTTTTTAATTGAATAAATAGTTTTTTTGTATTCATTCCATTATTTAGTGCAATTGTTGAACTTTCTTGAATTGTTGGTCCATCAGCAAGGGGATCACTAAAAGGTAAACCAATCTCTACCATATCAACATCACATTCACTTAATTTTAAAATGATTTTTTCAGTATCCTCAATTTCTGGAAATCCTGCTGTGAAATAAATTGATAGAATATTATTTTTTTCCTCTAAAACTTTATTTATTCTATTCATATTATAGTTTAAAATAATCTATGTAAGTGTCTAAATCTTTATCGCCTCTTCCAGAACAATTAAAAACTAAAATATCGTCTTTCTTAAACTTTTTCTTATCCAAAACAGCAAATGCATGTGAAGTTTCAATGGCAGGGATAATTCCCTCAAGTCTTGATAAATTTAAACCCCACTGCATGGCTTCTTTATCTGTAATTGAAATGAATTCACCTCTTTTAGTTTTATATAGGTTAGCGTGCATAGGACCTACACCAGGATAATCTAGTCCCGCCGAAATTGAATAAGGTTCAGTAATTTGTCCATCAAAAGATTGCATTAGTAAAGTTTTAGAACCATGAATAATACCCTCTTTTCCTAAAATAGAAGTAGCTGCACTTTTTCCAGTATCAATTCCCTTTCCAGCAGCTTCAACACATATAATTTTGACATTTTCATTATCTAGGTAGGGGTAAAATAATCCAGCGGCATTACTTCCACCACCAACACATGCAATAACATAATTAGGATTTTCAGAACCTTCCATTTTTTTTAATTGATCCATAACTTCATCTCCTATTACTGATTGAAATCTGGCGACCATATCAGGATAGGGATGAGGGCCAACTACTGATCCAATTATATAATGAGTATCAATAGGATTATTTATCCAGTCCCTAATTGCTTCGTTTGTTGCATCTTTTAAAGTTTTACTACCTGAAATTGCAGGTTTAACCTCCGCTCCTAACATTTTCATTCTAGCAACATTTGGTGCTTGTCTACTTATGTCAACTTCACCCATGTAAATTATACATTTTATACCCATAAGAGCACAGACTGTGGCAGTGGCAACTCCATGTTGACCTGCACCAGTTTCTGCAATTATCCTTGTTTTTCCAAGTCTTTTTGCTAGTAATATTTGACCAATTGTATTATTAATTTTATGTGCTCCTGTGTGACATAAATCTTCTCTTTTTAAATAAATTTTGGTATTATAATTAAGTGATAATCTTTCTGCATAATATAATGGCGTTGGTCTTCCAACATATTGTTTTAAAAGATCATTAAATTCTTTTAGAAATTTTTCTTCAGAACAAATTTTCAAATATTTAGTTCTCAACTCTTCAATGTTAGCGTACATCATCTCAGGAATGTAAGCTCCACCAAAATCTCCATAATAACCTTTTTCATTAACATTATATGTATTAATCATAAACGTAATTTTTTAATTAATAAATTTATTTTTTCTTTGTCTTTTTCTAAATTATCTAGTTCAAATTTACTGTTGATATCTATTCCAGCAATTGGATAACTATTAACTATTTTTTTTATTTCCTCAATATCTGAAATATCAATCCCTCCACTTAAAAAAAAATCTTTTTTGCAATTGTAATTTTTTAATAAATCCCAATCAAATTTCTTGCCGCTTCCTCCATGTAATTGTGATTTTGTATCAAATAAAAAATAATCACAAACCTCTTCAAATTCTTCAGTTTTTTTGAAGTTAAAATTATAATCTATTTTAAAAACTTTTATGATCTTGGCAAAGGGTTGTAATGAATGACAAAAATTCACATTTTCCTCTCCATGTAATTGAACATAATCAAGCTTGTATTTTTTTATTTTGTTTTTAATTTCTTGAATATTTTCATTAACAAAAACTCCAACTCTTTTTACTTTATTATTTAAATTAATTTCAGGTAGATTAAAAAATCTTTTAGATTTTTCATAAAAAATGAAACCCATTAAGTCTGGAAAAAGACTTTCAATTTCAGTTATGTTTTGAGAATGTTTCATCCCACATACTTTTAATTTCATATTATTTCATTAATCATATTTAAAACCTCTTTTCCAGGATTTTTCTCCTTCATAAATGTTTCGCCAATTAAAAATCCTTTAAAACCATGCTCTCTTAAAATTGAAATTTCTTTTGCTGAAGAAATTCCACTTTCTGAAATTTTTAAAAAATTTTCTGGAATTAATTTGGACAAATTTATACTGTTTTCTATGTCGACTTTAAATGTTTTTAAATTTCTGTTATTGACCCCAATAATATCAACAGAGCTCAACAAGCATTTTTCAAGTTCTTGATTATTATGTATCTCAACCAAAACCTCAAGATTTAGTTCTTTAGCAAATTCGCTCAGATTTTTTATTTGATTATCATTTAAACAAGCA
>CACPPV010000044.1 GCA_902635895.1 uncultured Bacteroidota bacterium
GGTATTTTTCTGTTAAATTTTACAATCTTTTTATAATTAATTAATGCTGAATCTATTTTCATTTCGCTTTCAAAAAGCTGACCAATAATAAACAAATACCTTGCTTTTAGCAGATTGTCTTTGTTTTTTTCTTCAGCTATTTTTAGAGATAATAAGGCATTCGAGTCTTGGTTTAAATTAATGTAGGCCATGGCTAAAGCAGCATGAGCATTAGAGATTGTTTTTTGACTTAAGTTTTCCTTTTTTAATAACTCGTTAAGAAGTGATATTGCCGAGCCTTCTTGACCCAATCTTACATTGGTTTTTGCCTTCCAAATCACAGACTCATGCCAAGCTTGGTTTTCGTTTTCATTATTATAAATTTGATTAAACGCTTCGATAGCAGGAAGATATCTCTGATCAAAATACCTTGCCTTCCCAAGCAACAAATAGGCGTCGTTAATTTTATTGTTGTATTGAACGTTATTTATTAGTATTGAATGCTTTTGAATAGTTTTGGCAGCCTTTTCTTCTGTTTTTATCAACTAAAAACTCAATTGTTCCAGCACCTTCATACTTAATAAACTCAGCTGCTTTAACTGCAGCTTCACCCATTCTTTTTCTTAAATCATCTGTCATAAAAGGAGAAGGGGTTTCTTCAGTTAACTTTTGATGTCTTCTTTGAATAGAACAATCTCTTTCGGACAAATGACACGCTTTACCAAATTTATCAGAAACAATTTGAATTTCAATATGTCTTGGGTTCTCAACAAACTTTTCCATATACATGCCATCATTTCCAAATGCAGCTTTAGCCTCTTGTTTGGCGCTTTCCCATAAATCTAAAAACTCCTCTTCATTCCATACTGCTCTCATTCCTTTTCCTCCTCCTCCAGCAGTAGCTTTTATCATAACTGGATAGCCTATTTTCTTGGCTATTTTTTTTGCTTTATCAAAAGACTCTATTAAACCCTCAGAACCAGGAATGGTTGGTACGCCTGCAGCTTTCATGGTTGCTATTGCTGAGGCTTTATCACCCATTCTTTCAATCATCTCGGCGGAAGCACCAATAAATTTTATCTTATGTTCATCACATATTTTAGAAAACTTAGAGTTTTCAGAAAGGAAACCGTATCCTGGATGTATTGCATCTGCATTAGTAATTTCAGCTGCTGCAATTATATTAGGGATCTTAAGATAAGATTCTGAGCTGATTGCTGGACCAATACATACAGCCTCATCAGCAAATTTTACATGCAAGCTTTCCTCATCAGCAACAGAATAGACAGCTACTGTTTTTATACCCATTTCTTTACATGTTCTTATGATTCTAAGAGCTATTTCACCACGATTGGCGATCAATATTTTTTTAAACATATCTAACTAATTAAGATGGGTCAACTAGAAATAATGGTTGATCAAACTCAACTGGGGAAGCATCCTCAACTAAAATTTTTACAATTTTCCCTGAACACTCAGATTCGATCTCGTTAAATAATTTCATTGCTTCAACAACACACAATACGTTTCCTTCACTAATGGAGTCTCCAACCTCAACGAAATTTGGTTTGTCTGGAGAAGGTCTTCTGTAGAAAGTTCCAATAATAGGAGACTTAATAGTAATTAAATTATCATCTTGATTGGTTGTTGTATCTTCAGTGTTGCTCTGGCTTTCAATTACTGGCGCTGCAGGGGCTTGAGCAATTGGCTGAGGGCTAATCATTAAAGGTTCGCTGTGTACAACTTTAGGAGTTGAACCAGTTTTTATACTGATTTTAAAATCTTTCGATTCTATTTTTACTTCATTTACACCTGACTTAGATACAAACTTGATTAATTGTTGAATTTCTTTATTATTCATTTTAAAAATTTTAGTTGTTATATGCCCATTTTAAAAACATAGCTCCCCAAGTAAAGCCAGCTCCAAAAGAAGCAAAAATTATATTATCTCCTTTTTTAAATTTAGTTTCAAAATCTGAAAGAATTAATGGTATCGTTGCTGCTGTTGTGTTCCCATATCGGTGAATATTCATCAAAACCTTATCATCGACGATTCCCATTCTTTTAGAAGTAGCGTCAATAATTCTTTTATTTGCCTGATGAGCTACTAAAAATTTCACATCTAGATTAGTCAATCCATTTCTTTTCATGATTTTTTCAGAAGCATCAGCCATATTAGAAACAGCATGTTTAAATACATTTTTACCGTCTTGATAAATAAAATGTTTCTTGCTTTCCAAAGTCTCTTTAGTTGTTGGTAATTGTGACCCTCCAGCTTCAATTCTTAGAAGATCTCTATTTGATCCATCTGATCTCAAATATTCATCTTGAACCCCCAACCCTTCGGAGTTTGGTTCTAAAAGTACAGCGCCTGCTCCATCTCCAAAAATAATACATGTGTTCCTGTCAGAGTAGTCAACAATTGATGACATTTTATCTGCACCTATTAATAAAACCTTTTTATATCTTCCTGATTCAATAAAAGCTGAAGCTGTTGACATACCGTATAAGAATCCTGAACAAGCGGCACTAATATCATACCCAAATGCATTCGAAGCTCCAATTTCTGAAGCAACATAAGCAGCTGTTGCGGTCGCATGCATGTCAGGCGTTATAGTTGCAACGAGAACTAGATCAATTTCAAGTGGATTGATTTTTTCTTTTTCTATGATGCTTTCAGCTGCTTTAATAGCCATGTAAGAGGTTCCAAGACCTTTTTCTAGGATTCTTCTTTCTTTAATTCCAGTTCTTGAAATTATCCAATCATCGCTAGTATCAA
>CACPPV010000045.1 GCA_902635895.1 uncultured Bacteroidota bacterium
AATAGCATTAACGCTCAAAAATGGATTGATGATACCTCCTGTAATAGTAAAGCTTCTGCTATTGTAAACGAAGCCATAACCTCTCTTGCTAATTTAGAGCACCTTATGGCTGTCGGAATGGCAAAAGCTGCTTTACTTGTTGATGAAGATTGTGAGTGTGCAAATCTTGTTATAGCTGCAGCTGCGAGTAATAATCAAGATTGGGGTTCAAGATCACAAAAACTTAAACAAATTGATGTAAAATCTTTAACAGATATTGAAAAAGCATGGTATAGTCTTCTTTCAACTCCAAATGAAAACTTTCAAGATGCCGCTAAAAAAGCCTTAAATAGTTTTCCAGACAGTGCATTAATTAATTGGTTAAATGCTGG
This sequence comes from uncultured Bacteroidota bacterium, assembly GCA_902635895.1. Taxonomy (GTDB): domain Bacteria; phylum Bacteroidota; class Bacteroidia; order Flavobacteriales; family Flavobacteriaceae; genus MAG-121220-bin8. Next base: position 372 of record CACPPV010000045.1, read on the forward strand.
TCAAGATATGGATTCGAATAAAGAATTTTCTCAAAAATTTCCTCTTTTAGCTGCTGGAGCATTCAACACTATGGCATATGCTTTTGCCAGAGATGGAGACTATGAATCTGCTTACAAAGCAATCGACTATTCATTAAGGCTTCATGATGGGCCAAATGCTTTAGATTCAAGAGCTGAAATTGCAGCAATGGAAGGTGACTACCAAAAAGCTTTCAATAATCAATTAAAAGCATTTGATGTAGCTCCATTTGCATCTCCTTATCAACCAAAATTGGTTACATATTGGAGAACTATGAATAAAGAAAATCTTGAGAAAAATCTTCAGGAAGCTCAGTCGAATTTTCAAAATGCAATAATCGAGCAAAATTTGGAAGAGTGGAAGAAATATATCACAGAGGATATGATGTTAACATCTGGAGATTCAAGTTTAACTGAATTTTATACACAAACTGAAGAATTATTCTTGGCAGATAGAAATTTTACTTGGGATAGTTTTGATTTAAAAGATTTTGACATAGACTTTTCACCAGATATGAATACTGCAATTGTTAAATTTTATGCCAATGGTGCATACACCTTTAATGATTCAAAAGAAACTGTAGATTACAGCACTAGAGCATCAGCGGTGTGGATTTCAACTGGAGCAGGATGGAAAATGGTACACGCAAATTGGGCTCCTTTTGGAGGTTCTGGTATTCCAAAATAATTCTTTAATATTTTTTAAAAATCCCTATATAACTTATTCATATAGGGATTTTTTTGATTCAATACTTTAGGTATAATATTTGTTTATCATTTAATATGAATAATTTTTTATACCTCTATTTTTTAATAATACCATTAGGTATTTCATCTCAAAACAAAGACCTTATTAACACAAGTAATAACATTGGTCTTGAAAACTGGCGTATTGTAAACGATGACGTAATGGGTGGAATATCAACTTCTGAATTATACCTTAATAATGATAAAAATTTAATTTTTAATGGAAATTTGTCGTTGGAAAATAATGGAGGTTTCGCATCTTCTAGAATGGGGTTTGAAAAAGGCATATTGAAAGAGGTAAAATCATTTAAAATTAAAGTCAAAGGAGATGGAAAAACTTATAAATTTAGACTCAGGGAAAATTACAGGTCAACTAATTATTCATCTGATTTTAAAACTTTAAAAAATAAATGGATCGAAATTGAAATAAAAACTAATCAACTAAAACCAATGTTCATGGGATATTATTCTAACAGATCTCCAAAATTAAATACTGAAAAAATATCATCTTTAGGATTTCAAATTTCTGATAAACAAAAAGGGAATTTTAATCTTGAAATAATGTATGTAAAAGCTATTTATTAATTGTAAATTTTGATATCTATCTCTCCACTTGAATTCACATGAGCTCTATACATTCCAGAAGTATTCATTTCCATAGCGACATTACCTTTATTATCAATTGCAATTACTCCTCCGTTTCCACCCATTGATTCAACTTTATTAATAACAGTTCTTGCAGCCTTTTTAATTGAATAATTTTTATAATCTACAAGTGCTGCAATATCATGGGCAACAACTCCTCTAATAAAGTATTCTCCCCATCCAGTAGATGAAACTGCACAATTATCATTATTGGCATAAGTTCCAGCACCAATAATCGGAGCATCCCCTATCCTATTCCATTTTTTATTGATCATCCCGCCAGTTGAAGTTCCTGCAGATAAATTTCCGTACTGATCTAATGCGACACACCCTACAGTTCCATATTTTTCAGACAAATAGTTTTGTTCTAAAACAGAAGATGTGTTATTAGATTCAATGGTTTTAATCCTATTTAAACTTTTGACTCTTCTTTCAGTTTTAAAGTATTCTTGCTCTTCAAGTTCCATCCCAAGTTCTTCAGCAAAACTATCAGCACCAGTTCCTGAAAGCATAACGTGTTGTGATGAGTTCATAACTTTTATAGCTGCTGATATAGGGTTTTTAATTCGTTTAGATCCAGAAATGGCCCCTGCATTTAGATTTTTCCCCTCCATAAATGAAGCATCAAGTTCTACCTCTCCATCATAGTTTAATACTGCACCTTTACCAGCATTAAACAATGGAGAATCTTCAAGAAAATTTATAGTCTTTTCTACTGCATCTTGACTGGTTCCTCCATTTTTTAAAATCTCATAGCCAATCATTACAGACTCCTCTAAGGCATTCTTATATGCTTTTTCTAGATCTTCGGACATGTTTTCTTTTGAAATTGTACCTGCCCCTCCATGGATAACTATTCCAA
>CACPPV010000046.1 GCA_902635895.1 uncultured Bacteroidota bacterium
ACTATTCAAAGCTCCATTAGAATCATTAATATTTTTGAGACCTAAATCCTTTGCATCGGATTTTGAAACGGTCAAATAGTTATCCCAAGATACTCTGGAAATAGGATCTGGCATTTCTTGAAGCCATGGATTATTTGCTTGCTGGCCATCTCCCATAGAAATTTTGGGATATAGTGTTAGCTCAAAGTCATTTGTACTTGTTGATAATAATTGTTTTACACTTGATGATAAATCACGATTTTTAAAAAGTAGATTTTTAATTTTTTTGTCACTAACATATATTCCATCATGTAGTGCTTGGTTCCATGAAGAACCGTTTAGAACTGTAGTATTCCAATTGTTTTTTATTTCATCGTAAAATGAAACGGGCGATTCAAGTAAATTCAACATTACATCTTGAAATTGTAGTGTATCAAATAGAGGCTTTATAGTTGGTTGAACCAAACTGTAATTTCCTGATTTAATCTCAACATCACCCCAAGATTCAAGATAATGAGGGGTAGCAGCTACCCATTTTGATAGTTTAGCGGTTTCATTATTATTCATTGAAAATGAAACAGTAAAACCAATTGATTTTAATGCTTCATTAAATTTCTTATTGTCAGGAAGCGTATATGACGGATTTACTCCTGCCATAATTAAACCATCAACTTTTTTATCTTTTAAGTCGTTTAAGAAACTAGAAACTTTATTGTCATCTCCTTGTCTAGTAAGATTAAGCTTTGAAGTATTTAGAACTCTACTTTTAATTAACATGTTAATTTTAAGAGCAATAAGTTGAGCATTAACATCGTCTATTCCTGTAATAAATACACCTGAATTTCCAGAATCGACCAAACTGTCAGAAATTGTTTTAAGATTTGACTCCAGTTTATTCTCTAAAGTTACTCCAGTATTTTCACCTGAAATATTTTCATAAATCTTTAACAATGCTTTTATTTGAGTCGACGGTTTTAAAGGTATACGAACATCCGCATTTGCCCCGGAAAGAGACATATTAGCTTCAATTTGGTAATGTTTAGACATTTTACCATTCTTTGGAACTCTGTTTTTAGCATAACCTTTAGAAAACCCACCGCCTTGCCAATCACCAAGAAAATCTGCAGCAAGAGAAACAATAACCTTTGCTTTTTCAAAATCATAAGTTGGTAAGGCTCTAACTCCAAAACTAATTTCAAAAGCATCTAAGGCTTTTGAATCAGAAATTGCATCATAAATAATATGCTCAACATTTGGATACTTTTCAGTAAAGTTTTTGATAATATTTTCTGTTGTTGGACTTGCAAATGTTTGTGTTAATAATACAACTCTTTTGTTTGAAGCTTTCATAGCGTCAAGCTGAGCTTTAACATTTAAATTGAATTGATTCCAAGAAATATCTTGACCATCCATGGTTGGCCCCTGAAGTCTTGAGCTATCGTACATGGACAGGACAGATGCCTGAACTCTTGCGTTAGGCGTGTTATCTTTAGACAACTTATTTAATTCGATTTTAATAGGTCTTCCTTCTCTAGTTTTTACTAGAACATTAGCAAAATCAAAACCATCAGAAACTGAAGTTGCATAAAAATTGGAGATGCCAGGAATTATTTGTTCTGGTTGAACCACATAAGGAATTGACCTGTTTACTGGACCTTCACAACTGGCTAGAGTTGCTGCTGCAGTACTAAAACCTAAATATTTTAGAAAATCTCTTCTATTGGTATTCGAATTTTCAACACCAGATTCATTACTTTGAAAAGCATCTAATGGCAATTCGTTGACAAATTCATTGTTTTTTAAATTGTCAACAATAGAACTGTCATTAGTTAGTTCTAATTCGCTTTTCCAATATTTTTTATGGTTTCCCATTTATAATTACTTTATTAATAATGACATTTACCACATTCAAGACCACCCATTTGAGCAATTGTTAATTCTTCAACTCCATATTTTTTTGAGAGTTCTTCATGAATCTTTGTGTAATATTCGTTGTCCTTAACTTTTACATTAGAATCCCTATGACAATCAATGCACCAACCCATTGTTAAAGATGAGTATTGATATAAAATTTCCATCTCTTCGACTGGCCCATGACATTTATTACAATCAACTCCAGCAACAGAAACGTGTTGTGCATGATTGAAATAAACAAAATCAGGAAGATTGTGAATTCTAACCCATTTGACAGGCTCAGTATCTCCCGTGTAGGATTGAGTTTCTTCATCCCAACCTACGGCCTTATATAATTTTTTTATTTCGTTTGTATAGAACTCTTTAGTGTAACCCTTTTCAAGGTCTTCTTCTCCATTATATTCTGCTATGTTTTCATGACAATTCATACAAACATTTAAGGATGGTATTCCAGAATGTTTGGAAACTCTAGCAGAAGAGTGACAATATTGACATTCAATTTGGTTTGCTCCAGAGTGAATTTTATGTGAATAATGAATTGGTTGGATCGGCATATAACCTTGATCAACACCAATTTGCATCATGTATCCATAAGCAAAATAAGCGCTAGAAAGCAATAGTAAAATAACAGAGCAAAATATTAAAAACTGGTTTTTTATAAACGCTTTCCAAATAGAAAAAGGTTCTGATTCTGGCTTTTCTATTTGTATTCCATTTTTTTCAGCAATATTAGT
>CACPPV010000047.1 GCA_902635895.1 uncultured Bacteroidota bacterium
CATTTTAAGAGAATATTTTGGGCTAACTACTGTATCGTCTGATCCATGAAAAATCCATAAAGGAACTTTTTTTGCATAAATCTTTGCATATTCTTCAATTCCATCACCACAAATTGGTGTTGCTGCAGCAAACATTTCTGGTCTTCTGTGTAAAATTTCAAAAGTTCCCATTCCTCCCATTGATAAACCACTTACATATATTCTATTTTTATCTACGTTATTTTGTTTTGTAAATGTATCCATCAACTGAATAACTAAACCCAAACTTGGATTTACAGTATTTTTTTTCTTCATTTGGACTAGCGACTCATTATTTTCTGGAACATAAACCATATTTGCCCAGTAATCATTCTTAGCGCACTGAGGAAAAATAACCCAAGAGTTAAAGTTAATTCTGTTTTCTTTTTTCAAAAAAAGATCAGCTCCATGAGTTAGTTGAAGTTCATTATCGTCACCGACTTCACCTGCACCATGTAGAAAAAGGTGAACAGGATATTTTTTGTTTGAATCAAAATTTAGTGGTTTTAATATTCTGTATTTTAAAGTGTCGTTTTTATAAACAAATAATTCTTTTTCAAATAAACTTAAGTCCTGGGCATTTAAATTTATCATTGCGAGCATTAAAAAAAGTAATTTAACAATCTTCATATTTTATTACTCTGGAATTCTAATTTTTTCAACTAATTCTTGAATTTCTTTAGATGGTTCTTTAGTCAAATGACAAACAGTTAATGAGACGATGAAGTTAACGAGCATAGCTAATGTACCAAAACCTTCAGGAGATATTCCTAACCACCAGTCTGATTCATCACCTCCGCCAAACCATCCAAATTTAAATTTTGTCATATAAAAAAGCATTAAAAGTAAACCAGTTACCATTCCAGATATGGCACCTTCTTTATTCATTCTTTTATAAAATATTCCCATAACAATTGCTGGAAAAAAAGAGGCTGCTGCTAATCCAAAAGCTAAAGCAACTACTGCGGCGACGAATCCAGGGGGATTAATTCCAAAATATCCAGCCATTATAACTGCAAAAAATGCAGATATTCTAGCCGCTATTAATTCTCCTTTTTCACTAACATCAGGTTTTATAATTTTTTTAATTAAATCATGTGAAACTGAAGATGAAATTACAAGAAGTAATCCAGCTGCGGTTGACAAAGCTGCAGCTAAAGCTCCGGCTGCAAGAAGTGCTATAACCCAATTTGGAAGTTCAGCTATTTCAGGGTTGGCCATGACCATTATATCCCTGTCTATAGTAAGTTCATTGATTTGAGGGTCAGCAACATATTGAATAATTCCGTCATTATTTTTATCATCAAATTTTAAGAGTCCTGTTTTTTCCCAATTGTCAAACCATCCAGGCATTTCGTCGTATTTTTTTTCACTGACAGTTTCAATTAAATTGGTTCTTGCAAAAACTGCAATTGCTGGAGCTGTTGTGTACAAAATTGCTATAAATAAAAGTGCCCAACCTGCAGATTTTCTTGCATCACTAACCTTTTTAACAGTGAAAAATCTTACAATAACATGGGGGAGACCTGCAGTCCCAATCATTAAAGCTGCAGTGATAAAAAACACATCAAGTTTAGATTTAGACCCTGATGTGTATTAATGAAAACCCAGTTCTCTACTTAATCCATCTAGTTTTTCTAAAAGATAAACTCCATCAGTACCTTGTGATCCAAAACCTATTTGTGGAATTGGATTTCCAGTCATTTGTATTGAAATAAAAATTGCAGGAACCATAAAAGCAAAAATCAATACACAGTATTGAGCTACTTGAGTGTATGTAATTCCTTTCATACCGCCCAATACAGCATAAAATAAAACTATGGCCATTCCGATAACAACCCCAGTATTAATATCAACTTCTAAGTACCTTGAAAATACTAAACCAACTCCCCTCATTTGTCCTGCAACGTAAGTAAAAGATATTATTAAAGCACAAAAAACAGCAACAAGTCTAGCGGTATCTGAATAGTATCTATCTCCAATAAAATCAGGAACTGTAAATTTTCCAAATTTTCTTAAATATGGGGCTAATAATAAGGCTAGCAGAACATATCCACCTGTCCATCCCATCAAATATACAGATCCATCGTATCCCATAAAAGATATTAAACCTGCCATTGAAATAAAGGATGCGGCCGACATCCAATCAGCAGCTGTTGCCATTCCATTTGCGATAGGTGATACTCCTGTTCCGGCAACATAAAATTCATTTGTTGATCCGGCTTTTGACCATATTGCAATACCAATGTAAAGTGAAAAGGTTAATCCTATCATTAGCCAGATCCATAATTGTAAATCCATTGTATTATTTTTTAGAATGAAATTTTTTATCTAACCTGTTCATTAAATAAATGTATATGAAAATCAAAGTAACAAATACATAGATTGATCCTTGTTGTGCAAACCAAAAGCCAAGTTTAAATCCAGCAATTTTTATTTGGTTTAATTCATCAATTA
>CACPPV010000048.1 GCA_902635895.1 uncultured Bacteroidota bacterium
AACACACCTACTAAAAACTTGAATTTATTCAATTTTAATTTAACAGAAGATAAAGGATGGGATGAGGGAATGGAGGGTTGTGATTATCTTCTTCATGTAGCCTCTCCCCTCTCTGTTAAATTACATGATGACGATTTTTTTGTTAAACCGGCTGTTGCTGGAGTTAAAAGAGCATTAAAATTTGCAAAAAAACACAAGGTGAAAAAAGTAGTTTTAACTTCTTCTGTTGCTGCTATTTTTGAAAGCGATAATGATAAAGAGTATTTTGACGAAACTGATTGGTCAGATCCCACATATGAAAAGATTAATCCATATGCAAAAAGTAAAACTTTAGCTGAAAAAGCAGCATGGGAGTTTGTTAAACAAAATAAAAATACCTTTGAACTAACAGTTATCAATCCCTACATTGTAATTGGTCCTACTCTTTCAGGAGATTTAGGTGTGTCGAACAAAGCAATTGAAATGGTAGTTACTGGAAAAATGCCAGTAGCAATACCTTTACAGTTCGGATTTGTAGATGTTCGAGATGTGGCTGCTGCACACATTCTTGCAATGAAAAATAAATCAAGTAATGGAGAAAGATTTGCTTTATCTGAAAGGGATCTATGGTATAGCGATATAGGAAAATTGTTAAAGAGTAATGGATTTGAAAAGGCACCAAAATTAAGCGTTCCACTTTGGCTAGCTAAATTTTTAGCTAATTTCAATAAGGAATTGAAGATAGTTGTCCCTTATATGGGAAAAATAAGAAGTGTTAGTAAATCTTCAAAAGCAAGAGATATACTAGGTTGGGATCCAAGATCGGTTGAAAAATCCATTTTAGATATTGCAAAACAAATCAAAGAAATGGGATTAATTAAATAAACCAATATCTGTAATTACATACTTATAAGAATGTTTACTTATATTTATTAAAAAATTAAACTTTAGTTATGAAATATTTATACACCCTTTTATTATGTACAGTACTGATTAGTTGTACAAACACTAACCAATCTGTAATAAAAACAGATGATGATTTAAGTGCACAAATTAAGCTTCAATATGAAAATTACGCTGCTAATGATTTCAGTTTTTCCGAACAATATTCTGAAAATGTTGTTGCTAAAATCAACAATATTGTAATTGAAGGAAAGGATGATTTAATGACAGGATGGAAATCTCATCACGAAATTCTTTATTCAAATATTAATATTGAAGATATTTACATTCACACAAATTATTTTAATGATGGAAGAGTCTGGACAAATGCATGGTTCACTTGGTCAGGAGTTGGTCAAACCACTGGTGAGCAATACGTTAATCGAGGACACTTCGATTACAGATGGGAAAATGGAAAAATTGTTGAACTATTAGCTTATTTTGACGAAACTCAAGAAAATAGTGAAGTAGCTGCTTACAGTGCCTCACTTGAAAAGTAAATTATTCTTAAAATATTAAACCCTCTTTAAAGAGGGTTTTTTATTCACTGTTGTTTTAATTTTATAAAAAGTAAATAATTTGAAAAATAAATGAAAAGATTATTCCATTTTTTTTTAATACTCTTAATACCATACACATCTTATACTCAAATCAACAAAATATCTGCTAATAATATTAAAGATTTTGAAACTTCAATGAATTATGCTGAATTAGAAAAAAAGGCAGTGATTATTGATTTTGTAGCAGACTGGTGTGGACCTTGTAAAACTATGGATAAGGAGTTATGGAATAGTGAAGAATTTAAAATGTTGAAAAACTATGTATTTATTGAAGTTGATATTGATAAAAACACCCTTTTAGCTAGAAAATATGGAATAACAAGTATTCCAAGAGTAATAGTTGAAGTAGCTAACAATAATAAAGATGTGTTAATTGATAAGTCTGGGTTTCGCTCAAAAAACCAGCATTTAAATGAGCTACAATACATAAATCAATTTGATTTTGAAGAAGTGTATGCATCTAGTAATGAATTAGAATACGGTACAGCTTACAGAAATTTATTTCTTTTGGATAAAGAAAAGGCTTACAAAACATTACTTAAGCTAAGTACCAAACACTTTAAAAAAGCTTTAAAGAAAGAAAAAAACAATATCAATCAACTAAATATTTTATATAATCTAAAACTAAAGGGATCTTCAAAAAAAGCATTAAAAAATTTAGAAAAACTTAAACTTGATAAAGCTAGTCTGTCAGAAACTGAAAATGAAATAATACAAAATATAATTTCAAAAGCTAGTTAATGAAAAATCTTATCATTTTTATATTATTAATTCAATTTTTTGAGTCTCATTCGCAACAAAAAATTGAGATAAGCCATATATCAAATCAAGACAATTCAGTTAGTTTTAATTATAAAA
>CACPPV010000049.1 GCA_902635895.1 uncultured Bacteroidota bacterium
TTCTTTATTTAAAATATATTTTTCATGCTCAGATTTTAATTCTAGAAACTTTTCTTTTGCTTGAAAAATTTTATCTTTTTTGATATTATCACCCTCAATATTTGCAGATTTTAAAATATTTTCTGCTTCCTTTTTTGCATTATCTATGGATTTATTAATCGAGGATTTTTCTAAAACCTTTGAAATAATAAAACCAACTATTAATCCTAAAATAATTAGAGCTATATTTTGTATTGTAAAAAATTCCATAATCACTGTTTTTTGGTTAAAAAAAAGCCTACATCTTGAATTTTGTATAAACTCTTTTATTAACAAGTTTAGAGCTAACTAACTGATCAAGGATCCTAAAAAGGCTTGCTTTAGCAGACTAGACTCACCCTTTTTAAAAAAATTCGCGTTGAGTTTATCAAAAAAAGTTGATGTAGGCAGTAATATATCTTATTTAAATGAACGTTTTAGAGATCAAAAAATTCTTGCAAAGACTCATTTATCTTTTTAATTCTTTTGCTGACCTCTTTGTTAGTTTTAGCTTCAGATATTGTTTCTTGTTCTGATTGAGTTGCTAATTGAAGAGCACACATTGCCAAGACATCTTGTTTGTCTTTGACTGCATAATTTTCTTCAAAATGTTTGATCATAATATCAATTTTTTTTGATGCTAGTCTTAATCCTTCTTCTTGTTCAACCGGAACATTTAGAGGATAGACTCTATTTGCTATTGTTAATTTAATTTTTTGCATCAAATCGATTTATGAACTCAAACTTAATATACATTTATCCAACTCTTTAATAAGATTATTAATCTTTAGCTTAGTTAACGATTTATCATTACTACCCAAGAAAGTATTTGCAATTTTTAGCGAATTGTATTTCTCCTTCCATTCCTTCAATTCATTTTGTTGTCTCATTAACATTTCCTCTTTTGATTGTAGTTGTTCCGCAAATTGAATATTTTCTTTTTTTAAACTTTTTATTAAAGTTTTCAAATTAGAGATATTAGATTCTAAAAGAACAATATTTTCAATAGATTCAGACATTATTGCAATACTATCTATCTCAAATTTAAGATTACTATGTCTCTAAAACAAATAAGTGTAAAAATTTGTTCCTAATGATTTAAAAAATGTTTAGATAAATTAGGATTCATAAAGGGATAAATATTATTTTTAAAAAAATGAAAAAAATATTTTTATTCTTTTTTCTAATCTCAATAAGTTTAAATTCTCAATCCAAATTCCCATCCAATTACTTTTCTAATCCACTTGATTCTGATTTAATTTTAAATGGGACTTTTGGTGAATTAAGATCAAGTCATTTTCATTCGGGCATTGACTTTAAAACAAGGTTTAAGGAGGGTTTAGAAGTTTATAGTTCTGCAGATGGATATGTAAGTAGAATTAGTATTAAGCATGGAGGATTTGGTAAAGCTTTGTATATAAATCATCCAAATGGCTATACAACAGTTTATGCTCACCTTAAAAATTTTAATAAAGAAATTGAAGATTACATTAAGGCTTTACAGTACAGAAAAAAATCTTATCAAATCGAACGTTATTTAAAGAAAGACGAATTAAAAGTATTAAAGAATCAAGTCATTGGTAGTTCAGGAAATACTGGTTCCTCTTTTGGACCCCATCTACATTTTGAAACAAGAAAAACAAGTAATCAAAAAGCATTAAATCCAAAACTTTTTAAATTCAAAATAAAAGATACCAGAAGCCCTTATGTGAGTTCAGTATACTTTTACAAATTTGACAGTTTAAATAACAGGTCAAAACCTTATGAAATAAAATTAAAGAAGATAAACGACTCTTTAATTATGGCAGATGAACTCAGTTTAGATGGTCGATTAGCATTTGGTCTAGCCGGTTTTGATAGGCAAGATATGGCAATGAATAAAAACGGTATTTATAAATTCTCATCTTTTTTTAATGAAAATAAAAATATAGAGTTCAAATTCGATTCATTTTTCTTTGAAGAATCAATCAAAATAAAAACATTAATTGACTATGAATTTTATGTTAAAAACAAAAAAAGAATAGTTAAACTTTTCAAAGATTCAGGAAACAACTTGAGTATATATAACAACAATAATTCTGGAATTATAGAAATAAAAAACCCAATTAATGAATACAAAATAGAAGTTTCAGATTTTGATGGGAATAAAACTGTAATTA
>CACPPV010000050.1 GCA_902635895.1 uncultured Bacteroidota bacterium
AAACAATTAAACAAACTCCAGTACTATTTGGTGAATCTGATTTATTAAAATCAATACAATTACTTCCAGGTGTTTCTAATGCCGGTGAAGGAACTGGTGGATTCAATGTCAGAGGAGGAGCGGGAGATCAAAATTTGATATTGTTTGACGAGGCTATAATGTATAATTCATCTCATTTGTTTGGTTTATTTTCTGTTTTTAATTCTGATGCTGTAAAAGAACTTAAATTGTATAAAGGAGGCATACCATCATCATACGGCGGAAGATTATCGTCTGTATTGGATGTATACCAAAAGGATGGTAATAGTAAAGAGAATAAATTGAGTGGTGGTATAGGACTAATTTCAAGTAGATTACTTTATGAAGGACCGATACAAAAAGAAAAAAGTTCTTTTTTAATCGCTGGTAGAGGATCATATGCTCATTTATTTTTAAAATTCACTGACATTGAAAATGTAGCTTACTTTTATGATTTGAATACTAAATCTAATTTTAAAATAGATGAAAAAAACACACTTTTTTTATCAGGTTATTTTGGAAGAGATAAATTTAGTCTGAATAATACCTTTTCTAATACCTACGGAAATTCAACATTTAATCTTAGATGGAATCATTTAATTAATGATAAAACATTTTCTAACACTTCATTAATTTACAGTGATTATTATTATGGTTTAACTTTAGATTTTATTGGATTCAACTGGAATTCTGGCATTAAAAACCTGAACATAAAATTCGACTTAAAAAATTATTTTAACGAAAATATTCAGTTTAACTACGGATTGAATTCGATCTATTATGAATTTAATCCTGGTGAAATAAAACCAATTGAAAACTCAGGAATAAATTATAAAAACCTAAACAAAAAATATGCTCTTGAAAATTCAGCCTATTTTGATGTAATTCAAAAGATATCTCGAAAACTATCTCTAAGGTATGGACTTAGGTTCAATCAATTTTTAAGATTTAAACAAAATGGGCTAAACACATATCTAGAATCTAATCCTGTTTATTTTGATAGGACATTAGGTATATACAAAGGTGCTGATCCAATCGCTGAGTATAATAGAGACAAAACAACTATTAAAGAATATGGAAATATTGAACCACGAATTAATATAGCATATAATTTCAACAACAGTTCTTTAAAATTTAGTTACAATAAATTAAACCAATACATACATTTAATTTCAAATACAAGTGCACCTGCACCACTGGATGTTTGGACACCAAGCGGTCCTTATTTAAAACCTCAAAGACTTGATCAATGGGCTCTTGGCTTTCAATCAAAAATTAAAAATAAATTTAATTTAGAAACAGAAATTTTTTATAAAAAAATTAAAAACCGACTTGACTATATAGATGGTGCTGATTTGGTTGCTAATGAAGCAGTAGAAAGGATTCTTCTTGCAGGAAAATCTAGAGCGTACGGCTTAGAAATATTATTTAAAAAAAATACTGGTAATCACAATTACTGGATCGCGTATACTTATTCAAAATCTCAGCAAAAAACAGAGGGAAGAACTCAATTTGAAACTGGTATAAATAATGGTCAATGGTATTACACTCCTCATGATAAAACACATGATATTAGCTTTGTATCAAATCTCAAACTTTCAAAAAAATTAACTTTAAATACAAACTTAATTTTTCAAACTGGACAGCCTACTAATTACCCAGTTGGTCAATATACTTTTATGGACTTAAATATTCCAAACTATAGTGTTAGAAATTCAGAAAGATTACCAAACTACCACAGGCTTGATATTTCAGTTTCCTTGAAACCAACAAAAACTAAAAGCTACAATAGCGAATGGATTTTTGGCTTTTACAATATATATAACAGAGACAACGCTAATTCTATTTTTTTTAGAGAAAATAGTGAAACATTAAAAAATGAGGCTATTCAACTTTCAATTTTTGGAATAGTTCCAAGTGTAACTTATAACTTTAACTTTTAATGAAAAAATTAAAATTCATATTATTTATTTTTATTTTTTTAGGTTGCGAAAAAGTAATAGATCTAGAAACTGATTTTAATGATACTCGACTTGTTGTAGATGCTAATATTTCTAAACACAGAGATAGTTTAAATGCAAAAGCATCTGTGAAACTGAGTGAAACAGTT